>NZ_JBWJPB010000009.1:0-138683 GCF_056393175.1 Stenotrophomonas sp. Steno-Z1 | reverse complement strand
TGCCGGCGTGCTCAGCCCGGTGGTGCACACCATCCCGGTGCAGCTGCTGGCCTACCACACCGCGCTGGCACGCGGCACCGACGTGGACAAGCCGCGCAACCTGGCCAAGAGCGTAACGGTGGAGTAACCTCAGGACGCGCAGGCCAGCCTGGCCTGCCGTCATCGATGCCTGGACACACGACGGCCGCGCAATGCGGCCGCGTGCTTTTCGTACTTGTTGCAATGACCTGCCAGGGCGCTCCCACTACGGTGGTTGGCCCGCGCTGCGCTGGATCGTCTCGACCCGCGCAGTGCCTCCCGATATGGCAGGACACCCCAATGCGTTCGGTACACCCCGTTTTCCGCCTGCTGCTCGCCGTTGCCGCGCTGCTGGTCACCACCGTGGCGCAGGCCACCCCGTTGGCGGTGGCGCCTGCACTCCCCGACGCGTTCGGCACGGTCCTGGCCATGGCGTTGCTGGGTGGGCTGGTACTCAACCTGATGCCGTGTGTGTTGCCGGTGTTGTCATTGAAGGTGCTGTCGGTGCTGGGCAGCGGCAGCCAACCGGCGCAGCTGCGCCGGCACGCGCTTGCCTACACCGCAGGTGTGCTGCTGTCCTTCCTCGCCATCGGCGCCATCATCCTGGCGCTGCGCTCCACCGGCAGCGTGCTGGGCTGGGGCTTCCAGCTGCAGCAGCCCGCGTTCGTGGCCGCGCTGGCGTGGCTGATGGTGCTGGTGGGCCTGAGCCTGGCCGGGATGTTCACGCTGGGCGGTGCGGTCGGCAGCACCGGACAGCGGTTGCTGGGAAAGACCGGGTATGCCGGTGATTTCTGGTCGGGCGTACTGGCCTGCGTGGTTGCCAGCCCCTGCGTGGCGCCCTTCATGGGCCCGGCGCTGGTGTATGCGTTCAGTGCGTCGTGGGCCGCGGCGTTGCTGGTGTTCCTGATGCTGGGCCTGGGCCTTGCGCTGCCGTTCCTGTTGATCGGCTTCTTCCCCGCGCTGGGGCGCTGGCTGCCGCGGCCGGGTGCGTGGATGGAAACGCTCAAGGTGCTGCTGGCCTTCCCGATGCTGCTCACGGCCGTGTGGCTGGTCTGGCTGCTGGGGAACCAGAAAGGCATGGACGCCGTCGCGATCATCCTGGTTGCCGCGGTGGTGCTGGCACTGGGCCTGTGGCTGTTCGAACAGGGCCGCTGGCGCAGCCAGGCCTGGCGCAAGGCGCTGGGGGCGGTGGTGATTGGTGCCAGCCTGCTGTCGGTCGTGATGGTGCAGCGCGTGCCGACGGACGACGGCGCGGCCACGCGGCCGTCGAAGCTGACAGGCGCCACGCCGTACCTCGCCCGCGATCTTGCCCAGGCTCGCCAGGAGGGTCGGCAGGTGCTGCTCACCGTGACCGCCGACTGGTGCATCACCTGCATCGCCAACGAGCAGACCGTACTGGGCACGGAGCGCTTCCAGTCCCTGGTGCAGGACACCGCGACGGTGTACATGAAGGCCGACTGGACCCACAGCGACCCGCTGGTGGGAGAACTGCTGAAAGCGCACAACGCGCCGGGCATCCCGCTGTACGTGCTCTACCGCCCGCACCAGCAGGGCGAGGTGTTGCCGCAGGTGTTGACCCTGGACGTGATGCGCCGTGCCCTGGCGCCGGTGGACGGCGCGGTGCCGGCGCCGGCGCCGGACACCGGCGTGCAGGCGCCACGCGACTGACCCTGGCTGAACTTTAGCCGGGCCTGGCGCTGGCATTCAGCGACGGTTTTATCCGCGGTGCCATTCTCGGGGTCGTCAGCGGTTTTCAACGACGATCTGTCCCAGATTTGCAAACTCCCGGGCCAGGAGGCGGTCGTAGAATCGAGTGACCGAGGGCCGGGCGCATGCCGTGCTGCCGGCCCCGCTGCAACCAGGCGCATCTCTCGACTTCAGTAACCTGTAACAGGAAACAAGAATGAACGTCCGCGAACTCCTGCAATCCAAGAAAGAAACCATCGTGACCATTGATGTGGACGACACGATCGGTGCTGCCGCGCACAAGATGAGCGCGCACAAGATCGCCGCCCTGGTGGTGATGAAGGACGATGCACCGGTCCGGATCATTTCCGAGAAGGACATCGTGCGCAGCCTGGCCGATGACGGCCCGCAGGCGGGCCGTCGGGTCATCGCCACCTTGCCGTCGGCAGGGCTGGAAGGCATTGCGCCGGATGCGACGTTGAAGCAGGCCATGGCGCTGATGACCTACTCGCGCCACCGCCACCTGATGGTGACCGAGGACGCCAAGCTGGTCGGCATCCTCAGCCTGGGCGATATCGTCAAGAACCTGCTCAGCGAATTGGAGCTGGAAAAGGCGGTGCTGCAGGATATCTACATGGCGGCGCACTGACGCCACCGTCGGTATCGGATAGCGCAACGTGCCGGTCCTGCGACCGGCACGTGCGCGTCTAGAGCATCATCCGTACGTCGTGGGCCGGCGCGTCCGTCGGCAGCTCCCCGTGTGTCCAGAAGTGCTCCAACGTGCCACGCACGATGTCGAGCGAGGTCGAGGCGCCCTTGCGCTGCCCGAACCGGCGTTTGTTCCGCGCCTGCAGCCCGAGCATGGCCATGTCCTGGTCATTCACCCGTTTCAGGAACGGCCAGGCGAACACGCGCACCGCCCACGCCGGCGCCCAGCGGCCCTCGACGTGCAGGGTGATGAACACATCGGTCTCCGCGGCCGTGCGCGGGGTGAAGTGCAGGTCGATCACTACGCGGCTGCCGTTGGCGTAGCCGTACTCGAGGCGGGCACTGCCCGGGGCGGCGAAGTGGGCACGCTCGGCCGTGCGCTCGGATTCGAACAGCCGATACAGCAGCCCCGACTGCGACGGCATGCCGCGATAGTCCACCGTGAAGCCAGCGTCGGTGGGACTGAACCGCGCCGTGGCCTGCACGCGTTGCCCATCGCGCCGGACCAGTCCGGCATGGATGAAATGCGTATGCAGGGGATCCAGGAAGTTCTCCATTGCATCGACCACGTGCGCCGACCAGCGCGTGCGCCACAGGAAACGGCGGGTGCGCGGGTCGGTCGCGCGGATCATCGCATGGGGCTGGTCGGCGCCGGCATCGCCGGGGCGCAGCCAGATGAACCCATCGAGTTCGCAGGTGGCGAAGTGGCGCACGCGGACAGTGGGTGGTGCGGTGTCCGACGGCAGGCCGGGTACCTCGCACAGCCGCCCATCGGCATCGAACGACCAGCCGTGGTACGGACAGGCCAGACGCTTGCCGCTGACGCAGCCGGCCGACAGCGGCGCATGGCGGTGCGGGCAGCGATCCTCCAGCGCGATCAGCGTGCCGCCTTCGGTGCGTGCCAGCGCCACGTGCGTGTCCAGCAGGGTGACGGCCACGGGCCGGGCGCGGACCTCGTCGGAACGGGCCACGGCGTACCAGTGGGTGAACAACAAGGGATGCCAGGCGGTCATAGGCCGAATCTGCGCAGCAGGGGCGTGCCAAGCCGGCACGTGAGGGTGGACAGCGCGGCGACCGCGGTGCGCGTGCGCCGGGGCAGGTGCCGCGCGTACACGGCACTGTATTCGATGGCCGGCACCCCGCCGCGCAGCCGTTTGAAGCCGGCGGCGCCGGCGCTGAAATTCAGGCGCCAGCCGTTGTCCAGGCAGGCGCGATAGGCGCACGCGGTGGCCAGCCGATACAGCGCCATCTTCTGCGGCTGCGCGGTGTCGTAGCCGACGATCGGGGCGGTGGCGGTGCGGCCCTGCCGGAACAGGCCCAGCACGCAGGCCAGGCGGCCGTCGTCGCTGCGGAAGCCTTCGAAGGTGAGCAGGCCGGCGCGGTGCCACAGGCGCAGGAACTGCGCGTCGTACACGGGATTGAAGCGCGAGTGCTTGCCGATGTAGAGCAGTGCGTAGAGCTCGGCGATGCGCGCGTAGTCGGCGTCGGTGACGTCCTGGTCGCGGCAATGCCGCAAGGGGGTCTTCCGCAGCAGCGCCAGGTCCGCCTTGAGGTTGCCGTGTCGGCACGCCCGCAGGTCGACATCGTCGTACAGATACACCTGGCGACTGGTGACCAGGTGGCAACCGGCCGCCTGCAGCGCCGCCAGCCAATCGGCATTGTCGTGCGCGTTGAGCGAGCGGAACCACACGGTGTGCCCGGGCCAGCGGGCGACGGCTTCCTGCAGCAGGGCGGCGGGGTCGACGAGGGCGAGGGCGGGATACAGGTTGGTGGACAGCAGCCAGTTGTTGATCGACACCGCGTGGTCGATCCCGCTCCACTGCAGCGAACCGCCGAGCGAGGCGATCAGGCGCAGCGACAGCGGTGCGGCCCAGGCCGGCAGGTAGCGCGCGCCTTCCTCGGCGGCGTAGTCGGCGTAGGTGGTGCGCGGAGAGCAGACCCAGGCATCGCCGGCGCGGCCGTCATGCACGCTGACGGGCAGGTCGCCGGCCGCGGTGGCCAGGGTGTCGATGCGCGCATGCAGGTTGGGTACCCGCGTGCCCGCGCCGGGCCCGGCGTGGAGGGCTGCGAAGGCCCGTGCGCTGGCCGCGAAGCGTGCGTCCGCGGCGGCCGCTGCGTTCATTCCTGCACGGCCTGCAGCGGTTCGCCATCCCACTCGATATCCCGCGTGGCCGCTTCGCGCAGGGTGCAGCCCTGGCGCAGCGCCAACCGGCCGTAGGAGGCCAGATCGAGAAGACTGCCGAGCGGGGGCCGGCGGTCGCCGGGGACGGCGATGACGTCGTCGGCGCGCCGCCAGTCGGCGCGCCACGCGCCAGGCTGCCCACGCGTCAACGCATCCTGCAGGCCCGCGGTGGCCATCAGCACGGCGATCATCCGCGCCCGGGGCGACACCGGCTCACGCAGTCCGCCTTCGCCGAGCAGCGCGGCCGGCAGGTCGACGTCGCTGGGGAACAGGTGCAGGCCACTGGTCGCGCGGGGATTGCACTCCAGGGCCCGCGCGCTGCCGTCGGCGGTCTCGATCCAGTCGAAGGACAGTTGGCCGCTGTAGTGCGTGCCGCGGACGAGCGCGGCGACCGCATCCCGCAGTGCAGGCCGCTGCACGGGATGAAAGTAGTAGCTGGAACTGCGGCGAAGCCGATGCGTGGGGCGATAGATCGCATGGGCCAGCAGCCGGCCCTGGTGGGCGATGGCGTAGCTGCACAGCTCATCGCCGGCGAGGTAGTCCTGCACCACCCAGGCTCCCAGCGCGGGAAGCACGGCGGCATCGGCGGGAATGCCCTGCGGGTACAGGCGCACGTGCACGCCGAAGCGCGAGAATTCCGGCTTCAGCACCACTGCGCGCCCCTGCGCCCACTCACGCGCCTGTGCCAGTGTGTGCACGCGGGCGCTGTCCGGCACCGGCATGCCGTGCTGCCGGGCGATGCGCAGGAAGTCCCACTTGCTGTGCAGGGCGGCCAGTGTGTCGAAGGCGTCCACGGCCACGTGCAGGGATGCCGGCAGGGCGGCGCGGTGCCGTGCAAGGTGCAGCGCTTCTTCGCAGGTGGGCAGCACCAGGTCGATGCGCTGCTCGCGGACGATGCGGTTGAGGTCGCGGGCGAAACCCCGGGCGTCGAAACGCGCCGGGTGCAGCGCGTGGGTCGCGGCCACCGCCGATGACCAGCCCGTCAGCCGGCAGGGAATGCTGTCGGCCACCTGCACGTGCCAGCCGAGGCGATGGAAGCGGCGCGCATGGTCCAGCGCGACCGGGGCGCGCCCGCCGAGGATCAGTACCCGGCCGCTCATGCCTGCGGCTCCGGGCGCCATTCCGGGCAGTGCGAAGGCACCAGGCGGACCTCTGGCGCGGCGTGGTGCAGCGCATGCAGCCGCGCCAGCGTGTCGCGGTAGATGGCGGTGCTGCCCAGCCACGCGGTGACCAGCGCCGGGGGCGGCGTGTTGTCGCGGATCGCCTGCGACGACCAGCTGGCATCGGCCACCAGGAACACCGGGCCGTGGCCGTCGTCGAACACGGCGCCGTAGTGGCCGGCGGCATGCCCGGGCAGCGGCACCAGCAGCAGGCTGGCGTCGCCGAACAGGTCGATGCCGCGCTCGAACGCGTCCAACGGTGGCGGCAGTGGCACGCTGGCCTGCGCCTCGAACCACCGCGGCGGGGTGTCCTTCCACGATGCCAGCAGCGCCGGCAGCAGGCCGATGCGCAGCGCGCCCACCCGCGTGCGTGCCTGCAGGTCGTCCCAGGCCTCGCGCGAACAGGCCACGCGGGCCTGCGGGAAATCCGCCAGGCCGCCGATGTGGTCGCCATGCAGGTGCGATACCACGATCCAGGCGATGTCGCCGGGGGCGATGCCGTCGCGGCGCAGCTGGGCGGCCAGCGATGCCCGTGGCGACAGGTGGACCGGGGTCACCATGCGGTACAACCGCTCGGGAAACGCCGCCGTCGCCTGCAGGAAGTGCTCGGAATAGCCGGTGTCGAACAGGATCCAGCCGAGCGTCGGGTGCTTCAGCAGCGCCACCAGCGCAGGAAACTCGCAGGCACGCGCGGGCGCGCCCTGGCGGGTGGCCCGCTCGGGATGCGTGCAGTACCCGGCTTCGTAGAGCCGCCATTCAAGCGTGACCATGCGCCCTCCACCAGTCGGCGTAGCGGGCCAGGCTGGCGCCCAGGTCGGTCTGTGGCTGGTACGCCAGCTCGCGCCGCGCGCGGCCGATGTCCAGCGTCTGCGAATAGCCGAGCACGCCGACGCCGTAACGGCTCAGGCGCGGCTCGGGCTGGCCGGGCCGCAGCCGCGCCAGCTGCTCGGCCACCGTGGCCAGTGCCAGGGCGGGCACGCGCGGCAGCGGCAGCATCCGCACCTCCATCCCGAGTGCGGCGAACAGCGTTTCCAGCAGCGTGCGCACCTGCACGGGCGCGCCGTTGCTTACGTTGTAGGCACGCCCATCGCCGGGCAGCTCGGCGTCCACGCAGTGCGCGACCAGCGCCACCAGGTTGTCGATGTGGGTGACGTCGATCAGGGCGCGCCCGCCGTTGACCAGCGGAAACCAGCCGCGCGCGGCGCTGGCCAGCACGCGCGGCAGGATCGCGCGATCGCCTTCGCCGTACACCGCGCGCGGGCGCAGGCTCAGCGTCTGCATGCGCGGGCCGGCGGCCGCGCGGACCCGGCACTCGGATTCCCACTTGCTGCGGGCATAGTCGGTGATCCAGCGTGCCGGCGGCTCGAACGCCTCGCCCAGGCCGTACTGGTCGTCGAACCGGAAGTAGATGCTGGGTGAGCCCAGGTGGATGAAGCGTCGCACCTGCTGGCGTCCCGCGGCCTGGAGCAACCGCTCCGTCGCGGTCACGTTCGCGCGCTGGAAATCCGCGGCCCGGCCCCACGGCGATGAGAGCGCGGCGCAGTGCACGACGACCTCGCAGCCGGCAAGCAACGGATCGAGCGGGTCGCTCGCCAGGTCGGCCGTGACGCTGCCGATCGCGTCGTTGCCGGTCTGCAGCCGTGTGCGGTCACGCCCGGTGGCGATGACCCGGTGGCCCGCGGCGGCCAACCGCAGGGCGACATGGTGGCCGATGAAGCCGGAGGCACCGGTGACCAGGATCTGGGCCATGCTCAGTACCGCAGCACTGCGCCGGCAAAGGACAGGCCAGCCCCGGAGCCGACCATCGCAAACAGCTGGCCGCGACGCAGGTCGCCGGCGGTGATCGCGTGGTGCAGTGCCAGGGGAATGGAGGCCGCCATCTGGTTGCCGTGGGTCTGCAGGATCCGCACCAGCGAGCCCGGCGGCAGCCGCAGCGCGCGTTGCAGGTGGTCCAGCGCCTTGGCACTGGCCTGGTGCGGCACCAGCAACGGCACCTGGTCGACGGTTACGCCCGCGCGCTGGAACAGCGTCTGCATGAAGCCGGGCAGTTTCTGCGCGGCCAGCCGGTAGGTGGAGCGCCCGGACATCTCAAAGTGCGAGGCAGCGGCGAACGCTTCGGCGCCGTCGGCCAGGCGCACGCGCGTCCCGCCGGCGCGGACCTGGCAGAACTCGGTGCCTTCGCTGAAGGTTTCCATGTGCGAGGCGAGCAGGCACGACCCGGTGTCGTCCTCGCTGGCCTCGACGATCACCGCCGCGCCACCGTCGCCGAACAACGCCGCCGTATCGGTGTCGTCCCAGTTGAGCCCGGCCGAGGCAACTTCGCCGGCCACCAGCAGCGCGCGCCGGAAGCGCCGGGTGACCAGGGTTGCCGCGACCAGGTCCAGGGCGACCAGGAAGCCCAGGCAGGTGGCATTGACGTCGAAGGCGGGGATGCCGCTGCCTGCCAGGCCCAGCCGCCGCTGTACCAGCGCGGCCGTGCAGGGGATGGCCTGTTCCATGACCCCGCCGACACTGATCACCACGTCGACCTGGTCGGCACGCAGCCCGGCACGCTGCAATGCGTCCTGCGCGGCGTGTGCGGCCATCATCGAGGCGGATTCGTCGGGACCGGCGAAATGGCGGTAATCGATGCCGGCATGGCGCCGGGTCCAGCCGGCAGGCTTGCCCCAGCGCTGGTCGAACGTGCTCGACTCGATGCGGCGCGACGGGATGTACTCGCCGGTCGCCACGATGCGCAGCGGGATGGGGCGGGGGAAGTCGTGATCCATTCGAGCCGTCGCCTCGCAGGAAATTGCGCGGCCTTGTTCGATGGAGCGAACCACGGCACGCGGTAGCTGCAGGGTGCAACCGACGGTGCGAAGGGTAGCAAATGGAGGCGGGATCGGCGGCAGGCGTCGGCGGCTCAGGTGGCCGGGTCGGCGCTGTCGCCCGCGCGCGGCAGCCGGGCGAGGTCATCCAGCAGCAACCGGTACGCGGCGTCGCGCGCGGTGCCGGCCGGTTGCCGCAGCACCCACGCCGGGTGCACCGTCGCGAAAGCGCGCGTGCCGTCTTCCAGCGCATGCCAGCGGCCATGGTTGTCCATCAGCTTGAACCCCGCCCCGAACACCGCCGTGGCGGCGCTGGCCCCCAGGCACACGATCACCGCCGGGCGCACGTGCTCGATCTCGCGCAGCAGCCACGGGCGGCAGGCGTTGATATGGGTCACCTGCGGCGTGCTGTGGATGCGCCGCTTGCCACGCCGCTCGAAACGGAAGTGCTTGACCGCGTTGGTCAGGTACAGGGTGCTGCGATCAATGCCCAGTTCGCCCAGGGCCTGGTCCAGCAACTGGCCGGCAGGGCCGACGAAGGGATGGCCACTGAGGTCCTCGGCATCGCCGGGCTGCTCGCCCACCAGCATCACCTTGGCATCGCGTGGCCCCTCGCCGAAGACGGTCTGGGTGGCCGGCTCCCACAACGGGCAGCGGCGGCAGGCGGCGGCCGCCGTGCGCAGCGCGTCCAGGTCGTCGCCCGTGGCGGTGGCCGGCCCGCGCAGGGCGATGCTGCGCTCGGGGATACGGCGTTGCGGGGCCTGCGCGGCACGGTCGTGCATGTCCTGCACGCGGTCGCCGGCATCGCGCACCAGGGCGGGCAGCAACGTGGCCTCGGGCAGGTGCTTCCAGTATCGGGCCGGCATCTCCTGCTGCATCATCCGCGTGTTGAGCCGGGCCGGGTTGAAGATGTTGGCGTAGTAGGTGCGCCACAGCGCTTCGCGCTCATCCTCGAGCGGGGCATCGGCCTGGCGGCCGCCCGCGCCGAACGACAGTGCCTGACCGTCCCAGCGCACGCTGCGCGAGGGGGTCAGGATCGCCCAGCGCATGCCGGTGAAGCGGCGGGCGAAGAAGGGCGCGACGCGGTCCACGATGTGGTGCTCCGGCTCGAACCAGGCGATGAAGGCATCCTGCTCGCCCGGCACTTCGCGGAAGCGCACGAAGGCCTTCATCTTGTGCGTGTCGCGGCGGACCGCCTGGGCCAGCGCCATCGCGCGCAGCACGTCCGGGTCGGTAGGGTTGGACAGCAGGCCGCGCTCGCCGCGGGCGATCCGCCACAACAGCCGGTACAGCAACGGCAGCCGCTGCGGATCGCGATGGCACAGGCAGGTGGCGGCCAGCTCGACGAAGGCCTTGGATACGTAAGTGGGCGCGTCGCCGGTCCCGTCGCCGGCGTCCTCGCTCGCCGGCAGCGGCGGCGCGTCCAGCAGGGAGTGCTCCTGGTCCTGCAGCCAGTCCAGGTGCTCCGGCGCCACGCCCCGGCGCAGCGCCAGCCGCGCGGCATCGCGCCAGGCATCCAGCGACCACGCCGGGTCGATGCGTACCGTCCAGCGTGCCATCTCAGTGCGCGGCAGGGCTGTCGAACAGGGAGCCCTGTTTCGGCGGCGGCGCCAGCCGCGCACGCAGCGTGGCGGGGTCGTCCAGCTGCTTGCGCGGGTGGTGGTCGGCCAGTTGCACGAACGGCAGCAGCTTGCTCATCGGCGCGCGCAACCGCGCCACGTCGGCCACGCGCAGGCGCACCTGGCGGCGTGCCATCAACACCCGCTTGACGTTGCGCACGCCCAGCCCGGGCACGCGCAGCAGCAGTTCCTTGGGGGCCAGGTTGAGGTCGACCGGGAAGCGCTCGGGATGACGGATCGCCCAGGCCATCTTGGGATCGATGTCCAGGTCGAGCATGCCGCCCTGGGTGGTATCGGTGATCTCTTCCACGCCGTAGCCGTAGAAACGCAGCAGCCAGTCGGCCTGGTACAACCGGTGCTCGCGTGCGAGTGGGGGCGCCTGCAGCGGCAGGATCCGACTGGCATCGGGAATCGGGCTGAAGGCCGAGTAGTAGACCCGGCGCATGCGGTAGTTGCCGTACAGGTTGTCGGCCGCAGTGAGGATCTGCTGGTCGCTGGCGCCGTCGGCGCCCACGATCATCTGCGTACTCTGGCCGGCGGGCGCGAATTTCGGCGGGCGCGGCCGCGCACGCGACACACGGGGCGCGGGCGTGGCGATGGTACCGGCGGCCGCATCGCCCTTCCGGGCCTCCTTCGCCTCTTCGATCCGCCAGCGCAGTTCACCCATCGCGCCGCGGATGGAGGGCAGCGATTTCTCCGGCGCGAAGCTGGCCAGGCCCGCCTCGGTGGGCAACTCGATGTTGATCGACAGACGATCGGCGTAGCGACCTGCAGCGGCCAGCAGCTCCGGCGACGCTTCGGGGATGGTCTTGAGGTGGATGTAGCCGGCGAAGCGGTGCTCTTCGCGCAGCACGCGTGCCACCTCGACCATGCGCTCCATGGTGTAGTCCGCGTTGCGGATGATGCCGCTGGAGAGGAACAACCCTTCGATGTAGTTGCGCTTGTAGAAGTCCATGGTCAGCGCGACCACCTCGTCCACGCTGAATCGCGCGCGCTGCACGTTGCTGGACACGCGGTTGACGCAGTACGCGCAGTCGTAGATGCAGAAATTGGTCAGCAGGATCTTCAGCAGCGACACGCAGCGGCCATCGGGCGTGTAGCTGTGGCAGATGCCGGGGCCATCGGTGCTGCCGATGCCACCGGACGCGCGCGAATCGCGTCGCCCCGCGCCACTGGAGGCACAGGACGCGTCGTATTTGGCGGCATCGGCCAGGATCGCCAGTTTGCGTATGGTCTCCATGCGCAAACGCTAGGGCAGGGCAGTCTCATCCTGTGAGATCGCCCGTACGGAAGATGAAGAGTTCATCTTCCGCGGTTCAGGGATGCGCGTCGAACCAGGCCACGATGCGGGCGGGCGAGCTGGCAAACCACGCATGTGCCCCCAGTGATTCGGTGTACAGCGCGGTCTCGATCCCCTGCGCCTGCAGGCGGCCGTAATACGCGTTCATCGTCCACCACGGCACCACCGGATCAATGAAGCCGTGCAGGAACAGGGTCGGCGGGTGGTCGGCCGGCAGCACGTCGGGTACGGTGCACATCGGCCCGCCGCAGGTGGCATACGACCCGGATTGCACCGCCAGCGCGCGGAACTCGCCGGGGAAGGACACCGCCATGCGGCTGGTGTTGTAGCCGCCGCTGGAAATGCCGGTGGCATACCGGCGCAGCGGATCGAGCGGGCCGAACGTGCCGGCGGCGATCGCATCGAACACGTTGCCGAGGAAGTCGTAGTCGGTGCCCAGCTCATAGGTGCTGGACAACCCGGGCAGGTTGGTCTGCCAGAACAGATCGGCGGGTGCGGCGGGCGCGACCACCGCATAGCCGTGGGCGAGCAGGCGCTGGACCAGCTTGCCTTCATGGAAACCGCCAAACGGGTCGGTGTCGGCGTAATGGAAGTCGTCCAGCGGGAAGAACGAGCCCTGGTAGAGCAGCACCACCGGCCAGCCCCGGGCCGGTGGCGTGCCGACCGGCAGTTGGTAGGTGACCCGCCGCTGCCCCACGACACCCGAATCGATCCACGCGGTCTGATGGGTGCAGCTGACTTCCGCTGGCCGCAGCAGCGTGCGCGCCCGTTCGGTGCAGCGCGATTGCGCCAGTGCGCTGCTCCATGGCAACGCCAGCAGGCACAGCAGCAGGATCAAAGGACGACGACCAAACCGATGCATGCCGAGCTCCCTGCCAGGCCGCGTCGGTGGACGCGGCGTTCCAGATCGCAGGCCGGGCATTCCCCGGCCGCCCCGTTGCACCGGCATTCCAGCATGCCGGCGTGAACGCGGCGCGAGCGCGAGGCTAGAAGGTGACTTTCACCGAATCGGCGCTGTAGGTGGCCGGGCCATGGAACACCACTTCGATGTTGTTGCCGTCCGGGTCGAGCGCGAACGCGGCGTAGTAGCCGGGGTGGTAGGGGCGTTCGCCCGGCGCGCCGTTGTCCTTGCCACCGCTGGCCAGGGCGGCGCTGTGGAAGGCGGCCACGGTGGCGCGGTCACGCGCCTGGAAGGCGAGGTGGTGGCGGCCGGTGAGCTGGCCGGCGGCGGCCTCGCTGTCGGCGCTGGAAATGAACAGTTCGTCAGCCCAGAAGTAGGTGTCGCCCTCGCCGGCGATGGGGATGCCGAGGGTGTCGAACACGGCCTGGTAGAAGCGGCGGCTGGCCGGCAGGTCCCTGACCACCAGTTGCAGGTGGTCGATCAGGCGGCCGCGATGCAGTTCCATGGTTTCCATGCGCACTCCACAGGTTGGGCGGTCGCGCAGGTATACCACCGGCACGCGAGGGGGGCATTGCCGCCCCGTGCACCTTGCTGACCACGTCGCCGCGCACCGTCCAGCGACGTGGCGCCCATCGGCCGGTACCCGCGCCCAGGCGTGTACCGGCCCATCGCGCGGGGCTCAGGCGATCGGGGTGTTGGAGATGATCTCGACCCAGTAGCCGTCCGGGTCCTTGATGAAGGCCAGGTGCTTCATGCGGCCGTCTTCCAGGCGCTTCTGGTAAGGCACATCGAGGGCATCGAAGCGCTTGCAGGCGGCCTGGATGTCCGGCACGGACACGCAGATGTGGCCGAAACCGCGCGGGTCGCTGTTGCCGTCGTGGTAGACCGGGCCGTCCTGGGTCTCGGTGCCATGGTTGTGGGTGAGTTCCAGCACGCCGGGAATGCCGGCCATCCACACCCGGCGCGCATCGTCGCCTTCCGGGATGACCGTGCCGGCCGGCAGCAGGGCCAGGAAGTACAGGCTGAACTGGGCCTCGGCGAAGTCGCGCTGGTCGATCAGGCGGAAGCCGAGCACGCGGGTGTAGAAGTCCAGCGACGCGGCGCTGTCCTTGACGCGCAGCATGGTGTGGTTGAACACGAAACCGGTGGTTTCGGCCGGCACCTCGGCGGCGACGCCGGGCTGGGACTGCAGGGAAGCAAGGGTCATGGGGGGATCCTGGGGCAGCGGGGGCCGCGGAAATCACGGCCGTCGGCCCCCATTTTAGCGGGGTGGTCGCAAGGCGACGTAGAATGCTGCGTCTCCTTGCACAGTCCTGGCCATGTCGCAGCGTGAATGGGTGGCTGCCGCCATCCGCAAGATCGAAGCCGATTTCAACCGTTCGGCCGACACCCATCTGATCCCGATGGACCTGCCCGGGCATCCCGGCATCGACCTGTACTTCAAGGACGAATCCAGCCACCCCACCGGCAGCCTCAAGCACCGCCTGGCGCGCTCGCTGTTCCTGTATGCGCTGGCCAATGGCTGGCTGCGCGAGGGGCGCCCGGTGATCGAGGCGTCCAGCGGCTCCACCGCCGTGTCCGAGGCGTATTTCGCGCGCCTGCTGGGGCTGCCGTTCATCGCGGTGATGCCGGCCACGACCTCGCCGGAAAAGATCGCCGCGATCGAGTTCCATGGCGGCCGCTGCCACCTGGTCGAACGCGCCTGCGACCTGAACTGCGATTCGGAAACGTTGGCCCGCGAGACCGGCGGCCACTTCATGGACCAGTTCACCTACGCCGAGCGGGCCACCGACTGGCGTGCCAACAACAACATCGCCGAATCCATCTTCAAGCAGATGGCCGAGGAGCCGCACCCGGTGCCGGAATGGATCGTGTGCAGCCCGGGCACCGGCGGCACCGCGGCCACGCTTGGTCGCTACGTCAGCTACCGCCGGCACGACACCCGGATCCTGTGCGCGGACCCGGAAATCTCGGTGTTCTACGACGGCTACTGCGCCGCGCTGGCCGGCCAGCCGTGGCGCGAGCTGACCTGCAGCGGCGGTTCGCGGGTGGAAGGCATCGGCCGGCCGCGGGTGGAGTCGAGCTTCATCCCGACCAGCGTCGATGCGATGGTCAAGGTGCCCGATGCGCTGAGCCTGGCCGCGATGCGGCATGTGAGCCGGCAGCTGGGGCGCCGCGTCGGCGGCTCCACCGGGACCAACTTCATCGGCGTGCTGCAGGCCGCCGAGCTGATGCGCCAGGCCGGCCGCAGCGGCTCGATCGTGACCATCCTGTGCGACAGCGGCGAGCGCTATGCGCACAGTTACTACAACCCGGACTGGTATCCCAGGCAGGGGATCGACGTGGACCAGACCGATGCGGTGATCGCCGCGGCGGTGGCCGGGCAGGGCTTGCCTGCGTTGCCCTGCGCGTCGCTTGAGGCGCTGTATTGAGGTGTAGAGCCGACCGTTGGTCGGCTGCCCGCCAAACGGGTTCCGTGAACCTCACCGCCGAGCGCAACGTCCATCGCAACGTCTAGTGCAGCCGACCAACGGTCGGCTCTACGTGGGCTTCAGCCGGTCAGGGACTGGTAGGCATCCAGCACTGTATCGCGGAGCACCGGCGGCAGCGTCTCGTAGGTGGCGGCCAGGTCGTCGAACTGCAGGGCCAGGTCCACGCCCACGCGCTGGCCCGCATGCACGGCCAGCAGCACCAGCAGCGTGCACATCACGAACTCGCGCTCGTGCCCGGGTTCGCAGCGCGCCGCGCCGCGCTCGATCACTTCGTAGGGGTACCAGAGCTGGTCGTCCTGCAGCAGCCCGCGCTGCGCGCCGACCACGTGCTGCAGGGCCGCGCGATGGCGGGCCTGTTCGTCGGCCTGGCCCAGCGCGGCGATCCAGTCCAGTTCGGCGTGGCTGGCGGTGCCGATCAACGCGAATGCCGGCAGTGCGTGGGTGATTCCGTCCATGGGCGCTCCGCGACACCGGCGTGGGAAACCGCAGCGTCGGCCCGCACCCGTCTGCCGCGCGTGAACATCGGCCGCCCGGGCTGCCCGCGAGGGGTTGCGCGGGCCCGGGGGCGATGCCATATCGTGGGGGAATGCCGCTGCCGCGGCCCCGTTGTCTGGAGATGCCTGTGACCCCCACCAACCCCCTGCTCGATTTTTCCGGCCTGCCGCGTTTCGACGCGATCCAGCCCGAGCACATCGCCCCGGCCATCGACGCGCTGCTGGCCGACGCCGACGCTGCGGTGAAGGCAGCCGAGACCGTCAGCCCGGTCACCTGGGCCAGTTTCGTGGTGCCGCTGGACGATGCCACCGAGCGTTTGTGGCGGGCCTGGGGCCAGGTAGGCCACCTGCAGGGCGTGGTCAATACGCCGGCGCTGCGCGAGGCCTACAACGCCAACCTGCCCAAGGTGACCCGCTTCGGCAGCGCGCTGGGCCAGAACCTGGCGCTGTTCCAGCAGTACCGCGCGCTGGCGGCCGCCCCGGAGGCGGCGCACTACGATGACGCCCAGCGCAAAGTGCTGGACAACGCCCTGCGCGATTTCCGCCTGGGCGGCGCCGAGCTGGATGACGCCGGCAAGGCGCGCTTCAGTGCGATCAAGGAAGCGCTGTCGGCGCTGTCGGCAACGTTCTCGCAGAACGTGCTGGATGCGACCGATGCCTGGTCGCTGCATGTCGACGATCCGGCTGAACTGGCCGGGCTTCCCGACGATGTGATCGCCGCGGCGCGGGCGGCGGCGGAGAAGGACGGTCTTCCCGGCTGGAAGCTCACCCTGCAGATGCCGTGCTACCTGCCGGTGCTGACCTATGCCACGCATCGCCCGCTGCGCGAAGCGCTGTACCGCGCCAACGCGTTGCGCGCCTCCGAGTTCGGCGATCCCGCGTGGGACAACAGCGCCAACATCGATCGCGTGCTGGCACTGCGTGCCGAGCTGGCTGCGCTGCTGGGCTTTGCCAACTACGCCGAGTACTCGATCGCCACCAAGATGGCCGAAGACGCGCCGCAGGTGCTGGGCTTCCTGCGCGACCTGGCCGCGCGCGCCAAGCCGCACGCGCAGCGCGACCGTGCCGAGCTGGATGCGTTCGCGCGCGACACGCTGGGGCTGGCCACGCTGGAGGCCTGGGACCTGGCCTTTGCCAGCGAACAACTCAAGCAGGCCCGCTACAGCTATTCGGAGCAGGAGGTGAAGCAGTACTTCACCGAGCCGAAGGTGCTGGACGGGTTGTTCAGCGTGATCCAGGGGCTGTATGGCCTGCAGGTGCAGCCGGACAGCGCGCCGGTCTGGCATCCCGACGTGCGCTTCTTCCGCCTGGTGGATGCGCAGGGGGCGCTGGTGGGCCAGTTCTATCTCGACCTGTACGCACGCGAAGGCAAGCGGGGTGGGGCGTGGATGGACGATTGCCGCAACCGCCGCGATACCGCGGCCGGCGTGCAGACCCCGCTGGTGTACCTGGTGTGCAACTTCGGCAAGGGCGCCGAGGGCAAGCCGGCCACCTTCAGCCATGACGAAGTCACTACCCTGTTCCACGAGATGGGCCATGGCCTGCACCAGCTGCTGACCCGCATCGGCGAGCTTGGCGTGGCGGGTATCAACGGCGTGGAATGGGACGCGGTGGAACTGCCGAGCCAGTTCATGGAGAACTTCTGCTGGGAGTGGGATCGCGTGCAGGGCATGACCGCCCACGTGGACAGCGGCGCGCCGCTGCCGCGCGCGCTGTTCGACCGCATGCTGGCCGCGCGCAACTTCCAGAGCGGCATGTTCACCGTGCGCCAGCTGGAATTCGCGTTGTTCGACATGCAGCTGCACAGCAGCTTCGATCCGGTCCAGGACACCGTGCTGCAGGTGCTCGAACGCGTGCGCGACGAAGTGGCGGTGAACCGTCCGCCGGCCTGGAATCGCTTCCCGCACCAGTTCAGCCACATCTTCGCCGGCGGTTACGCGGCCGGGTACTACAGCTACAAGTGGGCCGAAGTACTCAGCGCCGACGCCTATGCCGCATTCGAAGAGGCGCCGGGCCAGGTCGCCGAGACCGGCAAGCGCTTCCGCGATGAAGTGCTCTCGCGGGGCGGCAGCCGCAGTGCGGCGGAGAATTTCGCCGCCTTCCGCGGCCGCGCGCCGAGCGTGGATGCGCTGCTGCGGCACAACGGCATGGCCGGATAACCGCCGAGCCGCCAGGGTAGCGCCGAGCCATGCTCGGCTGCCCTTCATCACGGTGCCTGCCGTGGCCACGGTGTCTGCCCTTCGTTACGGGTCTGCACCGCGTCAGCCGAGCATGGCTCGGCTCTACCGGGTCGTCTGCGCCGTGCGCGCCGTATGGGGCATGCGCGCCGTCGGCACGATGCGCGCCGTCCAAGCCATGCGCGGAGTCCGGGTAATGCGTGCCATGCGTGCCATGCGGGGCGTGTGGCCGTGCGCGCCGTCCGGGCCGTGCGCACTTCCGCGATGGAGTGCTCTCACGGGGCGGCAGCCGCAGTGCGGCGGAGAATTTCGCCGCCTTCCGCGGCCACGCGCCGAGCGTGGATGCGCTGCTGCGGCACAACGGCATGGCCGGATAACCGCCGAGCCGCGAGGGTAGAGCCGAGCCATGCTCGGCTGCCCTTCATCACGGTGCATGCCGTCGCCACGGTGTCTGCCCTTCGTTATGGGTCTGCACCGCGTCAGCCGAGCATGGCTCGGCTCTACCGGCTCGTGTGGGCCGTCCGGGTCGTATGGGGCATGCGCGCCGTCGGCACGATGCGCGCAGTCCAGGCCATGCGCGGAGTCCGGGCAATGCGTGCCATGCGGGGCGTGTGGCCGTGCGCGCCGTTCGGGCCGTGCGCACTTCCGCGATGGAGTGCTCTCACGGGGCGGCAGCCGCAGTGCGGCGGAGAATTTCGCCGCCTTCCGCGGCCGCGCGCCGAGCGTGGATGCGCTGCTGCGGCACAACGGCATGGCCGGATAACCGCCGAGCCGCCAGGGTAGAGCCGAGCCATGCTCGGCTGCCCTTCATCACGGTGCCTGCCGTCGCCACGGTGTCTGCCCTTCGTTATGGGTCTGCATCGCGTCAGCCGAGCATGGCTCGGCTCTACCGGGTCGTGTGCGCCGTGCGTGCCGTATGCGGCATGCGCGCCGTCCAAGCCATGCGCACCGTGGGCCATGCGCACCGCCGGGCCATACGCGCCGTCCGGGCCATGCGTGCCGTCGGGACCATGCGCGCCGTCCGAGCCGTGCGCGCCGTCGGCACGATGCACGCCGTCGGCACGATGCACGCCGTCCCAGCCATACGCGCAGTCCGAGCCATACGCGCAGTCCGAGCCATACGCGCCGTCCATGCCATGCGCAGTCCAGGCCGTGCGCACCGTGTGGGCTATACGCGCCGTCCAGGCCATGCGCGCCGTCCGAACCATGCGCACCGTCCGCGCCCTGCGGCGGGGATTCATTCGGCGTAGATCATCTTCCGGGTCATGCCGCCATCGACTACATGGTCCTGGCCGGTGATGAAGCCGGACAGGTCCGACAGCAGGAAGACCGCCAGCGCGCCGATGTCACCCGGCTGGCCGACGCGGCCGGCCGGGTGTTGCGCATGGTCGCGGCGCGACAGCTTGGGCGCGCGCCGGCGGGCCGGCGCCTGCCAGGCATCGGTGGTGATCCAGCCGGGGCTGATGCTGTTGACCCGCACGGCCGGGCCTTCGCTCAACGCGAGCGCGTGGGTGAAGGCGACCAGCCCGCCCTTGGCCGCGGCATAGGCTTCACTGTCCGGCTCGGACTGCCACGCACGCGTGGAGGCGATGTTGACGATGGCGCCGGCGTGCTCGCGCAATGCCGGCAGCGCATGCTTGCTGCACAGGAAGGCGCCGTGCAGGCTGGACAGCCGGCGCTGCCATTCGGCCAGCGTCATCCGCGCCAGCGGCGTGCCATGGGCACTGGCGATGCCGGCGTTGTTGACCAGCCCATCGATTCGACCGAAGCGCTTCAGCGTGGCCTTCACCAGCGCCTGCACACTGCGCTCGCTGGCCACGTCCGCGCGCTGGAACGCCGCCCGCTCGGGCAACGCCCACTCCTTCAGGCAGGCCTTGCCGGCATCGGCATCCAGGTCGGCGATCATCACGCTGCCACCGGCACCCAGCACGGCCTGGGCAATGCCGCGGCCCACGCCTTGCGCGCCGCCGGTGACCACGACCACGCGGTCGCGCAGCGGTTGCGTGGTCCAGTCGGTGATGGCCGGGGTCAGTGGCATCGCGAGTTGTCCTTGCGCCCGAGCAGGCGCGTCCAGCCTTCCACGCCCAGCTTGTCCAGCGTCTCGATGTTGCGCTCCACGATCACGTCCGGATCGGGGAAGGCGGCCACCGCGCGTTCCACGCTGTCTTCGCGCAACAGGTGCAGGGTCGGGTAGGGCGAGCGATTGGTGTAGTTGCTCACGTCATCCGGGGCCACGCCGGCAAACTGGTACTGCGGGTGGAAGCTGGCCACCTGCAGGATGCCCTGCAGGTCCAGCGCTTCGATGGCCGCATCGGCGTTGTCGAGGAAATCGTTGTAGTCCAGGAAATCGGTCAGCACCTCGGGGTGCACGATCAGCGTGGTATCGATTTCCTCGGCCGGCGTATCGCGCAGGAGCACCAGCTCTTCGGCCAGTTCCTCCACCAGGGCCTCCGGCGTGGTCGCATCGCTGAGCACGAAGCGCACCTGGTTCTTCACGTACACCGCCTTGGCGAAGGGGCACAGGTTCAGCCCGATCACGATCTGCTCCAGCCAGGTCCGGGTTTCGGCGATGACATCGGGGCCGTCCGGGGCGCTGTCGTCGGTGAAGGCGTGGTCGTTCATGGCGGGCGGTATCGCGGGCTGGGCAGGTGATTGTACGGCGCGCAGCCGTGAGGACGTGGCGGCCACGCCTACTGTCCATTAACTGGACACCGGTCATGCTCGAAACCCGTGTACAGGCAGGGGCTTGCGTCATGTCCGCCAACGGCCAATAGGCAGTGCGCGTGCGCGGGTATCCAATGCCTGGGTGAACCATGTGCAGGAGACGGCCCTGGCCGACCTGCGTCAACAGGAGTCAACCGATGCAAGCAACCTCCCCCTTCCTCCCCGCCGACGTGTGGTCGGGCAAGCTGTTCGACGGTGCCTGGCAGGCCGGTGCCAGCACCCAGGACGTGATCGAGCCGGCCACCGGCACCGCCCTGGGCCGGATCGCGATGACCGATCCGGCCGGGATCGCCGCCGCCGCCGCGACCGCCGCCAAGGCCCAGCGCGAGTGGGCGGCCGCGCCCTACGAGACGCGTGCCCAGGTGCTGCGCCGTGCCGCGCAGCTGGCCGAGCAGCACAACGATGAGATCGTGCAATGGCTGGTCCGCGAAAGCGGCTCGACCCGGCTCAAGGCCGGTTTCGAGGCCAAGGTGAACACCAAGGCGCTGCATGAAGCGGCCGCGCTGCCCTCGCGCAGCATCGGCGAGGTGCTGCCGTCCGAGCCGGGCCGGCTCAACCTGGCGCGGCGCCGCCCGCTGGGCGTGGTCGGGGTGATCGCCCCGTTCAATTTCCCGCTCTACCTGGCCATGCGCGCGGTCGCCCCGGCGCTGGCACTGGGCAATGCGGTGGTGCTCAAGCCGGACCCGCGCACCGCGGTGTGCGGCGGCTTCGTCATCGCGCGCCTGTTCGAACTGGCCGGCCTGCCGGCGGGGCTGCTGCACGTGCTGCCCGGTGACGGCGCGGCGGGTGCCGCCCTCACCAGCGACCCCAACATCGCCATGATCCAGTTCACCGGGTCCACCGGCGCCGGCCGCAAGGTCGGTGAAGCGGCCGGCAAGCACCTGAAGAAGGTGTCGCTGGAGCTGGGCGGCAAGAACTCGCTGATCATCCTGGATGACGCCGACATCGACCTGGCCATCGCCAACACGGCGTGGGGCGTGTACCTGCACCAGGGCCAGATCTGCATGGCGACCGGCCGCGTGCTGGTCCAGCGCGGCATCTACGCGCGCTTCCTGGAAAAGCTGGTGGCCAAGGCCGCCTCGCTCAAGGTCGGGGATCCGGCCACCGGCGATGTGGCGATCGGCCCGCTGATCAACGCCCAGCAGCGCGACCACGCCGCCCGCCTCGTCGCCGAGGCGCAGGCCGCAGGCGCCACGCTCGCCACCGGCGGCACGTACCAGGACCTGTTCTTCGCCCCCACCGTGCTCAGCGACGTCAGCCGCGACAACCCGGCCTTCCACGAGGAAATCTTCGCGCCGGTGGCGGTGGTGGTGCCGTTCGACAGCGACGACGAGGCGGTGGAACTGGCCAACGACAGCGAATACGGTCTGTCGATGGCGATCGTGTCCAGCAACGTCGGGCGCGCACTGAAGCTGGGCGAGCGCCTGCGCACCGGGCTGCTGCACATCAACGACCAGACCGTGAACGATGAAGTGATCAACCCGTTCGGGGGCGTGGGTGCCTCCGGCAACGGCACCAGCATCGGCGGTCCGTCCAACATCGACGAGTTCACCCAGTGGCAGTGGCTGACCGTCAAGGGCGAAGCGCCCGCGTACCCGATCTGAGCGAAGGAAACCGACGTGAGTGCAACTGCAGAACTGCGCGACATCACCGTGGCCGTGGTGCGCGGGAAGGAACAGCCTTTCACCATCGAACCCGCGCGCATCCGCGCGCCGCAGGACGACGAGGTGCTGGTGCGGGTGATCGCCACCGGGCTGTGCCATACCGACCTGATCGTGCGAGACCAGTACTACCCCGTGCCCTTGCCGGCGGTGCTCGGCCATGAAGGCGCGGGCGTGGTCGAAGCGCTCGGCCCGGGGGTGAAGGACCTGAAGGTGGGTGACCACGTGGTGCTTACCTACGGTGCCTGTGGCCATTGCAACCCCTGCAGCGGCGGCCACGGCGCGTACTGCAAGGACTTCTTCGGGCTCAACTTCGGCGGCGGCGCGCTGGACGGTTCCACCGCGATCCAGGCGCCGGACGGCACCCCGCTGCACGATCATTTCTTTGCGCAGTCCTCGTTCGCCACCTATGCGTTGAGCCGCGAGAACAACGCGATCAAGGTGCCCGACGACGCCCCGATCGAACTGCTCGGCCCGCTCGGCTGCGGCATCCAGACCGGTGCCGGGGCGGTGATCAATTCGCTCCAGGTCACCCCCGGCAGCAGCTTTGCCAGCTTCGGTGCCGGCGCGGTCGGCCTGAGCGCGGTGATGGCCGCGCGCGTGGCCGGGGCCACCACCATCATCGCCATCGACGTGGTGCCGTCGCGGCTGGCACTGGCCACCGAGCTCGGCGCCACCCACGTCATCAACAGCCGCGACGTGGACGTGGTCGACGCCGTACGCGCGATCACCGGGGGCGGTGCCAACTTCGCGCTGGAATCCACCGGTCGTCCCGAGGTGCTGGCGCAGGGGATCGAGGCGCTTGGCGGGCGCGGGGTGATCGGCGTGGTCGGTGCGCCCAAGCTCGGCACCAAGGCCGAGTTCGACGTCAACAACCTGCTGCTCGGCGGGCGCAGCATCCGCGGCATCGTCGAGGGCGACAGCGTGCCCAAGGTGTTCATTCCGCAGTTGGTGCAGCTGTACCAGCAGGGCCGTTTCCCGTTCGACAAGCTGGTGAAGTTCTATCCGCTGGACCAGATCAACCAGGCCGCCGAAGACAGCACCCGTGGCGTCACCCTCAAGCCGATCCTGACCATCGGCAAGTGAAACGCACCGTCGCAGGCCCACGGGCCTGCGACGGTGCGGTCAGTCAGCGTCACGGGTGTACGCTCCAGGTCCGGTTTGGAGGAACACCCATGGGCGGCATGCAGCGGGAGCAGCAACTGGCATTGGCGGCCGCGCGCCAGCGTTTCGCCGACGGCGGGGCGCTGGCCGAGTCGCTGCTGGCGCCGTCGGTGCAGCGCTCGTGGGAGCGCTCGCGGCAGGCCGGGGTGCAGCCCCGGCAGGAGCCGCACTACGCGCCCCTGGCCGCCTCCGGCCCGCGCCTGGAGGCCCCGGCCGACCGCCGCCTGGCCCGCTGCGTGCGCGACGACCTGGACCATCTCTGGGCCGCCTTCGGTGGACGCCAGTGGACCTTGTTCTGCGTCAACGCCGACGGCATGGTGGTGGCCCAGCGCGAGCATGGCCTGGCCGATGTGCCGGTGCTGCGCCCGATCCAGGTCGGGCGGCGCCTGCGCGAGATCGACATCGGGACCACCGCGCCGGCCTGCAGCCTGGCCGACGACACCCCGGCGCTGGTGCGCGGCAACGAGCACTACCTGGACCGCTTCGCCGCGGTGTTCTGCCTGAGCGTGCCGCTGCATGGGCTGGATGGCGAAGTGCTCGGCGCGCTGGACATCACCGGTACCGGCGAGCGCGATGCGGAGCTGCTGCATGGCTATTTCCGCCAGGCCGCGCTGTCCACCGAGAACCGGCTGATGGTCGAACACCGGCCCTGCCACCTGCTGGCTGTGCAGCACGACGCGCGCTGGCTGCAGTCGCCGTTGCAGGGACTGCTGGCGATCGAGGAGGACGGGCGCGTGCGCGCGGCCAACCGGGTGGCGCGACGCCTGTTCGGCCTGCCGCGCCGCGGGCCGTTGCCGCTGCTCACCCTGCACGGCCTGTTCGCCGGCGCCAGCGTCCACCAGCGCCGCCGCCTGCTGCTGGCCGGCCCGGCACATCGGGTGCGGCTGGACGAAGACCACGCGGTCTACGTGCAGTACCTGCGGGGGCCGCTGGCCGCGCGGGCAGGGCGGGGCACGACGGCCACCGCGCGGGGGGCCGGCATGCCGTCACTGCGGGCACAGGGCACGCAGGCCGTGCGAGACGCCGTGGCGGCGCACGAGGGCAACATCGCCGCCGCGGCACGCCAGCTGGGGATCTCGCGGACCACGTTGTACAAGCACCTGCGCGGGTAGCGGCGCGGGGGTGCCGGCCCACGGCCGGCCTCACCGGATCCGCGCGACCGGGCGGTAGTGCCGGCCGTTGGACGGCGCCACGCGGCCGATCGGCGTTGGATCAATCGCGGAAATTATCGAACTGCAGCGGAACCTCGAAGGTCTCCTTCCTCAGCAGCGCCATCGCGTCCTGCAGGTCATCGCGCTTCTTGCCGGTCACCCGCAGCTTGTCGCCGTTGATCTGGCTGTCCACCTTCAGCTTGGCTTCCTTGATCTTCGCCGCGATCTTCTTGGCCACCTTCTGCTCGATACCCTGCTTGACCGTGATCTTCTGGCGCGCACCGGCCAGATTGGATTCGATATCGCCAAACTCCAGGCACGCCGCGTCGATCTTCCGCGCGGTCAGCCGCTGGCGCAGGATGTCGGTCATCTGCTGCAACTGGAAGTCACTCGGCGCGGACTGGGTGATCACGCTGTCTTCCAGCACGAACTTCGCCTCCACCCCCTTGAAATCGAAGCGCGTGGACAGCTCGCGGTTGGCCTGGTCGACCGCATTGGTCAACTCGTGGATGTCGACTTCGGAAACAACGTCAAAAGAGGGCATGGGCGAAACTCCAGCGGGTGAATGCCCACATTCTATCAAGCCACCGTGGACGCCCCGGCCATGCCGGTGATAATGGGCCATGAACATGCAGAAATCCCCCACCCGTGCCGTCGCCTGGATGCTGATGGCGGTCGCCTGCTTCTCGCTGATGGACGCCGGCATGAAGCAACTCTCGGCCAGCTATCCCACCCTGCAGGTCACCTTCCTGCGCGGCGCGGCCTCGCTGCCGTTCGTGCTGGTCTGGGTGCTGGCCACCGCCGGCCCGCGCTCGCTGGTGCCCCGGCGCTGGGCCCTGCACCTGCTGCGCGGCGTGCTCGGCATGGCCATGATCGGCTGCTTCGTCTACGCCCTGCGCAGCCTGCCGCTGTCCACCGCCTACACGATATACTTCGTCGCCCCGCTGCTGATCGCCGCGCTGTCGGTGCCGTTGCTGGGCGAGCACGTCGGCCCGCGCCGCTGGATCGCCATCGGCATCGGCCTGATCGGGGTGCTGGTGGTGCTGCGCCCGGGCGTGGGCGGCTTCATCTCGGTGCCCGGGTTGATGGTGCTGCTGGCGGCGACCGCCTACGCGGTGGCCGCGATCACCGTCAGCATGCTCACCCGCACCGATACCCCGCAGTCGATGGTGGTGTGGTTCCTGGTGATCATGGCCGTGGGTGCCGGGCTGTTGGCCATCCCCGACTGGCAGCCGTTGCAGCTCGGCCACGCCGCGCTGATCGCCGGCATGGGCCTGGCCGGGGCCGGCGGGCAGGTTGCGCTGACCCGGGCCTTCCAGCTGGGCGAGGCCTCGCTGATCGCGCCGCTGGAATACACCGGGCTGGTCTGGGTGATCGGCTGGGACCTGCTGTTCTGGGGCGCGCTGCCGGACGGGGCGACCTGGCTGGGCGCGGCGATCATCGTCGCCTCCGGCCTGTACCTGCTGCACCGCGAGCGGGTCCGCCAAGTCCAGCCGCCCAGCCCGCTGGACCATCCGTGAGCCGTGCCGGGCCCGCAGCGGGCCCGATCACGTCGGCTTAGAACCAAACGGAATATCATTGCGCGCTGCCGCACGGGCCAGGGCCGCCCCGCGCTGGTAGGCTGCACGCCCCCTCCCGTCGATGCCCCGGTTGACCGCGAAGTGATCGAGTTCCAGCGCCTGCACAAATCCTATGCCGTCGGCGGCCGCGCGATTGCCGCGCTGCAGCCGCTGGACCTGACCATCGAGGCCGGCGAAGTGTTCGGCATCATCGGCCATTCCGGTGCGGGCAAGTCGACCCTGATCCGCCTGATCAACCGGCTCGAAGAACCCACCGGTGGGCGGCTGCTGATCGGGGGCGAGGACGTCACCGCGCTGGATGCCGACGGCCTGCGCGTGCTGCGCCGGAAGATCGGCATGATCTTCCAGCACTTCAACCTGCTGTCCTCGCGCACGGTGGCCGCCAACGTCGCCTTCCCGCTGGAACTGGCCGGCACCCCGCGCGCGGAGATCGATGCGCGCGTGGACGAACTGCTGCGCACCGTCGGCCTGGAAGCGCACGCCACCAAGTACCCGGCGCAGCTGTCCGGCGGCCAGAAGCAGCGCGTGGGCATCGCCCGCGCCCTGGCCACCCGCCCGCAGATCCTGCTGTGCGACGAGGCCACCAGTGCGCTGGACCCGCAGACCACCGCCTCGGTGCTCAAGCTGCTGGGCAGGATCAACCGCGAACTCGGCCTGACCATCGTGCTGATCACCCATGAGATGGACGTGATCCGCCGCGTCTGCGACCGCGTTGCCGTGCTCGATGCCGGCCACCTGGTCGAGACCGGCCCGGTCACCCAGGTGTTCCTGCACCCGCAGCACCCCACCACCCGCCGCTTCGTCAGCGAATCGGAGCAGGTGGACGAAGGCGAGCTGCACAAAGATTTCGACGCCGTCGCCGGCCGCATCGTGCGCCTGACCTTCCTCGGTGCCGACACTTACGAACCGCTGCTGGGGCGCATCGCGCGCGAGACCGGCGTGGACTACAACATCCTGTCCGGCCGCATCGACCGGATCAAGGACACGCCTTATGGCCAGCTGACGGTATCGCTGGTCGGCGGTGACGTGGCGGCCGCACAGGCCGGCTTCGTTGCCGCCGGTGTCCACCTCGAGGAGCTGCGTCGATGATCCTGGCTACCGCCGGCGGGTTCTTCCGCCATCTGGACGCAGGCAAGTGGGCCGATATCGGCCAGGCCACCCTGGATACGCTGCTGATGCTCGGCGGCTCGCTGCCGCTGACGCTGCTGATCGGCCTGCCGCTGGGCGTGCTGCTGTTCCTCACCGGTTCGCCGCAGCTGCATCGCAAGCCGGTGCTGTATGGCGCGCTGGCGCTGCTGGTCAACCTGCTGCGCTCGGTGCCTTTCATCATCCTGATGATCGTGCTGATCCCGCTCACGCTGTGGATGATGGGCACCTCGCTCGGCGTCCGCGGCGCGATCGTGCCGCTGGTGATCGGCGCGGCGCCGTTCTATGCACGGCTGGTGGAAACCGCCCTGCGCGAAGTGGACCGTGGCGTGATCGAAGCCACCCAGGCGATGGGCGCCACCACCTGGCAGCTGGTCACCCGGGTGC
This sequence comes from Stenotrophomonas sp. Steno-Z1, assembly GCF_056393175.1. Classification (NCBI taxonomy): domain Bacteria; kingdom Pseudomonadati; phylum Pseudomonadota; class Gammaproteobacteria; order Lysobacterales; family Lysobacteraceae; genus Stenotrophomonas; species Stenotrophomonas sp. Steno-Z1. The sequence goes on along the minus strand of NZ_JBWJPB010000009.1, from coordinate 111,326 downwards.
TGCTGCCCGAAGCGCGCCCCGGCCTGATCGCCGGCGCCACCGTGACGGTGATCGCGCTGATCGGCTTCACGGCGATGGGCGGTGCGATCGGTTCCGGCGGCCTGGGCGATCTGGCCTTCCGCGATGGCTACCAGCGCTCGCACACCGACGTGGCCCTGGTCACCGTGGTGCTGCTGCTGGTGCTGGTGCAGGTGCTGCAGATGATCGGCGACCGCCTGGTCTCGCACTACAGCCGGAAATGACCGGTCGGTACCGACCGTTGGTCGGTACGCCATGCCCAGGGGCGACGTGGCATGGCCTCAGGATGTGCCGCCGACGCGATTGCACGCCATCGTGCATGAAACTCGTGGCATAACGGCGGATACCGCAGTGCGCCTGGCGCGTCATTTCGGCGGCGACGCCGCGTCGTGGCGGGCCCTCCAGGCCGAGTACGATCTGAAGACGCTGCCGACCCGTCAGGAAATCGAGCGCAGGGTGCAGCCGCGCGAGGCGGCCTGACCGCCGCCCTTACCGGACGTTCGGCACCTCATAGCCCAGCCGGTCCACCTGCTCGGGGTGCTGCGGCACGCGCTTGAGCTTGTCGGTATTGACCCCGTACTCGTCACGCAGGCGGGTAGCCAGTTCCTTGTACAGGTCCTTGTCCATGTCCGGCTTGCGCGCGAAGATCCAGGCCATTTCGCGGCCCGGGTAGCCAAGCATCGCCCACGAATAGTCCGGCGCCACTTCCAGCACGCGGGTGTGGGTGGGCACGATCTTGTAGAACCAGGTGCGCCAGTTGTGGTTGCCGCTGTCCTCGTCCACCGAGGCGCGCACGGTCAGCTGCTGCAGCGGTTCGGAGAAGCCGTTGCGGTAGCGGTAGGTGATGCTCACCTTCTGGTCGCCGCGCAGGCTGAACTCGTTGACGCTGGCCACGTGGCCGCGCTCCACCGGGTTGGGCACCCGGCCGATCACGTACCAGGTACCCATGAACCGCTGCAGGTCGATCGGGGCGCCGATGGCGTTGGCGGCCTCCGGCGCCGGGGTCGGCTTGGCCTCGTGGCGGAAGGCGCAGGCGGACAGCAGCGACAGCGTCGACAGCAACAGGAGAGCGCGAAGCGGGCGGTTCAGAGACATGCGGCAGAAGGCTCCAGTGGCTGGCACGGGCATGGTGGGTGGGACGGCGGAGAACGTCAATGGTGGCGTTCACGCTTGCCGTGGCCGCTGCGTCGGCAGGTCGCAGCCGGTGAGATGGTGGCACGGCAAGGTGACGCATCACTTTCGCACGGAGTCGTGTCATGTCCTTGTCGTCTTCGCGTCATTGCCCGCGTTCACAGCGCTCCGCGCGTGCCGGCACCTGCCCCGATCCGCAGGTGCTGCGGGCCGTACGCCAGGTGGCCTTGGCGGGCCTGGCGCTGGTCCTGGTGTGGCCGGCAGCCCGTGGCAGCAGCGAGTGGCTGGGCTGGATGCCCATGTGGCTGGTCGGCATGCCCTGGCTGGCCTGGTGGAGCCTGTACCGCTTCCGCTTGCCGCAGGCCCTGCTGCAACGCCGCAGCCGTCGCCGGCGTGGTCCGCAGGCCAGGCGCCGCACGGCGCGCATCGTCCCGCGCACCGCGCGCCCTGACCTTCGACACGGGGGCGCGGGCCAGCCCGTGTGATAGCGTCCGGGGCCTATGACTGTCTGGAGCCCCAATGTCCCGAATCGCTTCCGCCTGCCTGTTGGCAGGCCTGCTGTCCGCCACCGTGGCAGGCACCGCCATGGCCGCTGACGCCCCCGCCGACCCTTACGCCTGGCTGGAAGACGTCACCGGCGACGCGTCGCTTGACTGGGTCAAGCAGCAGAACGCCAAGTCCGAAGGGCGCCTGGCCCAGACCCCGGCGTTCAAGCAGATGGAAGCCAGCATCCGCGAGGTGCTCGATTCGGACGCCAAGATCCCCGGCGTGCAGAAGATCGGCGACTACTACTACAACTTCTGGAAGGACAAGCAGCACGAGCGCGGCCTCTGGCGCCGCACCACGCTGGCCGAGTACCGCAAGGCGTCGCCGACGTGGGAAACCGTGCTCGACCTGGACGCGCTGAACAAGGCCGAAGGCGAGAACTGGGTATGGCATGGCGCCGAGTGCCTGCGCCCGGACTACTCGCGCTGCCTGATCGCGCTGTCGCGCGGCGGTGCCGATGCCGACGTCACCCGTGAGTTCGACCTGGCCAACAAGTCCTGGATCAAGGACGGCTTCTTCCGTCCGGAATCCAAGGGCGGGCTGAACTGGATCGATCGCGACACGGTGTTCGTCTATACCGATTTCGGCGACGGTACGATGACCAGCTCCGGCTATCCGCGGGTGGCCAAGCTGTGGAAGCGCGGTACTCCGATGGCCTCGGCGAGCGTGGTCTACGAGGGCAAGCCGGATGACATGTACATCGCGGCGATGCACGACGACACGCCCGGCTACGAGCGCAACCTGGTCAGCCGCACGCTGGCCTTCTACAACAACGAGGTCTACCTGCGCGGCGACGACGGCACGCTGACCAAGATCGATGCACCCAACTCGGCCGAGAAGGGCCTGCGCAAGCAGTGGCTGACCCTGGAGCTGCGCGAGCCGTGGACGGTGGGCGGCAAGACCTACACCGCCGGTTCGCTGCTGGTGACCAAGCTGGACGATTTCATCGCCGGCAAGCGTGATTTCGAGGTGCTGTTCGCGCCGACCGAGACCACCTCGCTGGCCGGCAGCAGCTGGACCCGGAACCACCTGGTGCTGAACGTGCTGGACGACGTCAAGAGCCGCCTGAGCGTGCTGACCCCGACCGACAGCGGCTGGAAGAAGAGCGCCTTCACCGGCGCGCCGGCCTTCGGCACCGTGGCCGTGGGTGCGGTGGATGCCGATGACAGCGACGCAGTGTGGATGACGGTCACCGACTACCTGACCCCGACCACGCTCGCACTGGCCGAGATCGGCAAGCAGCCGGAAGTGCTCAAGACCATGCCGGCGTTCTTCAATGCCGACGGCAAGGTGATCGAGCAGCACTTCGCCACCAGCAAGGACGGCACCCGCGTGCCGTACTTCGTGGTGCATGCCAAGGACATGAAGCTCGATGGCAGCAACCCGACCCTGCTGTACGGCTACGGTGGCTTCGAAATCTCGCTGACCCCGTCGTATTCCGGCGGCATGGGCCGGGCGTGGCTGGAGAAGGGCGGCGTGTACGTGGTGGCCAACATCCGTGGTGGTGGCGAATACGGTCCGCGCTGGCACCAGGCCGCGCTGAAGCAGAACCGGCACAAGGCGTATGAGGACATGGCGGCGGTCGCCCGCGACCTGGTGACCCGCAAGATCACCTCGGCCAAGCACCTGGGCGTGCAGGGCGGCAGCAACGGTGGCCTGCTCACCGGCAACATGCTCACCCAGTACCCGGAGCTGTTCGGGGCGGTGGTGGTGCAGGTGCCGCTGCTGGACATGAAGCGCTACAGCCACCTGCTGGCGGGCGCCTCGTGGATGGCCGAGTACGGCAATCCGGATACGGCCGACTGGTCCTACATCCAGACGTTCTCGCCGTACCACCTGTTCGATCCGGCCAAGACCTACCCGCCGGTGCTGTTCACCACCTCCACCCGCGACGACCGCGTGCATCCGGGCCATGCCCGCAAGATGGCGGCCAAGATGATCGCGGCGGGCAAGGACGTGACCTATTACGAGAACATCGAGGGCGGTCACGGCGGGGCGGCCAACAATGCGCAGGCCGCGCACATGTCGGCATTGGCCTATAGCTTCCTGTGGGAGCAGTTGCGGTAGAGTCGAGCGTTGCTCGACTGCTGGGATGGCCCATCGGCCCGGTAGCCGCAGGGAATAGCCGAAGGCATCTTCGGCCCGCCTCCGGGTGGTGGGGCGTCAGGTTGGCCTCACCCCAGTTTCAACGCCACGCAGCAATGCGTGGCGTTTTTTTTGGGGTTTTTCCTTCGCCTGCGGCGGGCTTTCAAGTGCCGAAGGCAACTGCAGGATCAACGTCAACGTCCACCGCTGCTCGTGTGTGCTTTCGCTGGTTTGGGCGGGTACGGGCGGGTTGGCGGGACACGCCGTAAATACATCCCTGTAGGCTCGCATGCGCCATCCATGGCGCATGATGGTCCCGCCAACCCACCCCTACCCGCCCTTGACAGTGTGCGGGTGCTCAGCCAAGAAGCAGGGAAGCAAAGAGCGGTGAAGCCGGCGATGCCTTCTGCTGGCGCTTTCGCGTTGTGCCATGGCCACCGACCCGTTGTCTGGGGGTGGGGGTGTGTGGATTCGCGGGACCGTCGTACGCCATGGATGGCGTACGCGAGCCTCCACGGATGGATTTACGGCGTGTCCCGCGAATCCACACATCCCCGCCCAGCGCGACCGTTCGCCGCCTTTGCGGCTTTTGCGCCGTTTCAGCTTTTGCAGCTTTTGCAGCTTTTCAGCTTCTAAAGCTTCTAAAACACTGCCGCATCACCGCACCCACGTCTCCAGCCCGCGCCGGATACGCGCCACCGCCTCTTCCAGCCGTGGCACCTCCTGCGTGTAGGCCAGCCGCACATGCTCGTTCGCGCGGTAGTGCCCGAAATCCAGGCCCGGGGTAAACGCCACGTGCTGGGTTTCCAGGAAGTGCGTGCAGAACGCCTGCGCGTCGTCGGTGAACGCGCTCACGTCGCAGTACAGGTAAAACGCCCCTTCCGGCTCCACCTCGATACGGAAACCCAGCGCGCGCAGCGCCGGCAGCAGGTAGTCGCGGCGCTCGCGGAAAGCCGCGCGGCGCTGCTCGAACACGGCGATCGTGTCCGGCTCGAAACAGGCCAGCGCCGCGTGCTGGGCGATGCTCGACGCACTGATGTACAGGTTCTGCGCCAGCTTCTCCAGCTCGGGCACCGCCTGCGGTGGCGCCACCAGCCAGCCCAGCCGCCAGCCGGTCATCCCGTAATACTTGGAAAAACTGTTGAGCACGAACGCCTCGTCGTCCACCTCCAGCACGCTGGCTGCGTCCATGCCATAGGTGAGTCCGTGGTAGATCTCGTCCACCACCAGGTGCCCGCCCCGCGACTTCAGCGCCTGCGACAGGCCGCCCAACTGCGCCGCCGACAACACCGTGCCGGTCGGGTTGGCCGGCGAGGCCACCAGCGCGCCCACGCTGTCGGCGTTCCAGTGCCGCGCCACCAGGTCCGGGGTCAGTTGGTAGGCCGTCGACGGGTCCACCGGCACCAGTTGCGCCGCGCCTTCCACCAGGCGCAGGAAGTGCCGGTTGCAGGGATACCCCGGGTCGGCCAGCAGCCAGTGCCTGCCCGGGTCCACCAGCAGGCTGCTCGTCAACAGCAACGCGCCCGAGCCGCCGGGGGTGACCAGGATCCGTTCCGGATCGATCTCACACTGGTAACGCGCGCGGTAGAACCCCGCGATCGCCTGGCGCAGCGCCGGCAGGCCGCGCGCCGCGGTGTAACGGGTGTGGCCGGCGGCCAGTGCGGCCTGGCCGGCACGCACGATCGGCGCGGCGGTGGTGAAGTCCGGCTCGCCGATCTCCAAGTGGATGACATCGTGGCCGGCCTGCTCCAGCGCCTGCGCGCGGGCCAGCAGCGACATCACGTGGAAGGGTTCGATTTCCTGACTGCGGCGGCTGTAGCCGCGCGGGGACGTGGGAGTGCTCATGCCGTCGATGATAGGCGCTGTGACCACCGGCAGGCTTGCCGGCGCCGCCGGGCCCGCCCAGACTGGGCTGAACACGGACGCCATTGCATTCCCCCGAAAGGAACCTTATCTCGTGAAGCCCGCCCTCTGTTTACTGGTTGCCAGCCTGATGACCTCCAACGTGCATGCCGCCCCCGCGCTGACCCCGCCCGACGCCGAGAAGCATCCGCACACGGTCAAGGCGCCGTTCGGTGCCACCCGCAGCGACGACTATTACTGGCTGCGCGACGACAAGCGCGAAGACCCGAAGATGCTGGCCTACCTGAACGCGGAGAACGCGTACACCGACCAGGTGATGGCGCCGCTCAAGCCGCTCGAGGACACCCTGTACAAGGAAATCGTCGCGCGCATCAAGCAGGACGACGCCAGCGTGCCCGCGCGCGATCGCGGCTACTGGTACTACACCCGTTTCGAGACCGGCAAGGACTACCCGATCCAGGCACGGCGCAAGGGCAGCATGGACGCGCCTGAAGAGATCCTGCTCGACGTCAACGTGATGGCGGAGGGCAAGAACTACTTCGATGTCGGCGATGCCGACGTCAGCCAGGACAACCACCTGCTGGCCTGGGCCGAAGACGATGTCGGCCGTCGCCAGTACGTGATCCGCTTCAAGGACCTGCGCACCGGCCAGGTACTGCCGGACCGCATCGAGAACGTCTCGCCGAACGTGGTCTGGGCCGACGACAACCGCACCCTGTTCTACGTCGAGAACGATCCGGACACCCTGCTTACCGTGCGCGTGAAAAAGCACGTGCTGGGGACGCCGGCCAGCAGCGACGTGCTGGTCTACGAAGAAAAGGACGACAGCTTCTACATGGGCGTCGGCCGCACCCGCGACGACAGATTCCTCACCATCGAACTGCACAGCACGGTCAGCTCGGAGACCCGCTACGCCCCGGCCGCCGACCCGCAGGCATTCACCGTGCTGGCCCCGCGTGCGCGCGATGTCGAGTACGACGCCGACCACTTCAACGGTCGCTGGGTGATCCGCACCAACGATGCCGGTGCGAAGAACTTCAAGCTCGTCACTGCCCCCACCGATGCCACCTCGCGCACGCAGTGGACCGACTGGGTCGCGCACGATGACGCGGTGCTGGTGGAGGGCGTCGAGCTGTTCGATGGCTTCAGCGCGATCGCCGAGCGTTCCAACGGCCTGGAGCGGATCCGCCTGCTGTACCCGGACGGTCGCCAGGAATACGTCAAGGCCGACGAGCCGGCCTACTCGATGGGCCTGGCCGCCAACCCGGAGCCGGACAGCCCGTGGCTGCGCTACGCCTACAACTCGATGACCACCCCCACCACCACCTTCGAACTGAACACCGTCACCGGTGAGCGTCGCCAGCTCAAGCAGCAGCCGGTGCTGGGCTACGACCCCTCGCAGTACACCACCGAGCGCGTCTGGGTGACCGCGCGCGACGGGGTCAAGGTGCCGGTCTCGCTGGTCTACCGCAACGGCTTCAAGAAGGACGGCAGTGCCGCGCTGTACCAGTACGCCTATGGCAGCTACGGCATGTCCATGGACCCCGGTTTCAGCCAGACCGTGGTCAGCCTGCTCGATCGCGGCGTGGTCTATGCCATCGCGCATATCCGCGGCGGCGAGGAAATGGGGCGCGCCTGGTACGAGGACGGCAAGCTGCTGAAGAAGCAGAACACCTTCAACGACTTCGTCGACGTCACCCGCGAACTGGTCCGCCTCGGCTATGCATCCAAGGACCGGGTGGCCGCCTCCGGTGGCAGTGCCGGCGGCCTGCTGATGGGCGCGGTGGCCAACCAGGCGGCGCAGGATTACCGGGTGATGGTCGCGCAGGTGCCGTTCGTGGACGTGGTCACCACCATGCTCGATGCGAGCATCCCGTTGACCACCAACGAGTACGACGAGTGGGGCAATCCCGAGCAGCGCGAGTATTACGACTACATGCTCGGCTACTCGCCCTACGACAACGTGAAGAAGCAGGCCTACCCGGCGCTGTTCGTCGGCACCGGCCTGTGGGATTCGCAGGTGCAGTACTGGGAGCCGGCCAAGTGGGTGGCCAAGCTGCGCGATGACAACACCGGCACGCATCCGATCGTGTTCCGCACCAACATGGAGGCCGGCCACGGCGGCAAGTCCGGCCGCTTCCAGCGCTATCACGAGCTGGCCGAAGCGTACGCGTTCGTGCTCGACCAGCTCGGGGTGACGCCTGCGGCGAAATGACCCATGGCGGGCAGGGCGGCGACCATCGCGGTGGCCGCCCCGGCTCGCTATGCTGCGCGCATGACTCTTCCCGAGCGCCCCGACGTTCCTGATGCCCCGGCCCCGCGGCCGCCGGTGCGGTTCCGTTGGGCGTGGTGGCTGCTGGCCTATGCCAGCCTGGGCACCGGCATCGTCGGCATCTTCGTGCCGGGCCTGCCCACCACCGTCTTCATCCTGATCTCTGCCTGGGCCGCCTCGCGCGGCTCGGAGCGCCTGCACACCTGGCTGCTGCAGCACCCGCGCTTCGGCCCGGCCATCGTCAACTGGCAGGCCCACGGTGCGGTCAGCCGCTACGCCAAATGGATGGCCACCCTGACCATGACCGCGTGCGCCGGCATCATGCTGTGGTGCGTGCCGATCGCCTGGGTGAAGTGGCTGTCCATCGGCAGCATGACCGTGGTGGCGATCTGGCTGTGGAGCCGGCCGCTGCCGCCGGCCTCATGACGCGTGGCACCGCCAGGCCCTGCATGGGGTGGCTTTACCCCATTCACTGAATCGATACCCTCGGCCAAAGAGGGCACGGCTATACTCGGGGCATGAGCATCCCCCATCGCAACCGAATCCTGATTCCGTTGGCAGCGGCCTCGCTGCTTCTCCTTGCCGCCTGCGGCAACAAGGGCCCGCTGGTACTGCCGCAGAAGCCGGTGCCGGTCGAGGAAGTCGCCGAACCGGCCACCGACGCCACCCCGCCGCCGGCCGCCGTGGATGACACCGACACCCCGCCGGTGGTACCCGATCCGGTCGATGCGCCGCTGAAGTCCGAAGACGGTAATGAGTAAGGCCGCGTCCACGGCGCTTCGCTTCAGCAAGATGCACGGTGCCGGCAATGACTTCGTGGTGCTGGACCTGCGTGACGGTACGCCCGAACCCACCCCGGCCCTGGCCACGCACCTGGCCGACCGCCATACCGGCGTGGGGTGCGACCAGATCCTGACCATCGAGCCGCCGCGTGCCGAGGGCTCGGTCGCGTCCTACCGGATCTGGAACGCCGACGGCTCGCAGTCCGAGCAGTGCGGCAACGGCGCGCGCTGTGTGGCGGCCTGGCTGGTCCGCGATGGCGCGGCCAGCGGCGACCGCTTCGCCATCGACAGCCCGCTGGCCACCCACACCATCGAGCGCCTCGGCAGCGACCAGTACGCGGTGGCCATGGGCGTGCCGCGCTTCGAACCGGCGCAGGTGCCGCTGCTCGGCTTCGCCCGCGCCCGCGATGAATACCTGCTGCCCCTGCAGGGCGACACCGTGCGTTTCGGGGCGGTATCGATGGGCAATCCGCATGCGGTGATCGAGGTCGGCCTGGTCGACGCGGCACCGGTGGAGCGGTTGGGCGCGTTGCTGCAGCAGCACGCCACGTTCCCGCAGTCGGTCAATGTCGGCTTCGTGCAGGTGATCGACCCGCGGCATGCGCGCCTGCGCGTGTACGAGCGCGGCGTCGGTGAAACCCTGGCCTGTGGCAGCGGTGCCTGCGCCGCGGCGGTGGTGATGATGCAGCGCGGCCGGCTCGAGCGCGATGCCACGCTGTCGCTGCCGGGCGGCGACCTGCGCCTGCGCTGGCCGGCCGACGACGCCCAGGTGGTGATGTCCGGCCCGGCAGCGTTCGTCTTTGAAGGGGAGTGGAACCCATGAGCGAGACCGTCGAAAAGATCGCTGCGCATGACGTCGCCGCCTGGCTGCGTCGGCACCCTGCCTTCCTCAAGCAGTTCCCCGACCTCACCCTCACCCTGGTAGTCCCGCGCGACGACGGCCCGACCGCCTCGCTGGCCAGCTACCAGCTCGAGGTGCTGCGCGACAAGAACCGCGAGCTGTCGCGGCGGCTGGCCGAGCTGGCCGCCAACGCGCAGGTCAACGAACGCCTGGCAGTGCGCACCCACCAGCTGACCCTGGCGTTGATGAAGCAGACCTCGGCTGCCGATACCCTGCGTGCCATGGCCGCCTCGCTGGAAGAAGACTTTGCCGGTGACCTGGTGCGGCTGGTGCTGCTGCACCCGGTGGCCGGACTGGAGCAGGCACCGTGGCTGCAGGTGATCGCCGCGGACAGCCCGGCCCTGGCCGCGTTCCGCGATTGCCTCCAGGATGGCGAACCGATCTGTGGCCGCCTGCAGCCGGAAAAGAACGCCGTGCTCTATGGCGAGCGCGTCGGCGAGGTGCAATCCAGCGCCCTGCTGCCGTTGCCGGGCGTGGGCCTGATCGCGGTGGGCAGCCACGATGCCAACCGCTTCTATCCCGGCATGGGCACGCTGTTCCTGCGCATGATGGGCGAGTCGCTGGGCGTGGCGCTGACGCGCTTCGCGCAGGGCTGAGCCCGGTCGCGACCCCGCTGCCATGAGCGCCGCCGCCGAGTTCCTCTTGCACCTGCAGGTGGAGCGGCGCATGTCGGCGCATACGCTGGACGCGTACCGGCGTGACCTCGACGCGCTCACGCACTGGTCGCAGGGGCAGGGCGCGGTGATCGAGGCCCTGCACGGCGAGCAGCTGCGCCAGTTCATCGCGGCCGAGCACCGTCGCGGGCTGTCGCCGACGTCACTGCAGCGGCGGCTGTCGGCCTACCGCAGTTTCTACGCCTGGCTGCTCAAGCACCAGCGCATCGATGCCAGCCCCGCGGCGGGCCTGAAGGCTCCCAAGGCACCGCGCAAGTTGCCGCAGGTGCTCGATGCCGACGAGGCGGTGCAACTGGTGGAACTGCCCACCGATGGTCCACTGGGCCTGCGCGACCGCGCGCTGCTGGAACTGTTCTATTCCTCCGGGCTACGCCTGAGCGAACTGTGCGCGCTGATCTGGCGCGACCTGGATTTCGCCACCGGTCTGGTCAACGTGATGGGCAAGGGCAACCGCCAGCGCCGCGTACCGTTCGGCTCGCACGCGCGCACCGCGCTGGAAGGCTGGCGCGGCGAAAGCGGCGGGGGCGAAGGCCAGCCGGTATTCCCCGGGCGCAAGGGCGGCCCGATCACCCAGCGCGCCATCCAGATCCGCATCCGCCAGCTGGCCCAGCGCCAGGGCCTGTTCAAGCACGTCCATCCGCACATGCTGCGGCACAGCTTCGCCAGCCACATCCTGGAATCGTCCGGTGACCTGCGTGGCGTGCAGGAGCTGCTTGGCCACGCCGACATCGCCACCACGCAGATCTACACCCACCTGGATTTCCAGCACCTGGCCAAGGTCTACGACGCCGCGCACCCGCGTGCCAAGCGGCGCAAGAGCGGCAACGAAAGCTGAATCGATCCGCTGCGTCACCCGGGCGCAGGGCAGGGTGGGTTGAAGCCCCCGGCAACGACCCCACCTCAGTCTCTGTCACCCCGGAGGCTCCATGGACCCCAGTCAGAATCCCAATGTGTTTCACGCCACCACCATCATCTCGGTGCGCCGCAACGGTCATGTCGCGGTTGCCGGCGATGGCCAGGTCACCCTCGGCCACACGGTGATGAAGGGCAACGCCCGCAAGGTGCGCCGGCTGGGTCGTGAGGGCCAGGTGCTGGCCGGTTTCGCTGGCGCGGCCGCCGATGCGTTCACCCTGTTCGAGCTGTTCGAAGCCAAGCTGGAAAAGCATGGCCAGCTGCAGCGCGCCGCGGTGGAACTGGCCAAGGACTGGCGCACCGAGCGCCGCCTGGGCAAGCTCGAGGCGCTGCTCGCGGTAGCCGACAAGGACACCTCGCTGATCATCAGCGGCACCGGCGATGTGATCGAGCCCGAAGACGGCATCATCGCCATCGGCTCCGGTGGCTCCTACGCGCTGTCGGCCGCGCGCGCGCTGCTGGCGCACACCGAACTGGACGCCCGCACCATCGCCACCGAGTCGATCAACATCGCCGGCGACATCTGCATCTACACCAACCGCAACGTGGTGGTCGAGGAGCTTTGACCCGCAGGGTCAACGCTCGCTAGAGCCCCGCCATGCGTGGCTGCGGTTTCCGGTCAGCCACGCATGGCGTGGCGCTGCATCAGCGTTACGACGCTGCCAGGCAGGCCGGTGATACGTCATTCCACCCCATATCCTCGTGAGCACATCCATGCCGCACAAGATCGAAGTCTCTTCCGCCACCATGACCCCGCGCGAGATCGTGCAGGAGCTGGACCGGCATATCGTCGGCCAGCACGATGCCAAGCGCGCGGTCGCTATCGCGCTGCGCAACCGCTGGCGCCGCATGCAGTTGCCGGCCGAACTGCGCAACGAGGTGATGCCCAAGAACATCCTCATGATCGGCCCGACCGGCGTGGGCAAGACCGAGATCGCGCGCCGCCTGGCCACGCTGGCCAACGCGCCGTTCGTGAAGGTCGAAGCCACCCGCTTCACCGAAGTCGGCTATGTCGGCAAGGACGTGGAACAGATCATCCGCGACCTGGCCGACACCGCGGTCAAGCTGTATCGCGAGCAGGCCAAGGTGCGCGTGCGCACCCAGGCCGAGGAGCGCGCCGAAGACCGCATCCTGGATGCGCTGCTGCCGCGCCGCAGCGTGGGCATCGGCTTCGATGCCGAGGCGGCGCGCAACGAGCCATCGGCGCAGGACAACGAGACCCGGATCAAGTTCCGCCGCATGCTGCGCAACGGTGAGCTGGACGAGCGCGAGATCGAGCTGGAAGTCACCGCCAACGTCAGCATGGACATCATGACCCCGCCGGGCATGGAGGAAATGGGCCAGCAGCTGCGCCAGATGTTCTCCAGCATGGGCGGCGGCAAGGCGCAGAAGCGCACGCTGAGCATCAAGGCGGCGCGTCCGCTGCTGATCGAGGAAGAGGCCGGCAAGCTGGTCAATGAAGACGACATCCGCAGCGCGGCGATCGAGGCCTGCGAGCAGCATGGCATCGTGTTCATCGACGAGATCGACAAGGTGGCCAAGCGCGGCGACAACGTGGGCGGCGGCGACGTCTCGCGCGAAGGCGTGCAGCGCGACCTGCTGCCGCTGGTGGAGGGCTCCAACGTGTCCACCAAGTACGGCACGATCAAGACCGACCACATCCTGTTCATTGCCTCCGGCGCGTTCCACCTGGCCAAGCCCAGCGACCTGATCCCGGAGCTGCAGGGCCGCTTCCCGATCCGGGTGGAGCTGGGCGCGTTGAGCAAGCAGGATTTCGTGCGCATCCTCACCGAACCGAAGGCGGCGCTGACCAAGCAGTACGAAGCGTTGCTGCAGACCGAAGGCGTGGCGATGACGTTCACCGACGATGCGGTGGACCGCCTCGCGGAGATTGCCTTCCAGGTCAACGAGCGCCAGGAAAACATCGGCGCCCGCCGCCTGCACACGGTGCTGGAGCGCCTGCTGGACACGCTCAGCTACGAGGCCCCGGACCGCGATGGCGAGACCATCAGCATCGACAAGGCTTACGTGGATGCGCACCTGGGCGAGCTGGTGCAGGACCCGGACCTGAGCCGCTACATCCTGTAACGCATCACACCGGTCGGGTGGTAGGAAAGCGGCGGCGCGAAAGCGTCGTCGCTTTTTTTTTGGCTCTTCTCCCGTCGGAGGGAAGCGTCTTTTGCCAAGGGCCGTCGCAGGGTAAGCACGACGCCTTTCCTGCCGCACCTGCCCAGCCCGGCCAGCGACGCCAATGAGCGCCTTTGGCGTTCGAGTCTTGGCGTCAGGCTTTACGCCTCGTCCTCAGTCGGCAACGCCGTCGGCGCCGCGCCCGGGGTGAACACACCCGGCTTCACGAACGCGCTCAGGATGGCATCCAGCGTCTGCAGGCCATCGCGCTTGATCTCGAACAGTTCCGGCTCCAGCATCGCGCTGTACAGCACGCCAGTCAGGCTCGTGCTCACGATGCGCGCCACCGTGTCCACGTCCACCCCCTCGCGCAACTGGCCCAACTCGCGCGCGCGCTCGAACGCGGCGGCGAAAATGGCCAGCTCCTCGCGCGATGCTTCCAGTTGCAGCGCCTGCATCGCCTGGCTCTCCACCGACAGATCGTTGCGCAGCATGATCTCCATCATGTTGCGCAGCCGCTCGTCGTCGGCCAGCTCCTGGAAGGACACCAGCAGCGCCGAGCGCAGGTCCAGCACCGGCGTGTTGCGCTTGGACGAGGTCGTCCGCCGCAGGCGCTCGATGAACGGAATGCGCTCGCGGTCGATCATCGCGGTCAGCACTTCGGTCTTGTTCTTGAAGTGCCAGTACACCGCGCCGCGAGTGTAACCCGCGCGCGCACCGATCATCGCCAGGCTGGTCCCGGCCACGCCGTATTCATGGAAACAGGCCTGCGCTGCATCAAGGATGCCCGCGCGGGTGGCCTGCGCCTCTTCTTTGGTTTTTCTGGCCATTGCGCTGTGCAGTTGCTGGATGAAACCGACCTGAATTGTACCGCTTTACAAACAAACATGCATGTATGTATATTTCCGTCCCACTGAACCTCGGCGAGGTGCGCGCGTAGCCGCGGCAGCGCCGGAGTCGTCAGATTTGCTGTATTTGCCGACCTGTTGGCTGTCATTCGTCGCTTTTCAAGGCGGGGTAGTGCTGCAGGCGACCCTTTTCGTTTCCTGTGAGCCCCCACCATGTCCCGATCCCCGTACCGTCTTCTCGCGCTGTCCCTCGCGATCGCCTTGACCGTGTCCGCCTGTGGCGGCGGTGAGCAGGAGGGGCCGCAGGGCGGCCCGGGCCAGGTCACCGTTGCCACCCTCAAGAGCGAACAGGTCAGCCTCACCCGCGAACTGCCCGGTCGCACCAACGCCTTCCTGGTGGCCGAAGTGCGCCCCCAGGTCAGCGGCATCGTCGCCAAGCGTCTGTTCACCGAGGGCGGCCTGGTCACTGCCGGCCAGCCCCTGTACCAGGTGGACGACGCCAGCTACCGCGCCCAGGCCAACAGCGCCCGCGCCCAGCTCGCCCGCGCCGAGGCCACTGCCAACGCGGCGCGCCTGAGCGCCAAGCGCATCACCGAGCTGGCCAAGGTCGATGCGGTCAGCAAGCAGGACCTGGAAAACGCCGTGGCCGCGCAGAAGCAGGCCGAGGCCGATGTCGGTGCCGCCAAGGCCGCGCTGGACGCCGCCAACGTCACCCTCGGCTACGCGCGCATCACCGCCCCGATCAGCGGCCGCATCGGCAAGTCCTCGGTCACCCAGGGCGCGCTGGTCAGCGCCGGCCAGGCCGACGCGCTCGCCACCGTGCAGCAGCTCGACCCGATCTACGTCGACCTGACCCAGTCGGCCAGCGAACTGCTGCAGATGCGCCGCGAACTGGCCAGCGGCCGCCTGCAGGACAACCAGACCCTGCCGGTCACCATCCTGCTCGACGACGGGACCGAGTTCGCCCACAAGGGCACCCTGGAGTTCTCCGAAGTCAGCGTCGATCCCACCACCGGCAGCTACGCGCTGCGGGTCAAGGTGGACAACCCCGACCAGGTGCTGATGCCCGGCATGTACGTGCGTGCGCAGGTCGGCAGCGGCGTGCGCGAGAACGGCCTGCTGGTGCCCATGCAGGGCATCGCCCGCGATCCCAAGGGCGACACCACCGCGATGGTGGTCGGCAAGGACAACAAGGTCGACGTGCGCCCGGTCAAGGTCAGCCGCGCGGTGGGCAGCGCGTGGTTGGTCGAGGACGGCCTGAAGGCCGGTGACAAGGTCATCGTCGAAGGCCTGCAGAAGATCCAGCCGGGCATGCCCGTGCAGGCCACCGAGCGGGGTGCCGCGCCGGCCACGCCGGCCGCGCCGGCCGCTGCAGCCCCGGCCTCGGCCGACAAGCAGTAAGCGGAGAATCCCATGGCTCGTTATTTTATTGATCGCCCCATCTTCGCGTGGGTGATCGCCATCATCATCATGCTGGCCGGCGCGCTGGCGGTGGTGAAGCTGCCGGTCTCGATGTACCCCGAAGTCGCCCCGCCCGCGGTCGAGATCAGCGCCACCTACCCGGGCGCCTCGGCCAAGGTGGTCGAAGACTCGGTGACCCAGATCATCGAGCAGAACATGAAGGGCATCGATGGCCTGATCTACTTCTCCTCCAACAGCTCGGCCAACGGCCAGGCCACCATCACCCTCACCTTCGAGAGCGGGACCAACCCGGACATCGCCCAGGTGCAGGTGCAGAACAAGCTGCAGCTGGCCATGCCGCTGCTGCCGCAGGAAGTCCAGCGGCAGGGCATCAACGTGGCCAAGTCGAGCAGCGGCTTCCTGCAGGTGATCGGCTTCGTCTCCAACGACGGCAGCATGGATGCCAACGACATCTCCGACTACGTCGGCTCCAATGTCGTCGATCCGCTCAGCCGCGTGCCGGGCGTGGGCAACATCCAGGTGTTTGGCGGCAAGTACGCCATGCGCATCTGGCTGGACCCCAACAAGCTGCACACCTACAAGCTGTCGGTGGATGAAGTAACCGCGGCGATCACCGCGCAGAACGCGCAGGTCGCCATCGGCCAGCTCGGCGGCGCGCCGTCGGTCAAGGGCCAGCAGCTCAACGCCACCATCAATGCACAGGATCGCCTGCAGACCCCCGAACAGTTCCGCAACATCCTGGTCCGCGGCGGCACCGACGGCAGCGAGCTGCGCCTGGGCGACGTGGCCCGGGTCGAGCTCGGCGCGGAGAGCTACGACTTCGTCACCCGCTACAACGGCAAGCCATCCACCGGTATCGCCATCACCCTGGCCACCGGCGCCAATGCGCTGGATACGGCCAATGGCGTGCGCGCCGCACTGGAGGAGATGAAGGCCAACTTCCCGGCCGGGCTGGAGTCGGTGGTGCCCTACGACACCACCCCGTTCGTGCAGGTCTCGATCAAGGGCGTCATCAAGACCCTGATCGAAGCGATCGTGCTGGTGTTCGTGGTGATGTACCTGTTCCTGCAGAACTTCCGCGCCACCCTGATCCCCACGATCGCGGTGCCGGTGGTGTTGCTGGGGACGTTCGGCATCCTGGCCGCGCTGGGCTTCTCGATCAACATGCTGACCATGTTCGCCATGGTGCTGGCGATCGGCCTGCTGGTGGATGACGCCATCGTGGTGGTGGAGAACGTCGAGCGCATCATGTCCGAAGAGGGCCTGTCGCCGCTGGAAGCCACCCGCAAGTCGATGGGCCAGATCACCGGCGCACTGGTCGGCATCGGCCTGGTGCTGTCGGCGGTGTTCGTGCCGATGGCCTTCATGAGCGGCTCCACCGGCGTCATCTACCGGCAGTTCTCGGCGACGATCGTGTCGGCGATGGCATTGTCGGTGCTGGTCGCCATCGTGCTCACCCCGGCGCTGTGCGCCACCATGCTCAAGCCGCTCAAAAAGGGCGAGCACCACGTGGCGCACAAGGGCCTGCTGGGTCGCTTCTTCAACGGCTTCAACCGCGGCTTCGACCGCTCCAGCGACACCTACCAGCGGGGCGTCAAGGGCATCCTGGCGCGGCCGTGGCGGTTCATGTCGATCTTCGCCGCGCTCGTGCTGATCATGGGCGTGATGTTCATGCGCCTGCCCAGCTCGTTCCTGCCCAATGAAGACCAGGGCATCCTGATGGCGCTGGTGCAGACGCCGGTCGGCGCCACCCAGGAGCGCACCCTGGAGGCGATGTACAAGCTGGAAGAGCACTTCCTGAAGAACGAGACCGAGGCGGTCGAATCGGTGTTCTCGGTGCAGGGCTTCAGCTTCGCCGGCATGGGCCAGAACGCGGGCATGTCCTTCATCAAGCTCAAGGACTGGAAGGAGCGCGGTGCCGACCAGGGCGTGGGCCCGATCACCGGGCGTGCGATGGGCGCGCTGGGGCAGATCAAGGACGCCTTCATCTTCGCCTTCCCGCCGCCGGCGATGCCGGAACTGGGCATCGGCTCGGGCTACACCTTCTTCCTGAAGGACAACAGCGGCCAGGGCCACGAGGCCCTGCTCAACGCGCGCAACCAGCTGCTCGGCGGCGCCGGGCAGAGCAAGCTGCTGGCCAACGTGCGGCCCAACGGCCAGGAAGACACGCCGCAGCTGCGCATCGACGTGGACGTGGAAAAGGCCAATGCCCTGGGGCTGTCGGTCGCCTCGGTCAACCAGACCCTGGCCACGGCGTGGGGCAGCAGCTACATCGACGACTTCATCGACCGTGGCCGGGTCAAGCGCGTGTATGTGCAGTCCGATGCGGATTTCCGCATGAATCCGGACGACTTCAACCTGTGGTCGGTCAAGAACACCCAGGGCGAAATGGTGCCGTTCAGTGCCTTCGCCAGCAAGCGCTGGGACTATGGTTCACCGCGCCTGGAGCGCTACAACGGCGTGTCGGCGATGGAGATCCAGGGTGAGCCCGCGCCGGGCGTGGCCTCGGGCGATGCCATGGCCGAGATCGAGCGCATCGCCAAGGACCTGCCGCCGGGCTTCGAGATCGAATGGACCGCGTTGTCCTACCAGGAACGCCAGGCCGGTTCGCAGACCCCGCTGCTGTACACGCTGTCGCTGCTGATCGTGTTCCTGTGCCTGGCGGCGCTGTATGAGAGCTGGAGCGTGCCGACCTCGGTGCTGCTGGTGGCGCCGTTGGGCATCCTCGGTGCGGTGCTGGCCAACAGCATGCGTGGCATGGAACGGGACATCTACTTCCAGGTGGCGATGCTGACCACGGTGGGCCTGACCAGCAAGAACGCGATCCTGATCGTGGAGTTCGCCAAGGAAAACCTGGAGAAGGGGGCCGGCCTGATCGAGGCCACCATGCACGCGGTGCGCGACCGCCTGCGCCCGATCATCATGACCTCGCTGGCCTTCGGCCTCGGCGTGCTGCCGCTGGCGATCGCCTCCGGTGCCGGCTCCGGCGCGCAGCGCGCGATCGGTACGGGCGTGCTCGGCGGCATGGTGGTGGGCACCCTGCTGGGCGTGTTCTTCATCCCGCTGTTCTTCGTGGTGGTGCAGCGCGTGTTCAACCGTTCGCTGCGCAAGGGCGGCACCGGCACCGTGGCCGATACACGCAACAACGGCGACACGCCGGAGGGTGGTACCCATGAATAAGGCTTCCTGCCTGCTTGCCGCCGCGGTGGCGATCGCACTGTCCAGCTGCGCCACGCTGGTGCCGGCCAGCACCGAGGTCGCCCCGGCGATCCCGGCGCAGTGGCCGGCGACCCGCGCCGACAGCGGCGCGGCCACCGTCGAGGTGGCCGACATCGGCTGGCGCGATTTCTTCAGCGACCCGCGCCTGCAGTCGCTGATCGACCAATCGCTGGCCAACAACCGCGACCTGCGCGTGGCCGTGCTGAATGTCGAGAAAGCGCGTGCGCAGTACCGCATCCAGCGTGCCGACCGGGTGCCGGCGATCGCTGCGCAGGGGCAGATGACCCGCAGTGGCGGCGACACCCCGGTGACCGAGCAGTTCAGCGCCAATCTCGGCGTGGTCGAGTTCGAGCTGGACCTGTTCGGGCGCGTGCGCAACCTCAGCCAAGCGGCCTTGCAGCAGTACTTCGCCCAGGCCGCCAACCGGCGCAGCGCGCAGCTGAGCCTGGTGGCCGAAGTGGCCAATGCGTGGCTGACATTGGGCGCGGACAGCGAACAGCTGGCGATCGCCCGGGCGACCCTGGCCACCTACGAAGACTCGCTGCGGCTGACCGAGGCCCGGCATCAGCTGGGCGATGCATCCTCGCTGGAACTCAGCCAGACCCGGACGCTGGTGGAAACCGCGCGTACCGACGTGGCCCGCTTCAGCGGGCAGGTCGCGCAGGACCGCAATGCACTGGTGCTGCTGGCCGGTGGTCCGATCGACGACGGCCTGCTGCCCGGCGGCGAGATCAACCAGGTGGCCGCGGTGCGCGCGCTGCCGGGCAACGTGCCGGGCGAGGTGCTGCTGCGGCGCCCCGACGTGATGGCGGCCGAACACACGCTGCTCTCGGCCAATGCCAACATCGGCGCGGCGCGGGCGGCGTTCTTCCCCTCGATCAGCCTCACCGGCAGCGTCGGTTCGGCCTCTTCGGCGCTGTCCGGCCTGTTCGATGGCGGCACGCGGGCGTGGAGTTTCATTCCCAAGCTCACCGTGCCGATCTTCCAGGGCGGCAAATTGCGCGCCAACCTCGGCGTGGCCACCGCAGACCGCGACATCGCGCTGGCGCAGTACGAAAAGGCGATCCAGTCCGGCTTCCGCGAGGCCGCCGATGCGCTGGCCCTCAACGACAGCCTGGATGCGCAGTTGGCCTCGCAGCAGGCGTTGGTGGCCGCGGCCGACCAGGCCCAGCGCCTATCGCAGGCCCGCTACGATGCCGGCCTGGACAGCTTCCTCACCCTGCTCGACGCGCGGCGCACCGCCTACACCGCGCGGCAGTCGCTGGTCAGCACGCAGCTGGCGCAGCAGTCCAACCAGGTGGCGTTGTACAAGGTGCTGGGCGGCGGTTGGCACGAGCGCGGCTGAGCGAGGCGCGCACCGCGGTAGAGCCGACCGTTGCTCGGCTGGCCATGCAACGCGGTAGAGCCGACCGTTGGTCGCGGCTGGCCATGCAGCGCGGTAGAGCCGACCGTTGGTCGGCTGGCCATGCAGCGGGTAGAGCCGACCGTTGGTCGGCTGGCCACGCAGCGCGGTAGAGCCGACCGTTGGTCGGCTGGCCATGCAGCGCGGTAGAGCCGACCGTTGCTCGGCTGGCCATGCAGCGGGTAGAGCCGACCGTTGGTCGGCTGGCCATGCAGCGCGGTAGAGCCGACCGTTGGTCGGCTGGCCATGCACCGCGGTAGAGCCGACCGTTGGTCGGCTGGCCATGCCGACGAGCGGACAGCAGCCGACTAACAGTCGGCTCTACCCGTCGGCTCTACCCGTCGGCTCCCCCGGTCATCGTCGTGGTCATCAACGCGCTCATGAGCGCGGTTCATCCGCCCGGTCTTGACGCGGGTCGTCCTTGCGCCCGTCGCCATGGCAGCGGCGGGCGCGCTCCAGCGCATCGCCGGCTTCGCGTGCCATGCGCTCGTATTCGCTGCGGATCTCTTCCAGCCGCTCCTCGTCCAGTTCTTCCAGGTCGAGCAGTTCGTTGTTGGCCTCGGCGGTCGCCCGGATCAGTTCGTCCAGTTTGATCTGGACCGCGGCGGCGTCCGCGTTCTGGCTGTGCTGGATCAGGAACACCATCAGGAAGGTGATGATGGTGGTGCCGGTATTGATCACCAGCTGCCAGGTGTCGTTGAACTTGAAGATCGGGCCACTGACCGCCCACAGCAGCACGATCGACAGCGCGGCCAGGAACGTCCAGGGCGTACCGGCGGCATAGGCCGCCTTCTTGGCGACCAGGTTGAACATACTGCGGAGTTTCATGCGGCACGGCAGGGTAGCGACGGTGCCACATCATTGGCGGCGCGCCGTGTACGCGCCGTGCAGCCTGCGCCGCGTCAGACGCGGGCGGCACCCAGGCGCGGGCGGGCGGCGACGTCGTGGCGGCTGCTCAGGTAGACGTGCTCCCAGACCTCTTCGACGAAGGCGCGCGCCTGGTCTTCGCTGAGGCGCGGCATGATCTGCAGGGCGTACTGGGTCTGGAAGGATTCGTCGCGCTGCTCGTCGCTGGCGCGCGGCTGGGTGATCAGCGAATCGCAGGCGAACTTGATCCACGGCACGTAGTGGCCGAACGAGCCAGTGCCGCTGCCAAGGGTGCCGTCGGCGTGGCGCTGGCGCCAGTAGGCGACTTCCGCGTCAACGTCGATCACGGCGGGAATGGAAAGCTGGGCGGAAGACATGGTGGTGTCGATATGCAGGGAAGGGGTTGGATCAGAGTGCGTAAAGCGCAGTGCATGCAGCGTCATGGTGATGTCGAGTCGGCGTGGCCGCGGAGCCTGAAAAGTTCAGCCGGCGACTCGCCGAGCAGGTGCGCGTGCTCGACCGCACCGAGGCGCTCGGCGAACGTGGCCAGTTGGTTGCACACCGCCACGCGCTCGTGCGGGTGGGCCTCGGTCAGCGCCGCCTGGATGGCCTGGTAGGCGCTCCAGAAGGGGGCGCCGTTGTCGTGTTGGGCATGGAGCACCTGCAACTGTGTCCAGGCGTTGGATAACGCCGGATCCAGCGCGGTGCGGGCTATTCGGGCATTCATGACGTCTCCTCGACGTTGCTGCCCCCTGTGCACCCACCATAGGCCGTGGTCACCGCGCGATTGTTAGCGCAGCGTATGCAGCAGGTGCGCCAGCCGTGCGCGCAGCGCCCGCTGGGATGCCTGATACGCTGCCAGCACAGCGTGTTCACCTGTCTGTATGGAACTGAAGCGTTCAGAACAGCGCGCGCTGCGACACGCGGTCGCAGCGCCTGGCAACGGCGCGATTGCGCGCCGCCGCGGGCATTACTCGCCGATGTCTTCGTTCCACACCTCGGGGTGGGCGCTGATGAAGCCGCCGAGCAGGTCGATGCAGGCCTGGCTCTGCATGTCGATCACCTTGACCCCGTTCTCGCGCAGCCACTCGATGCCGCCCTGGAAAGTCACCGATTCGCCCACCACCACGGTGCCGATGTTGAACTGGCGCACCAGCCCGCTGCAGTACCAGCACGGGGCCAGGGTGGTGACCATGATGGTGTCCTGGTAGCGACGCTGGCGCCCGGCCTTGCGGAAGGCATCGGTCTCGCCGTGCACCGACGGATCGCCTTCCTGCACGCGGCGGTTGTGGCCGCAGCCGAGCAGGCGGCCGTCGGTGTGGTACAGCGCCGCGCCGATCGGGATGCCGCCCTCGGCCAGGCCCTGGCGGGCTTCGGCGATGGCGGTTTCAAGCAGGGCGGCGTAGTCGGGGGTGCTGATCATGGGCAATCCGTAGGCATCTGGACCGCCATGATAGTGGCCTGTCGCCGCTGCAGCACCGGCCCGCGTGGCGGCCCTGCGGCACCGGGTCGCAGCGCGGAGGTGCCGCCGCGTGCCCAGCGGTGCGATAATCCGGCCATGAGCGAATCCCCCTACAAGACTGGCACCACCCATTTCGGCTTCCGCGATGTCGCCGCCAAGGACAAGCAGAAGCTGGTGGGCGAAGTGTTCACCTCGGTCGCGCGCAGCTACGACCTGATGAACGACCTGATGAGCCTGGGCATCCACCGGGCGTGGAAGCGCTACTACGTGGCCACCGCGCAGGTAAAGCCGGGCGACCGCGTGCTCGACCTGGCCGGTGGCACCGGCGATATCGCCGCGCTGATCAAGGAGCGCGTGGGCGAGGACGGCGAGGTGGTGCTGGGCGACATCAACGCCGGCATGCTTTCGGTCGGCCGCGACCGGCTGATGAACCGGGGCCTGGTCTCGGGCCTGGAGTACGTGCAGTGCAACGCCGAGGCGCTGCCGTTCCCGGATGCCAGCTTCGACCTGGTGACCATCGCCTTCGGCCTGCGCAACGTGACCGACAAGGACGCCGGCCTGCGCGAGATGTACCGCGTGCTCAAGGTGGGCGGCCAGGCCCGCGTGCTGGAGTTCTCCGAAGTCACCGCGGACTGGTTCAAGCCGATCTACGACTTCCACTCGTTCAAGATCCTGCCCAAGCTGGGCCAGTTGTTCGCCCGCGATGGCGACAGCTACCAGTACCTGGCCGAGAGCATCCGCAAGCACCCGCCGCAGGAACAGCTCAAGACCATGATGGGCGAGGCCGGCTTCGCGCGCTGCCATTACAAGAACCTGACCGGTGGCATCGTGTCGATCCACTCCGGCTACAAGATCTGACCCCACGCGCTGCGTTCTGCAGGCGCGCGCCAGGGGTGCGCGCCTCCTGCGCCGCGCCGGCGGACCGATCAGGCTGAATGCGCAGGCGGGACGGCACCGCTGCCCGGGCGGTGCGGCCAGGGGGTAAACTGGTCGTTTCACCCTGATCGGTCCCGATGTCCATGCGATCTCCGTTCCTGTTGATTCCCCTGGCCGTGGCGCTGGCCGCCGGCTGCTCCAAAGAACCGGCCGCCCCGACGGCCGCGCCCACCGCCACCGCACCGGCGAGCACTGCCATGAAAGCCGACAGCCGCAGCCATGATGAAAGCTCCTACGCCGAGCCGGACAAGGTGGTGGTCAAGGACCTGGCGCTGGACCTGAAGCTGGACTTCGACGCCAAGCAGATCGGCGGCACCGCGACCTACACCCTGGAGTGGAAGGACAAGGCGGCCAAACAGCTGGTGCTGGATACCCGCGAACTCACCGTGGAGAAGGTCGAGGCGATCGGCGCGGACGGCAAGGCCGCCCCGCTCCAGTTCGTGCTGGCCCCGGCCGACAAGGTGTTCGGCAGCAAGCTGAGCATCGACGCGCCGGAACAGCCGGGCAAGGTCGTGATCACCTACCACACGGCCCCGACCGCTTCGGGCCTGCAGTGGCTGGAGCCGTCGATGACCGAGGGCAAGAAGCTGCCCTTCATGTTCAGCCAGTCCCAGGCCATCCACGCGCGTTCGTGGGTGCCGCTGCAGGACACCCCGAGCGTGCGCTTCACCTACAGCGCGCACGTGGTCTCGCGCCCGGACGTGATGGTGCTGATGAGCGCCGACAACGATCCCAAGGCCGCGCGTGACGGTGACTACACCTTCAAGATGCCGCAGCCGATCCCGTCCTACCTGCTGGCCATCGCCGCCGGCGACCTGGTGTTCGAGCCGATCTCCGGCCGCTCCGGCGTGTGGGCCGAACCGACCATGGTCGGCAAGGCCGCCAAGGAGTTCGAAGACACCGAGAAGATGATCGGCGCGGCCGAGAAGCTGTACGGCGAGTACCGCTGGGGCCGCTACGACATGCTGGTGCTGCCGCCGTCGTTCCCGTTCGGCGGCATGGAAAACCCGCGCCTGACCTTCGCCACCCCGACCGTGATCGTGGGCGACAAGTCGCTGGTCTCGCTGGTCGCCCATGAACTGGCGCACAGCTGGTCGGGCAACCTGGTGACCAACGCCAGCTGGAAGGACATCTGGCTCAACGAAGGGTTCACCACCTACGTGCAGGGCCGCATCACCGAAGCGCTGTACGGCCAAGAAATGGCCGAGATGGAGCGCGAGATCGACCAGAACGACCTGCTGGCCGAGGTCAAGGACATGAGCCCGGCCGACCAGGCGCTGGCCCTGCCGCCGCTGACCGAGCGTGACCCCGACGATGCGCTGAGCCAGGTGGCCTACGTCAAGGGCGCGTGGTTCCTGCAGTTCCTGGAGCAGCGTTTTGGCCGCGAGACCTTTGATCCGTTCCTGCGCGGCTGGTTCGATGACCATGCCTTCCAGAGCGCGAACACCGACCAGTTCGTCGTGTACCTGAAGAAGAACCTGCTGTCCAAGAAGCCTGGCGCGGTCACCGATGCCGAGCTGAAGGCGTGGCTGGACGAGCCGGGCATCCCGGCGTTCGCCACCAAGGCACGCTCGCGCAACTTCTCCATCGTCGACACCGCGCGCATCGCCTGGCAGGGCAGCGACACGCTGCCGAACGTGCAGATCAGCAGCGAGTGGGGCACCCAGGAGTGGGTCCACTTCATCGACGGCCTGGGCAAGACCCTGCCGGTGGAGAAGCTGGCCGCGCTGGACAAGGCCTACCACTTCACCGGCACCGCCAACGGCGAAATCGCGATGCGCTGGTATCCGCTGGCGATCCGCAGCGGTTACACCGCGGCCAATGAACCGGCCGCGGCGTTCATCGAGCGCGTCGGCCGCCGCAAGCTGATCCTGCCGATCTACGCCGAACTGGTGAAGACCCCGGAAGGCCTGGCGTTCGCCAAGGCCGCCTTCGAGAAGGCCAAGCCGGGCTACCACCCGATCACCACCGCGTCGGTGCAGGACATGCTGGACAAGGCAAGCGCCAAATAATGCCCGTCGCTGGCCGGCATGGCCGGTCAGTGGCTACGGTGCGAGGCAATGCCTGAAAACGGCGGGGAAACCCGCCGTTTTTTTGTGTCCATGCGGTGCCGCTGCCGAGCATGGCTCGGCACTACCGGGCCGGTACCGTGCGAGACGCGCGCGATGCCGGTCGGGCATGCGCCGCGCACCGATGGCATGCCCGGCTGCGCCTCGGGACATCAAGCAATTGGGTAGAGCCGGGCCATGCCCGGCTGCGCGTCGGGACACCATGCAAGTGGGTAGAGCCGGCCCATGCCCGGCTACGCGTCGGGACACAATGCAATTGGGTAGAGCCGGGCCATGCCCGGCTGCTCTTCGCCGCCTCAGACGATACAGTAGTTGGGTGACGCCATCGGGCGCCTTGCCAATCACGGAGTACGCAATGAAACGACTGATCCTGGCCGCCGCCTGCGCGTTCGCGCTGGCCGCCTGCAGCAACCCCGAGGAAGCGCGCAAGGCGCAGGAAGCCGCCGCTGCGGCCGCCAAGGCGCAGCAGGAAGAAAAGGCCGAGGGCGTGGCCAAGCAGTACGACATGGCCGTGGCGTCGCAGGACTGGGAGCGTGCGCGCATCCACGGCGGCGCCCTGCTGGACCAGTACAAGGACACCGACGCGGCCGCCCGCATCGAACCGGGCTTCGCCGAGGTCCAGGCCAAGGGCGACGCGGCGCGCGACCTGCGCCGCATGCAGGGGCTGTGGCAGTACAACCAGATCCCGGTGGGCAGCAAGGGCAGCCAGGTCTCGGCGCAGATCTACAGCAAGGAACGCGTGGACGTGGATGGCAGCGGCGCCAAGCCGGTGCAGCTGGTGTTCCGCGACCACCCCGAGTGGAAGCGGCATGCCTACCTGGTGCTGCAGGCCGGCGACTTCCGCTGCCCGCAGTGCAAGGTGCAGGTGAGCGTGGATGGCGGCAAGCCGATCGCGATGGCCGCGTGGCGGCCCAAGACCGACGAAGCCATCGCGATGTTCATCACCGACCAGAAGGCGCTGTGGACGCTGGCGCGCAAGGCCAAGGTGATCAGCATCGAGTTCCCGGTCAAGGCCGGTGGCACGCGTACCGCGGTGTTCGAGACCGGTGGCGTGGATACCCACCGCATGCCGACGTGGTGGCAATGACCGGCACCGCGCTGGCGTCGCCGGCACCGCCGTTGTCGGCGATGCGTCACTGGGTGTTCGACATGGACGGCACGCTGACCGTCGCGGTGCACGATTTCGAGCAGATCAAGCGCGCGCTGGCGATTCCGTCGGGGGAGGACATCCTCGCCCATCTGGCCGCGCTGCCGGCCGACGAGGCCGACGCCAAGCACGCGTGGCTGCTTGCCCATGAGCGCGAGCTCGCCGAGGGCGCACGCGCAGCCCCTGGCGCGGTGGCGCTGGTGCGCGCGCTGCACAGTGCCGGCTGCCGGCTGGGCATCCTCACCCGCAACGCGCGCGAACTGGCGCAGGTGACGCTGCAGGCCATCGGGTTGGCTGACGCGTTCGGCGCCGGTGACATCGTCGGCCGCGACGAGACCACGCCCAAGCCGTCGCCGGCCGGGCTGCAGTACTTCGTGGGGCGCTGGCAGGCGCACCCACAGCAGCTCGTGATGGTCGGCGACCACCGGTTCGACCTGGAATGCGGCCGCGCCGCCGGCACCCGCACGCTGCTCGTCAACGCCCCGGACAACCCGTGGTCGGGCCTGGCGTGCTGGCATCGCGCCGACTGCGGCGCCGTGCTGGCGGAGTGGGCAGGGAAGGGCCCTTCGGCCTGATCGCGGCCCCCGGCGGGGCAGGCGCTATGCCGGCTCGGCGACGTCGGCAGGATCGGAATGCCGATCGTCCGCCGTCATCCGTGATCGAGGTGACGGAAGCGGTGATCTGCAACGCCTACCGCCGGGGACGGAACGATTCACGGTGCCGCGGCGACGGACCTGCAAGCCGCCGGGCATGGCCCGGCGCTGCGCTGAAACGTCCCCGATCCACCGTCTGGGTGAAGAGCCCCCTTGGTGTCCAAGGGGGCGCGCCAACGGCGCGGGGTTCAGCCGGAATGCGCGGGCAGTGCGGTTACGCCGTCAGGGCGTAACCGAACTGCTGCTTGAACTGCTCGTTGAACTCATCGAAGGTGAACCGCTGGTTCTGCGTGCCCGGGTGCTCGACCTTCAGCGCGCCCATCAGGTTGCCCATGCGGCCGATGGTCAGCCAGTCGTAGCCCTTCTCGATGCCGTAGATCAGCCCGGCGCGGAACGCATCGCCGCAGCCGGTCGGGTCGACCACGCGGCGTTCGTGCGCCGGCGGGATGTCGTAGGTCTTTTCCGGGGTGTGGATGACCGCGCCCTTCGGGCCGCGGGTGGTGATGTAGGCCTTGACCCGGCTCACGATCGCCTTTTCGTCCCAGCCGGTGCGCTCCTGCAGCAGGTTGGACTCGTAGTCGTTGACCACCACGTAGTCGGCCTGCTCGATGAAGGTGCGCAGCTCCGGGCCGTTGAACAGCGGCATGGCCTGGCCCGGGTCGAAGATGAACGGCACGCCCGCGTCGAAGAACTCCTGCGAGTTCTGGATCATGCCCTCGCGCCCGTCCGGGCCGACCAGGCCCAGGGTCACGCCCGGCACGTCCTTCACGTGGTTTTCGTAGGACCGCATCATCGCGCCCGGGTGGAAGGCGGTGATCTGGTTGTTGTCGTGGTCGGTGGTGATGAACGCCTGCGGGGTGAACAGCTCGTCGATCACCTTGACCCGGGTCAGGTCGATGCCCAGGCCCTGGAAGTACTCGCGGTAGGGCCCGAAGTCCGACCCCACCGTGCCCATCGGGATCGGATCGCCACCCAGCAGGTGCAGGTTGTAGGCGATGTTGCCTGCGCAACCCCCGAATTCACGACGCATCCGCGGCACCAGGAAGGACACGTTCAGGATGTGCACCTTGTCCGGCAGGATGTGATTCTTGAACTGGTCCGGGAACACCATGATGGTGTCGAAGGCAAGAGAACCACAGATCAAAGCGGACATCGATTAAGGCCTATGCGGAAAGGAGTTTGAGGCCCGCCGGGCGGGCAACGAAACGGCGCCGTGAGGCGCCCTGCGGCGCAAAGGTTAACGGGTGAGGCGGCTTTGGGCCAGAACCGGGGCCCTCGGGCGAGATGAAAAATCGGCTGAATGGCCGTGAAGGCTTGCGTTGCACCAGATTTGTCCTTGCTCGCACACAGGGGGATTGCTAGGCTTGTCGCCCTCGAATTCTGCCCATTTTTTCGCCATCCCGCGTTGGGCGCGACACCCCCAGGATCAACTCCCAGATGTTCAAGAAACTGCGCGGCATGTTCTCCAATGACCTGTCCATCGACCTGGGCACGGCCAACACCCTCATCTATGTGCGCGGGCAGGGAATCGTGCTGAACGAGCCGTCCGTGGTGGCCGTGCGCCAGGATCGCGCCATCGGTGGTACCCGTTCCGTGGCTGCCGTCGGCGCCGAAGCCAAGCAGATGCTGGGCCGTACCCCGGGCCATATCACCACCATCCGCCCGATGAAGGACGGCGTCATCGCCGATTTCACCTACACCGAGGCGATGCTCAAGCACTTCATCAAGAAGGTGCACAAGTCGCGCTTCCTGCGTCCGAGCCCGCGCGTGCTGGTCTGCGTGCCGGCCGGCTCGACCCAGGTCGAGCGCCGCGCCATCAAGGAATCGGCCGAAGAGGCCGGTGCGCGTGACGTGTTCCTGATCGAAGAACCCATGGCCGCCGCGATCGGCGCCGGCATGCCGGTGACCGAGGCGCGTGGCTCGATGGTCATCGACATCGGCGGCGGCACCACCGAAGTGGCGGTGATCTCGCTGAACGGCATCGTCTACTCGGCCTCGGTGCGCATCGGCGGCGACCGCTTCGACGAGTCGATCACCAACTACGTGCGCCGCAACCACGGCATGCTGATCGGTGAAGCCACCGCCGAGCGCATCAAGGTGGAACTGGGCTGCGCCTACCCGCAGGCGGAAGTGATCGAGATGGAAATCTCCGGCCGCAACCTCGCCGAGGGCGTGCCGAAGATGATCAAGATCAACTCCAACGAGGTGCTGGAAGCGCTGCACGAGCCGCTCTCGGGCATCGTCAGCGCGGTCAAGCTGGCGCTGGAACAGACCCCGCCGGAACTGTGCGCCGACGTCGCCGAGCGCGGCATCGTGCTCACCGGCGGTGGCGCCCTGCTGCGCGACCTGGACCGCCTGATCTCCGAAGAGACCGGCCTGCACGTGCAGGTGGCCGACGACCCGCTGACCTGCGTGGCCCGCGGTGGCGGTCGTGCGCTGGAGCTGGTGGACATGCACGGCAACGAGTTCTTTGCGCCGGAGTAAGCGGCACCCGTCTTGCTCCATGGACACGCCCCTGCGGCGTGATGCCCGCTGCGTGCCTGGCACGCCGGGCATCGCAGCGCCGGGGCGTTGTCGCATCCCCCTCCTGTTTGCCTCCAGTCGAAGCCAGTCGTGCCGCCCTACGCCGGTCCTCCCGTAGCCTCCCGCCAGGGCGATGCCGCCAGTCCGCTGCGGCTGCTCGCCTACCTGGCCCTGGCCATCACCCTGATCGTGCTCGACGACCAGGCCGGCTGGCTGTCGCGCCTGCGCGCCCAGGCCAACGTGCTGGTGCAGCCGGTGTGGGCGCTGGCCGGCTTGCCCGGCAAGCTCGGCACCCAGGTCAAGGACAACGCGGCCAGCCACGGCCAACTGGTCGATGAAAACCGCGAACTGCGCAACCAGCTGCTGATCGCCAATGCCCGCCTGACCCGCCTGCAGACCGCGGCGCTGGACAACGCGCAGCTGCGTGAACTGCTCAACGTGGCCGAGCGCAGCGGCCTGGACGTCCAGCTGGCGCCGATCCTGGACATCGACCTGGACCCGGTCCGGCAGCGCCTGGTGCTGGCCGCCGGCAGCCGCGATGGCGTGCACATCGGCCAGGCGGTGATCGACTCGGGTGGGCTGATGGGGCAGGTGATCGCCACCACCGGCAGCAACGCCACCGTACTGCTGCTCACCGACCCCGACCACGCGGTGCCGGTCACGGTGGCACGCAACGGCGTGCGGCTGATCGTCTATGGCCGTGGCGACACCCTGGAGCTGCGCGACATCCCGCTCAGCGCCGGCGTGGAGGTGGGCGATGAGATCGTCACCTCCGGCCTGGGCGGGCGGTTCCCGGCCGGCTTCCCGGTCGGCAAGATCACCGCGCTGCGCCCCGACGACAGCCACGCCTTCCTGGTCGGCGAACTGAAACCGGCCGCGCAGCTGGACCGTGGCCGCGACGTGCTCCTGCTGCGCCCCGGCGCGGCGATCCGGATTCCGCCCAACCTGCGTCTGCAGGATGAGGCCGGTGGGCCGGCAGCGCCGTTGCCTGCGGCGCACGAACCGCCTCAGCCCGATCCGTCTGCGGCGAATCCGGCTGCCGGCGGGGCATCTCCCGCCAACCCGACGCCTTCTGCGCGCCCGCTGGAGCCGACCGCACCTGCGGCGCAACCGGCCCGCGCGTCCTCCGTAGACCCCGCGTCGTCGGCGCGCCCCCTTCAACAACACGGGGGCTCTGCCGCAGCGACCTCTCCGGTCGTGCCGAACCACGCTCGGCCGGCCGAATCCGTGGAGAACCGCGAATGAGCCGCCTGCGCGACAAACCGTGGGTGCTGCCGGTCAGCGTGGTGCTGGCGCTGCTGCTGGGGTTGCTGCCGCTGCCGGCGCTGCTGCAGCCGCTGCGCCCGTACTGGCTGGCGCTGGTGCTGGCCTATTGGGTGATCGAAGCGCCGGACCGGGTCGGGCTGGGCATCGCCTTCGCCAGCGGCGTGGTGGCCGACCTGTTGTATGGCGGGGTGCTCGGCGAACAGGCGCTGCGCCTGGTCATGCTGACCTTCATCCTGCAGCGCTTCCGCGCGCGCATCCGTTTCTTCCCGATGTCCCAGCAGATGCTGGCCATCGGCGGGTTGCTGTTCAACGACCGCATCGTCAGTGCGGTGGTGCATATCGTGGTCGGCGAGCCGACCCTGCCGTGGTCGTACTGGTGGGCGCCGCTGCTGGGCATGGCCCTGTGGCCGCTGTTGTTCGTGCTGCTCGACGCCGTCCGCTTCGGGCGTCGCGGGCGCTGACATGTACATGCGCCGCCAGGCCAAAAATCCCCACGCCGAAGCCGAGCAGTTCCGGCGCCGTGCCGCGCTGGGCTTCCTGGGCGTGCTGGTCTGCCTGCTTGGCCTGGGCGGCTGGTACTTCAAGCTGCAGGTGCTCGACCACGACATCTACGCCACCCGCTCCGAAGCCAACCGCATCAAGCCGCGGCCGGTGGTGCCCGGGCGCGGGATGATCTACGACCGCAACGGGCGGCTGCTGGCCGAGAACGTGCCTGCGTTCCGGTTGGACATCACCCCCGACAAGGTCAAGGACATGGACGCCACCCTGGCCGGGCTGGCCAGGATCCTCGACCTCAGCCCGGAGGACATCGAGACCTTCAACAAGTCGCGCAAGGCCCGCCGCAAGTTCCTGCCGGTCACGCTCAAGCTGCGCGTCAGCGATGAGGAAATGGCCCGCTTCGCGGTCGACCGCTGGCGCTATCCGGGCGTGGAACTGGAGCCGTACCTGACCCGTCGCTATCCCTACGGCGACCTGTTCGCGCACATCATCGGCTACGTCGGCCGGGTGGATGACAAGGACCTGGAGATCCTCGGCGAGGGCAACGCGGCGCTGACCCATATCGGCAAGTCCGGGCTGGAGCGCTTCTACGAGCAGCAGCTGCGCGGCAAAGTGGGCTACGAGCAGGTCGAGACCAACGTACAGGGCCGCGCGATCCGCACCATCGGCCGGGTCGCGGCGCAGTCCGGCAGCGACCTGCGGCTGTCCATCGACGCCGATCTGCAGCGGGCGATGGTGGCCGCGTTCGGCGAGTTCGAGGGTGCGGCGGTGGCGATGGACCCCCGCACCGGCGAGATCCTGGCCATGGTCAGCCTGCCGTCCTACGACCCGAACCTGTTCGTGAACGGCATCTCGCACGCCGATTTCCAGGCGCTCAACAGCAACCCCTCGCGCCCGCAGTTCAACCGGCTGGTGCTGGGCGGGGTGGCGCCGGGCTCGACCATCAAGCCGTTGATCGGCCTGGCCGGCCTGGACAGCGGCACCCGCAAGCCGGAAGACAAGATCCTCTCCACCGGCATGTTCTACCTGCCGGGCACTTCGCGCGGCTGGGGCGATGCCAACCGTGGCGGCCACGGCTGGACCGACCTGCGCAAGTCGATCACCCAGTCGGTGAACACGTACTACTACAAGCTGGCCCTGGACATGGGCATCGACCGCTTCGACCACTACATGGGCTATTACGGCTTCGGCGAGCCGACCGGGATCGACCTGACCGGCGAGATCGGCGGCATCCTGCCCTCGCCGCAGCACAAGTACAAGACCCGCAAGGAGCGCTGGTACCCGGGCGACACGGTCAACGTGAGCATCGGCCAGGGCGACTGGAAGGTCACGCCGTTGCAGCTGGTGCATGGCGTCTCGGGGATCGGCAACGGCCAGCTGCGCACGCCGCACCTGGTGATGCAGCAGCGCGCCGGTTTCGATGCCGACTGGACCGCGATGCCGGTCGGCGACAGCAAGCCGGTCAGCCCCAGCGCCAGCAACCTGCAGGCCGTGCGCGAGGGCATGATGGGCACGATGCGACCGGGTGGCAGTGGCGCGCGCGCCGCCGCCGGCGCGCCGTACACCATTGCCGGCAAGACCGGTACGGCGCAGGTGATCAGCCGCCGCGGTACCGCCGCGGTGAACCCGAAGAGCCTGCCCATGCACCTGCGCCACCGTTCGCTGTTCGTCGGCTTCGCCCCGGCCGAGAACCCGGTGATCGCGGTGGCGATCGCGGTGGAAGGCGGTGGCTACGGCGGTTCGGCCGCCGCGCCGATCGCGCGCAAGCTGTTCGATGCGTGGCTGCTGGGCAAGATGCCGGAAGGGCTGGAGCCGCTGGACAGCGAGCGCGGCACCACCGCGATCGGGATCACCGCCTTCGACGGCAGCGACAGCAACGCGCGCGCCGCCGGCGACGCGGCCGCCGCCGCGCTGGAGACGCTGCCGATCGTGGTCGGCGTGCCGCCTGCACCGGCCCCGGCACCGCTGCCGGGCGCGCCGTTGCCTGCCGCCGCCCCGGCGCCGACCGCGCCCGGCGCGCCGGAGCGTGCCCGATGAACGTGTTCCTGCGCTGGGCGACCGACATGGTCGTGCGCTTCAGCCGCTCGCTGGACTGGGTGCTGTGCCTGGCCCTGGGCGCGTTGATGCTGATCGGGCTGGCGGTGCTCAAGAGCGCCGGCGGCGATGGCCTGGTGTTCGCGCAGGGCGCGCGCTTCGTGGTCGGGCTGGGCGCGATGTGGGCGATTTCGCGCGCCTCGATCCTGCGCATCCGCTCGGCGACCCCGC
Organism: Stenotrophomonas sp. Steno-Z1; assembly: GCF_056393175.1. NCBI lineage: Bacteria > Pseudomonadati > Pseudomonadota > Gammaproteobacteria > Lysobacterales > Lysobacteraceae > Stenotrophomonas > Stenotrophomonas sp. Steno-Z1. Next base: position 77,438 of record NZ_JBWJPB010000009.1, on the reverse strand, counting down.
TGATCTATGCGATCTCGATGATCCCGCTGCTGGCGGTGTTCGTGCTGGGCACCGGCAAGTACGGGCGGCAGTGGCTGGACCTGAAGCTGTTCTACCTGCAGCCGGCCGAGCTGCTCAAGGTGAGCCTGCCGATGATGGTGGCCTGGTACCTGCACCGCATGCCGCTGCCGCCGCGCTTCTCCACGGTGATGGTCAGCGCGGTGATCATCGGCGTGCCGACCGGGCTGGTGATGCTGCAGCCGGACTTCGGCACCGGTGTGCTGATCGCGGCCAGCGGCGCGTTCGTGCTGTTGCTGGCCGGCCTGCCGTGGTGGTGGGTGGGCGTGGCGGTCGGCGGCGTGGCGGCGGCGGCGCCGGTGGCGTGGTTCTGGCTGCTGCGGCCCTACCAGAAGGACCGCATCATGATGTTCCTGGATCCGGAGATGGATGCGCTGGGCGCCGGCTGGAACATCATCCAGTCCAAGATCGCGATCGGCTCGGGCGGGTTCGATGGCAAGGGCTGGGGCCAGGGCTCGCAGTCGCACCTGAACTTCATTCCCGAGCAGACCACCGACTTTGCGTTCTCGGTGCTCAGCGAGGAGTTCGGCTGGATCGGCGTGGCGACCGTGCTGGCCTTGTACCTGGTGGTGATCGGGCGCTGCCTGTGGATCGCCTCGCAGTCGCGCGATTCGTATTCGCGGCTGCTGGCCGGCGCCACCGGCCTGGCGTTCTTTGTATACGTGCTGGTCAACGGCGGCATGATTTCCGGCCTGCTGCCGGTGGTGGGCGTGCCGATGCCGCTGATCAGCTACGGCGGCACCTCGGCGGTATCGTTGCTGGCCGGGTTCGGCCTGGTGATGGCCGCGCGCAAGCACCAGCCGGTGCACGGCGGCTACGGCTGAAGTCCCGTAGCGCCACGCCATGCGTGGGGGGGCGTCGGTTTGGCATCGCGTGGGCTTCGATCTGGCACCGCGCGCTTCGATCGGGCATCGCGCGCAGCCACCCATGGGGTGGCTCTACGAGACCGGCAACCCGTAGAGCCACGCCATGCGTGGCTGCTCTTCGGCCCGGCACCGCGCGGGCTTCGATCCGGCACCGCGCGCTTCGATCCGGCACCGCGTCCAGCCACCCATGGGGTGGCTCTACGAGATCGGCAACCCGTAGAGCCACGCCATGCGTGGCTGCTCTTCGGCCCGGCACCGCGCGGGCTTCGATCCGGCACCGCGCGCTTCGATCGGGCATCGCGTGCAGCCACCCATGGGGTGGCTCTACGAGATCGGCATCACCCGTAGAGCCACGCCGTGCGTGGCTGCTCTTCGATCCGGCACCGCGATCCGGCACCGCGCGCTTCGATCCGGCACCGCGTCCAGCCACCCATGGGGTGGCTCTACGAGATCGGCAACCCGTAGAGCCACGCCATGCGTGGCTGCTCTTCGATTCGGCACCGCGATCCGGCACCGCGCGCTTTGATCGGGCATCGCGTGCAGCCACCCATGGGGTGGCTCTACGAGATCGGCAACTCGTAGAGCCACGCCATGCGTGGCTGCTCTTCGATTCGGCACCGCGATCCGGCACCGCGCGCTTCGATCGGGCACCGCGTGCAGCCACCCGTGGGGTGGCTCTACGAGATCGGCAACCCGTAGAGCCACGCCATGCGTGGCTGCTCTTCGATCCGGCACCGCGCGCTTCGATCCGGCACCGCGTCCAGCCACCCATGGGGTGGCTGGACGAGATGGTGGGCATCCCTCGCCGCCACCCATGGGGTGGCTCTACGGGGCGACAGATTCGCGCATGAACAGGCTGATCGCGTCAGCTTTTGGCGGGTTTGGTGCAGGTGTCGTCAACAAAGTGACGGCAAAGTGGGATGCGGCGCACAAATATGACGTGAGTTGATTCGGATCAATGGACTTGTCGTAAACGGCCGGCACAATGGCGGCCCGCCAGCAGAGGTGTGTCGAGCCAAGCGACGCACATGGGGAGCTTGGCGGGGAGCAGTTGACCTGACGGGTATCAGGGGCGAGGCGCGCGCTGGGGAGTTGCGCGCCGCGCCGGTACCGACCTGGTCGGTTTTGGCCGGTTGCGTCCATGGGGATGGGGACGCAACCGGCGGAACCTCTTTCGCCCTCGGCGTCAGCGATCCAGGCAATACACCGGGCCCTGCGTCCCGCATCTGTCGCTGCGCTTCCCGCACGTTCTCCACCCTTGGCACTATCAGCGTCCATCTACCTGGCCGTCGCTTCGACGCTGGCCATGGGCGCCGGTGCGTTCGGGCACGCCTACGCCATCCTCCACTGAATAGGGAATGTGACTGCAATCAATCTAGACGCGGTGTTAACGATTGTCCCTTTCCGCGGGCAATTCGTTGTGATTCATGGTGTTAGGGGTTTTAATTCATCCTTGACCTGCTAACCTGCCGCGATGATTCGACGCACTCTGGCCTGCATGCTCACGCTCGGTTTGGTCGCTTGCGCGACCCAGCCGCCCTCTCCATCCCCGACGCCGCAGGCCTCGGGTGCGCCCAACAAGCCGGTCAATGCGAGCAAGGGGCCGGCCGAGGCCGCGCCGGAAGCCGCCGCGGCCAACGCCACGCCGGTGGACCTGACCCCGGTGCCGTTCGCGGTGGCCCGCGCCAATTTCGTGCGCGACACCGCCCAACGCTACGGCATCCCCGCCGCGCAGATCGAGGCCACGCTGGCCCAGGCGCAGGTGCGCGATCCGATCATCGCGGCGATGTCGCGGCCGGCCGAGCGGGTCAAGCCGTGGAACGAATACCGGCCGATGTTCATCAGCCAGGCGCGGATCGATGGCGGCCGCAAGTTCCTCGCCGAGCACCGCGCCGAACTCGCCCGCGTGCAGCAGCGCACCGGCGTGCCGGCCGAGGTGATCGTGGCGATCATCGGCGTGGAGACCAGCTACGGCCGCAACGCCGGCAGCTACCGCGTGCTGGATGCGTTGTACACGCTGGCCTTCAACTACCCGCGCAGCGGCGACCCGGCCAAGCTCGAACGCGAAGTGCGCCGCGAGCTTTACTTCCGCGATGAACTGGCGCGCCTGTTCGCCCTGACCCGCGACGAGAAGCTGGACATCCTCGCGATCAAGGGCAGTTACGCCGGCGCGATGGGCATGGGCCAGTTCATGCCGTCCAGCTACCTGGATTTCGCGGTGGACGGCAACGGCGACGGCCGTCGCGACCTGTTCAACAGCTATGACGACGTGTTCTCCTCGATCGCCAATTACTTCGTCAAGAAGGGCGGCTGGGTGCGCGGCGGTCCGGTCGCCGTGCCGGCCACGCTGGCTGCCGGGCGCGAGGCGTTCGATCCCACCGAATGGGCGCCGACCTGGACCCTGTCCGATCTGGCCCAGCGCGGCTACCAGCCCAGCGTGGCGGTGCCCGCGGGCCTGACCGCCACCCCGATCACGCTCGAAGGCAGCACCGGCAAGCAGTACTGGCTGGGCTTCCAGAATTACTACGCGATCACCCGTTACAACCTTTCCAAGATGTACGCGATGGCCGTGTACCAGTTGTCCGAGGCCATCGCCGGTCAGGAGCTGCCGCCGGCATGAACGCACGCGCACGTTGCAGATGGCTGGTCCCCGGTCTGTTGATCCTGGCGCTCGCCGCCTGCAGCAGCGCGCCGAAGAAACCGGCCAGCGCCGGCAGCGCCAAGCCCGGCAGCGGGACGGTGGTGCAGGGCAAGGGCGGGCGCCCGTCGCATTGCCCGGAAGGGTCGCCGTACAAGGCCGCCACCGAAGACCCCAGCACCCGCGGCGACTACCGTGCCGGTGGGCTGTACAAGCCGGGGGTCAACGACAGCACCCCCACCTATATCCCCAACGTGGCCTGCATCCCCGAGCCGGAGGTGGTGGATCTGCCGCGTTCACCGGTGGGCAACAAGTCGCCGTACGTGGTGCTGGGCAAGCAATACCAGGTGCTGGACAAGACCAGCGGCTATGCCGAGAAGGGCACCGCCTCGTATTACGGGGCCAAGTTCCATGGTCGCCTGACCTCCAACCGCGAGGTGTACGACATGTACGCCTTCACCGCGGCGCACAAGACCCTGCCGCTGCCGAGCTTTGCGCGGGTCACCAACCTGGACAACGGCGAGTCGGTGATCGTGCGCGTCAACGACCGTGGCCCGTTCCACGATGGCCGGGTGGTCGACCTCAGTTATGCCGCCGCGGTCCGCCTGGGCATCACCCAGCGCGGCACCGGCAACGTCGAAGTGCGCGCGCTGACCCCGGGCGAAGACAACCTGCTGGCCGACAAGCCCTCGCGTCGTGAGCGTCGTGCCGCCGCAAGCGTGGCGGCCGCCGCGCCGACGCGCTCGCCCAGCGACATGGACAAGCTGGTCGGCCGGCTGCCGGCCACCACGGCCCCGGCCTACACGGGCGCCACGGTGGCCAGTGGCCGCCCGGCCGCGACCCAGGCCGCACAGATCGACGATGCGCCGGTGACCGTCAGTGCGCTGCCGGCCGCGCCGCTGGTGGCTGCCGTCGTGCCGCCGCGCCCGGTAGCCCGCCCGACACCCGTGCCGGCAACCGCACCCGCAAGCCTGTCCCAGCAGGTGGGCAGCGTGTTCCTGCAGGTGGCCAGCTTCGCCAGCCGCGACAACGCCACCCGTGCGCTCGGCCAGCTGTCGTCGGCCGGCATCGTCGGGGCCAGCATCAGCGACATCGTCAGCGGCGGCCGCACGCTGTGGCGCCTGCGCGTGCCGGCGGCCGACCACGCCAGTGCCTCGGAACTTGCCGGCCGCATCGCCGGTCTGGGCTTTGGCTCGCCGCAGATCGTGAAAGACTGACCGCCGTCGCATGGGCCTACAATGCCCATACCCAACCTCTCCACCCTTGGCGCCCTCCCTGGAGCTTGCTGTCCGATGAAATTCCGCTTTGCCGCTGCTGCCATGGCCACGACCCTGTTCGTGGGCATGGTCTCCGCCCAGACCCCGCAGCCGGCCCCGCAGCCGGTGCCCGCGCCTGCCGCCGCCCCGGCCACCGTCGCCACCCCGCCAGCGCCCAAGCCCAGCGTTTCCAAGGCGTGGGTCCTCATGGACTACGCCACCGGCCAGGTCCTGGCAGGCGAAAACGAGCATGAACAGCTGGCCCCGGCCAGCATCACCAAGGTGATGACCTCCTATGTGGTCGCCGCCGAGGTCAAGAACGGCAAGGTCCGTCCCGACGACCAGGTGATGATGAGCGAGCGCGCCTGGCGCGAAGGTGGCGCCGGTACCGATGGCAGCTACAGCGGCTTCCCGGTCAACCAGACCGCGCGCCTGGAAGACATGGAAAAGGGCATGGCGATCCAGTCCGGCAACGATGCCGCGATCGCCCTGGCCGAGCACGTGGCCGGCAGCGAAGAAGCCTTCGCCTCGCTGATGAACAGCTATGCCGCCAAGATCGGCATGAAGAACTCGCACTTCGTCAACGCGCACGGCCTGACCGCGCCGGGCCATCACAGCACCGCCTACGACCTGGCGCTGCTGGGCCGGGCGATGGTGCGCGACTACCCGGAAACCTACGCCTACAACAAGGTGAAGGAATTCACGGTGGGCAGCATCAAGCAGCCCAACCGCAACCTGCTGTTGTGGCGCGATGGCAGCGTGGACGGCATCAAGACCGGCCACACGTCCGAAGCCGGGTACTGCCTGATGAGTTCGGCGCAGCGCGGCGACCAGCGCCTGATCGCGGTGGTGCTGGGCGGCAGCTCGGAGAAGCAGCGCGCCGATGACAGCCTGGCGCTGCTCAACTGGGGCTTCCGCTTCTTCGAAACCCACCGCATGTATGAGCCGGGCAAGGCCGTGGCCGAGCACAAGGTGTGGAAGGGCAAGGCCGACACGGTGCAGCTGGGCGTGGCCCAGCCGCTGCTGGTGAGCGTGCCGCGCGGCCGCTACAACGACCTGAAGCCGACCATCGACGTGCCCAAGACGCTGGAGGCGCCGTTCACCGCGGGCCAGCAGATCGGCACGCTGAAGGTGACCCTGGACGGCAAGACCGTCGCCGAGGCGCCGCTGGTGGCGGTGGCCGCGGTGGAAGAGGCCGGCTTCTTCAAGCGTCTGTGGGACAGCTTCTGGATGTGGTGGGAATCGGAGTGATCCGGCGCCACTGAATCAAAAAAGACCGGCGAAAGCCGGTCTTTTTTTGGGTTCTTTTCCCCGATGGAGGGGCGTTTTTTTTCAGGGGCTGTTGCAGAGGGCGTACGGCTGTACGCGTGTGATCGGATGGTCCGGGCGGCTTGGGGATCGGGGCACTTTTTCAGTGGGGCTTGTCGCCAGCGTCAGGGCCCCCGCGCGGCCGGTAGACCCAGGGTAGTGTCCCCCGGCCTGGCGACCTCCTCCCTTATTTTGCCCGGGAGCCTACCGGCCCGCGACGCGGCTCGGCTTGCGGTAAGCAGGTGGAAGCGAGGCTTCTGGCTGTCGGTGGATCGGGCGCTGGGCGCCTATGCCCTTTCCGGCGAATGTCCCCCGGCGTCGGCCTGCGGCCGCCCCCTCCTCCTTTATTTCGCCTCCAAGGGCATGGGCGCCCAGCGCCCGATCCACCGACGACCGCGCCGGCTCCCCGCACCTGCTTCCGGGATGATGAGGAGCCAGCCAGCGGCCGGCACTACCTGCCTCGCCAGCCGTCATCCTGCGGCGTCTGACGCACGCCCGCCTCGGCCTTACAGCGACCGGCTGATGGTGAAGCTGCCGAAGATCGGCGCTTCCTTCTGGCCGTCGAACTCGCGCGTGCTGTGGTAGCGGGCCAGCGCGAACTTCCAGCGGCCGCGCATCACCGCCACGCCGTAGCCGGCCTGGCCCACCACGTGGCGTTTGTCCACGCTGTGGCTGTTGCGGAAGGTATTGCCATCCAGGGTGATGTCGCGGATCACCCAGGCCGCGTCGGTGGTGGCGAACAGGTGCCAGGACCAGCCGGCCGGGCGGCCGCCGCGGGTGGGCGCGGTGTTCTCGCCGGCCGGACGCAGCGGGGTGCTGCCGAAATCGTCCGGCAGCTTCCAGCCGAAACGCACTTCACCACCGGCATTGAGGTGGGTGGCCAGGTTGCCCACCGCACCGCCGTAGTGGCTGATCGCATCCCAGCCCCAGCCGCCGGCGTTCTCGCTGGCGTCGGCCGGCCAGCGGCGCATGCGCTCGTGGGTGAGCATGAACACCGGCTCGTTGTGCAGCTGGTTGTCCCAGCCCTGGAATTTCTCGTCGCCCAGCGCATCGTGCACCGCATCCTGCACTTCCTTGCCCAGCGCCCACGGCCCCACCACGCCCAGCGCCAGCTGCGTGGTCTGCAGCCGGTCGCCGCGCCGCGCGTTGTAGCCGAAGCTGCCGATCAGCACTCCCGCATAGGGGCGGTCGTCCTCGATCAGGTCCTTGCGGGTGAAATCGGTGGGGGTGAAGATCCCCTGGGCCACGCTGAAGATCATGTTCTGCTGTTCGAACTCGCCCGGGTGCAGCCGTTCCAGGTGCCGGTTGACCCAGCGCGCCAGCCGCGGCAGGCAGGGGTCGTCAGTGTAGTCCACCAGGTTGGGCGAGACGAAGGTGATCTGGGCGCCATTGGTGTAGCCCTGGTCCTGGTCGGCGCCGCCGAACAGGTCGTTGTCCACCCGGAAATTGACCTGCGGCGGGTGCTCGCGCATCGCGTCGGGCCCGCACTGGTTGGCGGCCTGGACCGCGGGGGCGACGAGCGCCAGGGCGCCGGCGAGTGCGGCCGACAACGCATAGGGCTTCAACGACATGGAATTCCCGCTCAGGATTTGTTCTGTTTTTATGCCGAAGCAGCGTAGTGAGCGCGTGATGCAGTGAACAGACCCGCGCACGCACTGGTGCGTTTTGTTGGTGAAGACCGATTTTCACGTAGCGTTAGGCGCCGCTATGGGCACGATCATGCAAGGCTTGGGTTCGGTCGCCGGCGTCCCCATAATCGCGGTCATGGAGATCAAGTCTGACAACCCCGACCACGGCTTCCAGTTCCCCGGCCAGTTCGAACTCAGCGCCATGGGCGCGGCCGGCCAGGAGCTTGAACGCGAATTGCCGCGCCTGCTCGAGCAGGCCGGCGTCGAAGTACTGACCGAACGGGTCAGCTGGAAACACTCGTCCAACGGCAAGTATGTGTCGGTGCGGCTGGTGTTCAAGGCCGACAACCGCGAACAGTACGACGCCGCGCACGCCGCGCTGCGCGAGCACCCGGAAGTGAAGTGGACGCTGTAGGCGCCTGCGATACCGCCCCCCAGCCCGGCGCGCGGGCACCGCAGCCGGCGATCGTGCGCGATCTCGGCCGGCAGGCCTATGCCCCGGTCTGGCATGCGATGCAGCGTTTCACCGACGCGCGCACCGACGCCAGCGCCGACGAGCTGTGGGTGGTCGAACACGATCCGGTGTTCACCCTCGGCCAGGCCGGCAAGGACGAGCACGTCCTAGCCCCGGGAGATATTCCGGTGCTGCACGTGGACCGCGGCGGCCAGGTGACCTACCACGGGCCCGGCCAGATCGTGGTCTACCCGTTGCTGCAGCTGCGCCGGCTGGGGATCGGGGTGCGCGATTACGTGTGCCGGATCGAGCAGGCGATCATCGACACGCTGGACGAATGGAATATCGGCGCTGAACGGCTGGACGGGGCGCCCGGGGTGTACGTGGGCGGGGCCAAGGTGGCCGCGCTGGGCATCCGGGTCCGCCGCGGCTGCACCTTCCACGGCCTGGCCTTCAACGTGGCCATGGACCTGGAACCGTTCCACCGCATCAACCCCTGCGGCTACCAAGGGCTGCAGGTGACCTCGGTGGTAGACTTGGGGGGACCGTCCGGCATGGCGGCCGCCAAGCCGGTGCTGTTGGGCCATCTGGCCCGCCAGTTCGGCCTGGACCTCCAGCCGACCACCGAATTGCCCGATCTGACAGAGGCGGCGTGAACGCCGTCGACCAAGGCCATGACTGAAACCACCGCTCGCATCATTCCCCTGCAGATCGTGCAGGGCGACACGCCGTCCGCCGCGCCGCTGCAGACCGGGGTCAAACAGCTGGGCGGTGACAAGATCGGCCGCTCGCCGGTGCAGTTCGCCGACGCGCCGGTGCTGCGCAAGCCGTCCTGGATCCGGGTCCGGATTCCCTCCGGCAACGCGGTGCAGACGCTGAAGGCCAAGCTGCGCGAGAACCGCCTGGTCACCGTCTGCGAAGAGGCCAGCTGCCCCAATATCCACGAGTGCTTCAGCCACGGCACCGCCACGTTCATGATCCTGGGCGAGGTCTGCACCCGGCGCTGCTCGTTCTGCGACGTGGCCCACGGCCGACCCAAGCCGCCGGACGCCAATGAACCGGCCAGCCTGGCCCAGACCGTGGCCGACATGGGCCTGAAGTACGTGGTGGTGACCAGCGTGGACCGCGACGACCTGCGCGACGGCGGTGCACAGCACTTCGCCGACTGCATCGGGGCCATCCGCGAGAAGTCGCCGGGCACCCGCATCGAGGTGCTCACCCCGGACTTCCGCGGCAAGGGCCGGATGGAGCGCGCGCTGGACATCCTGGCGACCAACCCGCCGGACGTGTTCAACCACAACATCGAGACCGTGCCGGACCTGTACCGCAACGTGCGGCCGGGCGCGGACTACCAGTGGTCGTTGACGCTGCTGAAGAACTTCAAGGCGCAGCACCCGACCATCGCCACCAAGTCCGGCATCATGCTCGGGCTGGGCGAGGACCTGGACCAGGTCCGGGCCACCATGCGCGACCTGCGGGCGCATGACGTGGACATGATCACGATCGGCCAGTACCTGCAGCCGACGCCGCACCACCACCCGGTGCTGCGCTACTGGACGCCCGAGGACTACAAGGCGCTGGAGGTCTACGGCTACGAGCTGGGCTTCAGCCACGTGGCCTCTGGCCCGATGGTGCGCTCGTCCTACCACGCCGACGTGCAGGCCAAGGGCGCGGGGGTCGCGGTCGCGTAAGCGATCGTGCTTACGCGTCCCACGGTTTGCCGCGCAAACCGCAGGCGCTCCCACCATCGCCGCATGCACCGCGCCGGCCGGCGCCCCCAGCGACGCCGGGGCGCCGCCTGTGCACTCATCGCGGCAGGTACCGATGAAGGTCGGTACCGGATCGCCTTCTCCATGCTGCCCCCACGTTCCGCCGGTTTCCATCGACCCCCGGTCGCTGGCGCCCCGGCGTGGCCGCGCTGCGCGCACATTCACAATTTGCTACAGACCCCGGTTTAGGCTGGAAATCCACGTTGCGCGGGGATGGATGACAAACCCCGCAACTTTCGGCACTGTCGTGTGGTCTGATCCGCACGCAGTCTCCCCCTTGGCAAGGTGCCATGAGCAAGTTGATGAAATTCAAAGCCCCCGCATTCCTGATGGCCCTGGCGCTCACCGCGCCGCTGGCGCTGGCCGCCTACGCCGATTCGCCGGCCCTGCCGTCGGCGGCGACGGCCGACCAGGTGACCACGTCCAAGCTGGTCTACGGACTGCTGTCGGACAGCCGCTATGCCTACCGGCCGCGCGCCCTTGACGCGGCGACCTCCAAGGACGTGTTCAAGCGCTATCTGGAAGCGCTGGACGGCAGCAAGCAGTTCTTCACCCAGGCCGACATCACCCGCTTCGCCCCGTTCGAGGCCAACATTGCCACCGCCATCCGCGGCGGCGAGCTGGAGCCGGCGTTCCAGGTGTTTGCGGTGTACAAGCAGCGCGTGGGCGAGCGCATCGGGTATGCGCGCAAGCTGCTCAAGCAGGATTTCGATTTCAGCAGCGACGAGAAGTTCGAGTACGACCGCAAGGACGTGCCGTGGGCGGCCAGCAGCGCCGAGCTGGACGATCTGTGGCGCAAGTCGGTCAAGAACGACTGGCTGCGTCTGAAGCTGGCGGGCAAGCAGCCGGCGGAGATCCGCAAGACGCTGGACAAGCGCTACGCGACGCTGGAAAAGTCGGTCAATGAGTTGAAGGGCGAAGACGTCTTCCAGTTCTTCCTCAATTCGTACACCAGCGCGGTCGATCCGCACACCGATTACTTCACCCCGCGCACCGCCGAGAACTTCAACCAGGCCATGTCGCTGTCGCTGGAAGGCATCGGCGCGCAGTTGCAGCGCCAGGACGACATGGTGGTGATCCGCGAGGTCATCGCCGGCGGCCCGGTCGCGGTCAACGGCACCCTCAAGGCGGGCGACCGCATCGTCGGCGTTGGCCAGGGCAAGTCCGGGCCGGTGGAGGATGTGATCGGCTGGCGCATCGATGACGTGGTGGCCAAGATCCGCGGCAAGGCCGATACCCAGGTGCGACTGGAATTCATCCCGGCCGAAGAGGGCGTGGATGGCAAGCACCACATGCTGGTGCTGACCCGGCAGAAGGTGCGCCTGGCCGAACAGGCCGCCAAGGGCGAAACCCTGAGCATCCCGGCCAAGGATGGGGAGCCGGCACGCAAGGTCGGCGTGATCAAGCTGCCCACCTTCTACCAGGACTTCGAAGGCCGTCGCCGCAACGCGGCCGACTACGCCTCGGCCACCCGCGACGTGGCCAAGCTGCTGGCCGGGTTCAAGGCCGACAAGCTGGACGGCGTGGTGCTGGACCTGCGCAACAACGGCGGTGGTTCGCTGGACGAAGCGATCGAGCTGACCGGCCTGTTCATTGAACAGGGGCCGGTGGTGCAGGTGCGCGAGTCCGGTGGGCGGGTCACCGTCAACAGCGATCGCAGCGAAGCGGTGGCGTGGGACGGCCCGTTGGCGGTGCTGATCAACCGCGGTTCGGCATCGGCGTCGGAGATCTTCGCCGGTGCCATCCAGGACTACGGCCGTGGCCTGGTGATCGGTGAAACCACCTTCGGCAAGGGTACCGTGCAGAACATCGTGGACCTGGACCGGTGGCCGAGCGGGGAGACCCAGCGCTACGGGCAGGTCAAGCTGACCATCGCGCAGTTCTTCCGCGTCAGCGGCAGCAGCACCCAGCACAAGGGCGTGGTGCCCGACCTGGCCTTCCCGGCCAGCGTGGACGCCAGCGAATATGGCGAGAGCACCTACGACAACGCGTTGCCGTGGACCCGCATCGCCGCCGTGCCGCACACCCAGTACGGCAACTTCGGCCCGCTGCTGCCCAAGCTGGAAGGCCGCCACACCGCGCGCATCGCCGCCGACAGGGAGTTCCAGTGGTGGAACGAGGACGTCGAGCAGTTCCGCGCCGAGAAGGCCAAGAAGTACATTTCGCTCAACGAGACCGAGCGTCGCGCCGAGCGTGAAAAGCAGGACAAGCAGCGCACCGATCGCCAGGCGATCCGCAAGCAGCTTGGCCTGGACCTGGACCCGCTGGCCGATGACAGCAACGACGATGGCCTGACCGGCAACGAGCGTGACATCGTCAAGGATACTGCCCGCGAAAAGGCCGCCGAAAAGCGTCCGGACCCGTTGCTGCGCGAGTCGGCCGCGATCCTGGCCGATGCGGTGAACCTGCTGGAGAAGGACCGTCCGCTGTCGGCGCAGGTGCTGCCGCAGTCGACCGGTGCCGGTCGCTGGGCCGACTGACCGGGCGTTGAAGGGGGGTAGAGCCGAGCCATGCTCGGCTTGGCTCACCGACCGCGCCATGGATGGATAGGCAAGTCTTGCCAAGCCAAGGCCAAGACCAAGGCAAGGCAAGGCAAGGCAAGTAAAGCAAGGCAAAGCCAAAGCAGCCGAGCATGGCTCGGCTCTACCTCTTCCCGGGGCGGAGGAGGCGGTTTCGGTGAACACCAGACCAACGAGGGGCCGGCCAGTGCGCCGGCCCTTCGCCGTTTAAACCCGGCGCATACGCCGACGGGGCTAAGCTGGGCGAAGTCTGTCCTTGCAGGAGCGCCCATGCGCCTGTCCCAAGCAATCCCGGCGGGCCTGCTGGCCGTCTCCCTCAGCGCCTGCGGTGGCCGCGCCGCCGACAGCACCCTGATCCGCGAGTCGTTCGACTCCGGCGACACCTATTCGCGCACCGTGCCGGGTGCACCGGCGCAGGCGTGCGAGGCGGCACGCCGCACGCTGCTCAGCCAGGGCTATGCCATCGCCCGGGCCGACACGGCGGCGGTGGAAGGCAACAAGAATTTCCAACCGCGCGATGACGAACACGAGCAGCTGGTGCTGCGCATTTCCTGCGCACCGCGCGGCGAACAGGCGCTGGTGTTCGTCAGCGCGGTGCAGGACCGTTACGCGCTGAAGAAAAGCCCCACCTCGGCCAGTGTCGGCGTGGGCGCGTTGGGGTCGGTGTCGCTGCCGTTCGGCAGCAACGATGATTCGCTGGTGAAGGTGGCCAGCAGCACCGTGCAGGACGCGGATTTCTACCGGCGCTTCTTCGATCGCCTGCAGCAGTACCTGCCGGTAGTGCCGGCCGCGCCGGCCCCCGCGCCGGTCGAACCGGCCCCGGCCGCGTCACCGCCTAACGCCGCACCCGCCGCGGTGCCCGAGCCGGCCCCGGCCGCGTCACCGGCTACCGCCGCACCCGCCGCGGTGCCCGAGCCGGGCCCGGCGCCCTCGGCCGATTCCCCGGTGCCTGCGCACTGAGCAGGCGGGCAGGGTGCACTCGGCAACCGTAACGCGTCGGCCGCGCCGTTGGCCGCAGGTGCTGGCCGCCTTGCTCGGCATCGCCGTGGGCAGCGCCGCCGCCGCGCCGGTGCCGGCCTGCACGCAGGGACTGCTGGAAGCGCTCGGCTGGCGCTTCGTCGATGCGCCAGTCAGTACGCCGGTCATCCACGGTGGCCCGGTCTGCACCCGCGCCACGTTGCAGCAGGCGCAGCGTGCCGGCGACCTGCGCGTGCAGCTGCCGCAGGCGTGGACGGCCGCGCAGCGCGCGGCGTTCATGACCGACCTGCTGGATGACCCGGCCACGCTGTGTGCCTACACGTTCAAACTGGGCCAGGCCACGCGCCGGGCGACCACGCAGCTGCAGGACAACCCCGGCTACCGCTTCTCGGCACTGCAGCTGGGCTGGATCGGGTTCGGCGCGCGCGGCGCACAGGCGCAGGGCTGGCAGCGCTTCCGCAGCTTCGGGCGTGGCTACCAGCCGGCGGGCGCCAACAGCGCCGCGTTGCAGCACTTCTATGATGGCCGCGTGCGCTCCGAATGCGGGGTGGGGCGGCAGGTGGCGCAGCTGGCGACCCAGCGCGAACTCTATGGCGATGCCGCCTTCGATGCCGAGTTCAGCCCGGGCGAGGTGTCGATCGGCACCTTCCTCACCCTGCACGACACCGACAGCATCCTGCTCGGTCGCCACGCGGGCACCTTCCTTGCCGACGGCAAGGCGGTCAAGACCGCGCAGCTCGGCCGCCAGGCCTTCGTCGGCGCGCCCGGCTTCATCGAACACGTGTTCGACAAACGCTACCTGGACGACATCAACAACCAGGCCGAGAACTTCGTGGTGGTCGATGTGAGCGACGCCGCTGCGCAAGCGCTGCGCACCCACGGCGGTTTCGCCCATTACGATGCGATCAACCGGCGCATCTGGGCGCTGGCCCAGCGCATGCCCGGCCCCGGGCCGCGGCGCTTCGAACGCCTGCTGGTGGAGCGCGACCCGGTCTGGCGCAACGGCCTGCCGCCGGAGCAGCGACCGTTGCTGGCCGAGCTCGACGCCTTGCTGGACGATCCGTTCTACCAGGGGTTCGTGATTTACGTGCATCCTCGCGGTATACGTCCTGTCGGATACCACATCGCACGCCTGCTCGACCGCAACCCGCGCACGCCGTTTGCGTTCGAACTGGGCCTGCACAACCTGCATACCACGCTGTTCCGGCGCTGGATCGACGCACGCCTTCGCCAGTGCGATTCCCCGCCGGCAGCATCTCCGCAACACAACAACTGACACGCTGGAAGGTGATGGATGGATATTGCAATGATCGGCTTGGGAAAGATGGGCGCCAACATGGCCGAGCGCCTGCATCGCGGCGGCCATCGGGTGATCGGCGTCGATCCCGGCGAGGCGGCCCGTGACAGCGCCGCCACCCGCGGTTTCGAGGTGAGTGCCTCGATTGCCGACGCACTGGCGCAGCTGCCGGTGCCGCGCGTGGTGTGGCTGATGGTGCCCGCCGGCGAAGTGGTCGACCAGACCCTTGCCGCGCTGTCGCCGCACCTGTCCGAAGGCGACGTGGTGATCGATGGCGGCAACTCGTATTACAAGGATTCGATGCGCCGCGCCGAACAGGTCAAGGGCGAGGACGTGAGCTACATCGACTGCGGCACCAGCGGGGGCGTGTGGGGCCTGCAGGAAGGCTACAGCCTGATGATCGGCGGCGAGACGGCCGCGGTGGAGCGGGTGGGCGCGATCTTCCGCACGCTGGCCCCGGGCGAGGATCGCGGCTGGGCGCACGTGGGGCCCAGCGGGGCGGGCCACTTCTGCAAGATGGTCCACAACGGCATCGAGTACGGGATGATGCAGGCCTACGCCGAAGGCTTCGCGCTGATGCA
Source organism: Stenotrophomonas sp. Steno-Z1 (assembly GCF_056393175.1). Classification (NCBI taxonomy): domain Bacteria; kingdom Pseudomonadati; phylum Pseudomonadota; class Gammaproteobacteria; order Lysobacterales; family Lysobacteraceae; genus Stenotrophomonas; species Stenotrophomonas sp. Steno-Z1. The sequence goes on along the minus strand of NZ_JBWJPB010000009.1, from coordinate 62,087 downwards.
GCACAAGACCGCGTTCAACCTCGATCTCGCCCAGGTCGCCAAGGCCTGGCAGCACGGCAGCGTGGTGCGTTCGTGGCTGCTGGACCTCAGCGCCGATGCGCTCGGCCGCAATCCGCAGCTCGATGGCATCGCCCCGTACGTGGAAGATTCCGGCGAAGGCCGCTGGACGGTGGCCGAGGCGATCGACCTGGACGTGCCGGCACCGGTGATCACCCTGTCGCTGCTGGAGCGGCTGCGCTCGCGCGAGAAGAACTCCTTCAGCGACCGCCTGCTGGCGGCGATGCGCAACGAGTTTGGCGGCCACGCGATCAAGACCCGCTGAGCCCGCCCCAGGGCGCGCCGGCCGGTGGCCGGCTCGCCCTGGCCGCTTCAACCTCGAGCCATCGGCTCAGGCAGGCGGCGCATCCAGTTCGATGCGTCGCCCGCTACGCGCGCTGGCGGCCCCGGCCTCCAGCAGGCGCATTACCTGCAGCGCTTCCACCGCGCTCACCGTGGGCGCGCCCACGCCCTGCATGGCATCGCGGAAGGCGGCATACAGGCGGCGGTAGTCGCCCGGCACGTTGTCCACGCTGCTGCGCTGCAGGCGGTCCTCCGCATCCACGACCACGTGCTGGCCATGCAACGGGTCCAGGCCCCAGCCTGGCGCGCCGGGCGCTACGCCGTCGCGCAGCTGCTCTTCCTGCACATCGCGGCCGTCCTTGAGGTAGCTGCCGAGGCTGCCGTGCACGCGGAAGCGCGGCCCGGACGCGGCCACCAGCGAGCCGGCGTGCACGATCGCGCGATGCCGCGGGTAGTGCAGCACCGCGTGGAAATAATCATCGCTGCGCGCATCCCCGCGCTGCGCGGCCAGGTCGGCGCTGATCGCCTCGGGCCAGCCGAACAGCTGCAGCATCTGGTCGAGCAGGTGCGGCCCCAGGTCCATCCACAGGCCGGCACCAGGGGCATCGCTCTCGCGCCAGCGATCGCGTACCTGCGGGCGATAACGGTCGAAGTGCGAGTGGCACTCGGCGACCTCGCCCAGCACGCCATCATCGAGCAGGCGGCGCAGGGTAAGGAAGTCCGCATCGAAGCGGCGGTTCTGGAACACGCTGACCACCCGTTCGGCCGCCTGCGCGGCCTGCACCACCGCCTCGGCCTCGGCCACGTCCAGGGTGAAGGGCTTGTCCACCAGCACATGCTTGCCGGCCTGCAACGCTGCGATCGCCAGCGGCGCGTGGTCGCGGTTGGGCGTGGCGATCACCACCGCGTCCAGGGCCGGATCCTCGAACAGCTGCTGCGGCGTGGCGCAGATGCGCACGTCGGTGAAGCTGCGCAGCAGCCGGTCGCGCTGCGAACTGACGATGCTGTGCAGCACCAGGCCGGGGGTGTGCTGGATCAGCGGCGCATGGAACACGCTGCCGGCCAGCCCGTAGCCGATCAATCCCACCTGCAGGGGCGTGGTCATGGCGAGCTCCATCAAGACGGGGGCAACCAGCGTAGCGGCTGAGCGCGCAGGGCGGAACATGAACGGTTGTGCAGGAAGCTGAGTGGTTCACGGCGGCGTTATGTTCCGCGCACGTGGCGAACACGGGCTTCCCCGGACACTGGCCACACACCCAAGGAGACACCGAACATGACCAACACTACGCGCACTCTGCTTGCTGCTTCGCTGGCCCTCGGCATGGTGCTGGGTACCTCCTCCGCCATGGCCAAGGATCCGCCGAAGACCACCGACCACGCGGCGATGACCCACGCCGACACGCATGATTCGGCCGAGCCGGTGACCGACAGCTGGATCACCACCAAGGTCAAGACCGATCTGCTGACCAGCAAGAATGTCCCGGGCACCGAAGTCATGGTGGAAACCGTGAACGGCGTGGTGACCCTGAAGGGCACCGTGGCCACGCAGGCCGAGTATGACAAGGCCCTGCGCGTGACCAAGGGTATCAAGGGCGTCAAGAGCGTCGACTCCACCGGCCTGAAGGTCGCTGGCGGCGCCGCCAAGGCCGCCAAGCGCTGATCCAGCGGATTGTTTGATCGTTTTGCACGAGGGCGCGCCGACTGGCGCGCCCTCGTCCTGTTTGAATGGTTCAGAAAAAAACAGCAGCCCTATTCACAATGCGCTGCGGTATATTCAGGGCTTCACCTGCGCCGGCGCGCCAGTGAGGCCGAGGCGGCCGCGATGGGGTCACCGCCGGCAACGGCACCGCGAGCTGAAGAGGGAATATGGCGCTGGTTTTCAGTGACGACGTCTGGGATCGCTGGCGCTTGCCGGCACTGGCACTGGCCGCGGTGGCCATCATCGTGGTGCCGTGGCTGACCTTGCGCAAGCTGGCCGATGACAACGTCGAAGCCATGCGCTGGGTGAGCCATACCCAGGACGTGGGCGTGGCGGTGTACCAGCTCCAGGCCGACGTGCGCGATGTGGAATCGGCCGCGCTTACGATGTCCAAGGGCGTCGATGCGCCGGGTCTGCGCGAGCGCCTGGGCCAGGCCAAGGACATCCCGAGGCGGCTGGCGCGACTGGCCGAACTGACCCGCGACAACCCCGACCAGCTGATCCGCATCGGTCGCATCCAGTCGATGGTGGAGCGGCGCATGGAGCTCGCCCGGCAACTGGCCCGCAGCACACCGGATTCGGACCAGCGCGAGCTGGTCCAGGACCTGACCACCCGTTACCCGATCCGCGGCCTGATCGAAGAACTGCAGGCCACCGAGGAAACGCTGCTGAACGAGCGCAGCCTGGCCTTCCAGAAGCAGCAGCGGCAGACCGAGCTCGTCTCCTGGTCCGCGCTGGCGGTGCAGTTGGCGCTGCTGGGGCTGGTGCTGTGGCTGCTGCACCGCCAGATCGCCCATCGCGCCACGGCCGAGCGTGCCTCGCTGCGCTCGGCCGCGCGTGCGGCCTCGGTGCTCCACACCGTGCGCGAGCCGATCGTGCTGCTCGACCGCGAGCTCAAGGTGCAGCTGCACAATCCGGCGTTCGCCGAACTGTACGGCCTGGACGAGGAGCAGCCGGCGGAAGGGCTGCGCCTTGACGGCATCGGCGATGGCGCGTGGAACGATGCGGTGGTGCGCCAGCGCCTGATCGACGTGCTGCTGCGCGGCCGCGAGCTGTGGGATTACGAGCACGAACAGCGCACCGCCGACGAGCAGGTGCGCACGATGTTGATCAATGCCCGGCGCATGCCGCTGCCGGACAAGGACGACGAAGTGGTGCTGATGACCGTCAGCGACGTCACCGTGCAGCGCGCCGTGCAGCAGCGCGTGGAAGAACTGAACCGCCAGCTGGAGGGCAAGGTGGAGCAGGTCTCCGAGGTGAACCGCGAGCTGGAAGCCTTCAGCTACTCGGTGTCCCACGACCTGCGCGCGCCGCTGCGCCACATCGGCGGGTTCTCGGACAAGCTGGCTCGGCACCTGGGCGACCAGGCCGATGAAAAATCCCTGCACTACCTGGGCGTCATCTCCAATTCGGCGCGGCGCATGGCGGCGCTGATCGATGACCTGCTGGTCTACTCGCGGCTGGGTCGCGCGGCGATGCGCATGCAGGCGGTGGACATGCAGTCGTTGGTGGCCGATACCCGCGCCATGCTGATGGCCAACCTGCAGAGCGAGGCCGAAGAGACCGGCGTGCATCGCCAGGTGGAGTGGACGGTGGCCCCGCTGCCGATCCTGGTCTCGGACGAGAACATGATGCGGCAGGTGTGGTTGAACCTGCTTGGCAACGCGCTCAAATATTCTTCCAACCGCGACCCGGCCCGGATCGAGGTCGAGTACCAGCAACAACCCGACGGTGGCCACCTGTTCACCGTGCGCGACAACGGCGCCGGCTTCGACATGGCGTACGCCGGCAAGCTGTTCGGCGTGTTCCAGCGCCTGCACAAGGCCAGCGACTACCCCGGCACCGGCATCGGCTTGGCCAGCGTGCGCCGCGTGCTGACCCGGCACGGCGGCCGCATCTGGGCCGAGTCGGCCGTCGATGCGGGCGCCACCTTCCATTTCCTGCTTCCCCCTGCGCTCGACGCAATCAACAAGGGCCCTGCCGCATGACCGCACTTCGTACCATCCTCCTCGCCGAGGACAGCCCTGCCGACGCCGAGATGGCTGTCGACGCCCTGAAAGAGGCTCGCCTGGCCAACCCGATCGTGCACGTCGAAGACGGCGTGGAAACGATGGACTACCTGCTTCGCCGCGGTGCCTACGCCAACCGCGAGGAAGGCCTGCCGGCGGTGCTGCTGCTGGACATCAAGATGCCGCGCATGGACGGCCTGGAAGTGCTGCGCGAGATCCGCAACACCGAGGAGCTCAAGCGCCTGCCGGTGGTGATCCTGTCGTCCTCGCGCGAAGAAAGCGACCTGGCCCGCAGCTGGGACATGGGCGTCAATGCCTACGTGGTCAAGCCGGTGGACGTGGACCAGTTCTTTGGTGCGGTGCAGACCCTGGGCAAGTTCTGGGCGGTGATCAACCAGGCGCCGGAAGTCGAGTAAGCCCATGCCGCTCACTGGCCCCTCGCTGGGAATGCTGCGCGTCCTGCTGGTGGAAGACTCCCCCGAGGACGCCGAACTGATGTGCGAGCAGATGCTCGATGCCGGGCTTGAGGCCAGCTTCGAGCGGGTGGAGAGTGCCGGCGAGCTGCGCGAAGCGCTGGCCCGGTTCGCCCCGGACATCGTGCTGTCGGACCTGGCCATGCCCGGTTTTTCCGGCAACGAGGCGCTGCAGATCGTGCGCGGCTGGCACCCGGACGTGCCCTTCATCTTCGTGTCCGGCACGATGGGTGAGGAAAACGCGGTGGCCGCGCTGCACCAGGGCGCCAACGACTACATCATCAAGCACCAGCCGGCGCGCCTGCCGTCCGCGGTGGCCCGCGCGGTGCGTGAGTCGCGCAGCACGATCGACCGCCAGCGGGTGGAAGCCGAACTGATGCGCGCGCAGCGCCTGGAGAGCCTGTCGCTGCTGGCCGCCGGGCTCAGCCACGACCTGCGCAACATCCTGCAGCCGCTGCTGATCATGCCGGACCTGCTCAAGGCGCGCACCGATGACCCGCAGCTGCACCACCTGGCCGACATCATCGCCGAGTGCGGCCGGCGCGGGCACGAGATGGCCGAGTCGATGCTGTCCTTCGTGCGCGGCTCGCGCAAACCCAGCGAGCAGATCTGCATCGCCCACCTGTTCGAGGCGGTGGAGCTGCTGTTGCGCAGCAACCTGCCGGACAAGGTGAGCCTGCACCTGGACGTGGCCGACGACGGCCTGGGCGTGGATGCCAACTACACCGAACTGCAGCAGGTGCTGCTGAACCTGTCGTTGAACGCGATCCAGGCCATGCCCAATGGCGGTCGCCTGACCCTGCGCGCCGCCGCCGATCGCGATGGCCAGGGCGAGGACTGGCTGCGCATCTCGGTGACCGACGAAGGCACCGGGATGAGCGCCGATACCCTGTCGCACCTGTTCAATCCGTTCTTCACCACCAAGGCCAATGGCACCGGGCTTGGGCTGATCTCGTGCAAGCGCATCATCGAAGGCGCGCGTGGCAGCATCCACGTGGACAGCACGGTGGGGGTGGGGACGCGGTTCGACCTGCTGCTGCCGATGCAGGAGGTGGGGGCGGACAGCGAAGCGGTGGACCAGCCGATTGCCGCCGGTACCGGCCAGTCGATCCTGGTGGTGGATGGCGAAGCCACGCGGCTGTCGCTGCTGGGCAACGCGCTGTCCAGCCAGGGCTACCACCTGCAGCTGGCCTCCGATGGTGCCGCCGCGCTGCGCTGGATGCAGCAGGAGGCAATGCCGGCGCTGGTGATCGCCGATGCCGGGTCCAAGCTGCTCTCGGCCAGCCACCTGCTGGGCGAGATGGCCGCCCTGGGCTTCCGCGGTCCGGCGCTGGTGCTGGAGGAGGCGGACGTCACCGTGCCGCTGGCGGTATTTCCGCCGATGATCAACGTGCACGTGCTGCGCAAGCCGCTGGAGATGCAGCAGGTGTTCCGCTCGGTCGCCGAGGCGCTGGAAACCGCCTGATCCCCACAAGGTGATGCCGGCCAACGGCCGGCGTTACCGGGTCAGCGTTCCCAGGGAAACGCCGGCAGGCTGGCGACGGCCTGCTCCAGCTTGTGCGACCAGCTGCCGTGGATTTCCGCATACAGCGGGCTGTCGCCGGCCAGGCGCATGCGCTGGCTGATGCGCAGGTCGCCCTTGCGGATCAGCACCAGGTCCACCGGCAGCCCTACCGACAGGTTGGAGCGGATGGTCGAGTCCAGCGACACGATCGCGGTGCGCGCGGCGTCTTCCAGTCGCGTCGGCGGGCGGATGATGCGGTCCAGGATCGGTTTGCCGTACTTGGACTCGCCGATCTGCAGGAACGGCGTCTCCGGCGAGGCGGCGATCGCGTTGCCCAGCGGGTAGATCATGTACATGCCGGGCTGCTCGCCGCCGACCTGGCCGCCGAGGATCAGCGTGGCCTGGGTGTTGACCCCGTCGTGGCCGTGCTCGGGCGTGCTGCTCTTGACCTGGCTGTCCACCAGGATGCGCCCCACGTACTCGGCCACCTCGAACAGGTGCCGGTAGGCGCGCAGGTTCTGCTCGCGGCCTTCTTCCACGTCGCGGCGCAGCCGCGAGACCAGCAGCTGGGTGGTGGCCAGGTTGCCGGCGGCCATGATCACGAAGGCGGCCTGCCCGGGAAACTCGAATTCGTGCAGCTTGCGATGCACGCGGACGTCGTCCAGCGACGCGTTGGTACGGGTATCGGCGGCGAAGACCAGGCCCTCGTCCACCTCGATGCCGACGCAATAGGTCATGTCGGTGTCCTATGATGTGCACCCCGATTCTATGCGGAGGCCCTGTTGGCCCCGTGTGGATTCGCCCCACGCACGCTGAATACCATGACCACTGTGCTCCTGAGCCTGGGCAGCAACCTGCAGCCGCAACAGCATCTTCACGCCGCGGTGGAAGCCCTGCGCGCGCGCTTCGGCGCCATCGCCGTCTCGCCCGCCTACCGCACCGCCGCGGTGGGCTTTGACGGCCCGGACTTCCTCAACAACGCGGTGGCGATCACCACCGACCTGCCGCTCGATGCGCTGGATGCCTGGCTGCATGCGCTGGAAGACGCGCACGGCCGCGATCGCAGCGGCCCGCGCTTCTCCGACCGCACCCTGGACCTGGACGTGGTGTTCTACGGCGACCTGATCGTGGAAGGCCCGGGCCACCTGCGCATCCCGCGCCCGGAGCTCAAGCACGCTTTCGTGCTCAAGCCGCTGGCCGACATCGCGCCGGCATTCATCGACCCGGTCAGCGGGCTGGACCTGGCCACGCTGTGGCGCGCGCATCGCCAGTACGGCGAGCCGTTCGAGACGATGGAGCTGCTGCCCGGGTAACCCGGGCGCGCCGGCCGTTGGCCGCAATGGCGACACTGCCGGGGCATGCAGGCCGGTCCACGGCTGGCATTACGACAGCGTGCGTCCGCCGTCCACGCGCAGGGTGTGCCCGGTGATGAAGGGGGCGTCGGTGACCAGCCAGTACACCGCCTCGGCGATCTCTTCGACCGTGCCGGTGCGCGCCAGCGGGGTGCGCAGCAGCAGCGCCTGCTGGGCGAAATCGTCCTTGCCCTGTTCCGGCCACAGGATCGCGCCCGGTGCCACCGCATTGACCCGCACCTTGGGCGCCAGTTCCAGCGCCAGCGAGCGGGTGATCATTTCCAGCGCGGCCTTGGCCGCGCTGTAGACCGGGTGGTCGCGCATCGGCTGGGTGCCGTGCAGGTCGGTCAGGTTGACGATGCAGCCCAGGTGCCGGCGCAGCTGGGGCGCGGCGGCCTGGGCCAGCAGCAGCGGGGCACGCGCATTGACCGCGAACAGGTCGTCCCAGTGCTCGGCGGTGATCTGGCCGAGCAGAGTGGGGTAGAAGTTGGAGGCGTTGTTGACCAGCGCATCCAGCCGCCCGAACTGGGCCACGGTCTGTTCGACCAGGTCGGGAATGGCCGCTGCGTCGCGCAGGTCTGCCTGCAGGGCCAGCACGCTGCCGGGGCGCAGCATGTCCAGGTCGAAGGCCATCTGCTGCAGTTCGGCGGTGGAGGTGTGGGCGTGCAGCACCACCGACCACCCGCAGGCATGGAACTGGCGGGCGATCGCCGCGCCGATCCGGCGCGCGCTGCCGGTGATCAGCACGACGGGTGCGGTATCGGTCATCGGGGGTACTCCCTGCTCGGCTATGCTGTGCATTGTCACCGCAATCGCCTGCACCATGCATTCCCCACTGCCCACCCCCGATTCCGACGCCCTGGCCCACAGCGACCAGTTGGCCGCGGCGCTGCGCGCCGAGATCCTCGCCAATGGCGGTGCCATGCCGTTCGCCCGCTTCATGGAGCTGAGCCTGTACACGCCGGGGCTGGGCTACTACAGCGCCGGTGCCAGCAAGTTCGGTGAATCCGGCGATTTCACCACCGCGCCGGAGCTGGGGCCGCTGTTTGCGGCGACGCTGGCCAACGCGATCGCGCCGGTGATGCAGCAGCTGGGCCCGCAGGCCCGCTTCATGGAACTGGGCGGCGGTAGCGGTGCGTTCGCCGAGGTGATGCTCAAGCGCATGCTCGAGCTGGACGCGCTGCCCGAACGCTACGCGATCCTGGAGCCCAGCGCGGACCTGCGCGAGCGCCAGCGCGAACGCCTGGAGAAGGCGCTGATCGGGCCGGTGTTCGAGCTGGTGGAGTGGCTGGACGGGCCGTTCGATGACGACTGGGACGGCATCGTGTTCGCCAACGAGGTGATCGATGCACTGCCCACGCCGCGCTTCCTGGCGCGCGATGGGATGGTCTACGAGGAAACCGTGGAGCTGGATGCCGACGGTGCCTTCATCCGCGGCGCGCAGCCGGCCGATGCGATGCTCAGCGCGGCGGTGCGCCACGTCGAGCAGTATCGCGAACGGCCATTCGCCGACGGCTACCGCTCCGAGCTGCTGCCGCAGCTGCCGTACTGGATCCAGGCCGTGGCCGGCGGCATGCAGCGTGGCGCGATGCTGTTCATCGACTACGGCTACCCGCGCACGGAGTACTACCAGGACGAGCGCGACGATGGCACGGTGCGCGCGTTCTACCGCCACCAGGTGCACAACGACCTCTACCGCTGGCCCGGCCTGCAGGACCTGACCGCGTCGGTGGACTTCACCGCGCTGGCCGAGGCCGGCACCGGAGCCGGCTTCGAGATCGCCGGCTACTGCACCCAGGCCAGCTTCCTGCTGGGCAACGGGCTGGACGCGCTGTTGCAGAAGGCCGAGGCGCGGGTGGACGAATTCGGCCAGGTGCGCCTGCGCGACCAGGTCAAGAAGCTCACCCTGCCCACCGGCATGGGCGAGCGCTTCCAGGTGATGGGCTTCCAGCGCGACGTGGATTTCGAGCCTGCGTTCACCCTCGGCGACCTGACCTGGCGCCTCTGAGATGACCCCGACAGGGATGTTGAAGCCGCTGCGCTGGCCGCGCTTCTGGCTGGGCCTGTGGTGGCTGGCGATCGCGGTGACGATCACCGTCTGCCTGATTCCGCCGCCGCCGCTGGACCTGCCGCCGAACAGCGACAAGGTCGAGCATTTCCTGGCCTACTTCGTGCTGGCCGGTGCGGCGGTACAGATCTACCGCACCCGCGCGGCCCTGCTGTGGGCCGCCGCGGGCCTGGTCGGGTTGGGGATCGGCATCGAGTTCCTGCAGGCGGCATTGACCGACAACCGCATGGCCGACGCGATGGACGCGTTGGCCAACAGCATCGGCGTGCTCGCCGGCATGGCGCTCGCGTTCACCCCGCTGCGCGACCTGCTGCTGCGCCTGCGCGGATAAACGGCCGGTAGGGCCGGCCCAGGGCCGGCAACCACAGCATGTCGGATTCACGGGGCGCCGGCCCGCGGCCGGCGCCTCCACCGGTCTTCAGCGCGGCACCAGCGTCAGCGTATCCAGCACCCACATCGTCGGCCGCGTATCCCCGGTGAAGCGCACGCACAGATCCTGCGTCCCCTTCACCGATCGCGGCAGGGCTGCGTCCAGCGTGATGAACCCGTCCGCCCCCGGCTTGGCCGGCAGCTTCACCGTGGCCAGCGGCGTGCCATCGCAGTTTCCGTTGAGTACGTCCATCTCGCCATGCGCACTGCGTGCGGGGCTGAACGTGCGTTGCGGTTCGTCGTGGGCCAACTGGAAGTAGTACGGAATCTGGCCGGCACGCACGCGCAGTCTGGCGATGCCGTCCACATCGGCGTCCTTCCACAGCCAGCACGGGTTGAAGATGTTCACGTTGAAGATCGCACGCTCGCCATCGGCCGGGCCGTCGTCTTCCAGGCGCAGCAGCAGCTTGCCTTCGCCCGGGCACATCGCCAGCTGCTGGTCGTTGCGGCTCAGCAGCGACGTCGCGCTGAGCTCGAAGCGGCTGGCCGCGCTGGCCAGCGGCTGCCCGTTGAAGAACGTCGCCGCCTGCAGCTTGACCGGCAGCGGCTGGGTCAGCGGCGTGCTGTAGCGCGGCGACTGCGCGGTGACCGGGCTGCCATCGGTGCTGTAGCGGACCTCGTAGTTGAGCGGGGTGCGCAGCGTCAACGTGGCGGTGCCGGCCTTGCGGTCGTCGTGGCTGTCCAGTTCCACCTGGAACGGGGTCTGCGCGTAGGCCACGCCCATCGCCTGCCAGCGCTGCAGCTGGCTGGGCAGCCGGGCCAGGAAATCGGCGTAATCGCGGCGCTCGCGCGGCGACCAGCCGGTCTCGGCCACGGCCGCCAGCCGCGGGAACAGGTTGTGCTGCAGGCGCGCGTAGCTGCGCGTGTGCTCGGTGAACATATTCGCCTGCAGGCCGAGGATGTGCTGTTGCTTGTCGCGGGCCAGCGCATCGGGTACCGGCTCGAAGCCGTACACGCGGCCGAGCGGGGTCGTCAGCGGACGGCCCGGCGGTTCGTTGTCCGAGGGGGTCTGCAGGTAGTCCATGTACATGTCGGTGACCGGCGACATCACCACGTCATGGCCTTCGCTGGCCGCCTTCAGGCCGCCGTCGGTGCCGCGCCAGGACATCACCGTGGCCTCCGGCGGCAGGCCGCCTTCGAGGATCTCGTCCCAGCCGATCAGGCGGCGGTCGTGCTGCTCCAGGAAGGTTTCCAGGCGCTTGATGAGGTGGCTCTGCATCTCCATTTCATTGCCGGCGCCCACCTCGCGCATGCGCGCCTGCACCCGCGCCGATGCTTCCCACTGGTCCTTGACCGCTTCGTCGCCGCCGACGTGCACGTACTTGGCCGGGAACAGGGTGATCACTTCTTCCAGCACGTTCTCCAGGAACTGGAAGGTGCTTTCCTCGGTGTTGAACAGGTTGGGGAACACGCCCCATTCGCTGAGCGGCTTCAGCGGGGTGTCCAGCGTGCCCAGTTCGGGATACGCGGCGATCGCGGCGGTGGCATGGCCCGGCACGTCGATCTCCGGGATCACCTGGATGTGGCGCGCGGCGGCATAGGCGATCACCTCGCGGATCTGGTCCTGGGTGTAGAAGCCGCAGTACGGCCGCTCCGCGCCGGTGACCGGGTCGCGGCCGCCATCGCCGGCGGGGATGCGGCAACTGCCGACCGCGGTCAGCTTCGGGTAGCGCTTGATCTCCATGCGCCAGCCCTGGTCATCGGTGAGATGCCAATGGAAGGTGTTGAGCTTCTGTTCGGCCATCGCGTCGAGCACGCGTTTGATCTCGTCCAGGCTCTGGAAATGGCGGGCCGAATCGAGCATCAGCCCGCGCCAGCTGAAACGGGGTGCGTCGTCGATGCGCAGCGCCGGCAGCACGCCGTTGCCGCCGCCGCTGAGCAGCTGGGACAGCGTGGCGGCGCCATAGAACAGGCCGGCCTCGGTGGCCGCCCGCACGGTGGCGCCGTTGCTCTGGGAACGCAGCTGGTAGCCCTCGGCACCGGTCTTCAGCGACGGGTCCAGCACGAAGGCGATGCCGTGCGTGCCGCGCCCGGGTGTGATCTGCAGGGCCGGGCCGCCGCTGTTGCGCAGCAGGGTGGTGAACTGGCCCGCCACGCGCTGCGCGGCCTCGCCGCTGGCCCACACCGGGGTGCTTGCGCGCACGTTGAAGGCGGCGCCGTCGAGGCGTTCCACCTTGGCCGGCGCCGGGATCAGCGGGAGCGAAGCGGGCAGCGCGCGTGGGCCGTCGGCGGCCTGCGCATCGGTGGCATGCGCGCGCGGTGCCAGGGACAGGGCCAGTGCGAAGGAGAGCAGTGACAGCGAGGTACGACGGGTGCGGGTATGCATCGGGTCATTCCTGTGGTGCGAATCGGATTCCACCTGTAAAAACGGGCCCGGAGGTCCGGGCCCGTCGTTCAGGCGTTCAGCATAGTGCTATGGCGATCAGAACTTGAAGTGCACCGTGGCCATGTAGCGGCGGCCGCTCTTGTAACGCGAGGCCAGGTGGTCCTTGTCGCCCAGGTACTGGAAATATTCTTCGTTGAGCAGGTTCTGCGCGTCCAGCGTCAGCGACCAGTTCTCGTTGAAGGTGTAGCCGAAGCTGGCGCCCAGCTCGGCGTAGTCGTCCACGCTGGCCGGTGCCGAGCCTGCGACGTAGCCGCCGGCCAGGTAGCTGTCACGCCAGTTGTAGGTCAGGCGTGCGTTGATCGGGCCCTTCTCGTAGTACGGACTGAACGCGACCGAGTTGCGCGACTGGTAGGGCAGCGCATCGCCGGAGTTGTTCTCACCGTTGGCGTAGGTGTAGTTGGCGGTCAGGCCGAAGCCGCTCTCGCCGAAGGGCTGCTGGTAGCTGAGGTTGAAGCCCTTGACGTGGCCGCTGCCGGCGTTGCGCGGACGCTGGATGCTGTAGTCGCAGTAGCCGTCGGCGGCGCAGCCGTTGGTGCCCACGATGTTGGCCCAGGTGGCCGGCGAGGTGTCGCGGATCGAGTTGTACTGGCGTTCGGTGACCGCGCTGGTATCGATGTAGTTGTCGATCTTCTTGTAGAACAGCGACCAGGCCACCACCGACTGCGGGGCGAAGTAGTACTCGGCCGACAGGTTGTAGTTCCAGGATTCGTACGGCGACAGGGCCGCGTTGCCGCCGCTGCCGGTCAGGGTGGTGTCGTTGAGGAAGGTGTTGTTCACCATCTGGTTGTACGGGGCCCAGGCGATGACCTTGCTGGCGCCGAAGCGGAACACCCAGTCACTGTCGGTGTCGTACACCAGGTTGACCGACGGCAGCAGGAAGTCTTCCTTCTTGGTCTGCGTCTGCCACTTGCTGTCCAGGTCGGTCAGGGTCGGGGTGCCGCCGTAGACGAAGCCGCTGCCGGCGGTCTTGGAATCCACGTAGCGCACGCCGACGTTGCCGCGCACCGGGCCGTTGGAGAAATTCAACTGCGCGTAGGCGGCGTTGTTGGTCTGCTCCAGCGCCCAGCTGTTGTTGAGGTAGCTGGCCGGATCCGGGTTGGCGTAGTCCAGCGGGCTGCCCTTGACCCAGTTCAGCACGTTGTCGCGGCCCACCTGCACGTGGCGGCCCTGGCCGTCGCTGAAGCCCTGGATGTCGGTCAGGCCGATGGTGCCGACGTCGGCCAGGGTGCCCGGGCGCACGCCGCCGTACACGTTGAGGTCGAAGCTTTCTTCATGCTTGCCGTGGCGCACGCCGAACTGCAGCTGGTTGAAGATGCTGTCGAACTGCACGTTGAAGTCCAGCTGTGCGTAGGTGTCCTTGCTGTCGGTGGAGAAGATGCCGTTGTTGCCGAACCAGCCACCGGCCGAGCCCCAGTTGGCCGGGTTGCGGGCCGCGTCGGGGTTGTCGAAGGTGATGCCCTTGTCCAGGTTCCAGCTGAAGCCACCGTTGTAGAACGGTTCGATGAAGTACTGGGCCAGGTCCTTGTTCTCGGACTTGCTCTGGCCCACCTGGCCGCTGATGCCCCAGCCGTCGCCCTTCCACGCGCCACGCAGGTCAAGGCCCTTGGTGGTCACTTCGGATTCGCGCACGTTGTTGTCGTAGATCACCGTGCCGCTGTTGGCCGTCGCGCTGGCGTTGGAGTGGCCGCTGTTGACCACGCCGTTGCGCACGTCGCCGAGCTGGTTGACCGCACCGACGGTGCCCGGGTTCCAGGTCAGGAAGGAGTACATCGACTGGTTGTAGTTGTCGAAGTTTTCCTTGATGTACAGGCCGCTCAGGTTGAACTCGAGTTCGTCGGTCGGCTTGAACTGCAGGTTGACCACGGCGCTGTCGCGCTTGCGGTCCTGCTGGAACCACGCGGCGTTGACCGAGTTGGGCACGTCCGCGTTGGGGTCCACGCCCGGCGCGTTGGTGAAGGTGGAGGCCTTGGCGTAGCCGAACACTTCCATGCCCTGGCGGTCCACGCGCTCTTCATAGTGCTGCGCGGCGACGTTGATGCCGAAGGTTTCGTCGGTGTTCTTCCAGCTGTAGATGGCCGAGGCGTTCGGCTTGCCCTTGCTGGCCTGGTCGCTGTAGCTGTAACCCACCGAGGCGGCCACTTCATTGGCGCGCATGTCCAGCGGCTGGCGGGTGTGCATCAGGATGGTGCCGCCCAGGCTGCCTTCGGTCAGGCGCGCTTCGGAGGACTTGATGACTTCCATGCGGCCCAGGATCAGCGGCGACAGCAGGGTGTAGTCGAAGCCGCGGTTGGGCTGCTCGCCGTACAGCCAGATCGCCTGCGCGACCGGGTGGCCGTCCAGGAAGGACAGGTTGAGGCTGGGATCGGTGCCGTCGATGCTGACCCGCTCACCCTGGCCGAAGCGACGGTCCAGCGAGATGCCGGGCAGCTGCGACAGCGCCTCGGCCACGTTGGTGCTGGGGAACTTGCCGATGTCCTCGGCGGTGATCGCCTCGGAGACGGTCACGTTGTTGCGCTTGGTGTCCAGCGACTTTTCCAGGCTGGCGCGGATGCCGACGACGCTGACCGTGTCCAGGTCGGTCGGGGTGGTGGAGGTTTCCTGCGCCTGCGCGCCGAACACCAGACAGCTGAAAATGGCTGCCGAAAGCAGACTCTTGCGGTGGTTCATGATGTCTCTCCTCATCAATCCGATGGTTCGCCGGCGACGGCGTGTGTCTTCGTGCGTCTGGTACGACTTTGCCGCGCGTCCCTGACCGGGGGCGCGCCATGGGTGCCACGTACTGCGTGTTGCTTGCCCGGCGCGCCGTCAGGCGTTCGGGTGGTCCCTATGTCCCAGGTACCAGCTGGCGGCGCCGATGACGCCCAGCTGCCCGTGCTCGACCACCTTCACGGGAATGCGTTCCAGCGCTTCGCGCATCGGGCCCTTGTTGAGGTACCGGGACACGAACGTGCTGTTCAACAGGAATTCGCGGATCTGCGGCAGGATGCCGCCGGCCAGGTACACCCCACCGGTGACGCCGTACTGCAGGGCCATGTCGCCGATGGTGCTGCCGAGCAGGCCGCAGAAGACCTCCAGGCTCAGGCGCGCGCTCGGGTCCTGGTCGGCCATCGCCGCGGCGGTGACCGCATCGGGCGTGGTCAGCGTGGGCGTCTGCCCGTCCAGCGCGCACAGCGCGCGATACAGGTTCATCAGCCCGGGGCCGGACAACGCGTGCTCCACCGAGACGTGCGCATGCTCGCGCTGCATCTGGCGCACGATCGCCATTTCCAGTTCGGTGGTGCTGGCCAGGGTGGGCTGGCCGGCCTCGGTGGCCAGGACCACCGCGCCATGAGAGGTGGGGATCCAGACCGCCGCACCCAGCCCGGTGCCGGGGCCGACCACCAGGGTGGGACCGCGCGGGGCCGTGGCCGGGCCGGTCAACTGCAGCACGCCGCTGGCATCGACCTGGGCGGCGGCGTAGGCCACCGCTTCGAAATCATTGACGATGTAGACCTGCTCCAGGCCGACATCCTGCTCGATCCGGCGCGCCGACAGCGGCCAGGGCACGTTGGCGGTGATCACCGTGCCGTCTTCGCGCGCCACGCCAGCGGTGGCCACCACGCAGTGCGCCGGGCGCGGGCCACTGCCGAGGAACTCGGCCAGGATGGCGCTCAGGCCGGGGTAATCGGCATTGCGGAACTTGCGGTACTCCAGCAACTGCACCGGATGGTCCGGGTCCAGGCCGGCCTGCACCCTGGCGACGCGGACATGCGTACCCCCCACGTCGGCGGCCAGGAACGGCGGCACCGCATGGGGCAGGGCATGGGCCGGTACAGAGTGGGCGGCTGCGATCACACGGGCTCCCTTGGGTATGCACGACCGGTCTGACCCGGCGATTGAGGCGGAGTCTGTAATCGTTCTGACAACGATGTCAACGATAACCTCACACTTTCGATGTTGCGCCGCAGCGGCCAGTGCCGCAGGAAAACGTTTCCAGCCACGGCCCGCCATGTTTCTGCACACCGCCCGAAAGGGGTGACGTAGCGGCCGCAAGGCGTGGCGGGGCGTGCAATCTGCGCAGGTGCAACATCCCCGAACCAGCGGCGGCGACGAAAACCGGTTGTTGACAAACCCGCAGGCGGCGACGAATAAATGTGACAACGTTGTTCCCAGTCACTCTTCCGACGCCGCCTGGCGCCGTCGATGCAGGAGCTCTCTTGATGTCTGCCGTGCCTGCTGCCTCCGCGCGTTCGAGCGTGCTCACCTCGATCCTGATCATCGGCGTGCTGTTCTTCCTGATCGGCTTCTTCACCTGGCTCAACGGGCCGCTGATCACCTTCGTCAAGCTCGCCTTCGAGCTGGACGAGGTCGGTGCCTTCCTTGTGCTGATGGTGTTCTACCTCTCCTATTTCTTCCTGGCGCTGCCGGCCTCCTGGATCCTCAAGCGCACCGGCATGAAGAAGGGCCTGAGCCTGAGCCTGCTGGTGATGGCGGTCGGCGCGGTGGTCTTCGCCCACTTCGCGCAGCAGCGCTGGTACCCCGGTGCGCTCAGCGGCCTGTTCATCATCGGCAGCGGCCTGGCCCTGCTGCAGACCGCGGTCAACCCGTACATCAGCATCCTCGGCCCGATCGAAACCGCGGCCCGGCGCATCGCGCTGATGGGGATCTGCAACAAGATCGCCGGCATGCTCGCCCCGGTGTTGATCGGGACGCTGGTGCTGCACGGCATCGGCGACCTGGACGCGCAGGTGAAGGCGGCCGATGCGGCGGCCAGGACGGTGCTGCTCAACGACTTCGCCGCCAAGATCCAACTGCCGTACATGGCCATGGCCGGGCTGCTGGTGGTGCTGGCCGTCGGCGTGCTGTTCTCGCCGCTGCCCGAGCTGAAAACGTCTGAAGCCAATGCCACCCCGGCCCGCGCGCCGGGGGTGGCCGAGCGCACCAGCATCTTCCAGTTCCCGCACCTGTGGCTGGGCGTGCTGTGCCTGTTCGTATACGTCGGCGTGGAAGTGATGGCCGGCGATGCGATCGGCACCTACGGCCACGGCTTCGGCCTGCCGCTGGACCAGACCAAGATGTTCACCTCGATCACCCTGGGCGCGATGCTGCTGGGCTACCTGGTCGGCCTGGCGCTGATCCCGCACCGGGTCTCGCAGTCGCGTTACCTGAGCATTTCCGCCGTGCTCGGCGTGCTGTTCTGCATCGGCGCGCTGCTCACCCACGGCTATGTGTCGGTCGGTTTCGTGGCCGCGCTGGGCTTTGCCAACGCCATGATGTGGCCGGCGATCTTCCCGCTGGCCATCCGCGGGCTGGGCCGCTTCACCGAGACCGGCTCGGCCCTGCTGGTGATGGCCATCGCCGGTGGCGCGATCATTCCCCAGCTGTTTGCCGTGCTCAAGCAGCACGTCGACTTCCAGTGGGTGTTCGCCGGGCTGATGGTGCCCTGCTACCTGTACATCCTGTTCTACTCGGTGCGCGGCCACCGGGTGGGGCTGTCCCGCGACGGGCAGTGATCGGCGATCATGGACGTCCAACGGGATCCGCAGGAAAAGAGCATGCGCAGAGCGACCATCAAGGATGTCGCCGAACGGGCCAAGGTGTCACTGAAGACCGTCTCGCGCGTCATCAACAATGAGCCCTCGGTCATGCAGGCCACCCGTGCGCGGGTGCTGCGGGCGATCGCCGAGCTGGACTACGAGCCCGATCCGGCCGCGCGCAACCTGCGCACCGGCACCACGCTGGTGGTGGGGCTGGTCTACGACAACCCCAACCCGTACCACATCATCGGCGTGCAGAACGGCGTGCTGGCCGCCTGCCGCGAGACCGGGTTCGGCCTGCAGATCCATCCCTGCGATTCGAGCTCGCCGATGCTGGCCGAAGAGCTGGCCGACTGGGTGCAGCGTTCGCGCCTGGCCGGGCTGGTGCTGACCGCGCCGATGTCCGAACGCGCCGATTTGGTGGCGGCGCTCACCGCACGCGGCATCAAGCTGGTGCGGATCATCGCCGCCACCGCCGACCCCGAAGACGGCGCGTGCGTGTTCGTCGACGACCGCGAGGCCGCCTATGAAATCACCGAGCACCTGATCCAGCTTGGCCACCTGCGCATCGGCTTCCTCTGGGGCGGCAGTTCGCACCGCTCCAGCGGCGAGCGCTACGCCGGTTATGAAGCGGCATTGCGCGACTACGGCATGAGCATCGACAAGCATCTGGTGGTGCAGGGCGATTACACCTTCGACGATGGCTTCCGTGGCGCGCGCCGGCTGCTGGCGCTGCGCGAGCCACCGACGGCGATCTTCGGCTCCAACGATGAGATCGCCGCCGGCGTGCTGGCGGCGGCCAAGTCGGCGGGCATGAACGTGCCCTACGACCTGTCCATCGCCGGCTTCGAGGACAGCCCGTTCTCGCGCCAGTCGTGGCCACCGCTGACCACCGCCAAGCAGGCCACCGAAGACATCGCCCGGCATGCCGCGCGCCTGCTGATCGCGCAGCTGCGCAGCGATGCCTACGACGACGCGCCATTGCAGCTGCAGAACCAGGGCTTCGTCCCGCAGCTGGTGGTGCGCGGATCCACCGCACCGATGCGCCCGCAGGGCACGCGCCCTCCTTCTCCTGAAACCACCTGAGTCCCGCATGTCCCTGCCTGCCCCCCACGACACCCTGATGTACCGCGAAGCCGCGGAAGCCGCCGACGTGATCGCCGCGCAGTTCGCGCGCAACCAGGTCGCGGTGGAGACCCTGGCCGCCAGCCTGCGCGCGGCGCCGCCGCCGTTCGTGGTGACCTGCGCGCGGGGCAGCTCGGACCATGCCGCCACCTACGCCAAGTATTTGCTGGAGACCCGGCTCGGCCTGGTCACCGCATCGGCCTCGCCGTCGGTGGGTTCGGTCTACGAAGCCCCGCTGAAGCTGCGCGGCGCGCTGTACATCGTGATTTCGCAGTCGGGCAAGAGCCCGGACCTGCTGCGCAACGCCGAGGCCGCACGCGCGGCCGGCGCGCGCGTGGTGGCCCTGGTCAACGTGGAGGATTCGCCGCTGGCGCAGCTGGCCGAAACGGTGATTCCGCTGGGGGCAGGCGCCGAGCGCAGCGTCGCGGCGACCAAGAGCTACCTGGCTTCGCTGTCGGCGATCCTGCAACTGGTGGCCTACTGGACCCAGGACGCGGCGCTGATCGCCTCGCTGCGCGCACTGCCCGACGCGCTGCGGCAGGCCTGGGACAGCGACTGGTCCGCGCTCACCGACGGCCTGGTGCCGGCGCACAACCTGTTCGTGCTCGGCCGCGGCCTGGGCCTGGGCGCGGCGCAGGAGGCGGCGCTCAAGTTCAAGGAAACCTGCGGCCTGCATGCCGAGGCCTACAGCTCGGCCGAAGTGAAGCACGGCCCGATGGCGCTGGTCGGTCCCGGCTTCCCGGTGCTGGCCTTCGCCCAGCCCGATGAAACCGGGGCGGGCACCCGCGCGGTGCTGCAGGAGTTCGGCGCACGCGATGCGCAGGTGTGGCTGGCCGACGTCGGCGGCGACCTGCCGCTGCCGGTGGCGCCGCACCCGGCGTGCGCGCCGCTGCTCACCGTGCAGGCGTTCTATCGCGCCATCAACGCATTGGCCCTGCGCCGGGGGCACAACCCCGACCTGCCGCCGCATCTGAACAAGGTAACGGAAACCGTCTGATGAAAACCGTGCTGCGCAACGCCCGCATCCTGGCGGGCGACGAGTTCCGCGACGACCTCGCGGTGGTGATCGAGGACGGCCGGATCACCGCGCTGCTCTCCGACGCGGCCCCGCAGCTGGGCAGCGCCGATGAACAGATCGACCTGGGCGGCGGCTGGCTGCTGCCGGGCTTCATCGATGCCCAGGTCAACGGCGGCGGCGGCGTGCTGTTCAACAACACGCCGGACGTGGACAGCCTGCGCACGCTGGCCGCCGCGCACCGCCGCTTCGGCACCACCGGCCTGCTGCCCACCCTGATCAGCGACGATGCGCAGGTGATGCGCCGCGCGATCGATGCCACCCGCGCTGCGATCGCGCAGGGCGTGCCCGGCGTGCTCGGCATCCACCTCGAAGGCCCGTACATCGCGCCAGCGCGCAAGGGCACCCACGACGCCAACAAGTTCCGCGTGCCCGATGCCGACGAGATCGCGATGGCGGCCTCGCTCGACAATGGCGTCACCCTGCTCACGCTGGCCCCGGAGCGGGTGCCGCTGGAGAGCATCCGCGCGCTGGTCGAGCGTGGCGTGATCGTCGCCGCCGGCCACACCGCGGCCAGTTACGAAGAAGCACGCGCCGGGCTGGATGCCGGCATCCGCGGCTTCACCCACCTGTACAACGCGATGTCGCCGCTGACCGGGCGCGAGCCGGGGGCGGTGGGCGCGGCGCTGGAAGACCGCGACAGCTGGGTCGGGATCATCGCCGATGGCGTCCACGTGCACCCGGCCAGCCTGCGCGTGGCGCTGGCGGCCAAGCCGCGCGGCAAGGTGATGCTGGTGACCGACGCGATGCCGCCGGTGGGCGCCGACAGTCCGAGCTACGAACTGTATGGAGAAGTGATCACCGCGGTGGACGGGGTGGTGCGCAACGCGGCCGGCTCGCTGGCCGGCTCGGCACTGGACATGGCCACGGCGGTGCGCAACGCGGTGCAGCTGCTCGGCCTGCCACTCAAGGAAGCCGCGCGCATGGCGTCGCGCTACCCGGCGCAGTTCCTCAACCTGGACGATCGCCTGGGCGAGATCGCCGAGGGTTACCAGGCCGACCTGGTGCTGCTCGACGACGCGCTGCAGGTGCGCAGCACCTGGATCGCCGGCCAGCGCGAGGACGCGTGAGCGCGGCCGCATCGCCGCGCATGGGCTCGATCGACGCCCTGCGCGGGCTGACCGTGGCCGCGATGCTGCTGGTCAACAACCCTGGCGACTGGAACCACGTGTATGCGCCGCTGCTGCACGCGGACTGGCATGGGTTCACCCCGACCGACCTGATCTTCCCGCTGTTCCTGTTCATCGCCGGCGTGTCGATGGCCTTCAGCCTGGCCCCGCGTGCCGGTGATGCCAGCCTGCGCCCGGCGCTGCGCAGCGGGCTGCTGCAGCGCGCCCTGCGCATCCTGCTGGCCGGTGCGCTGCTGCACCTGCTGGCCTGGTGGCTGGTCGAGCTGCCGGCGTACCGGCTATGGGGCGTGCTGCAACGGATCGCGCTGTGCGTGGCGGTGATCGGGCTGCTGGCGATCTACACGCGCGCGCGTACGCAGTGGTGGGTCATCGGCGCGCTGCTGGCGGCCTACGCGGCGATCCTGCTCGGGGCCGATTCGCTGGCGCCGTGGGTGAACCCGGCGAGCCGGCTGGATACCGCGTTGTTCGCACCGTTTCTGTACAAGTACGACCCCGTCAGCGGGCTCGGGCATGACCCCGAAGGCCTGCTGAGCAGCCTGGGGGCGCTCGCGACCACGTTGCTGGGCCTGCGCGCGGGCGCCGCGCTGCGTGCGGGGCAGGTGGGCGGCCTGGCCGTGCTGGCGGCGGCCTGCCTGATGCTGGGCGGCGTGGCCAGCCTGTGGCTGCCGCTCAACAAACACCTGTGGACGCCCAGCTTCGTGCTCTGGAGCGGCGGGCTGTCGGTGACTGCGCTGCTGCTGGCGCACCTGCTGATCGATCGCTGGGGTGCCCCGGCGCTGGGCCGACGCTTCGGGGTGAACGCGATTGCCGCCTATCTCGGATCCTCGGCGATGGCCTTGGTGCTGGGTGCGAGCGGTGCCTGGGCGTGGCTGAACCAGGCCGTATCGACGCCGCTGTCGAGTGCGCCCGCGCTCGCCTCCCTGCTGTGTGCGCTGCTGTTCGTGGCCGTGTGGTGGGGCGTGGTGTGGATGCTGGACGCTCGCCGCATGTACCTGAAAATCTAGCGCCCCCCGCGCATCTTTTACCCGACCATCACGGTGCAGCAGTAAAAGTACGGACGCCGGTCTGCGTAGAAGCACTGGGGCCGTTGCCGTACCCCCTCTTGTTGAACAGGAAAGGTGTATGCGCTCGATGCCCCGTTCTCCGGCACGCAAGGTGCTGGCTGTCCGCATTTCGCAGTGGTTGCGCCGGGGCTGTCGGGGTGCACTGGGTACCGTCCTGCTCGCCGGCGCTGCGCCGGCCTGGGCAGGGTGCGACAATGCTGCCCCGGGGCCGGGCCAGACAGTGACCTGTTCGACCGCCGTGCCCAATCCGGACCCGATCGCGATCGTCACCGCTGCCGCTGCGTCCGACACCACCGTCAATGTGCTCGCCAACGCGCAGCTCGCTGTCGCTGCCGGCAACGCGATCACCGTGCAGGGCGGGGCCGGGCATGTCATCAACAACAGTGGCAGCATCATCGCCAATGTCGGCCGGGCACTGCAGCTCAACGGCGCCACCTACCTGGTCAACCGCGGCACGATTGCAGGCAGTACCGGCGGCGTCGTGTCCGGTGCCGGCAATGACCGCATCGACATGCTCGGCGGCAGCATCCAGGGCGGCGTACTGCAGGGCGCGGGCAACGATGCATTGGTGATTCGCGACGGCGTGATCGACAGCGTCGACCAGGGTGATGGCGAAGACAGCCTGGAGATCAGCGGTGGCAGCGTCACCGGCACGGTGCAGCAAGGCTCGGGCGTGGATACCTTCCTGATGACCGGCGGCAGCATCGGCGCGCTGCTGCAGGGCGACGCGCTCGACCGGTTCCGCATGACCGGCGGACGCATCGTCGGCGCGTTCGACGATGGCGATTATGCCGAGATGACCGGCGGCCGCATCGGCCGGGTCAACATGAAGCTGGACGACAACACCTTCCTGATGTCCGGCGGTACCATCGACGGCAACCTGGTCACCGGTTTCGGCCGCGACACCATCGTACTGTCGGACGGGTACATCGGCGGCAACATCAGCGTCAGCGGTGGCGACGACGCGGTCACCCTCACTGGTGGCACCGTGCGCGGCGAGATCCGCCTGAGTTTCGGCAACGACACCCTCACGTGGAACGGCGGCGGCGTGGTGCACGGCGCCATCGATTTCGGCGAAGGCGATGACGTCGCGCAGCTGAGCAACCTCAATACCGCGCACTTGGGCGCGCTGCCGACATTCGACGGCGGGCTCGGCAACGACGTGCTCGGCTTCGACAACGTCAAGACCAGTGGCGTGGCCCGCTTCACCAACTGGGAACAGGTGGCGCTGCGCGATGATACCCAGCTGGCCTTCGACGGCACGCTGGTGTTGGGCGACAGCGCCAGCGGCGCCGGCCGCCTGGACATCGACGCCACCAGCGCGGTATTCGGCGGTGGCAGCAACGGCGGCGTTGCCCCGTTCGTGGCCGGGCAGCTGGCCACGCTCACCAACGCCGGCCGCATCGACCTCAGCAATGGCGGTGGCGTCGGCGACACCTTCACCGTGGTCGGCAACTACCTCGGCAATGGCGGCGCGCTCTACCTCAACACGGTGCTGGGTGATGACAGTTCGCTGTCGGACAAACTGGTGATCTCCACCGGCAACGCCAGCGGCACAACCGGCGTGGGCATCCTCAACGCGGGCGGCGCCGGTGCGTCCACCGTCGCCGACGGCATCCTGGTGGTACAGGCCATCAACGGTGCCACCACCGCGCCCACCGCGTTCGCGCTGTACAGCCCGGTCGCTGCCGGTGCCTACGAGTACTTCCTGTTCAAGGGCGGGGTCAGTGGCGGAACCAGCGAAAACTGGTACCTCCGCTCGACCCTGGTGGCCAGTGTCAGCCCAGCACCCGCGCCGCCGCCGGGTAGCGGCACCACGCCGCCGCCCCCGCCACCGGAGGGCACCGGCACGCCGCCGGTCGACCTGCCGCCCGCACCGCCGCCACCGCCGGACGTGAATCCGCCGGATGATCCCAACCCGGCCGCGCCCGAGCCCGCGCCGCCACCGGAGCCGGCCGACCCCGCAGACGTGGCGCCGCCCAGCATCGCCACCCCGCCGCCGATGCCCACCAGCGTGGCCGCCGTGCCCGGGCCG
Organism: Stenotrophomonas sp. Steno-Z1; assembly: GCF_056393175.1. Lineage (NCBI taxonomy): Bacteria > Pseudomonadati > Pseudomonadota > Gammaproteobacteria > Lysobacterales > Lysobacteraceae > Stenotrophomonas > Stenotrophomonas sp. Steno-Z1. The sequence continues at coordinate 37,883 of NZ_JBWJPB010000009.1, read as the reverse complement.
TTGGCGTTGCCGCCCACTCCCGGTGCACGCGCCGCGCAGGGTGACATCATCCCGCTGTACCGTTTCGAGACCGGCCTGTATTCGGCGGTGCCACCGGTACTGCGCGAAACCGGTCTGGCCAGCCTCGGCACCTTCCACGAACGCCAGGGCGAACAGCGCCTGCTGGCCGGGCAGGGCGGGCTCCGTTCGGCCTGGGCGCGGCTGATCGGGCAAAGCCACGAGCAGCACTGGGACGGCGATGCGCAGCCGGGCTTCGATGGCGACATCCAGGGCGTCCAGGCAGGCCTGGACCTGTACGCCAACGCGGCAGAGCATCACCGCGACCAGGTTGGCGTGTTTGTCGGCCGCACCCGTGCGCAGGGCAATGTGAGCGGATTTGCGATCGGCTGGGAGAACGTGGCGGTGGGTCGCACCCGGTTGGATGACAAGCACGTGGGTGTGTACTGGACCCGTGCCGGCAGTGCCGGCGGTTACCTGGACGCGGTGGTCATGCAGAGCCGCTACGACGGCGACGCCTCCTCCTCGCGCGGCCTGGGCATCGACGTGCGCGGTGATGGCACCACCGCCTCGCTGGAAGTGGGCCGCCCGCTGTTGCGCGTCGGGCAGAGTGCATGGTGGCTGGAGCCGCAGTTGCAGGTGATCTGGCAGCGCACCTCGGTTGATGATGCCGGCGACGCGGTGTCGGCGCTGCGCTTCAACAGCGACAACGCCTGGACCGGCCGTATCGGCCTGCGCCTGGCCGCCGACTACGATATCGCCGGAAACGGATGGCAGCCGTACATCAAGCTCAATTACTGGCAGACCCTGGACGGCGAGGACCGCATCGATTTCGACAGCAACCGCGTCCTCAATCGGCAGGATTCACGTGCGCTGGAAGTGGGTGTGGGCGTGGTCGCGCGCTTCAACGCCAACGTCAGCGCGTTTGCGGTGGCCGATTACACGCGCGATCTGGAGAGCAGTGCGCAGAAAGAGCGCAAAAGCGTCGAGGGGAATATCGGGGTGCGGTTTGACTGGTAGCGCATTGCGGGCAACCCAAGGACGCCTCACCTGCGTAGAAAACTACAACTACGCGTTGTCTTCCCTTCTGCGCGCCTTCGATTCTTCAATCCATAGATGAATGGCGGTGGAGAGCCTTTCGCGTGATTCCTCCAGTTTGAGCTTCTTATGCAAAGGCGCCATTGGACGAGATTCAATCTCCTCAATCTCCTGGCGCAATTGAATGATCAAGGATTCTGCGAGGCGCTCAAGATCGCCTGGCGGCGACGGCGCCTTCTTGGGAGGCGGCTGCAATGTAAAGCTGGCGGCCAGTAGTGCTACCCCGAGCCCGAAGATCCCTGCCGACGCGACCATGCTTCCTGTTTCGCCAAAGTTGAATCTGGACAGCCAGTAGCCAAAGCAGACGATGGCCAGCCCGACAGCGTGCAGCAGTGCTGGTCGCTTCATGAGCTTCGCGCGTGCTTGCCAAAGCGCCCCAGCGACGCAGGCGAAAAGGCCGAGCATTGCCAGACTTCCAATTTCCTGCACGACGGAGAGCAGGTGCTCCGATGGATTGCTTGCCATTACCACTCCCTGGTAGCAGTTTCATTGCCCGGAGATCCAGGATGGTCTCTGCGATGAAACACGATGTTGACGTATGGAAAGGGGATGGCCGGAAACCGTGGCCATCGGGGCTGGATGAGCGGTGCTCAGCGCACCGCGCCAATCGCCTGCGTACGCGCCCTCGCCAATGCGTCACCCACCGCCGGGCCCTTCAGGTGGGTCAGGTCGAGGTCGCGTGCCTGGATGGCCAGCGCGGCCTGGTGCACGCGCTTGAGCGTTTCACCCTGCGGGTAGTCGCTGTCCTCGAAGCCGCGCCGGCCGCGCTTGTCCGCCTCGCAGCACAGTGCGATCTGCGCGATGCGCTCGGGACGGCGGAAGCCATCGCAGCGGCTGAGCAGTGTCAGCACGGTCGCATCGCGCAGTTCGTCGAGGCGGTGCACGTTGAGGTGATCGCGGCACACCGCCTCGGCCAGTTGACGGTGCTCCAGTGGCACCTTCAAGCGATCGCACAGCGCGGCCAGCGGCGCAAGGCCGCGTTGTTCATGCTGCGGGTGGCGCGGCCATTCGTCCGGCGGGGTGAGGCCCTTGCCGAGGTCGTGGGTGAGCGCGGCGAAGCCGATCAGGTCATCGCCGGGCGCGAGGCGCGCGGCCATGTCGCTGACCATTTCCTGGTGCACGCCGGTGTCCACTTCGGGATGGAACTCGGCCCGTTGCGGCACGCCGTACAGCGCATCCAGCTCGGGCAGGATCGCGCGTAGCGCGCCAGCGTCGTGCAGCGTGCGCAGGAAGGCCGAAGGCTGGGCGCAGGTGAGCGCGCGGCGCAGTTCCTGCCAGACGCGTTCGGGTACCAGCGCGTCCAGCTCACCGCTGTCGGCGACCTGACGCATCAGGTCCAGGGTTTCCGGGGCGACGGTGAAGCCGAGCGGGGCGAAGCGGGCCATGAAGCGTGCCGCACGCAGCACCCGCAGCGGGTCTTCGACGAAGGCCGGGCCGACATGGCGCAGCACGCGCTGTTCGATATCGCGCACGCCACCATACGGGTCCACCAGCGCGCCGGTGGCTTCATCGCAGGCGATGGCGTTGATGGTGAAATCGCGGCGCAGCAGGTCGTCTTCGAGCGTCACCGACGGATCGGCATCGACCACGAAGCCGCGGTAGCCACGCCCGGACTTGCGCTCGGTACGCGCCAGCGCGTACTCCTCGCCGGTATCGGGGTGCAGGAATACCGGGAAATCGCGGCCGACCGCCTTATAGCCCAATGCTTCCATCTGCGCCTGTGAGGCGCCGACCACGACCCAGTCGCGGTCACCGGGGTCGCGTTGCAGGATGCGGTCGCGTACCGCGCCGCCAACAAGATAGATCTTCATGCGGCCATGATGCCGCAGTGAGCCGACGGGATGCCAATGGCGGTAGTGCCGGCGGTTGGCCGGCTGCTGGAAATTCCAGGCCATCGGGGGAGCGGCCAATGGCCGGCACCCCCCCTGGCGCGCGTTTCTCAGTCGCCGCCCTTGTCCGCGTTGGCCGCGCAGGCGAAGTTCTTGCGCTTGGCCTGCAGGCGGCCGTTCATGCGGTCGGTCACCGGCAGCGCGGTGCCGTTCAAGCGCCAGTCGTAGATGACGCTGAAGGCCAGGATACGCGCGACGTACTCGCGGGTTTCCTTGTAGCTGATCGTCTCGATCCAGATGTCCGGGTCGAAGCCCGGGCGCTGGGTCTGCCAGCGTGCGGTCGGGGTCGGGCCGGCGTTGTAGGCGGCGATGGTGATGTAGGGAAGGCCTTCGTACTTGTTCATCAGCTGGCGCAGGTAGGCGGTGCCGATGGCGATGTTGGTGTCCGGGTCGTACAGGCTGGCCGCGCCGCCGTAGTTGGCCAGCCCGATCGACTTGGCCACGCTGGCGCCGGTGGCCGGCAGCACCTGCATCAGGCCCATCGCGTTGGCCGGCGAGCGTGCCTTCGGATTGAAGATGCTCTCGGCGCGGATCTCGGCGGCGACCCAGGCCGGATCGATGGCATTGCGTGCCGATTCGCGGCGGATCGCATCATCGTGGTGCAGCGGGAAGCGCAGCGAGTACAGGCGCTGCTCGTCCGGGGTCTTGCCGAGCGAGAACACCGCGCGGTCGAACCAGCCGTTGTCGCGCGCCACTTCCACCGCGATGCGGCGCTGGGTGGTGTCGTAGCGGCTCAACGCGTCGTTCCATTCGGCCACGGCCCAGCCGGCGCGCTCGATCTTGAACAGTTCCATCGCGCGGATGATCGCCGGATCGCGCGCGACCGCCGCCTGCGCCTGCGCGCTGTCGTTGGGTTCCCACGGGCACAGCGTGTAGGTGGACTGGCCGAGCTGGTCGGCGGCGAGGAAGCCGTGGAACGTGGCTGCGCGCGCCGCCTCGCGGTACAGCGGCTGGGCCTCGCTGCGCTTGCCGGTCTTCTCCAGCATGCGTGCCTCGAAATAGCGCCAGCGCGAGTCGCTGCGCTGGGTCGGGCCCATCTTGCGGATCGCCGCCAGCGCCTGCGGCCAGTCGCCGCGCGACATCGCCTCGCGCGCCCGCCATTCGTGCAGGCGCTCGTCGTAGGCCGCATCGGGCACGGCATTGAGGCGGCGCGCGGACTCGGGACCGTAGGAGGCCACCGTCCACAACGCTACCTGGTACAGCACCTGGGCCTGCTGGGCGGCGCTCAGCTGCAGCGCGTTGGCGTACTGCGGCAACTGCTGCTCGGTGGCGGCCGGATCGGCCTTGGCCAGCTTGGCCAGGCCATCGGTGGCGATGCGCCGGCTGCGCTCGTTGCGCGGCCAGTTCAGTGCGCTGGCATTGGGCTTGTCGACGAAGGCGGCATAGGTGTTGGCCAGCGCCAGGTCGGCCGCGGGCAGGCCGCGTGCGGCGCTGCGCATCACCGCTGGCTGTTGTTCATCCGCGGCGGCGTCGATCCGCGCCCAGCGCAGGTCGGCACTCAGGCCGCCCTTGGCATCGAGGACCGCGAAGACCGCATCGCAGGCATCGGGCAGCGACTTGCCGGTGCTGCGCCAGATCGCCTGGGCTTCGCTGGTCCACTGCGCGTCGGCCTTGCCGGTGGCCTGGCGCGCATTGAGTTGGGCACAGCGCAGGCCGACGTTGTCGGTGGGGACCCAGTTGGCCAGCAGGGTCGGCCAGTCCTGGCGGCGGGCGACGGCGGGCAGCCACACGCTGCGGAAGCTGCTGGCCACCGCCTGGCCGTTGTAGCGCTTCAGGAAATCCTGGGCCTGGGCGGTGCCGACGGTATCGATGTTACGGCGCAGGTTGGCGTACTCCAGCCAGCCATACAGCGGATGCCTGCCGAGGGCGGCGGCCTGGGCGGCGTCGAACTGGCCGCGCTCGGCGCTGTCGATGGCGGCCTTGAGTTGCGCGCGCTGCGCGTCGAGGTTCTGCGCATCGGCTACCGGGCTGACGCCGGAACAGGCCAGCAGGGCAGATACGCTGAGGAAACAGAGGGGAAGTCGAGTCATGGCCGAAAGCATAACGGCGCCGGGTGAACGGCGGTGAGGGCAAGCCGACTCGATCATGAACAGCCGCCTGCCGGCCGCGCGGCAGTGGCCTGGGCCGGGCGTAGTCTCGGGCTGGGGCAACCGGCCCCCACGCAAGGAGCAGACCATGGCATTCCGTGCAGCAGGGAACTCTGGACCACTGGCCGAGATCAACGTGACACCGTTGGTCGATGTGATGCTGGTGCTGTTGATCATCTTCATCGTGACCGCGCCGATGATCTCGATGCCGATCCCGGTCGACCTTCCGCAGCGGACCACGGCGGTGACGCCGCCGCTGGACCCGCCGCCGCCGATCGAACTGCGCGTCGACGCCGCCAACCAGGTCACCTGGAACGGGCAGTCCATGCCGGTAGCGGCCTTGCAGGCGCGCATGCAGGAGCAGGCGCAGACCCACGCCGGCAACCTGCCCGAACTGCGCATCGCCACCGATCCGGGCACCGAGTACGAGGTGATGGCCAAGATCCTGGCGGCGGCCAACAACGCGCACCTGCAGCGCATCGCGTTCGTGCAATAGCCCGTTTTCTGCATTGCATCGCACCACTGACGCCCCTGTCCGCAGGGGCGTCATGCGTTGCGGCGCCTGCATCTTGCCTGTTCGGATTTGTCTGAGTGGCGTGAAAAAGTGTTGGTCGTCACTTCTTCACTTTTACCGTTTGTTTACAAAGGAGACGTTGCCGCGCAATGGGGGGCGCGGCGGCCCAGCCCAACATTCCTTTGGAGAGAGAGCGAATGAACGACCTGCACCACCGCCCCTTGGCGGTCGCTGTATCGCTGTGCCTGTTGTTGGCTGCCCCGGTGCTCGCCGGTGCCCAGGATGCGCCGCGCACCACCACCGAGCTGGACCGCGTCGAGGTGACCGGCACCCGCATCAAGCGGGCTGAAGTGGAAGGCCAGGTGCCGATCCAGACCCTGACCCGCAGCGAGATCGAACGTACCGGCCTCACCTCGATCGGCGAGGTGCTGCAGCAGCTGACCGGCTCCGGTTCGGCGCTCAATGCCAAGTTCAATTCCTCCGGCAACTTCGGCTTCCCGCCGGACGGCAGCGGCGTGGGGGCCGGCTCGGCCCAGGTCGACCTGCGCCACCTCGGCGCCAAACGCGTGCTGGTGCTGGTGGATGGCATCCGCTGGGTCAATGAATCCTCGGCCTCCGGCGTGGGCGCGGCCACCGACCTGAATACCATTCCGCTGGCCATCGTGGAGCGCATCGAAGTGCTCGAGGATGGCGCCTCCTCGCTGTACGGTTCCGATGCGATCGCCGGCGTGGTCAACATCATCACCCGCCGTGAATTCGATGGCGGCCAGGTCACCCTCAACTACGGCGAGTACAGCAAGGGCGACGGCACCCAGAAGGGCGTGGACCTGGCCTGGGGCACCAGCGGTGACCGCTACAGCCTGTTCCTCGGCGCCAGCTGGACCAAGCAGGATCCGGTGTACGCCAGCGACCGCGAGCAGTCGCGCTTCCCGATCCCGGGCACCGGCCTGTCCTTCGGCAGTTCGGCCACCCCGACCGGGCGCTTCATCTTCACCGATCCCACCACCGGCATCACCCACGACCTCACCCCGAACACCGGCGCCACGTCGCCCACGTTCAACGGCGCCGACGGTTGCGCGCGCACCGACAGCTACCACTGCTTCGGCACCGCCGACCGCTTCAACTTCGCCGAATACAACATGGTGCTGACGCCGTCGGAGCGGAAGGGCATCTTCGGCCAGTTCCGCTTCGACATCACCGACAACCTGCAGTGGTACGTCAAGGCGCTGGCCAACCGTCGCGAGTCCACCAACCAGGCCGGCCCCGAGCCGCTGTTCTTCGGCCCCGACGGCGCCACCGGCAACCCGTTGGCCGACAACATCGTCATTTCCGCGCTCAACCCGTACAACCCGTTCGGCTTCGACCTGGATTCCTCGGACAACCTGATCATGATCGGCCGCCGCCCGGTGGAAGGCGGCGCACGCGTGTTCGAGCAGGAGGTCAACACCCGGTACGTCGCCACCGGCCTGGTCGGCCAGTTCGAGGCCGCCGACCGCAGCTGGTTCTGGGACGTCAATGGGATGTACAGCAAGAACAAGGCCGAGCAGACCAACTACGGCAGTTACAACATCTTCAACGTCAACATGGCCCTGGGCGATCCGGCCGTGTGCGCGGCCACGCCCGGCTGCGTGCCGCTGAACATCTTCGGCGGCCCGGGCACGATCACCCCGGCGATGCTGGCCTGGATCCAGCCGGTGGTCCGCGACCGCAGCCAGAACGAGCTGAGCCTGGTCACCGCCAACCTCAGCAGCGACCTGTTCACCCTGCCGGCCGGCCCGGTGTCGTTCGCCACCGGCCTGGAGTACCGCAAGTACGAGGGCTCATACCAGCCCGATCCGCTCACCGTGATCGGCCATTACAACGGCGTACCGTCGCTGCCCACGTCCGGTTCCTACGATGTCAGCGAGGCCTACCTGGAGTTGAGCATCCCGATCTTCGCCAAGAGCGCGATCGGCGAGAAACTCGACCTCAGCCTGGCCGGGCGCTACTCGGACTACTCCACCTTCGGCGGCGAGTTCGTGCCCAAGTACGGCCTGCGCTGGCAGGTGACCAACGACTTCGTGCTGCGCACCACCTATGCCGAAGGTTTCCGCGCCCCGTCGATCGGCGAACTGTACGGCTCGGCCGCGCGCGCCGACCTGCAGCTGTTCGATCCGTGCTCGGTCGGCCTGGGCGGCACCCCGCCGCGTGGCAGCGCGGCCAACTGCGCCGCGCTCGGCGTGCCCACCGGCTTCCAGCAGGCCAACTCGCAGATCTCGGTCACCACTGGCGGCAACAGCGCGCTGGACCCGGAGCGTTCGCGCAGCTTCAGCGCCGGCTTCGTGTGGAGCCCGTGGTTCGGCAGCAACGCCTCCTGGTCCGAGCGCTTCGACGTGGACGTGACCTTCTACCGGCACACCATCGAGGGCGCCATCCAGGCGATCAACGCCCAGACCCAGCTCGACCTGTGCGTGGACACGCTGGACCCGCTGTACTGCGGCGGCATCACCCGTGCCTCCACCGGTGCGGTCAGCGGCTTCAACAACCGCCTGACCAACCTGGGCTCGATCAAGACCGATGGCTGGGACGTGGACCTGTTCTGGACGCTGCCGGAAACCTCGGCCGGCCAGTTCAAGCTGGGCTGGCAGAACACCTTCGTGGGCCGGTACGAGGCGATCGGTGCAGCGGGCCAGCGCCAGCCGCAGGAGCCGGGCGTGGAAGTGTCCGACAGCTCCATCCCGGAGTGGACCAGCAACGCCACGCTGAGCTGGAACCTGGCCCACTGGAACGCATCCTGGACAGTGCGGCACATCTCCAAGCTCACCGAAGACTGCGGCGATGCGGTGGCCTTCCCGGTGTGCAGCAACCAGATCGAGGGCACCAACGAGCTGAAGGCCACCACCTTCCACGACATGCAGGTGGGCTACAAGATCGACTGGATGAAGGGGCTGCAGCTCAGCGCCGGCTTGAACAACGTGTTCGACAAGGATCCGCCGATCTGCCTGTCGTGCTCGCTCAACGGCTACGACGCCTCCACCTATGACATCCCGCGCGGGCGCTACTGGTACCTGCGCGCGGACCTGCGGTTCTGAGCCTCGGTTGAGCGTGCAGCGCCACCGGAGCACCCGAGCGGTGCCCCGGTGGGCGTGGACGGCAGCGGCGGGCCATGCCCGGTGGCTGCAACGACGGTCAAATGTGTTGCGCGTGGCGGCCATGGCGCGTTTCTGGCCGCCGGGTGCCTTGTCCGTCAGGCATCATGGGGCGCCCGGCCAGCGGCCGGCTCCCCTTTCCAAGTGTTGTTGCCATGAACCTGCATACCTGGTGGATCTTCGCCGTCACCGTGTTCGTCCTGTGCGGCACGCCGGGGCCGAACATGCTGCACGTGATGACCCGCAGCGTGCGCGTGGGCTTCCGCCGCAGCATCGCCGCCATGGCCGGTTGCCTGAGCGCGCTGGTGCTGGCGCTGTCGATTTCCGCCGCCGGCCTGGGCGCGGTGCTCAAGGCCTCGCCGCTGGTGTTCGACGTGCTGCGCTACGCCGGCGTGGCCTACCTGGTGTACCTCGGGATCAAGGCCTGGCGCGGCGGCGATGCGCCGATCGATGTCGGCAACACCGCGGCGATCGCGCCCAGCAAGCGCCGCATCCTGTTCCGCGACGGCTTCATCATCGGTATCAGCAACCCCAAGCTGCTGCTGTTCGCCTCGGCATTCCTGCCGCAGTTCGTCGATCTGGCCCAGCCGCAGCTGCCGCAGTTCGTGATCCTGGTCGGCACCTTCGCGCTGATGGAAATGTTCTGGTACGCGGTGTACGCCGCCGGTGGGCGCGGGCTGGCCGGCTACCTGGCGCGTCCGGGGCTGCGCAAGGTGTTCGACCGCGTGGTCGGCACCATCTTCATCGGCTTCGGGCTGGCGCTGCTGCGCGCGCGGCCGTAGTGCCGGCAGGCGTCAGGGCCTGCAGGTAGGCGCAGAACGCCATGCGTGGCTGCGACCCACCCCCACCGCCCCATAACGCAGAGAGCCGGGCTATGCCCGGCTCTCTTGTCCACGCGATACGACCGCTGACCCGTCAGAACGACCAGTTGAACGTGATCGACCCGTTGCGGCCATCGCCGTACGCGCCATACCCGTTGATCTGCGAGAAGTACTTCTTGTCCAGCAGGTTGTTGAGATTGGCCTGCACGCTGAACTCCGGCGAGATGCGGTAGCGCACGAAGGCACTGACCAGCGCGTAGCCATTCTGTTCGATGCGGCCATACGCCGGCACCGGGTAGTAGATGCGGTTCTGCCAGTTGGCCCCGCCGCCCACGGTCAGCGCGGTCAGCGACTGCGGGGTGTAGCTGGTGAACAGCTTGATGGTGGTCTGCGGCAGGTTGGTATTGATGTCCGCGTCGTTGACGTCCTTGGCCACGTAGCGCGACGCACCGAAGGTCGCATCCCAGCCCGGGGCCAGCTCGCCATTGAGTTCCAGCTCGAAGCCACGGCTGACCGTGCCGCGTGCGGCGATGTAGGCGAACTCGCCCGGACGGCTCGGGATCGGCTCGCTGGTGATCTGCGCCACGTTGTCCTGCTCGATGCGGAAGGCTGCGACCGATGCGTTCAGGCGGTTGTCGAACCACGCCCCCTTGACGCCGATCTCGTAGCTCTTGCCGTCCACCGGATCCAGGTAGCTGCCGCTGCGGTCGCGTGCGGTCTGCGGCTGGAAGATCTCGGTATAGCTGGCGTAGGTGGAGTAGGTATCGTTGAGGTCGAACACCAGGCCGGCGTACGGGGTGGTGACCTTGTGCGAGCGGTCGTCGCCTTCGCCTTCGCTCTTCCAGTCGGTGTAACGCGCGCCGAGGATCAGCTTGAGCGGATCGGCCAGCGACAGGCGGGTGGCGGCATAGCCGGCCTTCTGGGTGATGGTGCCTTCGCTCTGCAACGGCAGGGTGGTGGCCCAGTTCGGCTCCGGGAAGTTGCCGACACCGGCCAGGTAGTTGTCCAGCGGCGCCCAGCCCACCTGGTAGTCGCCGTAGTTGGCGAACTCGCGCTTGTTGTAGCTCAGGCCGGCCATGAACTGGTGCTCGCGGCCGAACAGCTGGAGCGGGCCGTCCACGAAGCCGTCCACCGCGTTGACCTTGCGCTCGGTGTTGTAGAACCCTGCCGAGGGCGCGACGCCGGCGCCGGTGGTCTTGTCCAGCAGCGAGGCGCCGGTGGTCCAGTCGTTGTAGGCCGGGTAGAACAGCTTGTCATCGGCCTTGGTGGTGTCATGCGTCGCACCGAGCTTGACCTTCCAGTCGTTGGCGAAGGCATGCTCCAACGTGGCGAACAGGCGCTTGCTGGTGGTATCCCAGTAGGTCCAGCCCGGGTTGGCGCTGAAGGATTCGTCGAACGGGGTGGGGCTGCCATCGGAGAACAGCATCGGGAAGCCACCCCAGGTCGCGCCGTTGGCGCGCTTCTGCTGGTAGTCGTAGCCCACGCTCAGCTGCGTGTCCGGGGTCAGGTCGGCGTCGATCACCGCATAGCCCAGCGTCTTGTGCTGGTCGTAACGGTCCATCTGCGATTCGGTGTCCAGGTAGCTGCCGATCACGCGTGCGCGCACCGAACCGCTGGCATTCAGTGGCGTGGTGACATCCACGGTGCTGCGGGTGCGGCCCCAGCTGCCGACGTTGACCGACACGTTGCCGGTCAGCTCGGCGCTGTCGGCGTGCTTGCGGATCAGGTTGACCGAGGCCGACGGATTGCCCGCGCCGGTCAGCAGGCCGGTGGCGCCGCGGACCACTTCCACGCGGTCATACAGGGCCAGGTCCAGGCCGGAATCGCCGTAGCTCCAGTTCTGCACCATCTGCGTGGGCAGGCCGTCGAACTGGTAGCTGTCGATGTAGAAACCGCGCGCGTAGAACTCGGTGCGTTCGGTGTCGGACTGGGTGCTGCTCACGCCGGTGGTGTTGGCCAGTACGTCGAGGATGTCATCGAGGTTCTGGTCCTCGATGCGCTGGTGGCTGATGATGCTGACCGACTGCGGGATCTCGCGCGGGGCCAGGTCGAAGCGGGTACCGGCGGAGGTCCGGCGCACCGAGTAACCCTCGGCGCGCTCGCCCTTGACCACGACCTTGTCCAGGGTGGTGGCATCCGGGCTGGCGTCCTGCGCGAATGCAGGTGCGACGGCCAGCGTGCACAGCGCGGCGAACAGCGCCTGCGGCAGGGCGCGCCGGCTCGGGGAGTGGGGCAGCACAACGGTCGAACGGGTCATCGGGGATTCCAGGGCGGCGGCGCGGGCATGGCCGATGTCCATCGGTGGCCAGGCGCCGCGCAGTAAGTGGGGGTCAGTGCGCGGCTGGCGGGGCCCTGTTGGCAGGGCGCGGGCTCCGGGTACTGATCGCCGCAGCGCCTCCTGGCGCGGACGGGATGAAGATATGTTAATGCGAATCATTGACACCATCAATTCACTTTCCTGAAACGCCGGGGTTTCGCGCTCGGTCGTCCGCGTATCACACCGGTCTGCGACACCGCGGCGCGCGCTTAACGCCTGCGGCCGTAGGCTTGCCGCGTCCATGCCCGCCGCAGGAGACCACCATGCCCAACAAGAACACGCTCTGCCTCTGGTACGACGGCACCGCGCTGGACGCCGCTACCTTCTACGCCCAGACCTTTCCCGACAGCGCGGTCAACGCGGTCCACCATGCCCCCGGCGACTTCCCGTCGGGCAGGCAGGGCGACGTGCTGACCGTCGACTTCACCGTGGTCGGCATCCCCTGCATCGGCCTCAACGGCGGCCCGGCGTTCAAGCACAGCGAAGCGTTCTCCTTCCAGATCGCCACCGAGGACCAGGCCGAGACCGACCGGCTGTGGAACGCCATCGTCGGCAACGGCGGCGAGGAGAGCGCGTGCGGCTGGTGCCGCGACAAGTGGGGCCTGTCCTGGCAGATCACTCCGCGCGTGCTCACCGAGGCGGTGACCAGCAAGGACCCGGCGGTGGCCAAGCGCGCCTTCGAGGCGATGATGACGATGCGCAAGATCGACGTGGCGGCGATCGAGGCGGCCGTGCGCGGTTGAGCCTGGTTCGTCGCGTTACAGCGGCACGTCCAAGCCACGCTTCAACGTGCTCAAGGCCACGGCGGTGCGGAAGCGCTCGATGTTGTCGTCACTGCCGAACAGACGCTCGCTGATCGCCTCATATTCTTCCATCGAGGCGGCGGTGAGCAGCAGCAGGAAGTCGGCCTCGCCGGTGATCGCATAGCACTGCTGCACGGCGGGATCGTCCTGCACGCGGCGGCGGAACGCGGCGACGCGATGCGGTTGTTCGCTGGCCACGCGTACCTCGACCATGATCGTCAGCGGGCGCCCCAGTCGTGCCTGGTCCAGCACCGCAACGTTGGCGCGGATGATCCCCGCGTCCTGCAGTCGCCTGATCCGCCGCTGCACGGCCGGCGCGGACAGGTGCACGGCCTCGGCGATCGCGCGCTGCGCGGTGGTGTTGTCGCGCTGCAGGATGGCCAGGATGGCGCGGTCGAAGTCGTCGGGGGCGTAGGGCACGGCAGCCATGGGCGAGTGAAACGTGCAGGAAGATGCCTGCAATTGAGCCTTTGCTTCGGCCCGAGCGCAATATGCTGGCGCCATGCCGACCTCCCGCTTTTCTTCACTGATCCCCGTGCTGGCCGTGCTCGGCTCGGTCACCGCCCTGTCCGTGGGCACCTCATTTGCCAAGCAGCTGTTCCCGGTGATCGGCGCGCAGGGCACCAGCGCGCTGCGCGTGGGGTTCTCGGCGCTGGTGCTGCTGGCGGTGTTCCGGCCGTGGCGCTGGACCACCACGCGCGCCGATGCCGCGGCGATCTTCCGCTACGGCATCACCCTGGGGGTGATGAACCTGTTGTTCTACATGGCGCTGCGCACGATTCCCTTCGGCATCGCGGTGGCGATTGAATTCTGCGGGCCGCTGGCGGTGGCGATGTGGTCCTCGCGGCGGCCGATCGATTTCGTCTGGGTGGGCTGCGCGCTGGCCGGGCTGTTGCTGCTGTTGCCGCTCGGACACGGCGCGCCGCTGGACCCGGTCGGGGTGATGTTCGCGCTGGGTGCGGCGGTGTGCTGGGCGCTGTACATCATCTTCGGCAAGCGCGCCGGCCACCTGCATGCCGGGCATACGGTGTCGCTGGGCCTGTGCGCGGCGGCGCTCGTGGTGGTGCCGGTGGGCGTGGCGCATGCGGGCATGGCGTTGCTGGACCCGACGATCCTGCTGTTCGGGCTGGGCGTGGCGATCGTCTCCAGTGCGATTCCGATGTCGCTGGAGATGATGGCGCTCAAGCGCCTGCCGAAGGAGACCTTCGGCATCCTGATCAGCATGGAGCCGGCGGTGGCCGCGCTGCTGGCGATGGGGCTGCTGGCCGAACACCTCACCGCGCTGCAGTGGGCGGCCATTGGCTGCACGGTGGTGGCGTCGGTGGGGAGTACGGTGACGGCACGGCGGGTGGCGCCGAAGATGCCGGGCGCGCCCGCATGAGCACGCTGGCGTGATCGGGAGTGCCGGCCGTTGGCCGGCTCCCGCTGCAGCAGATCACCGGGCAGTCGGGCAACGCTGGGCGCTACCCGTTCTGCTCAGCGCCTGACCGGCGCATCCCCGGCCACGTAGTACGCAGCCGTGCTGCGCGCCAACGGCGCACGCCCGCGGATGCGGTCGGCGATCTTCTCGGCGATCATGATCGTGGTGGCGTTCAGGTTGCCGGTGATGATGCGCGGCATGATCGAGGCATCCACCACGCGCAGGCCTTCCATGCCGTGCACGCGGCCCTGGCCATCCACCACGCTCATCGCGTCGGTGCCCATCGCGCAGGAACACGACGGGTGGTAGGCGGTCTCGGCGCGGGCGCGCACGAAGGCGTCCAGCTCGGCATCGCTCTTGCAGTCCGCACTGGGGCTGATCTCGCGGCCGCGATACTCGTCCAGCGCGGGCTGGGCGATGATCTCGCGGGTGATGCGGATGGCATCGCGGAATTCCTGCCAGTCCTGGTCGGTGGACTGGTAGTTGAACAGGATCGAGGGATGCTCGCGCGGGTCCAGCGATTTTGCATGCACGCGCCCACGGCTGGGCGTGCGCATCGAGCCCACGTGGGCCTGGAAACCGTGTTCCTTGACCGCGTTGGTGCCGTTGTAATTGATCGCCACCGGCAGGAAGTGGTACTGGATGTTGGGCCACTCGAACTCGTCGCGGGTGCGGATGAAGCCACCGGCCTCGAACTGGTTGCTGGCGCCCACGCCGGTGCCCGCAAACAGCCACTCCGCGCCGATCGCCGGCTGGTTCCACCACTGCAGTGCCGGGTACAGCGACACCGGCTTCTTGCAGGCGTACTGCATGTACACCTCCAGGTGGTCCTGCAGGTTTTCGCCGACGCCGGGCAGGTCGTGCACCAGCGGCACGCCGAGTGCGGCCAGCAATGCCGGGGCGCCCACGCCGGAGCGCTGCAGGATCTGCGGCGAGGCGATCGCACCGGCGCACAGCAGCACCTCGCGGCGCGCGCTGGCGTCGATCGGCTCGGCGCTGCCGCCGGTGAGGTAGCGCACGCCCACCGCGCGCTTGCCGGCGAACAGGATGCGGTCGGTGGTGGCGTGGACCACGATCTCCAGTCCCTCGCGGTCCCTGGCCATGTCCAGGTATCCGCGCGCGGTGCTGGAGCGGCGCCCGCGCGGGGTGACGGTGCGGTCCATCGGGCCGAAGCCTTCCTGCTGGTAGCCGTTGAGGTCGTCGGTGCGCGGGTAGCCGGCCTGCACGCCGGCCTCGACCATGGCGTGGAACAGCACGTTGTTGCCGTTCTTCGGCGTGGCCACGCTGACCGGACCGTCGCCGCCGTGGTAGTCGTTGGCGCCGATGTCGCGGGTTTCGGCCTTGCGGAAGTAGGGCAGCACGTCGTGGTAGCTCCAGTCCTCCAGCCCGTCGAACGTTGCCCAGTTGTCGAAGTCCAGCGCATTGCCGCGGATGTAGCACATGCCGTTGATCAGCGAGGAGCCGCCCAGGCCCTTGCCGCGCCCGCACTCCATGCGCCGGTTGTCCATGTGCGGCTCCGGCTCGGTTTCGTAGGCCCAGTTGTAGCGGCGGCCCTGCAGCGGGTAGGCCAGCGCGGCCGGCATCTGCGTGCGGAAATCCAGCCGGTAGTCCGGGCCGCCGGCTTCCAGCAGCAGCACGCTGACGCCGGCGTCTTCGGTGAGGCGCGCGGCCAGCGTGTTGCCGGCGGAGCCGGCGCCGATGATGATGTAGTCGTACTCGCGCTTCATCGCGGTGTTCTCCTGTCAGGCCGGTTCAGAACACCGACGCGTAGCGGTCCAGTTCGATCTGGATGGACTTGGTGCGGGTATAGGCGCGCAGCGTGGCCAGGCCGTTCTCGCGGCCCACGCCGGACTGTTTGTAGCCACCCACCGGCATCTGCGCCGGCGATTCGCCCCAGCAGTTGACCCAGCAGATACCGGCGTCCAACTGGTGGATCAGGCGGTGCGCGCGGCTCAGGTCGCGGCTGACCACGCCGGCCGCCAGCCCGTATTCGGTGGCGTTGGCGCGGGCGACGGCTTCTTCTTCACTGTCATAGGACAGCAGGCTCAACACCGGCCCGAAGATCTCTTCGCGCACGATGCGCATGTCATCGCGGCAATCGCTGAACACCGTCGGCGCCACGTAGCAGCCCTTGCCCAGCGCGCCATCGGTCAACCGCTCGCCGCCACAGACCAGCCGCGCGCCCTCCGTCTTGCCGCTGGCGATGTGGTCCAGCACGCGGCGCATGTGCGCGGCACTGACCAGCGGGCCGAAGTTGGTGTCCTCCTGCAACGGATCGCCGATGCGGATGCGCGCGATGCGCTCACGCAGGGCCAACTCGACATCGGCCAGCAGGTCCTTGGGCACGAATACGCGCGTGCCGTTGGTGCAGACCTGGCCGGAGCTGTAGAAGTTGGCCATCATCGCCACGTCGGCGGCCAGGTCGAGGTCGGCGTCGGCGCAGATGATCAGCGGCGACTTGCCGCCCAGCTCCATGGTCACCTCCTTGAGGGTGGAGCTGGACGCACTGGCCATCACCTTGCGACCGGTGCTGGTGCCGCCGGTGAAGGAGATCTTCTCGATGCCGGGGTGTTCGGTCAGCGCCGACCCCACGCCGGCGCCGTCGCCGGGCAGTACGTTGAACACGCCATCGGGCAGGCCCGCTTCGGTGAAGATCTCGGCCAGCTTCAGCGCGGTCAGCGGGGTCACTTCGCTGGGCTTGAAGATCATCGCGTTGCCGGCGGCCAGCGCCGGGGCGGCCTTCCAGAGGGCGATCTGGATCGGGTAGTTCCAGGCACCGATCGCCCCGACCACGCCCAGCGGTTCCTGCCGGGTATAGAAGAAACTGCCTTCGCGCAGCGGCACCTGGCTGCCTTCCAGCCCGTGCATCACCCCGGCGTAGTACTCCAGCACGTCCGCACCGGTGACGATGTCCACGCTGCGGGTTTCGCTCAGCGGTTTGCCGGTATTGAGCGTTTCCAGCTCGGCCAGCGCATCGTTGCGCTCGCGCAGCAGGGCCACCGCGCGCAGCAGGATGCGCGAGCGCTCCACCGTGGTGAGCGCGGCCCAGGCCGTCTGCCCGGCCTGGGCGCTTTCCACCGCGGCATCCAGGTCGTCGCTGTTGGCGCTGTGCACGTTGGCCAGGACCTCGCCGGTGGCCGGGTTGACCACCTCGAAGGTGCGGCCCCCCTGCGAGGGGACGTAACGGCCGCCGATGTAAAGCAGTTGGTCGGGGAAGCGGGGCATGGTGATGACTCCTTTGCAGCGGGAGACCAGCGTTCAACGGGTCAGATGCAGGAACTGCAGGTGGCGCTCGTACTGGTCGATGATGTCGTTGATGATCTGCTGGCGGCTGTAGCCGAACAGCTCGTAGTCCTGTCCACCTTCATAGAGGTGCACTTCGGCGCGGTAGTAGCGCAGGTTGCGGAAGCGCTGCGCGGCGAACGACGGGGTGAGGTAGCCGCGCATGATCACCTGGTAGGTGAACACCTGCTGCTCGCCGTGGTCCACGGTCAGTTCCATCTGGCCCGGCTCGAACTTCGTGCGTACATCCAGGCCCTGTTCGCCCAGTTGCGCGGCCACCGCCTCGATGGCGGGCTTCACGTCGGTGTCCATGAAGCGGTAGACCTCGTCGCGTACCGGGAAATGCACGGCCTGGGTGATGCGCTGGCGCCAGCCGCGCTGGTGCCGCGACTGCCCGATCAGCGGGATCGGCGAATACTGCGAGGCCTTCTTGCGTTGCGACTCCTCGCCCAGCGCACGGGTCAGGCCCCACAGCATCAGCAGCAGCACCACCGAGAACGGCAGCGAGGCCAGCACCACCGCCGACTTGAGCGCATCCATGCTGCCCGCCAGCAGCAGCCCGGCGGTGACCAGGCCGGTCATCACCCCCCAGAACACGCGCAGCCAGCGCGGGCCGTCGTCCTCCGGCGCGCCGCCATGCGAGGACAGGGTGGACAGCACTACCGTGCCCGAGTCGGCCGAGGTGACGAAGAAGACGAAGCTGACGATCACCGTCACCGCGATCACCGCCCGGCTCCACGGGTAGTGCTCCAGCAGCGCGTACAGCACCGTGGGCGGGTTATCCACGGCCATCTGCGCCAGCTGCACCTGGTCGTGGTGCAGGATCTGGTCCAGCGCGCTGTTGCCGAAGATCGACAGCCACGCCAGGGTGAAGCCCAGCGGGATCAGCAGCACGCCCAGCACGAACTCGCGGATGGTGCGGCCACGCGAGATGCGCGCGATGAACAGGCCCACGAACGGCGCCCAGCCTATCCACCAGGCCCAGTAGAACACCGTCCAGTTGCCCAGCCAGTCCGGGCGGCCGCCGTAGGCATACACGTCGAAACTCTTGCCGACCACGTTGCCCAGGTAGTCGCCCATGTTCTGCATGAAGGCATTGAGCAGGTACTGGGTGGGGCCGGCGAACAGCATGAACAGCAGCAGCCCGATCGCCAGCAGCATGTTGATGTTGGACATCCAGCGCACGCCCTTCTCCACGCCGGAGACGGCCACGGTGATCGCCGCGCCCATCATCAGCACGATCAGGCCCACCTGCACCCAGGCCGCGTGCGGCACCGGCAACAGAGTGTTGAGGCCGGCATTGAGGTGCAGCACGCCAAAGCCCATGTCCGCGCCCAGCCCGAACACGGTGGCCACGATGCCCAGGGCATCCACGGTGTAGCCGATCGGCCCGTTGATGCGTTTGCCGATCAGCGGGTACAGCGCCGAGCGCAGCGCCAGTGGCAGGTTGTGGCGGTAGGCGAAGTAGGCCAGTGCCATCGCCGCCAGCGCGAACACGCCCCAGCCGTGCAGGCCCCAGTGCAGGAACAGCAGCTGCATGGCCTGGCGCGCGCTGGCCTCACCGCCGCCCACGCCGCCCTGGGGCGGCAGCAGGTAATGGGTGAGCGGTTCGGACACGCAGAAGAAGAACAGGGTGATGCTGATGCCGGCGGCGAACAGCATGCCGGCCCAGGAGAGGTAGCTGAACTCCGGCTCGTCGTGGTCCGCACCGAGTTTGACGTTGCCGTAGCCGGACAACGCCACGCCGACCACGAACACCAGGTACACCGTCATCGCCAGCAGGTAATACCAGCCCACATTGCGCGAGGCCCAGGTCTGGGCATCCAGCAGCAGGGCGCCGGACTGGATCGGGAAGAGGGTGACCAGCGCTGCGAATGCGGTGACCAGGGTCGCCGCAAGCAGGAACACGGGACGAAGCGTGCGCACCTCGGGCGGATGCGGCTCCACGGTACTCATGGGGTGGGGGATGCTCCCGGTGCCACGGTGGGCTCAGGCGGAGCGTTATCGCATACGGGTCGTGGATGCTGCGTGTGCGCAGCCGCGGATGCCCGCCGCACGGGGCGGCGGGGTATCGGGGTTACCGCAGCGCGGTGCTGGGTACGTCGATCGACATCGCCAGGGCGAGGTGATCGGAGAACGCGGCCGGGACCGCCTCGGCGCTGCGCTGCTGCAGGCCGGTGCTGAGCAGGATGTGGTCGATCGCGCGGTCCGGGCGCCAGCTCGGGAAGGTCGGCACCGCACAGCCGGGGGGCTGCAGGGTGGTCTTCTGGTACAGCGCCTGCATTTCCGGGCGGTCGGCCAGGCAGTTGAAATCGCCCATCAGCACCGCGTTGGGATGGTCGCTGAGCAGGTCGGCGATGAAGGCCAGCTGCGACATCCGCGAGTTGGTGCCCAGCGACAGGTGCGCCACCGCCACTGCCAGGCCTTCGCTGCCTTCGCCGAACTTGGCCAGCAGCACGCCGCGCCCGCCGATGCGGCCGGGCAGGGCATGGTCCTGTACTTCCACCGGCTCCAGCCGGCTCAGCAGGCCATTGGCACTGGAGGCCACGCCGCCCATGCGGCGGTTGGGCTGGTGGCTCCAGTAGTTGAAGCCGGCGCGCTCGGCCAGGTAGTGGGTCTGGTTGGTGAAGCCCGAGCGCAGGCTGCCCGGATCGGCTTCCTGCAGCCCGACGATGTCGTGGCCGCGGGCAAGCTGGGCGATCGCGTCCAGGCTGGTGCGCTTGCGCCCCGCCGGCAGCGCATGGGACCAGCTGCGGGTCACATAGTCGCTGTAGCGGCGGGTACTGCTGCCGGCCTGGATGTTGGCCGTCAGCAGGCGCAGGGTCCGCGTGGTGGGGGAATTCACGACGGTTGCCGATTCACGCTTGATCAGTTGCCCTTGGCGGCGCGTTCGCGGGCGATCAGGTGATCGGCGATGCGCAGCATGTCCGGGAAGCTCTTGCCCTTGACCAGGTACTTGCCGTTGACGATCACCGAGGGGGTGCCGGTGATCTGGCTGCGCTGGGCGAAGTTCTTGGCGGCGTTGGTCTTGGCACCCACCGCGAAGCTGCTCATGGTGCTGGCGAACTGCTTGGCGTCGGCGCCGTGCTTGGCGTAGAAGGCGGCGATGTCTTCAACCGAATCCTTGCCGCGCTCGCCCTTCAGGGTCTTCTCGGCGTGGATGGCCGAATACAGGGCCTCATGGGTCTTTTCCTGCAGGCCCATGCTCTGCGCGGCGTAGAAGGCGCGCGCGTAGTTGTCCCAGGTGCCGCCGAACATGGCCGGCACGTAGACGAAGCTGACGTCGCTGGGCAGGCCGGCCTTCCACGGCCCGATCAGGGGCTGGAACGCGGCGCAGGCCGGGCAGACGTAGCCGAAGATCTCGGCCACTTCGATCTTGCCGGTGGCCGGCTGGAACGGCTGGCCGTTTTCGATCAGCACATAGTCGGTGCCTGCCACCGGCTCCGGGCCGGTCGGGCGCGACGACGCCGGTGCCGGCGCGGGCGTGGTGGCCTCGGCGGCGGCGGTTTCAGCGGCGGCCGTTTCGCCGGTGGCGGCCGGGGTCTCGCTGCTGGCCGGCGCGGTGTCGGTGGCCGGGGCACTGCTCGGGGCCGCCGGCTCGGTCGGCGCGGCGGTGTTGGCGGTGCCATCCTGGGCCTTGCAGGCCACCAGGATCGGCAGCAGGGCCAACAGCGAAATCGCGAAACGGGTCTTCATCTAGGCATCTCCAGCGGAGGAACGTATAGGGGCCGGCGCGTTGCGCGCCAGCCAGAGGGGAATGATGGCACGCGGCACTGGGCGTACCGCGTGCACGGTGTGTGACGGTTCAGCGAGCCTGCACTCAGCGCTTGGGCTGGGTGCGCGCCTGTGCGATCAGGGCATCGGCGTTGCGCAGCATCGCCTCGAACGAGTCGCCCTTGACCAGGTAGCGGCCGTTGATCACCAGCGCCGGGGTGCCCGGCACCTTGGTGCGCTGGGCGAAGGCGCGCGCGGCCTTGAGCTTCTGCTCCACCGCATCGCCCTTGATGGTGGCCAGGAAGCGCTCCGGGGCCACGCCGTAGCCCGTGTAGAACGCGGCCAGTTCTTCCGGCGCCACGTTCTGCATCGGCAGCGAATGGGTCTCGTGCAGGGCCTCGAACATGGCGCGGTGGCTGCGCTTGGCGACGCCCAGCTGGTCGGCGGCCAGGTAGGCGCGCGCGAACGAATCCCAGATCCCGCCGAACGCGGCCGGCACCGGGGTGAAGCGGACATCCTTGGGCAGCTTGGCGGCCCACGCTTCCAGCTGCGGCTCGAAGCGGGCGCAATGCGGGCAGGTGTAGCCGAACATCTCCACCACTTCGATCTTGCCCGCCAGCGGCGCGTACGGGCCGGGCGCGTCGATCAGCTCGTAATCGGTACCTTCGACCAGCGTGGCCGGCGTGGCGGCGAGGGTGGCCAAGGGGCTCAGTGCCAGCAACAACACCATCAGGCGGGGGATCAACTTCATCTACATCCATCTCCATCGGAAAAAACAACGCCGGCCCAGTGCCGGCGTGGCGTTGAACATAACCCGCCGCGAGGGCGGTGCGGCCAACCCGCCGCCGAACGGTGGCTAGGGGGCCTTGGGCGGCGCGGCCGCGGCGATGTCGTCGGCGCGGTTGTGCAGGCCCTGCAGGTAGCTGCCCAGTGCCTGGATCTCCTGTTCGGACAACTGCTTGGCAATGGTCGCCATGATCTGGAAGTGGGCCTTGTCGGTTTCGTGGGTCACGCCGGCCTGGTACTCCTGCAGTCGGCGGGCGACATACGCCGCATGCTGGCCGCCGATGTGCGGATAGGCTGGCCCCGGGTTGCCGGCGCCGGTGGGACCGTGGCAGGCCATGCACGCCGGAATGCCCCGGGCGGCATCGCCACCGCGATACAGCTGCTGCCCGATCTCGTAGAACTTCTTGCCGGCATACGGACCTTCGCCGACCAGGCCATCGTCGGCAAGCCCGGCGTTGGCCTTCTGCGTTGCGAAATAGGCACCGATGTCGCGCATGTCCTGCGGGGTGAGGTCCTGCACGAAGGGCACCATCGCCGCCGAGGCCCCGGAGGTGCGCTGGCCGTTGGCGATCAGGGCCATCTGCTGGGCCACGTAGCGCTCGCTCTGGCCGGCGATGCTCGGGTACATCTCGACACTGGAATTGCCGTCGGCCGAGTGGCAGGCCGCGCAGGCGGCGGCCTTGGTCTGGCCGGCCTTGGCATCGCCCCAGGTGGTCTTGCTGAAATCGACCTCCAGCGAAGCGGTCTTGATCGGGCCGTTGTCGGGCAACGGGGTGATCGAGGTCTGGGCGACCGCAACGGCGGCCAGCAGCGATACAGCGACAGCGGAAACGGCAAGAACGCGAGCATGGCGCATGCGGAAGCTCCGTGTGGACCGGCCTGGCGAGTGCAGGCTGCACTGGCTTAGGATCGCCCGATTATCCATGCGGTTTCACGCCACGGTCAACGCGGCAGTGCGTCAAAACCGCCCCCGGCAGCCCGCGGCCGGCCCGGACATGCGATCCTATGGGCATGTCATTGCTCCTCGAACGTGCCACCTACCTGCTTTCGGCCCACAACACCCGGCAATTGCCGGAGGATGTCGGGGCCGAAGTCGCCTTTGCCGGGCGCTCCAACGCCGGCAAATCCAGCGCCCTCAACGCCCTGACCCGCCAGAACAGCCTGGCCCGGGTCTCCAAGACCCCCGGCCGCACCCAGCAGCTGGTGTTCTTCGAGGTCACCCCGGAGGCCAAGCTGGTCGATCTGCCCGGCTACGGCTACGCCAAGGTCCCGCTGGACCTGCAGGCGCACTGGCAGGCCTTCATCGACCAGTACTTCCGCACCCGCGAGGCGCTGCGTGGCCTGGTGGTGGTGATGGACATCCGTCATCCGCTGAAGGATTACGACCGCCAGATGCTGGCCTATGCGGTGCAGCGCGGCTTGCCCGCGCACGCGCTGCTGACCAAGGCCGACAAGCTCGGGCGTGGCCAGCAGGGCATCGCCCTGCAGAAGGTGCGCAAGGAACTGCAGTCCTCCTTCGGCGACACGGTCAGCGTGCAGACCTTCTCCGGTCCGGCCCGCCAGGGCGTGGACGAAGCGCGCGGGATCATCGGCGGCTGGCTGGGATTGAACAAGCCGGCCCCGGAAGCGGCCTGACCCAAGGCCCCTGCACCCACGCCATGCGTGGGTGACGTTGCCCCCGGCACGGGCGAACAACGCGTGTACGCGGCATCCACGCATGGCGTGGATCTACGCGTTGGGGCACCTGGGGCGTTTACCTGGGGCAAGCCCGCAATGGATGTGCGCCGCTGACCGGGCTTTGCCCCGGTCGGGGCGGCCGCGCGTGGCGCGGCATCCACGCATGGCGTAGATCTACGCGGTGGGACATCTGAGGCGTTTACCTGGGGCAAGCCCGCAAGGGATGTGCGCCGCCGACCGGGCTTTGCCCCGGTCGGTGCGCCGCGCGTGCGCGGCATCCACGCATGGCGTGGATCTACGCGTTGGGGCACCTGGGGCGTTTACCTGGGGCAAGCCCGCAATGGATGTGCGCCGCTGACCGGGCTCTGTCCCGGTCGGGGCGCCGCGCGTGCGCGGCATCCACGCATGGCGTGGGTCTACGCGTTGTGGGGCACCTGGGGCGTTTATCTGGGGCAGGCCCGCAACGGATGTGCGCCGCTGACCGGGCTTTGCCCCGGTCGGGGCGCCGCGCGTGCGCGGCATCCACGCATGGCGTGGATCTACCTGCCCGTGGGCTGGGCGGGGGCCGGCAATGGCGCGAACTCACCCGGCACCCAGGCGAATGCTTCGCCTTCGCGGCGCACATGGCCCAGCCCGGGGAACGGCAGGTGCGCGCCGGCCACCCACCAGCCTCCGTCGGCGGCCTGCGCCATCATCCGGCGGCGGCTGGCGATCGCGGCGGTGCGGTCGCTGTCGGCTTCGTAGGAGGCCTGCGGCTGGGCGAACTGCACGGCATGGAAATGCACGATGTCGCCCCACACCAGCAACTGCTGGCCGGCGCCGCCATCGATCCGGTAGGACACGTGGCCTACCGTATGGCCATGGCTGTCCAGCGCAGTGATGCCGGCCGGCAACGCATCGCGGGGCCCAAAGCGCTTCAGCTTTCCAGTCGCCTCGTAGGGCGCCACCGCTTTGCGCGCCAACGCGAAGGCAAAGCGCACACCCTGTGGCGCGCCGGCGGTGCTGGCCGGGTCCAGCCAGTAGGCCGCGTCGGCCGCGGACAACCAGACCGTGGCGTTGGGGTAGGCGACCTTGTCCTGCGCGTCCAGCAGCCCGCACAGGTGGTCCGGATGGGCATGGGTAAGCAGCACCTCATCCACCTCGGCCGGGTCGTAGCCGGCCTTGCGCAGGTTGCCCAGCACCTGGCCCAGGCCCGGGCCGAAGCACTGCGCGGTGCCGGTATCGACCAGGGTCAGGTGCTCGCCACGCTGCACCAGGTAGGCGTTGACCGCGGTCTGCAGGCCCTTGCCGTCCTCGGGCACGTAGCGGTGGTCCAGCAGGCGGGTGACCGCGCCGGCGTCGATGCCGACCAGTTCCTGGCGTCCCAGCGCGACGGTGCCATCGAACAACGCGGTGACCTGCAGCGTGCCGATCTGCTGGTGGTAGACGCCCGGCACCTGTGCATCCGGGGTGTGGGCGGTGGTGGCCAGGGCCGGGCCGGTGGCGACGGCGAACAGCAGCGCGGTGGCGAGCGTGCAGGCGCGTGGGAAGGACATGGCAGGTTCCGTACAGGGCGGCAGCGCCGCGGTGCCCCATGCTGCGCGCGGCCTGCCGCGCGATGCGCTCAGAATGCCGCGCGATCCGCTCGCATCGGCCGGGCTCAGCTGTTGCCGATCGCCCCCGGGTCCAGCCCATAGCGGGCGGCGAAGCGCTTGCTGAAGCTGCCCAGCGAGCGGTAGCCCACGCGCGCGGCGACGGTCTTCAACGGCAGGCGGGTGGTGTAGAGCAGGTTCATCGCATGCGCCAGCCGTGCGTCGGCGATCAGTTCACGCATGCTGGTCTGCTCGCTGGCCAGGCGCCGGCGCAACGTGGCACCGCTCACACCGAGCTGCTGTTCGAAGTCGCGGGACTGCCAGTCGCGCTCGGGCTGCGCCGCGATCAGGTCGCGGATGCGCTCGCCCAGGCTGGGTTCGGGGGCGAGCAGCAGGCTGCCATGGCCGCGCCGGCAGAACGCCACTACCAGCGATGCCAGGGCCAGGCGCGCCTCGGTGTAGCGGGCCTGCTCCAGCGCGTGGCGCCATTGGCGCAGGGTCTGGTCATGGTCTTCCAGGGACAGCTTGCCCAGCGCGTCGCCGGGGCCGGGCAGGGGCTCGTTCCACAGCACGCGCGCGGCGGCCAGCGCCTCGGCGCACAGCGGCACGATCGCGCTGAGGTACACGCCACTGTGCGGGTCGGGAATGTTGACCACGTCGATGCGGCAGCGCCGGGTGATCAGGAACAGGTCGCCGGGCACGAACGCGAGCGACTGCTGCGCGCAGCGCACCTGCTTGCGCCCCTGCAGCAGGATCGCGACCTGTGGCTGGGCGATGTCCACCGAGGAGGCGCCATGCTCGCGGCGGGCAGTGATGCAGGCATAGCCGTCGGCACGCTGGCAGTCGGCCAGGCTCGCCATTTTGGCCAGCAGGGAGTCGGGGGGCAGGCGCATGTCCATTACAGCGCAGTATCGAACAACTGGCCGATCAGCGCCGCCGCGCCCATGGCCACTGCGCCCCAGAACATCACCCGCGTCGCGCCGCGCAGTGGCGGGGCACCGCCGGCGCGCGCGGCCATCGCACCGGTCAGGCCCAGCCCGGCCACGGTGACCGCGGTGGTGACCTGGGCGACGTGCGCGTGCGGGGCGAGCAGGGCGGTGAGCACCGGCAGCGCCGCGCCGCTGACGAAGGCGCCGGCCGAGGCCATCGCCGCCTGCATCGGCCGCGCGCGCAGCTCTTCGGTGATGCCCAGCTCGTCGCGCGCATGCGCGGCCAGCGCGTCGTGGGCGGTCAACTGCACCGCCACCTGCTGCGCCAGCTCGGGGCTGAGGCCGCGATGGCGGTAGATGGCGGCGAGCTCTTCCAGTTCGCTGTGCGGGTCGTCGTGCAGTTCGCGCTTCTCCACCGCCAGGTCGGCCCGCTCGGTGTCGGCCTGCGACTGCACCGACACATATTCGCCGGCGGCCATCGACATCGCACCGGCCACGGTGCCGGCGATGCCGGTGGCCAGCACCGTGGAGGCGCTGGCGCCACCCGCCGCGATGCCGACCACCAGCCCGGCCACGGAGACGATGCCGTCATTGGCGCCCAGCACGGCCGCACGCAGCCAGCCCACGCGGTCGGAGCGATGTACTTCCGGATGTCTGGATCGGCTCATGCCGACAGTCTAGGGTGTCGGCCGCCGTGGCCGGCGGAATGACTCGCAGCCGCGCCTGCGCATCGGCAGCGTCAAGTGGTAGCCAGTAGGATGCTGAAAACCGTCACGGTGACACGACGGTGGGGGACGCCACGATATAGTGCGCCCTTGCGATGCGGGGGCGTGGACCCCACATCCCCGCCCTGACCAGAATCCTGCGAGCCTCCCCTTGTCGAGCCCCAGCCACGTCGCCGAGACGCCGATCACCGACCGAAATGAACTGGTCGCCACGCTGGCCTCCGGCGAAAAGCCCAAGGCGCAGTGGCGCATCGGCACCGAGCACGAGAAGTTCGGCTTCCGCCTGGACGACCTGCGTCCGCCCACCTTCGACGGCGACCGTGGCATCGAAGCCCTGCTCAAGGGCCTGACCCGTTTCGGCTGGACGCCGGTGGACGAGGGCGGTCGCACCATCGCGCTGCTGCGCGACAACGCCTCGGTGACGCTGGAACCGGCCGGCCAGCTGGAACTGTCCGGCGCGGCGCTGGAGACCATCCACGACACCTGCGTGGAAACCGGCACCCATCTCAACGAAGTGGCGCAGGTGGCCGGCGAACTGCAGCTGGGCTTCCTCGGCATGGGCTTCCAGCCCAAGTGGACCCGCGACGAGATGCCGTGGATGCCCAAGGGGCGCTACAAGATCATGCGCGAGTACATGCCCAAGGTCGGCACGCTGGGCCTGGACATGATGACCCGCACCTGCACGGTGCAGGTCAACCTGGATTACGCCACCGAAGCGGACATGGTGAAGAAGTTCCGCGTGTCGCTGGCGCTGCAGCCGATCGCCACGGCGCTGTTCGCCGATTCGCCGTTCACCGAAGGCAAGCCGAACGGCTACCAGAGCTACCGCTCGCACATCTGGACCGACACCGACAACGACCGTACCGGCATGCTCGACTTCGTGTTCGAGGACGGCTTTGGCTACGAGCGTTACGTGGATTACCTGCTCGACGTGCCGATGTACTTCTCCTACCGCGATGGCAAGTACAACGATGCCAGCGGCCAGAGCTTCCGCGATTTCATGGTGGGCAAGCTGCCGGTGCTGCCGGGCCAGTTGCCGACGCTGCGCGACTGGTCGGACCACATGACCACCGCGTTCCCGGAAGTACGCTTGAAGAAGTACCTGGAAATGCGCGGCGCCGATGCCGGCCCGTGGAGCCGCCTGTGTGCCTTGCCGGCGTTCTGGGTGGGTCTGCTGTACGACGATGCGGCGCTGGATGCCGCCTGGGACCTGGTGCGTGATTTCAGCCTGGTCGAGCGCAATGTGTTGCGCGATGGCGTGCCGAAGCACGGGCTGAAGCTGCCGTTCCGCAACGGCACCGTGCTGGATCTGGCACGCGAGGCGCTGAAGATCGCCGTGGCCGGCCTGAAGCGGCGCGCTGCACGCAATGCCGATGGCCAGGACGAAAGCAAGTTCCTGGAGGTGCTGCAGGAGATCGTCGATTCCGGCTTGACCCCGGCCGATCGCAAGTTGGCGCTGTTCCATGGCGAGTGGGGCGGCAACATCGATCCGGTGTTCAAGGCGTTCGCTTACTGACGCTTACTGAAGTGGGTGAAAGCGGCTGTCGGTGGATCGGTCGCTGGGCCCCCATGCCCTTGGAGGCGAAATAAAGGAGGAGGCCGCGCAGCGGCCGGGGGCGTCGCCGGAAAGGGCATGGGGGCCCAGCGACCCACCCACCGACGGAAGTGAGAGAAGCCTCGCTCCTCGCCTGTCCCGCGAGCCGAGCCCCCTAGCGGCCGGTAGGCTCCTGGGCAGAATAAAGGAGGAGGCCGCTCGGCGGCCGGGGGACGCTACGCCAGGGGCCTACCGGCTGCTACGGGGCCCTGACGCGCACGACAGATCCGATCGGACACGCCGCTGGATCCATACAGCGGCGCGCCATCCAGCCACGGTGGATATAGCCGTGCCCCATCTTGCTGCAGCCTTGGGACATGACGCTCCTTGGCATTGGCCGAAGAATAAAAAAACCCCGGCAATGCCGGGGTTTTCTTCATGCCAACGCAGGAGGATCAGGCCGCCTTTTCCAGCGTGGCCATGTCGATCACGAAGCGGTAGCGGACGTCATTCTTCGCCATGCGCTCCCAGGCTTCGTTGACGGTCTTGATGTCGATCACTTCCACGTCGCTGACGATGTTGTGCTCGGCACAGAAGTCCATCATCTCCTGGGTTTCGGCCATGCCGCCGATCGCCGAACCGGTGATGTGCTTGCGGCCGAACATCATCGCAGCGCCCATCAGCGGCGGGTCCAGCTCGGTCAGCACGCCGACCAGGCACATGGTGGCGTCGCGCTTGAGCAGGCCCATGTACGGGTTGGTGTCGTGGCTCACCGGGATGGTGTTGAGCAGGAAATCAAAGCTGCCGGCGTGGGCCTGCATCTGCTCCGGATCGCGCGAGACCAGCACCTCATCGGCGCCCAGACGCTTGGCATCGGCACCCTTTTCCGGCGTGGTGGTGATCATCACCACGGTGGCGCCCATCGCCTTGGCGAACTTCACGCCCATGTGGCCCAGGCCACCCAGGCCGATGATGCCGACCTTCTGGCCGGGGCCCACCTTCCAGTGGCGCAGCGGCGAGTAGGTGGTGATGCCCGCGCACAGCAGCGGCGCGGCGGCCTTCAGGTCCAGCTTCTCGGACACCTTCACCACGAAACGCTGCTCGACCACGATGTGGTCCGAGTAACCGCCGAAGGTCGGCTGGCCGTCGCGCTCGGTGCTGTTGTAGGTGTAACTGGCACCCTTCTCGCAGTACTGCTCCAGGTCTTCATCGCAGGCCGCGCAATGGCGGCAGGAATCGACCATGCAGCCGACGCCGGCGAAATCGCCGACCTTGAAGCCGGTGACACCGGCACCGACTTCGGTCACCCGGCCGATGATCTCGTGGCCGGGCACCATCGGGAACTTGGAATTGCCCCAGTCGTCGCGAGCCTGGTGCAGGTCGGAATGGCAGATGCCGCTGTACAGGATCTGGATGCGGACGTCGCCGGCGGCGACCGGGCGGCGCTCGAAGGAGAACGGCACCAACGGCGCGGTCTGGTCGTGGACGGCGTAACCATGGGCGAGGGACATGAGGAATCCTTGGCGGGTTTTGTAGAAAGGCGCTTTACAATACGCCCGCATCCTGTGCGTATACAGTCAATATATCGGCATGATTCATCAAGGCAGACTGCACAATCGTGGCCACTGACAACCTGACCCACCTGGCCGCGTTCGCCGCCGTGGCCCGGCACCGCAACTTCCGCCGCGCCGGTGCCGAGCTGGCCCTGTCGACGTCCGCGGTGAGCTATGCCATCCGCGCGCTGGAAGAACGGCTGGGCGTGGGCCTGTTCCACCGCACCACGCGCAGCGTGGCGCTCACCGAGGCCGGCCAGCGCCTGCTCGAGCGCCTGCAACCGGCGCTGGAACAGGTGCACGACGCATTGGAGGAGATGAACCACTTCCGCGCCGCGCCGGCCGGACTGCTGCGCATCAATGCCACCCGCGCCGCCGTGCAGACCCAGCTGGGCCCACGCCTGGCGCGCTTCCTGCAGGCCCACCCGGACGTGCGTATCGAACTGGCGCAGGACGATGGCCTGGTGGATATCGTCGCCAGCGGCTTCGATGCTGGCGTGCGCCTGCACGAGTCGGTGCCCGAGGACATGGTGGCGGTGCCGCTGGGCCCGCCCCTGCGCGGGCTGATCGTCGGCGCGCCGGCCTACCTCGCGCGCCGGCCGGCACCGCGCCACCCGCGCGAACTGGCCCAGCACGAATGCGTGCGCTTCCGCTTCGCCAGCGGCCACCTCTACAAGTGGCAGTTCGAGCGCGACGGCCAGGAGCTGGAAGTGGACGTACCCGGCCGGCTCACCCTGGGCGACCAGCACACCATCCTGCAGGCCGTGATCGACGGCCTCGGCCTGGCCTACGTGCTGGAGGATTCGGCGCGCCCGTACCTGGACGATGGCCGCCTGGTGGCGGTGCTGGAGGACTGGGCCGAGCCGTTCCCCGGCTTCGTGCTGTATTACCCGCGCCAGCGCCAGATGTCCTCGGCGTTGCGCGCCTTCGTGGACATGGTGCGGGCGACGGTGTGAGGCGCGCGGCGGTTGCCGTGGTCGCACCAGTGATGGCACGCTTGCCCGCCGCATCGGATGCATCGGCCCATGACCGCAGCCACACCCGGCGACATTGAACAGCAGCTTGGTCAGCGGTTTCCCGCGCTTTACCACCAGTTGCATCGCGATCACATGCTGGACTGGGGCGCGCTCTGCCATGGCTGGGTCACTAGCGTGTATCCCACGCTGCGCGCACGTCCGCCCCTGCTGTTGTATGCGCGCGAGTTCGAACTGATCGCGCCGGCCGATATCGTGGGCCACGCCGAACAGTTCACCGATGAAGACAGCCACGTGCGCCTGCGCGAGGGCCTGCAGCTGTTGCCCTTCGGCAGTACCGGTGCGGGCGACTACTACTGCTTCTGGCCCGATCCGAATGCAGCGGACGAGCCGAGCGTGGTGCTGCTCTGGCACGACGACGACCGCGTGGACGTGCTGGCGGCCAACCTGCAGGATTTCATCTTCCGGATGATGGTCGACGCGGTGGCCGACCTCGGCGACAGCCTGCTGGAAGTGGGTGAGGTGGCCGACAACCTGCAGTGTTGGCTGGAGTCGCATCGCCCCTATCTGCGCGCGGCGCAGGTGCAGGCGCTGGACGCGTTGTACGCCGATCCTGCGATCCACGCCGGCGGCGTGGGTGAGGACGCCGCGGCCGCGCTGATCCAGCGCAGCATCGGCTTTGACGGGATCGATACCCGCTTCAACTACGTGCCGGCATGACGGTGATGCATGCCGGCGCCTGACGCACTGAGCGACGCGGATTTCCGCCAGCTGGCCGACCACCTGCTGGCGCTGGACGCCGGGCGGTTGCCGCCGCCATTGCCGCCGCACCTGCACGCGCACCCGGTGGCCGGCCTGGCCGCCATCGGGCAGTTGGATCGCGCGGTGGTGGCCCTGATGGGCGACGTGCCCAACCCGTGGCGGGGCCTGATGTTGCGGTAGACCGGCGGGGTAGCGCCGCCCCATGGGGGCTGCATGCATGCCACCGAACCGGCAGCGGCGACCGGCACGATCCCCGGCCGCCGCCGCCCGGGATCAGCTGGCCGCCGGGTAGTCGGTATACCCCTCCGCCCCGCCACCGTAATACGTCGCCCGGTCCGGCACGGCCAGTGCCACGTCGTGCTCCAGTCGCGCCACCAGGTCCGGGTTGGCGATGAACGGCTGGCCGAACGCGGCCAGGTCGATGATGCCGTCGTCCACCAACTGCAGCGCCCGCGCGCGGGTGAGGCTGCCGGCCAGGATCAGGGTGCCACCGTAGCTCTGCTTGAAGGTGCGCAGGAACGCCTCGCTCAGCACCGACACACCGCGCGCATGGTTGTCGTTGAGGTGCACATAGGCCAGCCCGCGCTTGCCCAGTTCCTGTGCCAGATACAGGTAGGCCGCTTCGTTGCCGACGTACTCGGGCATGTCGAACTGCAGGTTGTTCGGTGCCAGCCGCACGCCCACGCGGTGCGACCCGATCCGCGCAGCCATCGCATCGACGGTCTCCAGGATCAGGCGCGCGCGGTTCTGCAACGTGCCGCCGTAGCCGTCGGTGCGGTCATTGGTGACCGGGTTGAGGAACTGTTCGAAGAGGTAGCCGTTGGCCGCATGCAGTTCGATGCCGTCGAAACCGGCAGCGATCGCGTTGTCGGCCGCGCGCGCGAAGTCGTCGACGATGCCCGGCAGTTCGTCGCTGCGCAGGGCGCGCGGCGGGGTCGGATCGGCCTGCCCACGGCTGCCGTCTTCGAGGTACACGAACGCACGGCTCTTCGGGTTGCTCGCCACCGGACGCGTTCCGGCGCTGACCGGCTGGCCGCCGTCGGGCTGCAGCGAGGCATGCGACATGCGGCCCACGTGCCAGAGCTGGGCGAAGATGACGCCGCGTTCGGCATGCACGGCCGTGGTGACCTGCTTCCAGCCGGCCACCTGTTCGGCCGACCAGATGCCCGGCACGTCGATGTAGCCCTGGCCCTGCGCCGACACGGGGGTGCCTTCGCTGATGATCAGCCCGGCACTGGCGCGTTGCCGGTAGTACGCCGCGGTGAGGTCGTTGGCCACGCTGCCGGGGTTGCGGGCGCGGGTCATCGGGGCCATGGCGATGCGGTTGCGCAGCGGCGTGCCGGCGAGGTCATAGGGCTGGAAGAGCAGGGCGGTCATAAGGCGGAACTCGTGGGGAAGGGAGCGCCAGCGGCGCGACCCGTTCAAGATAAGGTTGACCTGGAGGCGCATAAAGGCCTTCAATTTCCCGGCAAGCGGGACATTCTGTCCCCAATGGAGCGCGACAATGCTGCCAGTGGAATCGTTGAACGGGCTGGCCACCTTCGTCACCACCGCGCGCTCGGGGACGTTCACCGAAGCGGCCCAGACCCTGGGGATATCGCGCTCGGCGGTTGGCAAGGCGATCGCGCGGCTGGAAGAGCGGCTGGGCGTGCGGCTGTTCCATCGCACCACCCGGCGCATTTCCCTGACTGCCGATGGCCAGGCCTACTTCGCCTCCTGCGCCACCGCGCTGGAAGAGATCGCCTCGGCCGAGGCGTGTCTGGGCTCGGCGTCGCATCTGCCTGCAGGCCGCCTGCGCATCGACATGCCGTCCTCGTTCGGGCGGTTGATGATCCTGCCGGTGCTGTTGCGCATCTGCGCCGACCACCCCGAACTGCAGCTCACCATGACCTTCACCGACCACTTCGTGGACCCGCTCGAGGAAGGCATCGACCTGTTGATCCGCTTCGGTGGGCTGGACCAGGCCCAGCACCTCGTCGCGCGACGGCTGGGCTGCCAGCGACTGATCACCTGCGCATCGCCGGCCTACCTGGACACGCACGGCACCCCCGTCACTGTCGACGAGCTGCATGCCCACCGCAGCATCGTCGGCTACCGCTACGGCCAGCCGGTGGCGTGGCGGATCGGCGAGGACGATGCGCAGGCGCGCTTCATCCCCAGTGGCACCCACCAGCTCAACGATGGCGATGCCGTGATCGAAGCCGCCCTGGCCGGGCTGGGCATCTGCCAGATGCCGCACTTCCTGGTCAAACAGCACCTGCAGACGGGCGCGCTGCAGCAGGTGCTGGGGCAGTGCATGCAGCATCACGTGGAGATCCATGCGTTGTGGCCGCAGACGCGCCATCTGCGGCCGAAGGTGCGTTACGTGGTGGATGAACTGACGCGGTTGGCCGATGCGGGCGCATTCGACTGAGCCGGGCGGACCGCCCGAACGATGACGCGGTCAGTCCGCCAGCGTAGTGGGTGGGGCGGGCGCAGGGTCTTGTCATGCAGCAGCACGCCGGGCGTGATCCCGATGCACGGCGAGGTGGCGCAAGCCGAGGCGGGTTATTCGTAGCGCAGGGTGACCGACGCCGTGGCGGCGGCATGGGCCAGTCGCCTGGATGCGGTGGACGCCCACGTCCTCCGCGACCTGGAGGCGCCCCTGCGGGTGGTCCATGGCGAGCGCGACGGCTCGGTGCCGGTGTCCTCGGGCAGGCGGCTGGCCGAGGACGTGAAGCCATCCAGGGGCGCGTTCCAGTATCGGGAGGTGGCGGACATGCACCACGGTCTCTGGAGCGTGGCGACCGGGACGCAGGCCGCACAGCTCCATTCGGAGGTGCTCGGCTGGTTGATCGGCCATGCGGACCTGTAGTGGCCGCGTGCCGTGCAAACCTCGGCGAGACTACCAGCGGGCGTTGAGCCCCATCTGCGCCGAGACGCTGCGGTAGGCATTGTCGCCGCGCTGCAGGCCGAGGTCGCCCCACGCCGACCAGCGCGTGCCCAGCTGCAGAACGGCGCCGCCGCGCAGTTCGTAGCGGGTGGCCGGCACGGCGCCCTCGATCCGGCTGTCGTCCAGCCAGACACGGTTGCGGCCGGATGCGCGCAGCCAGTGGGCGGACACGAACGGCTGCACGTGACGCTCCTCCGTGCGTACCGCGCCCGTTACCCGCATGCCCAGCCGCGACGCCAGCCCGCCCGCCGCATCCGCGCCGACCTGCGTGCCGTTGTGCTCGACCACGCGATCGGCGCGGTAGTCGGTGTAGCTCAGCTGCAGCTGGGGCTGGACCTGCAGGGTGGCGGTGTCACCCAGGCGAAGCGACCAGGCGTAGCCGGTTTCCAGCGACGCGGCAGTGCTGCGCGCGTCCTGGCGCTCCCTGGCCAGGCCGATGCCCTGCACGCTGGTGCGGTAGCGGCCGTGGTGCAGCCCGCCGTCCACGTAGACGCCGTCTTCGCCACCGGGGTGCTGCATCCAGCTGGCGTATGCGCCCAGCGCCGTGCCCGTCACCGTGCCGGTGGCGGTGTAACCGCTGCGCCGCGAGCGAACCTCGGTGACGGTCCTGCCGGTAGCCAGCAGAAGGCCGAGGCGGCCTGCGCTGGCGCCGCCCCATTGCAGCACGTCCACGCCGCTCATCACACTGGATGCCCGGCCCGTCAGGGCCAGCTGGCCGCCGATATCCTGGCGCGTCTGGGTGCGGTTCACGCGTAGCCAGCCGGCGTCGCGTGCTTCGCCGTTGGCGTGGCCGCCATCGCGGTCGTGCAGGCGGTGCTGGAACATCGCCACGGCGGCTGCCTGGTTGGCCAGGTATGCACCGGCCTCGGGGCGCAGCACCTGTGGCGGTCGCGGGCGGTGGCAGGTGTCGGTCGTGTCGGCCTCGCACGGGATGGGCGGCGGCACGCAGCCGGGACCGCCGGGATCGGTCGAACAGGGCGTGGGCGGGGGGACGGCGCAACCGGGCCCGTTCGGATCGGCCTCGCAGGGGTCTGGCGGGATGACGATGCAGCCGGGGCCGGTCGGGTCGCTGGCGCAGGGATCGGGCGGTGTAACGCAGCCCGGACCCTCGGGATCGACCTCGCATGGGTCCGGCGTGGTCGCCAGCGCCGAGCGCAGGTACCAGCCGCCGTCGCCGGGCGTGGTCACCCCGCCCTTGTGCAGGAAGTAGTCGTACTGGCCCGCGACGGCGCGACCGCGCAGCTGGTACACCGCGGTGGACGCGCCATCGACCTGGATCAACGCGATGCCGTCCACGGTCTGCGCGCCCAGGCCGTGCACGTTGTTGACCTGGATGGCGGCCGTGCCGCGGGTGTCGCCGCGCACGTGCAGGGTATCGACGGGCGACGCATCGCCGGCCAGCGCGCCGTTGAAGATCAGCAGCGCATTGTCGGTGTCGACATCGCCGTCCACGGTGAGGCGATTGAAGCCGCTGGCGCCGACCGCGGACAAGGCCAGCGTGCTGTCGCGCAGCGTGAGCTGGCCGACGCGGGAATCCCCGGTCAGCGTCCAGCGGCTGGCATCGCCGAGCGTGACCTGATTGACCACGCTGCTGGCGCCGCGCCAGTGCGAACGGCCGTTGAGGTGGACCCGGATGTCGGCCTGGACGGGAATACCGGCGGCGACATCGGCCGGGGTGATCGCGATGTTGCCGAGGGCGATCACGTCCTGGTCCAAGGTGACATCGAGCGGCGTGGCGAACGCGGCATCGACGTGCATCAGGGCCCCGTTGCCACCGATCAAGCGGGCGCCATTGCGGGCGGCCACGTGGCGCGCCGCGCGCACCCACAGCGCTTCGGCGCGCTCGCTCATCAGCGTGCCGCCGTCGATGTCCAGGCTGCCATCGGCATTGACCACGGCAGCGGCGGCCCCCTGGCCGCGGGTGGTGACATCGGTCGCGCGCAGGGTCATCACGCCGGTGCCGCCGCTCAGCACGCCGTAGCTGTTGGCACCGGTGGTCGCGATGGTGCTGTCGCGCAGGTGGGTGCTGCCGCCGGCGCGGGCGAGGGCACCGATGGCGCCATCGCCGTCGGTGAGCACCTGGGTACGGTCGGCCTCCAGCAGCGCGGCGTTGGCGCTGAACGTCGAACTCATCGCGTGTGCGGCCGCGCCGGCAGTAGTCACGTGCACGCCGTCCAGGCTGACCCTGCCGGCGCGGTTGTCGACGGCCACGCCGTCGGTGGCGTCGGTGATGATGCTGCCGCCACGCATGGCCAGGCTGGAGTCCTTGAGCAGCCAGACACCCACGCCCCCCGCCCCGACCGTATGAATATCCACGTCGGTCAAGCGGACATCATTTCCGAGGCCGTCGATGTTGAGCCCGATCCGGCCGGCGTTGATCCGCGTGCCGATCATGTCCACCTGGTTGCCGTTCAACAGATGGACGGTGCTGCTTTGTGGATGGTCGGCCTGTATCACGCCGTCCTCGACCCGGAGCGTGCCTCCCGTCATCGACACGGCAGTCGAAGAAACACCGGAGACCCGCACATCCGTATTGCGGAGGGTGATGGCCCCGGCGCCGAAAACGCCCGTGCTCTCCTCGTCGAGTGCTTCGATGGAACTGTTGGACAACGTCAGTCCTCCCCCGGACGCGATCAGCGCGCCGGTCACGCCGAACGCCTGCGCGTTGATCGTCAAACCATCGCCGTCGATATGGCCCCCGGACAGGGCGAACAGGGCGTAGGACTGAGGGCCGCTGACGTCGATGGTGGCACCGCGCAGGAGCAGCGTACCGCCCGCTACCCGGGTGGCATGACTGCGGACGCCGCTGGTGGACAGGGTCAGCCCTTGCCCGGCGCCATCGGCCAGCAGCTCGACGTGCCCGCCGGATGCGACCGATACGCCGATGGCGTTGTCGCCCCGCGTGGTGATGCTGCCGCCCTGGAAGGCCACCGTCCCGTTGGTTTCAGCGAGCACGGCGGATGTGTCATGGCCGTTCGCGCTCACCGCGACCGCGCCGGTGGCCCGGAGGGTGCCGCCGTTCAGGGCATGAAAGACGTAGCCTGCAGGGCCATCGTGGGACGTGCTGTAGTCACCGGGGGCAGGTTCCTCGTGGGTGCCGTCGGCGACAACGGGCCCCGCGCGTTGGGCAAGCGCACTGGGCGTGCTGCAGGCCAGTGCGGCGGCGATGGCGAGGGAGAGCAGGTGCAGCGGGAGCGGCGTGGGCGAGGTCATTGGGCGGCACAGGTGCGTGAGGCCGCGAACTCTAGGGGTGCGGCTGCCGTCGCGATATGCAAATGCTGGGAAAATTGGTGGACCGCGTTGCAGGCAGTCCTGCCTGGCTCCGCTGGCCTAGGGTTCGGTGCTGCATAACGCACGACGGGCGCCATTT
>NZ_JBWJPB010000008.1:0-191859 GCF_056393175.1 Stenotrophomonas sp. Steno-Z1 | reverse complement strand
CCGTTCTTGCCATCTTCCAGCAGCCAGATCGCACCATCCGGGCCCTGTTCCACTTCGCGGATGCGCTCGCCCATGTCGAAGCGCTCGGCCTCGCGGGCGTTGTCGCCGTCGAAGGCTACCCGCACCAGCGCCTTGGACGACAGCCCGCCGATGAAGCCGCTGCCCGTCCACTGCGGGAACAGCGACCCGTTGTAGATGATGAAGCCGGCCGGCGAAATCACCGGGGTCCAGGTCACCTTGGGGGCAGCGAATTCCGGGCGGGTGGCGTGGTCGGGGATCTCGCGGCCGTCGTAATGGTTGCCGTTGGAGACGATCGGATACCCGTAGTTGGCGCCGCGCGTGATCAGGTTGAGTTCGTCGCCGCCGGCCGGGCCCATTTCATGCACCCACAGCTTGCCGCGTGCATCGAAGGCGATGCCCAATGCGTTGCGATGGCCGAGCGACCAGACCTGCGCGGCCACGCCGCCCTGCGAGGCGAAGGGATTGTCGGCCGGCACGCTGCCGTCGTCGTTGAGGCGCACGATCTTGCCGAGGTTGGCCGCCATGTCCTGGGCCGGGTCGAACTTCTGGCGTTCGCTGGAGGTGATCCACAGCTTGCCATCCGGGCCGAATGCCAGGCGGTGGCCGTAGTGGCCCTTGCCCTCGACCTTGGGGGTCTGGCGCCAGATGACCTTGAGGTCATTGAGCGATCCGCTGCCATCGGCGGCCAGCACCAGTCGCGCGCGCGCGACGGCGGCACCACTGGTGGCGCCATCGCCGGCTTCGGCGTAGCTCAGGTACACCCACTGGTTCTTCGCGAACCCCGGGTGCGGCAGCACATCGCCAAACCCGCCCTGGCCGCCGTAGGCCACCTTGGGCACGCCGGTGATGCGGGCCGCCTTGCCGGTGGTCAGGTCCACGTGCCGCAGCACGCCGGCCTTTTCGCTGACCAGCAGGCTGCCATCGGGCAGGAAGCTCATCGCCCACGGTTCGTCGAAGCGGGTCACTTCGGTGGCGGCGAACGGCCACTGGGCCTTCTCCAGCACGGGGGCGGCGGCCTTGTCGGCGGCCACGCAGGCGGTGGTGAACACGGGCAGGGTGAGGGCGACGGCGAGCGAAAGCAGGCGCTTGCGGGTCATGAGGTATCTCCGGGTGGGGATGCGATGGCCAGCCCTCGTTGTACAGCAAGCCCATCAACACCGCGTGCACCATACGTCACTGCCGGTAGGCGCGCGCACCGGGATCGGCTAACGTTGGCGCCGGCCGCCCGTGGGGCGGCGCGTGCGGCTTGCCGCCATCAAAGGGAGTTGGATCCATGAAGCAACAGGTGCACAAACCGTCCCCGGCCTTCATCGCCGCCTCGTGGAGCGCGCTGCTGCTCGGCGCGGTCGCTTACCTGATCGGCCTGTTCAACGCCGAGATGGCCCTCAACGAGAAGGGCTATTACCTCACCCTGCTGCTGTTCGGCCTGTTTGCCGCGGTATCGCTGCAGAAGAGCGTGCGCGACCGGGTGGAAGACATCCCGGTGAGCGGGCTGTACTACGCGCTGTGCTGGTTCGCGCTGATGGTCTCGCTGTTGCTGCTGCTGGTCGGGCTGTGGAATGCCACCCTGCTGCTCAGCGAGAAGGGCTTCTACGGCATGGCCTTCGCGCTGAGTCTGTTCGGTGCGGTGGCCGTACAAAAGAACACCCGCGACCTGATGGCCGCGGGTGGTCGTGACCGCGAGGTGCCGCCGCTGCCCAGCAGCGACTGAGTCACCCCCGGGAATGCCGCGCGCGGGCTCAGGTGCCGCGCGGCACGCCCTTGTCCAGGTGCGACTGGCGCAGCGCGGTGGATTCATCCCAGCCGCGGCGCACGGCGTTGCGCGCCTGTTCCCAGGTCAGCTTGCTCTTGCCACGTTCGTGCGCCCAACGCGTTTCCAGCTCCGCTTCGACCTGCTCGTAGGCGCGGATCACATCATCGGCGCGCGAGTTGTGGCCTAGCTGATACGCGGGCTCGTAGTCATCGAAGAACTGGGTGTTGTCGTAATACGGCTCGCTGGGAAAACGCTCACGCCAGTAGTCCGATACCGCCTGGCGCGGCACGCCGTCTTCCGGCACCCGGCCGGGGATCTGGTAGTCAGTAGGCATGGGATGGCTCCGGTTGGGTGAGGTTCCACCCTACCCAGCGGCCGGTTAACGCCATGGACCGACCAGGTGAATGCTGGATCAAGCACGCTTCACCGCGAGGCTGCCGTTCAGGCCGGCCGGTCGTTGCGCGGCAGCAGGTAGATCACCGCGCCCACCGCGAAGGCGATACCGGCCGCGGCGATGTTCTGCCAACTGGCGCTGACGAACAGTGCCACGCACAGCAGCAGCGCCAACACCGGAATCAACGGGCCACCGGGCAGCTTCAACGCGCCGGGCCGGTCGCGGAAGCGCCGCGCCAGCACCAGCACGGCGGCCGCCGTGCCGATGTAGGCGAACAGGCGGGTGGTCATCGACAGCAGCGCCAGCTGCACGAACGAGCCGGACAGGGCCAGGACCAGTGCGATCACGCCCTGGGTGACGATGGCCGCGGCCGGCGTGCGGAAGCGCGGGTGCACGTTGGCCAGCAGCTTGGGGCCATAGCCATCGCGGGCCAGCGCGAACAGGAAGCGCGGGCCCATCATCATGGTGTTGCTGTTGGTGCCCAGGATGGAAATGGTGGCACCCACGGTGAGGATCAGCGCCAGCGCTTCACCGCCGAAGCTGGAGGCCGCATCGGCCAGGGGCGTCGGCGACGCCGCGAGGTTGGCCAGCGTGCCCTGCGCCACCAGCTGCACCGCGCCGTAGATGACGGTGACGCTGACGATCATGGTGATCAGCGCGAACGGGATGTCGCGGCGCGGGTTCCTGTACTCGCCCGCGGCGGCCGGGATGTTCTCGAAGCCGGCATAGGCGTACAGCAGCAGCAACGCCGCCTCGCCCATGCGCTGCAGGTCATGCGGGTCCGGGCGCACGCCGGAGAACGCCAGGTCCATGTCCACGTAGAACGCGCCGATCGCCACGAACAGCAGCAGGGGCACCAGCTTGCCGATCACCAGGATCACACCGGTGCGCGCGGCCGAGCGCACGCCCGCCACGTTGACGGCGGTGAGGAAGCCCAGCGACACCACGATGATCGCCACGCGGCCCAGGTCATGCCCGGCCCACGGCCAGAAGCGTGCAACCGCATCGGCCAGTGCATTGCTCAAGGCCGCCGCCGAACTGATCCGGGTCAGCCAGATCATCCAGCCGATCTCGAACCCGGCAAACCGCCCGAACGCCTCGCGTGCATACAGGTAGCTGCCGCCGGGTTCGTCGAAGTAGCTGGCCGCCTGCGCATAGCAGAGCACCAGCAAGGCCACCACGATGCCGGCGGCGACCACGCCCCACAGGCTGAACGGCCCGAGCAGGGCGACGGTGGCGGCGGGCAGCAGGTAGATGCCGCTGCCGATCACGTCGTTGATCGACAGCCCGACGATCTGCCAGCGGCTGACCGCGCGTTCCAGTTGCGGATCGGCCGGGGCGCTCATGACGCGGCGTCCGGTTGAACCGGCAGGTTCCAGTCGTACTGCAACTGCTGGTACTGCGCGCGCGGCAGCAGCACGAACAACGGCCGCTGGGCCGGGTCCAGCCAGGCCAGCAGACTGCGCATGTGCCCGGGCTGCATCGCCGTGCAGCCGGCGGTCGGCTCACCGGGCGTGCGCCACAGGTGGGCGAAGATGCAGCTGCCGCGGCGGGGTTCGGCCTTCGGGTTGTGCTCGATCACGAAGCCCTCGCGATAGCGCACGTCGCCCTTGTTGTGCAGGTCCAGCCGCATCGGTTCGGTGGAGCCTTCCACCGCGTCGGCGCCCACCGCCTCGGCATCGACGATGCGGTTGTAGTACGGCGAATCGGGGACGTCCATGCAGTAGCTGCTGGCCTGCATCGGCTGGTAGGGCAGGGCCGTGGCGATCGTCGGTGCATAGCCGAAGGCCGGACCAATGCTGAAGATGCCGGCCGGGCTGCGGCCATCGCCTTCCTGCTTCACCGGGTCGCCGGGCTTCACCGGATCACCCGGCTGATGCGGGGCACTGCCCTGGGCCGGCAGCACGCCCACGCCCCAGGCACTGCCGTTGCGGCCGACGGCCACCGCGAATGCGTCACCGTGCGGTACCCATCCCCGGGGAGTGCGCGCATAGGCCTGCAACCGGCCATTCGTGGCGTCCCAGCCGTCGGTGATGACCACGATCATCTGCTGGTGGTCCTGCAAGGGCGCCACCGCCGGCGTGAGCGCGATGGCGGGCAGGGCGCTGGCGGCCAGCACGACGGCGAATACGGAGCGGAACATCGGCAGCATCGTGGCGGACTCCAAAAGACCAGGTGTCGATCAGGTATCGATCAGGTGTTCGATCCGTTCCAGGTTCACCCCGAGCTGGCGGTGGCGGTCCGGGTTGGCGTGGCACAACAGCACGAAGACGAAGTCCAGCAGGGACTGCAACGACGCACGGTACAGCAGTTGCGCGATGTGCGGCGCCGGGTCGTGGGCGCAGACCACCAGCGCTGCGTCGGCGTGCGCACGCAGCGGGTTGGCGCTGTGCCGGGTGATCGAGACCACCTTGCCGCCCACGTCCTGGAACTGCCGCGACAACTGGAACAGCTGCGGCAGCTTGCCGAACTCGGAGAACACCAGCATGGCATCGCCGGGGCGGGCGGCCGACAGGTTGGCCATCATCAGGATCGGGTCGGCGTGGTGCACGGTGAGCATGCCCAGCAGCGACAGCCGCATGGCGAACTCGCGCGCATACAGGCCGTCATCGCCCAGCCCGTACACGAACACCTTGGGCGCGCCGTCGAGCAGGCGCACGATCGCCTCCACGTCGGCCGGCGGGTTGGCCAGCCGGGTTTCTTCCTCGGCCGCGGCCTTGCTCAGGCGCAGGCGCTCGGCGATGCGGCTGTACTCATCGCCGTCACTGGCCACCGGCGCCTGTGCCTGGGTGCCGTTGCCGGCGCGGGCCACGGCTTCGCCGATCGAGTACTTCAGGTCCGGGTAGCCCTTGAAGCCGAGTTTCTGGCTGAACTTGACCACGCTGGACTGGCTGATCCCCAGCGCGCTGGCCAGCTGCTGTGAGGAGTAGTCGCGCAGCAGGTGGGCGTTGTCGAGGATGAAGTCGGCGATGCGGCGTTCGATCGCCGACATGTGGTCACGCTCGGAGCGGATTTTCACCAGGGGCGGCATGGAAAGGGCGTCAGGTCCGTTTGGGAGAGAATACGCAATGCACCCGGTAGAGCCGACCGTTGGTCGGCTGCACCGGGCAGGAGCGCGCGAAAGAGCCCCCACGGGGTGGCTCTACCCCGGGTCGGCCCGCTCGGCCA
The DNA here is from genome assembly GCF_056393175.1 of Stenotrophomonas sp. Steno-Z1. Classification (NCBI taxonomy): domain Bacteria; kingdom Pseudomonadati; phylum Pseudomonadota; class Gammaproteobacteria; order Lysobacterales; family Lysobacteraceae; genus Stenotrophomonas; species Stenotrophomonas sp. Steno-Z1. The sequence goes on along the minus strand of NZ_JBWJPB010000008.1, from coordinate 186,523 downwards.
GGTGGACGCGGTGACGCCAACCGCGTGGATGTCCGGGTTACCACCGCGGCGGGGTGATCATCTCCAGCCCGCGTACCTCGGTGATGCCCAGTCCCGGCGCATCGCTGATGGTGATCTCCGACTCGTTGAAGTTGACCCCGCCGGTGACCGGGTTGAACTGGCCCAGCGACGGGCCATCCAGGTCGACCTTGGTGATCACCTCGCTCTTGGCCACGGCCAGGTGCACGGCGGCGGCCACGCTGATGCTCGACTCGATCATGCAGCCGATCATGCACGGCACGCCGTAGATGGCGGCGATGTCGGCAATCCGGATCGCATTGGACAGCCCACCGGTCTTCATCAGCTTGATGTTGATGATGTCCGCGGCGCGCTGCTGGATCAGGTCGACCACCTGGCCGGGGTTGAACACGCTTTCGTCGGCCATCACCGGCGTGTTGACCCGGTCGGTGACGTACTTCAGGCCACTGATGTCGGCCGCCTTGACCGGCTGCTCCAGCAGTTCCAGCACCACCCCGGCATCCTCCAGCGCGCGCATCGCGTGCACGGCCTGCTTGGCGGTCCAGCCCTGGTTGGCGTCCAGGCGCAGCAGCGCACGGCCCTGCACGGCGGCGTGGATCGCCTTGACCCGCTCGATGTCCAGCCCGATGTCCTTGCCGACCTTGATCTTCAGCGACTCGAAGCCGCGTTCGATCGCCGACAGCGAGTCGGCCACCATCTTGTCGATGTAGTCCACGCTGATGGTGATGTCGGTGGTGATCACCGGGTCGCCACCACCGAGCATGCGGTACAGCGGCGCGTTGTGCAGCTGCGCCCACAGGTCGTAGACGGCGATTTCCACCGCCGCCTTGGCGCTGGTATTGCGCTCCAGCGAGGTCTGGATGAGCGCGCACACGCGGTTGAGGTTGGCCACGTCCTGGCCGATCAGGCGCGGCTTGATGAAGCTGTTGATGGCCTCGATGATCGAGCCATGGGTGTCGCCGGTGATCACCGCCGTCGCCGGCGCTTCACCGTAGCCGGTGTGGCCGCTGTCGGTGCGCACCAGCACCACCACGTCCTCGACGGTATCCACCGTGCGCAGCGCGGTCTTGAACGGGGTTTTCAGCGGCACGCGCAGCATGCCGAGTTCGATGTCGGTGATCTTCATTCAGGGGTCTTGGCTCGAAGGCGCTGGATGTTGGTGATGCGATCGATGTAGCTGACGGTGTCGCTGGCCATCATCGGCTCCAGCGGCGTGACCGACACGCCGTTCAGGTGCGCCTGGACGCGCGTGCCGTCGGCGCCGAACCAGCTGCCGCCCGCGGTGTCGTGGATGACCCAGGTGCGCCCGTCGACATGGCCGATGGCCACCATCACGTGGCCCGGGATGTAGACCAGGTCGCCGACCTGGAGCTGGTTCACTGCCTGCGCGCGCCTGGCCTTGCCGTCCTTCGGATCGAACGCGATCCGATCCAGTGCCGGGCTCACCGCCTGCGCGCTGGTATTGCGCGGCACCAGCACGCCGAAGCTGCGGTAGATCTCCGAGACAAAGCCGCTGCAGTCGCGGGTGCCGTAGTCATGGCCCCAGCCGTAGCGCTCGCCCAGGAACTTGAAGGCCTGCGTGAGCAGATGGCGCGGGGTCAGCGGCAGGTAGTCGGCGGCGCTGTCCTCTGCGCGCGGCAGCAGCGCGGGCACCAGCGCCAGGCTGCCATCTTCGTTGCGCACCGGCAGTTGCAGCACGTAGGCGGCATGCGCCTGCTGCCCGTTGACGGGGGTGGCCTGCGGCCAGTCGGCCAGCACCGGCAGGCGCACTCCCATGTCCAGCTGCAGGCGCGAGACGCGGGGTTCGTCCGGGGTGTAGGCGGTGAACGCGGTGGCGCCGGTGATCACGCGATACGGCCCGCGCTGGCCATAGCCCAGCACCGTGGCCGCATCGCCGATGCCGACGTAGCGTTTCTCCATCCATGCCGAATAGCGCTCGCTGGTGACGAACACCCACTGGCCGTCCGCGCTTTCATGCAGCACCGCGACCGCGTCGCCGGGGAACAGCGCCGATTCCTGCATGCGGTCGATGTCGGTGTCGCCCTGGGTGGTGTACACCCGCAGAGCGGTCGGGAACGCGCGCAACGCAGCGCGGTGGGTGACCAGGCCGTAGCGCAGCGGTCGCTGCGCGGGGATCGCATCGAGGGCGAGGTTGGCCGTGGCCTGCGCGCGCTGGCGTGCATCGAGCGGCTGGCCGTCCTGCCCGAAGCTGGGTTTGGTCGGCCAGTTGGACAGTGCCTGGATGGCGGCGCGTACGTGCGCACCCGGCAGCTGCGCAGGCAGGGCGCGCAGGTCGTGGATGGAGGCGTCGTTGGCGCGCATGCGCGCGTTCTGCGCGGCGATCTGGGCTGCATCCAGGAGCAGGGCATCCGGCGAAGGCAGCCGCGCAGCCCAGTACTGCGGGGTGAGGTAGGCCTCGTGCAGGCCCACCACGTAGGGCAGCGGCGCGCCGGGATCGGGTGCCGGCGTGTCCGCCGCCCAGGTGGGCAGGCTGGCGACGGCCAGCAGCAGGCCCAGCACGTGCCGCGCGGGCGCGCGCCACGACGAGGTAAGGGAAGCGGTCATGCAGGCGGCGTCCTTGGTGGGCGGGCAGAAGCGGTGCGCGGGGATCATGCCGCCCATTCCGTCGCGACATCGTCCGGGTAGCGCGCCGGGAGCGGTGCGGCCGCGCGATAGCCATCGGCAGCGCGGACGTAGGCGCCGGCGCGCCACGGGAAACGCGCGATGGCCGCGGCGATGGCTGCATCCAGCGTGGCCCGGTCAGGCCAGGTGTCGCCGCAGCTGCCGCAGCCCCAGAGCGGCGGTGCCAGGGTATCCACGAAGCAGGCCACCCCGGTGCAGGCGCGGGCCGGGCAGGGCAGCTCGGGCAGCTCGGGCAGTCGTGGCGCGGCACGTGGCTGGCCGGGGGCGGCCGGGTCCACGGCGGTGCCGTGCAGGCAATGCGGGCAGTCGAGCATCAGGAAGCGCATGCCCTTGGCGCGCGACCGCGCAAACAGCGCCGCCTGCGGTCCCTCTGCCACGAAGGTGGCCGCGCAATGGTCGCAGCGCAGCTCAGGGGATGTCATCGCGCTCGTACTCCAGCCGCTGCGGGTGTCATGGAATACTTATTCCTTTCGATCTGGAATGCAAGAATAAATTATTGACCGGTGTCACGGCCCGTGTTACACAGCCCTTACCACCCGCGCTGGGGAAGTGTCGCTGTGGATCACGCCGTTCGCAAACCGCCTGTGCCCGTTGCCGTTGCCCTGCTGGCGGGGCTGCTGCTGTCGGCCGTCTCGGTGGCCGCAACGGCGGTGCCTGCGGACGACTCGGCCGAGGCGGCGGCGCTGGCGCAGGTGATCGACCTGATCGACGCGGGCCACTTTACCCGTGCCGCGATGCTCATCGACGCGCACGCCACCGCCGCCAGCGAGCCAGAGGATGCCTGGGCCTTCCAGCACGAGCGCATGCGCCGGATCCGGCTCGACTTCACCCTGGACGAGGCTGCGGCAAAGGCGGCGGTGCGCCGCGCCGTCCCGGACCTGCGCGATACGGAGTTCGAGCGCTGGGACCGCCAGGGCCTGCTGGAACACCTGGACATCGATGGCACGCGGCGGTACTTCAAGCGTGCGCCGTCCAACCTGTTCCGACTGAGCAGCGAGGCGCGCGCACGCCGTCACGCCGATGCGCCGCTGCCCAGCGCGGGCCCGCTGGAGACCCTCAACGCCTACCACGCCAAGGTGGTGCAGGCGGCCACGGCCAGCGGCCGCACCTCGGTGCTCCCGCAGCGGGTGGAGGTGACCCAGTCGCTCACGGTGAAGGCCGATGCGGTGCCGGCCGGCACCACGCTGCGCGCCTGGATTCCCTATCCACGCGAGATCGCCGGCCAGCAGGACCACCTGCAATGGCGCGGCAGCGCGCCCGGCCAGGCCCGCATCGCCCCGCCCGGCACCCTGCAGCGCACCGCCTACCTGGAAGGCACGGCCGTGGCCGGGCAGCCGACCCGCTTCGAGATCCGCTACGCGCTGACGGTCTCGGCGCGGCATACCGCGATCGACCCGGCCACGGTGCGGCCCACGCCGAATGATCCGGCGCTCGCCCCGTACCTGGCCGAGCAACCGCCGCACGTGCGCTTTACCCCGGCACTGCGGCTGTTCTCCGCGCAGGTGCTGCAGGGCGAGACACGACCGTATGAAGTGGCACGCCGCCTGTTCGATGCGGTCGACCAGATTCCCTGGGCCGGCGCGCGCGAGTACTCCACGCTGTCCAACATCAGCGACTACGCCATGCGCGCCGGCCATGCCGACTGCGGCCAGCAGACGCTGCTGCTGATCACGCTGCTGCGCATGAACGGCATTCCCGCGCGCTGGCAGTCGGGCATGGTCTACGCCGACGACGCGGCGCACTACAGCAACCTGCACGACTGGGGCGCGCTGTACCTGGCGCCGTACGGCTGGGTGCCGATGGATGTGACCAGCGGCCGCCTGGACAGCCCGCAGCCGGCGCTGCGCGACTTCTATTTCGGTGGGCTCGATGCCTACCGCATCGCCTTCAACGACGACATCGGCCAGCCGCTGCTGCCAGCCAAGCGCTACCCGCGCTCGGACACGGTGGATTCGCAGCGCGGCGAAGTGGAGTGGGACGGCGGCAACCTGTACTTCGACCAATGGGACTACGACGTCCAGTCGCACATCGTGCCGCTGGACGCCACGCGGTAAACGGCGGTATCCACGATTCCATATCTGCAGGAGAGAGCAGGGAATGAATGCACATCGTATGAAGCGCGCGGCGTTGTACGCCGCGCTGGGTGTCTGTCTGGGCAGCCTGCTGCCGACCCTGGCCTCGGCCCAGAACGTGAGCGGCGCGGTCGCCGGGCGGGCCACCGCCGGTGACCAGGTCACCGTGGTCAGCACCGCCACCGGCCTGACCCGCACGGTCACCGTCAGCGGCGACGGCAGCTATCGCCTGGGCCAGCTGCCGATCGGCGACTACCGGCTGCAGCTCAGTCGCCAAGGCCAGACGCTGGGCGAACCGGTGGCGGTGAGCGTGGCCGTGGGCGGCACCACCACGGTCAACCTGGCCGGCGGCGGCGGGGTGGTCAACCTGGATGCGCTGCAGGTGGTCGGCACCCGCGTGGTCAACCGCGTCGATGTGTATTCCACCGAGACCTCGTTCAACGTCAACCGCCAGGAGATCTCGCGCCTGCCGGTGGCGCAGGACCTGTCGGCGGTGGCGCTGCTGGCACCGGGCGTGGTGGGCGGTAATTCCTCGTTCGGCGGGTTGTCCTTCGCCGGCTCTTCGGTGGCCGAGAACGCGGTTTTCATCAACGGCCTCAACGTCACCGACATGTACACCCGGCGCGGCTTCTCCAGCGCCCCGTTCGCCTTCTTCAACGAGTTCCAGGTCAAGACCGGCGGCTACTCGGTCGAGTTCGGCCGCTCCACCGGCGGCGTGATCAACGCGGTGACCCGCTCGGGCAGCAACGAGCTGCAAGGGGGCATCGAAGTGACTGCCGAGCCCAGCGCCTGGCGCTCCAGCGGCCGCGACCACTTCCATCGCGATGGCACCGCGCATTCCTACGCCAGCCGCGACGACAATTCGTTCTTCAAGACCAACGTGTGGGGGTCCGGCGCGCTGGTGCAGGACAAGCTGTTCCTGTTCGCGATGTACGAAGACCGCAGCGACAAGGGCCACAACACCTCCTCCGACGCGCTGACCTGGTTCAACAACAAGGCCGACAACGGCTTCTGGGGCGCCAAGCTGGACTGGAACATCACCGACAACCACAGCCTGGCGCTGCTGGCCTTCTCCGACGAGGGCGAGGTCACCAACGCGTCCTACAACTACGACTGGGACGATGCGGAACTGGGTGCTTACGGCGGCGACTCGGTCACCGAAACCGGCGGGCGCAACTGGTCGGCCACCTACACCGGCCACTTTGGCGAAACCTTCACCGCGCGCGCCATGGTCGGCCAGAACAACCAGCGCGCCTTCACCAGTTCCTCGCTGGATGAGGCCTGCAGCCCGGTGTTCACCGACAGCACCTACGCCTCGCGCCTGTCCAAGCTCAACGGGCTGCGCCCGGGTTGCCACCCCACCGGCGCCGCCGTGGCCGAGCGCGACGACACCCGCGACGTGGCCCGGCTGGACTTCGAATGGCAGCTCGGCCAGCACCTGTTGCGCTTCGGCGTCGACCGCGAGCTGATGACCACCGATCAGTCCACCCGCTATCCCGGCCCGACCCAGCTCAGCTACACCGCCTACGTCGCGCGCCCGGGCGATGAAGTGTGGGATGGCGCCAACGCCTACGTGCCGGCCGGCGTCACCGAGATGCTGCGCGCACGCAACCGCGTCTCCGGCGGCACCTTCGAAACCGAAGCCAACGCGTTCTACCTCGAAGACATCTGGAACATCACCCCCAACCTGATGCTCAACCTGGGCGTGCGCTGGGACCGCTTCGAGAACCGCACCGCCGACGGTGACGCCTTCATCAAGATGGACGACCTCATCGCCCCGCGCTTCGGCTTCTCCTGGGACATGAAGGGCGACGGCAGCACCAAGCTGTTCGGCAACGCCGGTCGCTACTACCTGCCGGTCACCAACAACATCAACGTCAACTTCGCCGGCGGGCTCACCGACGAGTATTCCTACTACGTGCTCAACGGCTGGCAGCAGCAGGCCAACCCGGTGACTGGCGCCCCGTACATGGCCCCGATCATCGGCCAACAGATCGGCCCGGTCGACACCCGCATGAACACCGGCGCGGCCGATCTGCGCCAGAGCGTGGACAAGGACCTCAAGGCGGTCTACCAGGACGAGTACATCCTCGGCTTCCAGACCATGATCAACCAGGCCTGGTCGTGGGGCATCAACGCCACCTACCGGCGCATGACCCGCGCGCTGGACGACATGCGCATCAACTACACCCCGTGCGGCCCGACCCCCAGCACCCTGTGGCCGATCGCCAACCCGGGCGAGAGCCTCACCCTCTGGGGCGATTCCAGCATCGGCTGCGCCGAGGAAGGCTGGATCACCATCGACACCGCCAACAGCGGCTACCGCAAGGGCGGCAGCGGCGAGGTGGTGGGGTACTCCAAGCCCCGCCGCACGTACAAGGCGCTGGAGCTGCAGATCGACCGTGCGTGGGATGAGAAGTGGTTGTTCAATGCGTCCTACCTGTGGTCGCGCAGCGACGGCAACGTCGAAGGGCCGGTCAACTCGGACACCAACTACGGCGATACCGGCATGGTCCAGCACTGGGACCACCCGGCCAACAACGAGCGCTATGGGCCGCTGTTCAACGACTTCCGCCACCAGTTCAAGTTCCGCGCCGCGTACGCGTTGAACGAGCAGTGGTCCTTCGGCACCACCCTGCAGGTGATGTCCGGTGGCCCGATCACCGCCTTCGGCGTGATGTGGCCCAACGACACCGTTGCCGGCGGCAGCACCTCCAGCGAAGGCAGCGGCGGCGGTACCGGCTGGCTGTGCGTGGCCAACTGCTCCGGCCCCTACAACCAGCGCCAGTTCGAGTACTCCCCGCGCGGAGCATTCGGTCGCCTGCCGTGGACCTGGACCATGGGCGCCAACGTCACCTGGCGCCTGCCGGTGGAGGGCATCGATCTGAGTGCGCGGCTGTCGGTCTACAACCTGTTCAACAACCAGACCGTGGTCAACGTGCACCAGCGCTACGAGGCCCAGCCGGGCCAGGTGCGCGAGAACACCTTCAACACCGGTACGCGCTGGCAGGCCCCGCGTTACACCCAGCTGATGGTGACCTGGAACTTCTGAGCCGGGCACCGTTGCCGGCCCGCACTGGGTAAGCTGTGATCCACCGGCGCCCCGCCTCGACGGGGCGCCGGTTTCCTTTCAAGGCCCCGTCCAACCCCATGCCTTCCTGCCTGCCATCGCGCATCCATCGCCGCCGCACCACGCTCGCGCTGGCCGCCACGCTGACCCTGCTGCCGGGCGTTGGCGTCGCCGCCACCGACGCTGACGCGCGCGCCGTGTTTGAACCGATGCTCGAGCAGACCGTTGCCCGCGAGGACCTGCCTGGTATTGCCATGGCGGTGGTCGAGGACGGCGAGGTGGTGTTCTCGGCCACCCGCGGCGAGCGGAGGGCCGGCACCGGCCAGCGCATCGACGCCAACACGCTCTTCAAGATCGCCTCCAACAGCAAGGCGATGACCGCCGCGCTGCTGGCGCGGCTGGTCGACCGCGGCCTGCTGCGCTGGGACGATCCGGTCACCCGCTACCTGCCGCAGTTCCGCATGCACGATCCGTGGGTGACCGAGCACATGCAGGTGCGCGACCTGCTCATCCACAACAGCGGGCTGGGCCTGGGCGCGGGTGACCTGATGCTCTGGCCCGAGCCCAATGCCTTCACCCGCCAGGACGTCATCGCCGGGCTGGCCCACCTCAAACCGGTGACCAGCTTCCGCAGCGGTTATGCCTACGACAACCTGATGTACGTGGTGGCCGGCGAAGTGGCCGCCGCTGCCGGTGGCAAGCCCTACGACCACCTGATGCGCGAGGAGGTGTTCGCACCGCTGGGCATGCAGCGCTGCCAGGTGGGGGCCTGGTCGGTCACCCAGGTGGGCAACGTGGCCCAGCCGCATGTGCGCATCGCTAGCCGCAACGCGATGCAGGGGACCGATGGGGACATGACCACCGACCGCCCCTCGATGGCTGCCGGCGGCATCCGTTGCAGCCTGGCCGACATGACCCGCTGGATGCAGGTACTGCTGGACCCGGCGCGTGCGCCGGGCTGGCTCAGCGCCGCCCAGCGCCGCGCGCTGTGGACCGCGCACATGCCGATGCCGATCAGCGAGCGGCAGCGCCAGTGGGACAACGCGCACTTCTCCGCCTACGGCTACGGCTGGCGCCTGTCGGACATGGACGGGCAGTGGAAGGTGGCGCACACCGGCACCCTGTCGGGCATGTATTCCTCGCTGGCGCTGCTGCCGGACCGCCGCGTGGGCGTGGTGGTGCTGATCAACGGCGAGGCCGAGGATGCGCGCACCGCGCTGGTGCAGGCCGCGCTCAAGCACTACACCGATCCCACTGCTACCGAGGGTGTGGGCGGGTACCTGGACGCACTGGCCCGCGAGCGACAGCAGCGCGTGGCCGCCGGGCACGTGCGCCCGGATACCGGTGCGCGGCGCCCGGCCGACCTGCAGGCCACCCGCGCCTGGCAGGGGCGTTATGAAGACCCGTGGCTGGGCCCGGCCAGTGTCTGCCCCGACCAGGGCCAACTGCGCTTCCGCGTGGCCCGGTCGGGCTTGCTGCACGGCGAGGTGATGCAGGTGGGCGAGCGCTGGCTGGTGCAGTGGGATAACCTCGGCGAGGACACCCAGCCGTGGCTGCAGGTGCAGCCTGGCGTGCCACCCACGCTCACCCTGCGCGCCATCGATCCGGACATCGACTTCAGCTATGACTACCAGGACCTGCAGTTCACCCGCGTCGGCGATTGCCCGTAGCGCCGTCGCGTTGTTGCTGCTGGCCGCGGTGGCCAACGCGCAGCCGGGCACGGTGACGGTATCGCCGGCGCGCGACGCGGCCGCCGCCGGCCTGGTCGACATCCGCACGCTGGCGCCGGACATCGCCCTGGACATGCGCTATGCCGGCGCGGACAACTTCACGGGCCGTCGCGTGCCCGGCTACGACGCGCCCAGGTGCTACCTGCTGGTGCCGGCGGCCACCGCGCTGGCTGCGGTCGAGGCCGAACTGCACGCCGATGGTTACGCCCTGCGCGTGTTCGACTGCTACCGACCGGTGCAGGCGGTGCGCGCCTTCGTGGCCTGGGCGCACGACCCGACCGAGCAGTCGCGCAAGGCGCTGCACTACCCGGGCCTGGACAAGCCCGCGCTGCTCGACGGCTATATCGCCGAAACCTCCGGCCACAGCCGCGCCGCCACCGTCGACCTGACCCTGCTCGACTGCCGCAGCGGCCCCTGCGTCGCCCTGGACATGGGCACCGAGTTTGATTTCTTCGGTCCGCGCGCGCATACCGACGCGGCCGACATCAGCGCCGTGCAGCGCGCGAACCGCCAGCAGTTGCGCGCCGCGATGGAGCGCCATGGATTTGCCAACTACCCGCTGGAATGGTGGCACTACACCCTCCGCCCCGAGCCAGACCCGCATACCGCCTACGACGTCCCGGTGCGCTGAGCATCGGCCGGGCAGGGCGGGCCGCTACACTGTGCGCTCACCGCACCCCCGGATCACGATGAACCTGCCGTTGCACTTTGGATTGCTGGGAACGCTCGAGGCGGGCCTGATCGCGCTGCTGGTCGGGCTGCTGGTGTACGCGCTGTGGCATCGCCTGGCCCGCGCGTTGGCATGGACGGCCGGGCATGCGATCGGCTGGTCCTGCGTGATCGCAGTGGTGGTGTCGGCCGGCATCGATGCATGGAAGCTGTTCTACATGGGCATGGTGCGGCTGGAGTCGCCGCTGTACGCGCGGTTGTTTCTCTCCAGCATCCACGATCCCAACGAACTGGGCTCGCGGGTGGTGCTGGAGGTCGCCGGCGCGCTGGCCGGCGTCGCATTGGGGTGGGTGGTGTTCAGTTCCCGCTCAGGCGAAAAAAGCGCCAGCGAACCGTGAGTTTGCGTTCGCATCCCGTTAAATCCGGGGCCATTGAATGCGCGTATTACCACGCGCTCACCCACGCATAACCACTGCGGTAAACGAGCGCCGCGCGCAGGTGGTTAAGACCGCGTGCGCGCCCCGATTGCGGCGCAAAGTCGATTCACAAACGGGCTGGCAGGGTGGAGGCCGTGCGGAAACAACGAACCGTGCGACATCCCCAAAGGAGACCACCCACATGACTATTCGCAACCGCAAGCCCCTGATCGCCCTGATCGTCGCCGCCGGCAGCGTGTTCGCCCTCCCGGCGATGGCCCAGTCCTCCGCCCAGCAGAGCGCCGCGCAGGCACAGAACCAGGCCGCGCAGGCGCAGCAGGCAGCGGCACAGGCCGGCCAGGCGGCGGACTCGGCGGCGGGTGCTGCCGCGCAGGCCTCGCAGCAGGCCAACGGTGGCGGCGGCCAGACCTGGGCCAGCGTGGACACCGACGGCAACGGCACCATCAGCAAGCCCGAGGCACAGGTCAATGCGGGCCTCGCCCAGGTGTTCGACCAGGCGGACAGCAACAAGGACGGCGAGCTTTCGGCTGACGAGTACAAGGCCTACGTGGCTGCCCAGCAGGGCAAGGCCGCCAGTGGCAGCGGCGCGCAGCCCGGCAACTGATCCACGGGCCCATCCCGCAGTTCATTGAGCGCAGAGGCCTGATGCCGCTGGACACCGGCGTCAGGCAGTGAGGGGGAAGGGCGGCTTCGGTCGCCCTTCTTTTATGATGAAGACCATGGATCATCCCGGCCGCCGGCCTCCCTTCGACGTGTACCTGCCCGTTCCGGGCGAACCCCCACCGCAGCGGGTGTCGCATATCGCGCCCGGCGAGGTGGTGCTGGTCACCGGAGCCTCCCCGGGCGGCGTGTCCGACGCCATCGCCTTCGACGACCATGGCCCGCGCTGGGCCAACCCGGGCCTGCAGGAGCTGCTGGCCGAGCTCAATACCCGGGGCCTGCCCTTCCAGTACCAGCCGCACGCGCCCGACGGGCCTGCGGCGCTGATGGCGTGGTGGCAGGAAACCGGCCAGCTGGGCAGCAGCTACCGTGAATTCAGCTGGCAGGGCCCGGGCCAGTGGCGGCTCACCCGCATCGAACTGCCGCAGCGCGGGGTGCTGGGCTGGGGTGGTCCGCAGCCGTTCGGCTACTGAGCCGATGCGGTCATTGGGCCACCCGGCCGCTGTTGTTATCCTTACCCGATGATGACCTCCCTGCCCGCGCCCACCGGCGCCATCGGCCTGGTCGGTTTTGACGGTGACGACACGCTGTGGAAGAGCGAGGACTACTACCGCAAGGCCGAGCAGGACTATCTCGACATCCTGTCGCGCTACATCGACGTACACGACACCCAGACCGCGCGCCACCTGCTGGAAGTGCAGCAGCGCAACCTCGGCGTGTTCGGCTACGGGGTGAAGGGCATGACCCTGTCGATGGTCGAGGCGGCCATCGACATCACCCGGCAGATGATCACCGCGCGCGACCTGCAGCAGATCCTGGACATCGGCCATGACACCCTGCGCCACCCGGTGGAACTGATCGACGGCGTGCGCGAGTCAGTCACCGCGATCGCCGGCCAGTACCCGGTGGTGCTGATCACCAAGGGCGACCTGTTCCACCAGGAGGCCAAGATCAAGCTGGCCAACCTGCGCGACCTGTTCCCGCGCATCGAGATCGTGTCGGAGAAGGACCCGGCAACCTACGCCCGCGTGCTGGAAGAGTTCGACCTGCCGATCGAGCGCTTCTGCATGGTCGGCAACTCGCTGCGTTCGGACATCGAGCCGGTCATCACCCTCGGCGGCTGGGGCATCCATACCCCGTACGCGGTGACCTGGGCGCATGAAACCCAGCATGGCGTGGCCGACGATGAGCCGCGCATGGTCGATGCGCCGACCGCCTTCGATTGGCCGCAGGCGCTGCAGGCCATCGAGCGCAAGGCATCCCGGGCCTGACACGCATGCAGCGCTGCGGCAGAATCGTTCCATGACCCTGCGCGCGCTGCTTGTGCTGCTGTGGCTGATGCTGCCCCTGGCCGCCTCGGCGCAGCAGACCGCCGAGAAATCCGAGGCCTATGTCGTCGCTACCGGCGACGCCTGGGTGGATGGGCAGTTGCAGGACATCAACCACTACGCCGAGCGCTACCCGGACAGTTTCCTGGACGAGGTGGCGCGCTACGCCGGCGTGTCGCGCGGCTACATCGCCGCATTGATGTACACCCACGGCTGGCAGGCCGGCGACATCTACTTCGCCTGCTTCTGGGCGCACGCGATCGAACGCGCGTGCCGCGACAGCGTGCAGGCCTGGAGCCGCGCGGTGCCGGAGGAGGGCCAGCCCAAACGCTGGGAGACGGTGGTGGCCGATCTGCCGGTCAAGCCCACCAACCTGCACTGGCGCGCGCTGCGCCATGCCATCGTGGCCAGCCACGACCACTGGGACCGCCCGATCAAGCTCGACGCCACCCTGCAGCGCCAGCTCGGCGATCGCGCCCAGCGCCAGCGCGACGCCGCCATCGCCGCGCCAGCCGGGCGCTGAGCAGGCGCGCGGCCGGGATTCCGCGCAGCCACCCATGGGGTGGCTCTACAGACCCCACGTAGAGCCACGCCATGCGTGGCTGCCGTTCGCGCGCACCGGATTCCCCGCGCAGCCACCCATGGGGAGGCCCCACGTAGAGCCACGCCATGCGTGGCTGCTTCTCGCGCAGACCGGATTCCCGCGCAGCCACCCATGGGGTGCCCACGTAGAGCCACGCCATGCGTGGCTGCCGTTCGCGCAGACCGGATTCCCCGCGCAGCCACCCATGGGGTGGCCCCGCGTAGAGCCACGCCATGCGTGGCTGCCCTTCGCGCGGACCGGATTCCGCGCAGCCACCCATGGGGTGGCCCCGCGTAGAGCCACGCCATGCGTGGCTGCCCTTCGCGCGGACCGGATTCCGCGCAGCCACCCATGGGGTGGCTCTACGGCCCACGCCATGCGTGGCTGCCGTTCGCGCGAACCCCGCACTCGCCCGCCTTTGCTGCTGTGCAGATCGCGGTATCGCCCTTGCCTCGGCGACAATGGGCCCCTGCTGTTCCCCCCGTGATCCGTTGCCGAGTACGTAATGAGCGCCGACCGTTTCGTTTCACCCGACGATATCCGCAGCCTGTTCGCCCAGGCCATGTCCACCATGTACCGCACCGAAGTGCCGCTGTACGGCACCCTGGTCGAACTGGTCGCCGAGATCAACGATGCCGTGCTCACCGCCGATCCGGCGCTGGTGGAGCAACTGGATCGCACCGACGAACGCGCGCGCCTGGACCAGGAGCGCCATGGCGCGATCCGGGTCGGCACCGCCGAAGAACTGGCCACGCTCGGCCGCCTGTTCGCGGTGATGGGCATGCACCCGGTCGGCTATTACGACCTCTCCGTGGCCGGCGTGCCGGTGCACTCCACCGCGTTCCGCCCGCGCACCGCCAAGGCGCTCGCGCACAATCCGTTCCGCGTGTTCACCTCGCTGCTGCGGCTGGAGCTGATCGAGGACGCCGCGCTGCGCGACGAAGCGGCGCGCATCCTCGCCCAGCGCCGCATCTTCACCGACACCGCGCTGGCGCTGATCGCGCAGGCCGAGCGCGATGGGGGGCTGGACGAAGCCGACGCCCGCCGCTTCGTCATCGAATCGCTGGAAACCTTCCGCTGGCACGGCGATGCCACCGTGTCGCTGGCCACCTACCACGCCCTGCATGACGCGCACCGCCTGATCGCCGACGTGGTCAGCTTCCGCGGCCCGCACATCAATCACCTCACCCCGCGCACGCTGGACATCGACGCGGCGCAGGCCGCCATGCTCGCCCGTGGCATCGACGCCAAGGCCGTGGTCGAAGGCCCGCCGCCGCGCCGCTGCCCGATCCTGTTGCGCCAGACCAGCTTCAAGGCGTTGCAGGAAACCGTGCATTTCCCCGCCGGCGATGCCGCCGACGCCGGCACCCACACCGCGCGCTTCGGCGAGATCGAACAGCGCGGCCTGGCGCTCACCCCCAAGGGCCGCGCCCTGTACGACCAACTGTTGGCCCAGGCGCGCGACAGCGGGGGCGCCGGCAGCACCGGCCAGGATTACCCGACCCGCCTGGCCGCCGCGTTCCAGGCGTTCCCGGACGACCACGACACCCTGCGCCGCGAAGGTCTCGGCTACTACCGCTACGCCCTCACCGACGCCGGCCGCGGCGACCCGGCAGCCATCGGCGACCTCCCGGCCGAGGCCCTGATCGGCGCCGGCCTGGCCAGCGCCGATCCCATCGTCTACGAGGATTTCCTGCCGGTCAGTGCCGCGGGCATCTTCCAGTCCAACCTCGGCGGCGAAGAGCAGCGCGCCTATGCCGCACATGCCAACCGCGATGCGTTCGAGCAGGCGCTTGGCATGCGGGTTGACGACGAGTTCGCCATCTACGAACGCCTGCAGGCCGAATCGCTGGCGGCCCTGCGCGCCGCATGAGGTAAGGGCGCATCCCGACCAACCGCCGTGGCAGCTGCCGCGATCGGGAAGGGCATGACCTTCGTCGGGGAGCGCGTTCGCTCCGTGCCAGGGGCATGCGTTTCGGCACGTTGAGCCGGCCACGGCGCTCGTTCGGGAACCGACCCCACCTCGGCGGCGTACCCGGCGGCGGCACGGGCCGGTAACCCACTCGACCGCTGTCGAAAAAAAAGGCCGGGCATCTGCCCGGCCTTTCTGCATCACGCCTTCATCGTCCCGGTATCCAGCCACCGCTGGTGCCACGACAACGCCTCGGGCAACAGGTGCGGGGTGTGCTTGCCATAACTGTCACGGCTGGCACGCTCGAAATAATCGTTGAGCGGGTCGCGGAAATCCGGATGCGCGCAGCGGTCGATCACCACCCGCGCGCGCTTGCGCGGGGGCAGCCCGCGCAGGTCGGCCAGGCCCTGCTCGGTCACGATCACCGACACGTCGTGCTCGGTGTGGTCCACGTGGCTCACCATCGGCACGATCGCCGAAATGCTGCCGTTCTTGGCCGTCGACGGGCTCAGGAACGCGGACAGGAAGCCGTTGCGCGCGAAGTCGCCCGAGCCGCCGATGCCGTTCATGATCCGCGTGCCCATCACATGGGTGGAATTGACGTTGCCGTACAGGTCCGCCTCGATCATCCCGTTCATGCCGATGCAGCCCAGGCGGCGCACCAGTTCGGGATGGTTGGAGATTTCCTGCGTGCGCATGATGATGCGCTCGCGGTAGAAATCGATGTTCGCCTTGAACGTCTCGTTCGCCTGCGGGCTCAACGCGAAACCGGTGCACGAGGCATAGCTCAGCACGCCGTCGCGCAGCAGGTCGAGCATGCCGTCCTGGATCACCTCGGTGAACGCGGCCAGATCGCGGAAACCACTCTTGGCCAATCCTGCCAGCACCGCGTTGGGAATATTGCCCACGCCACTCTGCAGTGGCAGCAGGTTGGCCGGCAGGCGGCCCTTGGCCACTTCGTGCTTGAGGAAGTCGATCAGGTGGGCGGCGATCTGCTCGCTGGTCGCATCGATCGGACTGAACGGGCTGTTGCGGTCCGGGCCGTTGGTGCGCACCACCGCCACGATCTTGTCGGGGTCGCAGCGCAGCGAGGTCTCGCCGATGCGGTCGTTGGCGTGCACCAGCGGGATCGGCTTGCGGTGCGGCGGCAGCGCCGTGCCGTAGTAGATGTCATGCATGCCATCCACGCCGGCCGGCTGCCACTCGTTGACCTCGATGATCACCTTCTTGGCCAGGTCCAGCCAGGTCTTGTTGTTGCCCACCGAGGTGGACGGCACCAGCGAGCCGTCCTCGCGGATCGCCGAGACCTCCACCACCGCCGTATCGATCTGTCCATAGAACCCGAACCACACGTGCTGGGCCACGTGGCTGAGGTGGATGTCGATGTAATCCAGCTTGCCTTCGTTGATGCGGTTGCGCGCATCCGGGTCGCTCTGGAACGGCATGCGCATGGCGATGCCGTCGGCCTTGGCCAGGGCGCCGTCCAGCTCCGGGGCGGTGGACGCGCCGGTCATCAGGCTGATCTGGAAGGGCAGGCCCTGGGCGTGCACCGTTTCGATGCGCTGGGCCAGCGCCACCGGCACCGCCTTGGGGTAGCCCGAGCCGGTGAAGCCGCTCATGGCCACGGTTTCACCGGGCTGGATCAGGGCGGCGGCCGCTTCGGCGGTTACGACGCGATCACGCAGACGCGCGTTGGCAATGCGATCGACAGACATGACGACAACGTGTGTGGGGGACCATCATTATCGGCGATCCCTGCCGCACAAGGTGTGCGACCAAGGTGGCATGGCAATCGCGGCCCCAGCCGGCCCCTGTTCAGCTTTGCGCGCGCTTCTGTACCCGCCAGTATTGTTTTGCAGTGCAGCGTGCAACTTTTACGAGGACCCTAGAAGATCGACCTGCATCCCGACGTGGGGGAGGGAGCAGAGCCCGCTGGCAGTTCGCTGCAAGCGGGCTTTTTATTGCCTGACGTTCGGGATCGGCGTCCCGCCCCGACGTCATGAACGCCGGTCCAGGCCGCGCAGAGCCCAGAGCGGCGGCGGCGCCATCGCGACATGGCCGCATCGCGTTGCACGCCGGCGAACCCACCCGGTACGGACGAATCCCGCTCCACCACCGATACCGCCCATCAACGCGGTAAACGCATGACCGTGGCCGGGGAGCGACCGACGCCGGTCTCACTACCGCCCCTGCTTCGACCATCCGGCCATGCGTAGGCGCGCCCGGCGCCCTGCATAATCCCTGCATGCCGATTCCCGCCGACGCTGTCCCCGCCGCCCTCGTTCCCCTCGTCGACCGCGCTTTGGCGCGCCTGGCCCTGTCGCTGGCCGACAGCGGCAGTTGGCCGCCGCCGGCCGAGGTTCTGGACCAGGTACGCCTGCTCGCCATCACCAGCGATTTCGCCCTCGACACCCTGTGCCGGCAACCGGCATTGCTGGCGCATCTCACCCAGCCCGGCTGCCCGCCCTTGCCCCTGCCCGAGCTGGACCCCCAGCAGCCCAGCGACTGGCCGCAGCGCCTGCGTCGTTATCGCACCGCCGCCTCCACCCGGCTGATCTGGCGCGACCTGGCCGGGCTCGACGACGTCCCCGCCACCCTGGCCGGCGCCACCGCCTTGGCCGAAGATTGCCTCGGCATTGGCCTGGCCGCGCTCGAGCAGGAATTCGCCGGCCGCCATGGCGTGGTCCGCGCCGCCGACGGCAGCGCCCAGCAACTGGTGGTGTTCGGGCTGGGCAAGCTCGGCGGCGGCGAGCTCAACTTCAGCTCCGACGTCGACCTGGTCTACGCCTACCCGCAGGGCGGCGAGTCCGATGGCGCACGTCCGCTGGCGGCGGAAGAATATTTCGCCCGGCTCGGCCAGCGCCTGGCGCGGCTGCTGGACGAAACCACCGTGGATGGCTTCAGCCACCGCGTCGACCTGCGCCTGCGCCCGTTCGGCAGTGCCGGGCGGGTGGCGCTGTCGTTCGCCGGCATGGACCAGTACTTCCAGCGCGAAGGCCGTGACTGGGAACGCTACGCCTGGCTCAAAGCCCGCGCCGTGGCCGGCGACATCGCCGCCGGCGAAGCGTGGCTGCAGACCCTGCGCCCGTTCGTGTACCGCCGCTACCTCGATTACACCGCGCTGGACGGCCTGCGCGACATGAAGGCGGCGATCACCGCCGAAGTCTCGCGCCGGGACATGTTCGACGACATCAAGCGCGGCCCCGGCGGCATCCGCGAGATCGAATTCCTGTCGCAGGCACTGCAGTTGATCCGCGGCGGCCGCGAGGCCAGCCTGCGCGAGCGCCGCCTGCTGCATGCGTTGCCGGCGCTGGTGGCGTGCGGGCAGATGGCCGCGCAGGATGGCCAGGACCTGCTGCACGCCTACGGCTTCCTGCGCCGCCTGGAAAACCGCCTGCAGATGCTGCGCGACGCGCAGACCCACGCACTGCCGGCCGATCCCACCGACCGCCTGCGCATCGCCACCGGCCTGGGCTACCCCGACTGGGACGCCCTCGTGGCCGCGCTCGATGTGCAGCGCACCCGGGTCAGCACCGAGTTCGGTGCGCTGCTGGCCCCGCGCAAGGGCCAGGCCGCACCGGATGCGTTGTCCAACTACTGGCGCGGATTGCCCGACAACGGCAGCGCGGAGATCCTCGCCGAGGCCGGCTTCCACGACCCGCACAGCGCCGACCAGTCGCTGCGCGATTTCGCCCAGTCACTCGGCGTGAAGTCGCTGTCCGACAGCGCGCGTGCGCGGCTGGACCGGGTGCTGCCGGCCCTGCTGCACGCGGCCACCCGCTCGCCGCAGCCCGATGCCGCGCTCAAGCGCGTGCTCGGCCTGCTGCAGGCCGTCCTGCGCCGCACCAGCTACCTGGCGCTGCTCGACGAACAACCCAGCGCGCTGGCCCGTCTGGTCGACGTGCTGGCGCGCAGCGCACTGTTGGCCGAGCGCCTGGCCGCCTATCCGCTGCTGCTGGACGAACTGCTGGACGTGCGCGTGTCCGGGCCGATGCCCGACGCCGGCGAGATGCAGGCCGAGTGCGATGCCGCGCTGGCCGTGGACGATCCCGAGGCCGCGCTGCGCCTGCTCAATGAAACCCGCCTGGCGCTGAGTTTCCGCATGGCCCTGGCCACGCTCGATGGCCGCCAGCGCGCGGTCGACAGCACCCGCCAGCTGGCCGAACTGGCCCAGGCGGTGGTGGTCACCGTGCACGCCATGGCCGAGGCCGACATGGGCAACGCGCACGGGCGCATTCCCGGCGGGCGCTTTGCCATCATCGGCTACGGCAGCCTGGGTGGGCTGGAACTGGGCTTCGGCTCGGACCTGGACCTGGTGTTCCTGCACGACCACCCGGCCGACCAGGACAGCAGCGACGGCGCGCGCCCGCTCGACCCCGGCCGCTGGTACGCGCGCCTGGCGCAGAAGGTGATGGCCCTGCTGGGCGCGGTCACCGCCGCCGGCCGCCTGTACGACATCGACGTGCGCCTGCGCCCGGACGGCGGCAAGGGCGCGCTGGTGTCCTCGCTGGCCAGCTACACCGAGTACCAGCGCGAGCGAGCCTGGACCTGGGAACACCAGGCCCTGGTGCGCGCGCGCGGGATCGCCGGCGATGCCTCGCTGCTCGCCGATTTCGAGCATGTGCGTGCGCAGACCCTCGCGCGTCCGCGCGAGACCGAGGTGGTGTATGCCGACGTGCTGAAGATGCGCGCGCGCATGCGCGGCGAACTCGACCGCAGCGATGCCGCCCGCCTGGACCTCAAACAGGGTCCCGGCGGCATCGTCGATCTGGAATTCCTGCTGCAGACCGGCGTGCTCGACAGCGCCGGCAGCCATCCGCAGGTGCTGCAGCCGCGTGACACTCCCCACCTGATCGACGCCCTCGCCGACATCGCCTGGCTGCCCGGCGGCACCCGCCAAGGGTTGCACGAGGCGCACGCCGCGCTGTTGGACGTGGGCCTGGCCTGCACCCTCGACCGCCGCCCGCGCCTGGCCGCACCCACGCCCGCATTGGAAGAAGCCCGCGCGGTGATCAGTGCCGCCTGCGAGGCCGCCGGCCTTCCGTTCCAGGCGCCGCTCGCGTAGCCCTGCGCCACGCGCGGCGGCGCTGCATCCGGCACCGCGCAGCCACGCATGGCGTGGCGCTACGCGGGCAACACGCGTTGCACCAGGGCTTGGTCGCGCTGTCCGCGGCGCATGATCGCGCGGCGTTGCAGCGCGTCGCGCAACCGGGGGTCGTCGGCGCGCAGGCCATTGCGCGTGGCGATATACAGCACCGTCTGCAGCGGCCACGCGTAGAACGCGGCGTGCGCCACCACGTCGTCGACCAGCGCCACCGGCACCTCGCGCCAGGCCAACGCACGCGCCAGCGCCGCAGCGGCCAGGCGGTCCACCAGGTGCGCGGCCAGCGCATCGCCATCGCGGGTGCCGGCGCGCACGATCACCCCACTGTGACCGGCAAAGCCGGGCATGCCGTGCGCAGACGACATCGTGGCCATCAGCAGGTCCGGGTTCGGCTGGGTCGACACGCTGCCATCGGCCCATGTCCTGCAGAACGCCAGCGCGGTCGGGCATTGCACCACCAGGCTTGCGGCCCAACCGCGTGCCGCGCGCAGCGGGTACAGGCCGGCGCTGGCGAGTTCCGTCTTCCCCTCACGCACCACCCAGTCCAGCCCGCGCGTACGCACGCCCGGGTGGCTGGCGGCCACATCGGCCATGCGCGCGCGCACCTGGCGCTCCACGGCGATCTTGTAAGCAGCATCGGTTTCCATCGCCACAGCCTGCGCACCCGGGGGCGCGCTGTCCAGCCGGCGCAGCACCCGCAACCGCGATCGCGGATCGGTCACGCCGTGCGCGGCGCCATCTTCCACAGCAACGCGCGGAACGGTGCCAGCAGGAACACGCCGATGGCCAGCTTCACCGCCAGGTCGCCGGCGGCCCAGCTCACCCACGGAAGGCTCGAACCGGCGAACGCGATGCTCCAGAAGATCGTCGTGTCCAGCGTGGCGCTGCAGGTGGTGGCCACCATCGGCGCACGCCACCAATGCCCCCGGCGCAGCCGGTCGAACACGGTGATGTCCAGCAACTGGGCGGCGATGAAGGCCAGGCACGAGGCGACCGCGATGCGCGGCGTGGCGATCCAGATCGACAACAGCACCGCCAGCGCAAAGCCGACCCACGCCACCTTGCGCGCGGCCTGCGGCCCGAAGCGGCGGTTGATCAGGTTGCTCACCAGGAACGCCACCGGGTAGCTGAAGGCACCCCAGGTCAGCCAGTCGTTGATCGGGTACTGCACCAGCACGTTGCTGCCCAGCACCACCACGCCCATGGCCAGCACCGCCAGCAGCAGCGACGGCACGGTCAACGGGGCAAAGGCGATGGCAGGACGCACAGGCATGGCGCACCGGGGGAGTCGGGGAAGCGGCGGATTATCCCGGCTTGGCCCGCGCGGGGCCAGCCCGGGCCGGTTCACCTACCAGCGTTCGCTCATGCTGGTGGCCGCCGCGCCGTCCGTGGGCAGGAACGCCAGCGCCGTGCCGTCGGCGTTGGCCACCATCCAGCCGGCACCGGCCGGGGTCGGGGTGAACTCCAGTACATCGCCCACGTTGACGCCGGCGGCCGGGTTGTCGGCGCGCGCCGGCCACTCCACCACGGCCGGTTGATCCGGTGCCTGCGGGTTCTTCAGGTCCACCCGGTAGGCGCCGTCGGACTGCTGCGCCACGCGCTCCACGGTGAGCGGTGGCAGCGGGCCTGCCTTGTGCTTCTTCGCGGCCCGCGCGGCCCGGTTGTGCGGCATCGAGGCGTCATGCAGCTCGCTCACCCCCACCGCGCTGAGCCACACCGGCGCGGTGATCACCGCCAGGCTCACCACCGAGGCGGTCAGCACGCTGCTGGTGACCGGCGAAGCACGGCTGAGGTCCTGGGCCGCGGCGGGCAGGCCGGTGGCCAGCAACGCCAGCGCCAGCAGCGGCGACAGGGAGATCGGGGCAGGCCGTTTCATAGCGTGGTTCCTGGGTACGGAGGAGGGGCTTACCAGCGCGCGCTGGGCTGCGCCGCGTCCGGGTCGGTGGGCAGGAACGCCAGCGTCGTGCCCTCGGCGTTGGCCACGTTCCAGCCGGCGCCGCCCTGGGTGGGGGTGAAGTCCAGCACATCGCCCACCTTCACCGCGTTCACCGACGTATCGGCCCCTGCCGGCCAGGCCAGCACCGCCGGTTCGTCCGGCGCCTGCGGGTTCTGCAGTTCCAGTTGCACGCCGCCCTCGGTGGTGCGCTCCACTTTCTCCACCGTCAGCGGTGGCAGCGGCTTGGCCTTCTTCGCCTCGGCGCGCGCGCGACTGCGCCGGGCCGAGGCATCGCCGGCCTTGCTCACCCCGGCCGAGACCAGCCAGATCGGTGCAGTCACCACCACCACGCTCACCACCGAGGTCACGATGACGCTGCTGGCCACCGGGTGCTTGTTGCCCGTCAACAGCTGGGCCGACGCCGGCACGCTGGTGGCGCATAGCGCAACGGCCAGCAACGGGGAAACAACGAGGCGGCAGATCCGTGTCATGGGGCAGTTCCTGGGGTGCGTCGAGAGGGGGCAGTATGCGGGTAACGCGCGGCGTGCGTGGGCTCAGGGCTTGGGCGCGGTGATGCCCTGCACCGGCACGTGTGCGATCGGCAGTTCCATCTGCAGGCCTTTCTGCTGCTGTACGAAATCGAACACCGATTCCACCGTCACCACCGAATAGTTGCCCGAGATGCGCTCGCTGGCCGGGTGGTCGGTCACCGCCGCATTGGGCACGAAGAAGCGCGCACCCAGCCGCTTGGCCACGCCGATGTGCAGCGTGCTGGGTCGGTACTGGTGCTGCTTCAACCAGGCCTGCACCTGGGTGCGGTTGACGATCAGCGTGTCGTCTTCGATCTGCGCCAGCGCCGCCGCCAGCACCTCCAGCACCCACTGGTTGGAGTTCTGGTACTCGGTACTGAACGGGTAGGCCACCACGCTGTAGCGCGCCTCGTGCAGGGCGCGCGCCTGGATCGCCGGCTTGGTCAGCATCGCCTTGAGCGCGGTGCGCAGCGCAGGCGAGGGCACGCCGATGCGCAGGTCGGTATGCGCGGAGGTCTCGCCGATGAAGGTGGCCACGCCTTCGCGGAACAACTGCGAATCGGCGGTCTTGCACGGGTTGAGCAGGTGCACCGCGCGCCACTGGCCATCGTCCTCGCGCAGCAGGAACGCCACATGGCTGTGGCGCAACCCGTACTTGCTCAGGTCCTGGCCGCCGCGTGCGATCAGCACCACGTCCACGTCCTCCAGCGCGTCCAGCCGCTCGGTGGTGGCCAGCGCCACGTCGAACATCGAGGCCAACGCCGCCGGTGTCGGGTAGCGCTCCACGCACTGCGGCTCGGCCTGCGCGATGCCGGCGCTGGCAAGCAGCGCCGCGCACAGCACGGCGGGGTACAGGCGGTTGATCAGCGCACGGCGGGCGTCGTCCATGGCGGCATTTCTCCAGCGGCACCGTGCCGCGCGCGCATCATAGCGCCGCGCTCAGCGTGCCGGTTCGCCGCGGCGCATTTCCCGTTCACAGTCGGCGCTGATCGGTGCGACCGGCAGCGGCGGCCGTTCGCCCTTGCGATCGCGCAGCGCGGGCTGTTCGCGCGCGGCGTCCACCTGGTGCTGGCAGTGCCAGGACAGCGGGTCCTGCGCGGTCTCCATGCTCGAACAGGCGGTCAGCAGCAGGGCCGACGCCGACAACATCCACATGCGCATGCGCATGCGGGTTCTCCATTCCATGGGGGTATGAATCTAGCGCGCGCGTCGCGTGATCGCTAGCGTGTCCATCGCAGCGTCAGCCCGTCAGGCCCAGGCGCGCACGCACCTGCGCGGCCACCCGCGCGGTCTCGCGCAACGGTTCGATACGGCCTTCAGTGTGCCAGTCCAGCCAGCGCGACTGCAGCCGCCCGCGTTCGCGCAGGGCCTGCTGGAACCGTGCCAATCGCCCCTGTGCCTGGTCGGCCAAGGCCACCGCCACCGGCATGCGCGTGGCGCAGGCCTCCGACAGCAAATTCACCGAATCGGGCGACACCACCACCCGGTTCGCCCAGCCCAGCAGCCCGGCATACGGGTTCACCCCGTCGCCACCGTCGCCCCAGATCACATGCGGCAGTTCGGCGAACGCACTGCGCAGCGCGCCCACCAATGCCGGTGGCGTGCGCCGCGAGGTGGTCGCCAGCAGGCTGCCACCCTCGGCGCGCAGTTGCGCGGCCAATTGCTGGAATACCTGCACCATCGCCGGCTCGTGCCACGGCGCGTGCGGGGTAGGCCCGCCCACCAGCAGCGCGGTGCGCGGCCCGGGCAGCGCACTGAACGCGGCAAACGCGGCCCGCCCGCAGGCCAGCCAGTCATCGTTGACCGGGTTGAGGCTGCCCAGCAGGGTCAGCACGTTGTCGCCGCGCAGGCGGTCATGGTCGGGCACCACCAGCAGGTCCCAGTGGCGCGCGCTGATGCGCGGGTCGAGGATCTGCACCACCTGGCTGCCGCGCCGGCGCAGTTCGCGCAGCGCGCCGGCGGCCTGCCGGCCACAGCCGATGGCCAGCGGCGGCGGCATGTCCGCCAGTTGCCGGAAGCCCTCGCCGAAGCCGTCGGCGGCGCCCGGCAGCCAGCGCGGCGCCAGCCAGCGCCACGGCGCACGCGGGCTCAATACCAGTGGCTGGTGCGCCCCCAGTTTCAATGCGGAGGCCAGCGCCACCGCCTGCCGCACATTGCCGGCACGGCCGTCAGTGATCGTCCAGGGCGGACTCGATCGTTTCACGTATGGCATTAATTCGTTTCAGTCAGGCTGGGTGTTGCAACTGTCGCGACACTCTACACTGCCAGCCTTCGCCGATCGCGCGGCCGCCTGGTAACGGTAGCCGATGTCGCCCAGGTTCCCTTGTCCTCCGGAGGCTTCATGTCCAACGTACTCAACGATGCTGCGCTCGACCAGTTGTTCCGTACCGCCCGCACCCAGAACGCCTTCCTCGACACGCCGGTGGAAGAAAGCCAGCTCAAGGCGCTGTACGAACTGCTGAAGTGGGGCCCCACCGCGGCCAACGGCAGCCCGGCGCGCTTCGTGTTCGTCACCTCCCCGGAGGCCAAGGCCAAGCTCGCCCCGGCGCTGTCCGAAGGCAACCACGACAAGACCCTGGCCGCCCCGGTCACGGTGATCGTGGCCTTCGATGAGGACTTCCACGAAAAGCTGCCCTACCTGTTCCCGCACACCGACGCCAAGGCGTGGTTCGACGGCCCGCGTGAAGCCCGCACCGAAGGCGCCTTCCGCAATGGCAGCCTGCAGGGCGCCTACCTGATCCTGGCCGCCCGCGCGCTGGGTCTGGACGCTGGCCCGATGTCCGGTTTCGACAACGCCAAGGTCGACGAGGCCTTCTTCAAGGGCACCGCCATCAAGTCCAACTTCCTCGTCAATCTGGGGTACGGTGACGCCTCGGGCCTGTTCCCGCGGCTGCCTCGCCTGAGCTTCGACGAAGCGGCCCGCATCGAATAAGCGTTCCCGCCGGACCCTGGCCCGTCCGCGCGGACGGGCTGTTTGCACGACCTTTTTTCTTCCCTTCGCTTTCGAGAGAGACCTGACATGACCATGACCCGCAAACTCCTGCTGCCGCTGGCCCTCACCCTGGCCATCGCCGCCTGCTCCAAGCCGGCCGACGACGCCGCTGCCCCGGCTGCCGACGCCGCCCCGGCCGCTGCCGCCACCACCCCGGCGGCCGATGCCGCGGCTGCCGCCCCGGCCGCAGAAGCCATCAAGATCGCCTCGGGCACCTACAAGCTCGACCCGAGCCACACCGACGTGCTGGCGCAGTGGAGCCACTTCGGCTTCTCGCACCCGACCGCGCACTTCGGCGCTGCCGAAGGCACCCTGGTGTACGACGCCGCCGACGTCAGCAAGTCCACCGTGGAAGTGAAGCTGCCGCTGACCGGCCTCAACAGCTTCACCGCCAAGTTCGACGAGCACCTGAAGAGCGCCGATTTCTTCGACGCTGCCAAGTTCCCGGCCGCCACCTTCAAGAGCACCAAGGTGGAAGCCAACGGCACCAACAAGCTGACCGTGACCGGCGACCTGACCATCAAGGACATCACCAAGCCGGTGACCCTGGATGTCACCATCAACGGCGGCGGCGAACACCCGATGGCCAAGGTGCCGGCCGCCGGCTTCGATGCCACCACCACCATCAAGCGCAGCGATTTCGGCGTGGGCGCGTATGCCCCGAACGTCAGCGATGAAGTGACCATCCGCATCACCACCGAAGCCACCGGCGAAAAGCCGGCTGCGTAATCGGTCGCGGATGTAGAAACAGCAGAAAGCCCGCCGAAAGGCGGGCTTTTTGTTTGCGCAACGGGCGCAGCCTGTCGCCGGCGCCCTGCGCGTGATCCGGCCCGCCCCGTGCTCGATGACCCGGGCCACACCGGTGCTCGACGACCGTCCCCGCCCTGTAGAGCCACGCCATGCGTGGCTGCGCTCCGCGCATGCCGTCCGGTTCGCGGTAGCCACGCATGGCGTGGCTCTACGCGCGCACCGTGTGCCTTGCGGCAGCCACGCATGGCGTGGCGCTACGCGCGCACCGTCCCCCTTGCGGCAGCCACGCATGGCGTGGCGCTACGCGCGCACCGTCCGCTTTGCGGCAGCCACGCATGGCGTGGCTCTACGCGCGCACCGTGTGCCTTGCGGTAGCCACGCATGGCGTGGCTCTACGCGCGCATCGTCCGCCTTGCGGTAGCCACGCATGGCGTGGCGCTACGCGCGCACCGTCCGCCTTGCGGCAGCCACGCATCCGCATCTCGTACACTTCCCCGCTTCACGCGCCCCCGCGCAAAGGAGCACCCCGTGCAAGACGCACAGTATTGGATGATGGAATTCTGGACCGGCCTCAGCCTGCTCGACCTGGTCGGCGGCACCGTGCTCGGCGCGTTTATCGGCCTGCTGCTCGGCATCGCCACCTGGCTGGCCATGCATCGCCGCGGCTGGCTGGCCCGGCGCAACCGCTGGCACCACTGGACGCTGGCCACCTACGTGGTACTGCTGCCGCTGCTGTTCTGCGCCACCGGCCTGCAGCTCGGCTTCACTGCCGGCGCGCAGCGCGCCCTCTACAAGCAGATCGACCATTTCCAGCCGCACCTGCAGACCCTCGTCGCCGGCTGGATGGTGGACATCGAACGCTCCCTGGACGACCCCGTGCTCGCCACGCTGATGCGCAGCGATGCCACCGTGCACCAGGTCACCCGCCAGGTGGTGGACGACTACCTGGCCGACCACCCGCTGCCCGGCGCCGGCTACCTGCAGGGCGAGGGCACCCTCCAACGCTGGACCCGCAGCGGCGTTGACCACGTGCGAAGTGCGCTGATGTCGCAGTGGGTGGAGGACAGTCTGTCCAAGGAAGCCGCCGGCGTCAGCGGCGTAGACAAGAAAGTCTTCCGCGAAGCGCTCGGCATGCGCATGAACGAACTGCTGCACACCCAGGGCGCCATCCGCCTGCTCAAGGCCCAGCTCACCAGCATGATGCCCGGCATCTACCTTGGCCTGCTGCTGCCGTTGCTGATCGCCATGACGCTGGTGCTGCTGGAAATCGGCCTGGCCCGTCGATACGGCTGGCGCCGCCCGGCGGTGGCGCCGACCGGCACGAACCCGCCCGCTCAAACGACGCGCGTGGCACCACCCGATACAACCCCGGCGGCCTGAACCATCCATCCGCTACCGCCCGACGCAGATCGGCGGGCCCACACAGGGGTAGAGCCGAGCCATGCTCGGCTGCCCTCCGTTCCGGCTCATACACACCGCCAGCCGGGCATGGCCCGGCTCTACCTGATGCGTAGGGTGATGCACACCGCCAGACGCACACCCGACGCGCCCACACAGGGGTAGAGCCGAGCCATGCTCGGCTGCCCTCCGTTCCGGCTCACGCACACCGCCAGCCGGGCATGGCCCGGCTCCACCTGCGCCGCAAGGGCCATGCACACCGCCAGACGCACACCCGACGCGCCCACACAGGGGTAGAGCCGAGCCATGCTCGGCTGCCCTCCGTTCCGGCTCATGCACACCGCCAGCCGGGCATGGCCCGGCTCTACCTGCTCCGCAAGGGTGATGCACACCGCCAGACGCACACCCGACGCGCCCACGCACGGAAGAGCCGAGCCATGCTCGGCTGCCCTCCGTTCCGGGTCACGCACACCGCCAGCCGGGCATGGCCCGGCTCTACCTACGCCGTAAGCAGCGGTCAGCCTGCGGCCACCGCTGCGACCACCTTGCCCAGCCACGCGGTGGTGAAATCGGTGGGCACCCGCCGTGCCGGTGCCGTCAATCCGCTGTCGCGTAGAAACGCGTGGGTGGCCTGCGCGTAGCCCTGCCGGGCGATCAGCGAGGCCTGCTTCACCGCCGCCTGCTGCTTGCGCAGCTGCACGATCTGCAGGCTCGGCTTACCCGGCGCCGCATACTTCTGATACCGCCGCAGCTCATCGGCCACCAGGCCGATATCGAGCGTGGCCTGCACCAGCGCGATCTGCGCCTGGGCCAGCGGCACCAGCGCCGCGCACAGCGGCGCCACGTTGCCGGCCACCGAGGGCGCCAGCGCGTTCAAGGCCGCATCCAGGGCGGGGTCGGCGCGCTCGGCGCGGTCGATCAGGTCGGTCAGCGCCGAGGAAGAAACTGCTTGCATGGAAAGGCACCGGCCCAAAACGCGATTGTCGCATCCGTGGCCGGTGCCCGTCGCGGCTCAGTCGCCGTCGTGCTCGTCGGCGTGGGCCTTCCAGTAGCCGGTCGAGCGGATCCACTCCTTGGGCACGCCCAGGTGGCCCTCGATGTACTTGCGCATCATCCGCGCCCGGCGCGACTCGGCTGCGATCCAGTAGAACGTATCCCCCTCCGGTTCCTCGAAATCGGTGAACACATCCTCCAGCAGCGTGCTGCTGGACGCGTCGAAGCCATTGCGCTCCAGCCACGACACCCGGATGCGGTCGTCCTCCGGCAGCTCCTGGCGGTCGCCGGACTCGGGGATCTCGATATACACCTCCGCATTGGCACCCTCCGGCAGCGTCTCCAGCCAGCGGCCGATCGCCGGCAGCGCTGTCTCGTCGCCGATCAGCACGTAGGTGTCGAAATCACGCGCGGTCATGTGCGAACCGCGCGGGCCGCCCACTGCGATCGCATCGCCCGGCTGTGCGTTGGCCGCCCAGCTCGAGGCCACGCCGTGCCCGTGCAGCACGAAATCCAGCGCCAGCTCACCGGCCTCCAGGTCCCACCAGCGCGGGGTGTAGTCGCGGGCGGGCGAGGGCTGCTGGCCCTCCGGGTAGCGTGGGCCCTCCGGGGTCATCGTGGGCACCACGAACTGGCCCTCGGCGTTGGGGAAGAACAGCTTCACGTGGTCGTCCGGCGAGGGCGAGTCGAAGCCTTCCAGTGCCGGCCCGCCCACGATCACCCGACGCATGCACGGACTGATCTCCTCGGTGCGCAGCACCTGCAGGGGGCGGAACGTCACGGTATGACGCAGCAGCTTGTTTTCATGCAAAGCCATGGGGAACACCTGTACTCAAATGCGCCGCAGCGCGGCGTAGGGGGAAGACCTGGCTGGCCGGGGCTGGCGGGGTCGAATGCGTTGAACAATGGGGGAGGGCATCTCAGCGTCCTTGCCCGCGGATGTGCGCGGCCGCCTCGCGCAGCGCCTGCGCCACGCTGCTGGCGTTGTCCTCGTTCCAGCGCCCGTGGCACTGGCCGAGGGCCGCCTTCAGCTCGCGCAGCCCGTCGCGCACGCTCGGCGGCAGGTTGGCCTTGGTGATCGTGCGCGCGCTGTCGCGCACCCGGCGCAGCGCCGCGTCCACCTCTTCGCGCTGCCCGGCCAATTCGGCCTGGCCCAGCGCGCTCAGCTGGTAGCGCTTGCGCCCGCCTTCCTCGATGGCACCCACCCAGCCGGCCGCCTCGAACTGCGCCAGCACCGGGTAGATCGAACCCGCGCTGGGCGTGTACACCCGCACGAACATGTCGCTGATCAGCTGGATCAGCTCATAGCCATGGCGCGGCTGCTCGCCCAGCAGCGCCAGCACCAGCAGGCGCAGGTCGCCGCGGCTGAGCGGGCGTGCGGTCAGCGGGCGGGCAGGGCGGTCGAGGTCACGCGGAGTGGTCATTTCGATATATCGAATGTGATGGCGGAACGATATATCGAAAACCCGCCCGCGGCCAGCAACGGCGCGCGCACGGCAGGGATGCGTTCAGGTGAATCGACGCCAATCGACACGCCGCGCTAACCGCTGACCCGACCAGCGCCTCTGCGCGAGGGCATTCCCGCGTCACTGCCTGACGCACCCGCCATACGTCCCGCCGTCGCCGCGCTTTCCGCCCGTGATCGCGCCACCATGCGAGATTCCCGCCCGACCCACCGGTAATCCCGCGATCCACTCGTAATCCCGCCCCGGTGATCCCCCGATAACCGTGATCCTCCGCCCCCCGGTGAGCCCCACGACCCACCCGGTAGAGCCGGGCCATGCCCGGCTCACCGCGCGCAGCGCGGCGCTCCCCGACGACCGTCACCGCGACGGTGCGTACCCCGCATGGAACAGTCACTGCCAACGCCTCGCCAAAACGCCCCTGTTCCACACCCACCCGACCACGCCATCCACGCAGCCCGCAAACGCCCCACACGCCCGCACTGTCCCCCTTCAACGCCCCGGCCATCGCACGAAGCGCAGCCAAAACACCGCGTGGAACCACCATCGCGCACCCACCCACCTGTCCCCCCACTGTCCCAAAGACAGCCCCCTCCGCTTCCATACGCACCCGTAGCGAAGTAAGCAAACCCCTTGGTGCGCTACACTTTGCGGCTAGAAATCTAAAACAGTCGCGCGCGTGCGTGCGGTCATGGGAGCGCAAATGAACTGGTTGAACGAGGTGCTGAACAACGACCCGAATCCTGTGGAAACCCAGGAATGGATCGAGTCGCTGAAGGCCGTAATTGATGTCGAGGGCCCTGAGCGCGCGCATCAACTGTTGGAAGGCATGGTGGAGCTCACCCGTCGCTCGGGCGCGTACCTGCCGTTCTCTCCCACCACCGAGTACGTGAACACCATCGCGCCGACCCTGGAGGCCAAGAGCCCGGGCAACGCCGAACTGGAATGGCGCATTCGTTCCATCATCCGCTGGAACGCGATGGCCACCGTCGTGCGCGCCAACCGCAAGCCGGGCGACCTGGGCGGCCACATCGCCTCCTTCGCCTCCGGCGCAACGCTGTACGACGTGGGCTTCAACCACTTCTGGCGCGCCCCCAGCGACAACCACCCCGGCGACCTGCTCTTCATCCAGGGCCACAGCGCCCCGGGCATCTATGCGCGTTCCTTCCTGGAAGGCCGCATCGACGAAGCCCAGCTGGACAAGTTCCGCATGGAAGTGGACGGCGGTGGCCTCTCCAGCTACCCGCATCCGTGGCTGATGCCCGATTACTGGCAGACCCCCACCGTGTCGATGGGCCTGGGCCCGCTGGCCGCCATCTACCAGGCGCAGTTCCTGCGTTACCTGGAAAACCGTGGCCTGATCGAGAAGTCCGACCGCAAAGTGTGGTGCTTCATCGGCGACGGCGAGAGCGACGAGCCGGAAACCCTGGGCGCCATCGCCCTGGCCGGCCGCGAAGGCCTGGACAACCTGATCTTCGTGGTCAACTGCAACCTGCAGCGCCTCGACGGCCCGGTGCGTGGCAACGGCAAGATCATCCAGGAACTGGAAGGGGTCTTCCGTGGCGGCGGCTGGAATGTCATCAAGCTGCTGTGGGGCGGTTACTGGGATGCCCTGCTGGCCAAGGACACCAACGGCGTCCTGCGCAAGCTGATGATGGAAACCGTCGACGGCGAATACCAGAACTGCAAGGCCTTCGGCGGCGCGTATACCCGCGAGCATTTCTTCGGCAAGTACCCGGAAACCGCTGCGATGGTCGCCGGCCTGTCCGACGACGACATCTGGCGCCTCAACCGTGGCGGCCACGACCCGCACAAGGTGTATGCCGCGTACCACGAAGCCGTGAATACCAAGGGCATGCCCACCGTGATCCTGGCCAAGACGGTCAAGGGCTACGGCATGGGCAGCGCGGGTGAAGCACTCAACCCGACCCACCAGACCAAGAAGCTGGACGACGATGCCGTTCGCCACTTCCGCGACCGCTTCAACATCCCGGTGACCGACGCCCAGCTGGCCGACGGCCAGGTGCCGTTCTACCACCCGGGCCCGGATTCGCCGGAAGTGAAGTACCTGCAGGAACGCCGCGCCGCCCTGGGTGGCTACCTGCCGCAGCGCCGTCGCAAGGCCGAAAAGAGCTTTGTGGCGCCCAAGCTGGAAAGCTACGAGCGCCTGCTCAAGAGCAGCGGCGAGCGCAGCTACTCCACCACCATGGCCTTCGTGCAGAGCCTGAACATCACCCTGCGCGACAAGGAACTGGGCCCGCACATCGTGCCGATCGTGGCCGACGAAGCCCGTACCTTCGGCATGGAAGGCCTGTTCCGCCAGATCGGCATCTACGCGCCGTTCGGCCAGAAGTACAAGCCGGTCGATGCCGACCAGCTCATGTTCTACCGCGAAGACCAGAGCGGCCAGGTGCTGCAGCAGGGCATCAGCGAGCCGGGCGCCATCGCCTCGTGGATGGCCGCCGGCACCAGCTACTCGGTCAGCAACGTGCCGATGCTGCCGTTCTACATTTACTACAGCATGTTCGGCTTCCAGCGCGTGGGTGACCTTGCCTGGCAGGCCGCCGACATGCGTACCCGTGGCTTCCTGCTGGGCGGCACCGCCGGCCGCACCACGCTAAACGGCGAAGGCCTGCAGCACGAAGATGGCTTCAGCCATCTGGTGGCCGGTGGCATCCCCAACGTGCGCAGCTATGACCCCACCTTCGGTTACGAAGTGACGGTGATCATGCAGCACGGCACCAAGGCCATGATGGAAGATCAGATTGACGAGTATTACTACGTCACCCTGATGAACGAAAACTACACCCACCCGGAAATGCCGGAAGGTGCGGCCGAATCCATCGTCAAGGGCATGTACCTGCTCACCGACGCCGGCAAGCCGAAGAAGGGCGAGCTGCGCGTGCAGCTGCTGGGTTCGGGCACGATCCTGCGCGAAGCCATTGCCGCGGCCGAGCTGCTGGACAAGGACTTCGGCGTGACCGCCGACATCTGGAGCTGCCCGAGCTTCAACGAACTGCGCCGCGACGGCTTCGACGTGGAGCGCTACAACCGCTTCCACCCGGAAGGCGAGCAGCGCAAGGCGTTCGTGACCGAGCTGCTGGAAGGCCGCCAGGGCCCGGCCATTGCCGCCACCGACTACGTGCGTGCGTACGCGGACCAGATCCGCTCGTTCGTGCCGATGTCGTACACGGTGCTGGGTACCGATGGCTTCGGCCGTTCGGACACGCGTGCCAACCTGCGTCGCTTCTTCGAGGTTGACCGGTACTACATCGCGCATGCCGCGATTGCGGCGCTGGCGAAGGAAGGGAAGATGACGGCGAAGGATGTGGCGAGGGCGATCAAGCAGTACAAGATTGATCCTGAGAAGGCTAATCCTGTCGGGGTTTGATCCAAAATAAGGGATCGAGCACCAGAGGGGCGGCTTGAATGTCGCCCCTTTTTTTGCCTTAGGTTACCTGGTTTTGGACACTTCTCGGAGTTGAGACGATCTTGATTGGTTCAATATCATTCCATTTGGATCAGAGCAGACCATGAGCAGTCAGACCACAGTCAGAAAACTAGCGGAATTAGTCAATGTGCCTGTTCTTCGATTGATGGCGCAGTTGGCGGATGCTGGTCTAATATTCTCAGATCCGGATAAGCCTATTTCTCAGACTGAAAAGGTTCAACTTCTCGGGTATCTGCGAAGGACGTCCTCCGCATCAAATGCGGTGAAACAGCCGCTAAAAAAAGCTAAGCAAATAACTGGCGGTCTGGAGGATCGCGGGCTTGGGGTCGAAGTTGAGCGCGAGGATGAGGATCTTCAGATCCAGACTCCATTTGATCCCGAGAAAATAAAGGTAAAGACAGTCACGAAGACAATTGATCTTCTCATGCGAAGGATTAAGCATGATGAGATTGACTTGGCTCCAGAGTTTCAACGACGGGCTCGGATATGGGAGGAGAGTAGAAGGAGTCGGCTAATCGAGTCTATTCTTCTTAGAATTCCTCTTCCGGTCTTTTATGTTGCTTCGGATGCCGAAGAAAACTGGGCTGTTGTCGATGGGCTTCAGCGCCTGACTACAATTTCAGACTTTCTTTCTGATGGATTCAGATTGTCCGGATTGGAGTATCTGTACAAGTTGAATGGCTTGGAGTTTCAGCACCTTCCTCGACAGATGCGACGAAGGATTGAAGAGACTGAGTTGGTAATGCATGTCATCGAGTATGGCACGCCAGATTCGGTGATGATAAATATATTCAAGAGAATTAATACTGGAGGGTTGAGTCTCAATGGCCAAGAAATTCGCAATGCGCTAAATCGCGGGGAATCCCGCGCGTTCCTCAAAGTTCTTGCGGAATCAGAAGAATTTGAATTGGCGACCGGTGGCTCTGTTGGTGATAATAGAATGGAGGCTCAAGAGTGCGCGTTGAGATTTTGCGCGTTCTTCGAATTTGGATGGGACGACTACAATCAAAGTGACTTGGACGGATTCCTCCATCAGGCGATGATCCATCTAAACGAGATAGGTCGAGCTAGGCTCAAAGAGCTGGATGCCCAGTTTAGGTGGTCGTTGCACATAGCGCACTCCATATTCGGTGAGCATGCGTTCAGGAAGTTGTATGAGTATCCTCCGGAGAGAAAAAATCCAGTAAGTAAGGCATTGTTTGAGGCGTGGTCGGTTAATCTTGCAAAACTAACGCGTCGTGACGCCCAGACTCTAGTGTCTAGAAGGTCAGCTGTAATGGACGCGTTTGCCAAAACTCTTGCCACAGATGGGGGTTTTGAAAAATCCATCTCATCCTCGACTGGTGCGCCTCAAAGGGTCAGGACTAGATTTTCTGTAGTGGAAGGAATTTTGCGTGAGGTGCTGGCTTGATCACATCCGTTGAGCTTTTCAATTTTAAGTGTTTTCGGCAGGTGACTGTTCCGTTTGGGGGGCTCACTGTACTGACCGGCCTCAACGGATCCGGAAAGAGCACCGTTATTCAATCACTTCTCGTTCTTAGGCAATCTTATACCGTAGGGTATCTGGAAACCGGTAGCCTGTTGCTTTCTGGCGAGCTCGTGGATATCGGAACTGGTAGTGACGTGCTGCACGAGGAGGCTCAAGAAGATGCCATCGGGATCAAACTGACTGATGGGGTCGATTTTGATTTCTCATATGCATATGACAGGGACGGAAATGAACTAAAGTCGAGCGCAGTATTTTCGGAGGATTCGCTGAGCGGGCTGTCAATTTTCTCTGCTAGTTTTAGTTATCTGCGGGCGGAAAGAAATGGCCCGCGCACGGTTTCTCCGATGTCGGAAAGAAAAATTAGGGCAAAAGACTTGGGGCGAGACGGAGAGCTCGTTCTTCACAATATTGCTGCTTATGGTGCATTGCTTCTCGATTCCAATGACCAAAGGTTGAAAGAATCCGCTGACTCATGCTCTCTCTTGGACCAAGTCGTCGCTTGGATGCAGGAGGTCTCACCAGGAGCTGCTATTGGAATTCAGCTGATTCGAGAAGCAGATCTTGTCGTGGCTGGCTACAGTTTCAGCCGTGACGGAGACGTGCGTAGCCGAGGCTACCGTCCGACGAATGTCGGCTTCGGGCTGAGCTACTCACTGCCAATCATTTACTCTTTGCTGTCTGCAAAGTCAGGAGCATTGGTTATTATTGAGAACCCTGAGGCTCACTTGCACCCTCGTGGGCAGACAAGACTCGGACAGTTGGCTGTGAGGGCGGCGGCCGCTGGGGTCCAAGTTGTGGTTGAGACGCACAGCGATCATTTTCTAGATGGGGTAAGGCTTGAAGTTCGGCGCGCTAGCCTTTCGGCGCAATTGTGCAGAATTAATTATTTCTCAAGACTCGGAATATCTGCTTCGATTGAGTCTCCCGTGCTCGACGCAGACGGACGGCTCAGCCACTGGCCCGCTGGATTCTTCGATCAACAGGATCTCAATCTTGCGGCGCTCGTTGCGCCAAAGGATGTTTAAGTGGTTGAACTATGCTTGAACGAACTAAGTCTGCCGATCGATCAAGGGTGCGCATTGGCGGATGCTGATATTCTTTCGGAGATGGCTCAGGCAGTGGCATGCTTGGTAAACAGCCAGGTTACCAAGCCTGTGCTCCGATCCTGTTTGCCGCTTTCAACGATCGAGTACAGAGATAAAGTGTCATTGCATGACGCCATGGTTGGTGTTGGTAGTTCCAGTCGCTTCCGCGATGATATGCTCTTACTCCGTCGGATTGCCCAAAAAGTACCTTGTGGGGAAGGCTGTGAAGAGTGGGTTCAGGAGCGTTTCTCTCGCTGTGAAGCAAGAGTCGATGGCAGAGAGGCCGTCGGCCTGTTGTGGGCCGGAATTGCAGACTTCCTCTCCATTAGCTTCCTTCGTGGGTCAAGGTGGGATCGCGACCTTATCGAATTTTCGTTTCTGGAGATTGATTCCAATTCGGATATAACTGATTCTGTTGTGGCTGTAAGAAACATCTGTACGGTTCGCCACGCAAATCGCGAGGTTTCCAATGCGCGTCTGGAAAAGATGGAGTCAACAAATACCGTAAGTTTCTGGGCGCAGCGGTGCGAAATTTTTCCAGGTCTGGACTTTGGTATGGACGTGAAGGCGCATATCGGAAGTATTGATGAAGGGATCTTCAGGACAGTGCTTCGAAAGCTGAACCTGCTTAATCAAGCCGCACTCGAGTGGATCGATACGGGAGGCGCACACCCTCCGTGGAAGACGGAGGTTTCTCCAGAGAGTGAGCGCGCCAAAGGCTACGATAGAGTCATAGCAGAAAGAACATTTAAGGACGCTTCCGGCGCGTCGAAGTTCTTTGAATGGCATGCGCGATATGGTTCGGCGGGAAGAATCCATTTGATCGCGGATAGAGGTAGTATGAAAATAGTCATAGGGTACATAGGGCCGCATCTGTGGCTTCCCAGTCCCTGATCCACCAAATTTCGTCTGATTCGCTACGCGACTACATGGCGCAGTTGGCATCGAAGACAGATAGCACCAGAACCGGATTCTGACGCCGGCTGCGGCAGAGACAGGGCGTCGTTGAGTGGTCGGTCACTGATAGGATGAAAATCATGGACATCGTGTCGAGAGAGAAGCGCGCTCTCATGATGTCGGGCATTAGAGGGAAGAACACGAAGCCCGAGCTCCTTGTCAGAAGATACCTGCACGCTTGCGGGCTTCGCTATCGGCTTCATGACAGGAAACTAGCAGGATCGCCGGATCTTGTGTTCACACGTCACAACGTAGTCGTCTTTGTCCATGGTTGCTTCTGGCATCGCCACCGCGACTGCCGATACGCAACAACACCTGGTACGAGGCGTGAGTTTTGGATCAGCAAGCTTGAAAAAAATCGTACCCGCGACGAGGCGTCACAACAAACATTGTTGATGCAAGGATGGCGAGTCGCAGTGGTATGGGAGTGTGCCCTGCGCCGCTCAAGTGAGACGACGCTGGCTGGGCTCCACGATTTCGTACTGTCAGATAGATCGCTTCATGAATTCACCTCTGCTCAAGATCCCAAGGCCGAATAGACGACATCAGCAATCTGTCTTGCCATCCACGGCGGCACTGCATTGCCCACTTGACGGAACTGAGCGCCCCGAGATCCCTCAAAGAAATAGTTGTCGGGGAAGGTTTGAAGACGCGCCGCTTCCCGAACAGAGAGACTTCTCAGTTGCGCAGGATCAGGATGAATAAAGTAGTGGCCATCTTTCGAAAGATGGCTGGTTACGGTGGAGCTGGGATGCTCCCACGCCTGGACTTTAAATCGATCGACAAACTTGCCACTGGTCCAATTTTCATGATTGGGGTGCATCGCTTCCGGGAACTCTGAAGATCCTCGGGGGGCGCGACCATGGATCTTGGTAAATGCGGACGCATACCCATATCTGACCAAGTCCATCCACATGTGCGGGCGGACTTCATGATTAAGGATGTGTCCCAGTCGCTGATCCAGAAGCCAAGACCTCAGGTGTTCAGGCACACTGTCTGCCGACGCTGCCTTGGGCATGGACCTCCCACCCGGGCCGGCATCTGAGCTCGCCACAAGCTTCGCCTGGTCCTTGAGCTCCCGACTGACCTTCGCATCGTCCGAAAGCTCGGCCGCATGCCGCAGAACTTCACGTGCGGCGGCAGGCCAATCGTCGAACTCGACATTGGTGATCCCGCTTCGGAGCTTTGGCATGCCAGCCAGAACATCCCCGACCCCGTACTGGCCCGAAGCGCGCCGAATCTGGCGTACCGAACCGATCTCGACATCCTCACGAACACCGAAAAGGACAACGCGGTGACGTGCTTGAGGAACCCCTAGCTCTTCAGCCCTCAGAATGTAACGGCGTCCATCCTCATCATCAAATAGCCCACTCTGCTCCTCAACGAGCGGCAGGATTCTGTACTTCGGCCCATTCCGTCCGCCTGGAGCACGGAGATCTTCCAGAATGCGCGGGAACATGAGTTCTCCGCCCACCTTCGACGAAAGTATGCCCTTGACGTTCTCCATTACGAACGCGGCAGGCGAGTAGTTCCTCAGAATCTTCAGGTAGTGCTTGTACAAGAAGTGCCTGGGGTCCTCCTCCGCCTTGTAGCCCACAACGCCGCGATTTCGGGCGCGCCCCACCAGGGAATAGGCTTGGCAGGGAGGTCCTCCGATAAGGACCCAGGGATCACCCTGTGCAGCAACCTCGCGAATACGCGCATGCAGCTCCTTGTCATCAGCAGGCTCGCCCAGTTTCAGCTGTCGTGCCTCATGGCCGGCAGCCGCCCACTGACTCTCTGTCGCATCCGTCCACGGCGCTGCAGCCCGACCGGCAACGTAGTCGTAGTAGCTGGTAGGCGCTTTCCCGGGCGCGAACTGCCTGTAGAAGGCGCGCAAGCGGAGCGTCTTGGCCGCATTGACTTCCATTTCTGCCGAAATGGCGATCTTGAACGGTTGATGCCTGGCGTTTCGAGGTGCCGTGTAGGCAGAAAATCCTTCGCCCAGCCCACCTGGGCCAGCGAAGATGTCAACTACTGGGATGTGCATGCCTGACTTCACAAGGATGAGCAGGGCGCCCATGCGCCCTGGAGCGGCGCCAGGATCGCACGCCCGGGGCCGCAATTCAACCAAAACTAGCTGGCAGGGGAGGATAGGCCAGCTGCTTCCGAAAACACCAATCCAACCGCGGCCGTCAGCTCATCTTCCTCCAAAATACCTAGCTCGAAAACCTGATACCTCAGGCGGAGAATCTTGATCGCGTGCCGCATCACGCCCTCCATCGCCGTCTTGCCCACGGTACTACTCGACAAGATCCACTGGCGTGCAATCGCTTGCGCAAGAATGGGGTTGCCCCCTATTGACGGACGTTCAAAGATGGCGACGTGCGCGTCCTCGGTGAGTGCTCTCAGCAGCCTCCACCGGTCTACGCCCGCGTCCTCACCAAGGTCGAGAGCCCGCGAACGCATGTGAAGGCGCTGGAGTGTGTTACGAGCGCCTCCGTGGAACCGATCCTCGGTAACGCTGGGAAAACGCCAGCGAGCCACATCAGGGAGAAGCACCGTGGTCAGGTATGCCCAGACGTCATCTCTCAGCCCTTCCGCGCCGGATAGCTCCTGCACAGCAGCGAGCGCAATAGCTGCATCCCGATCAAACTTCGCTCTGACCGTTAGGCCGGAAGAAGAAGGAAATCCACATTCGATAGCCACAGCGCGTATCAAGCCGGCGATCGTAGGCGACGCACGCTGAGCACGGACACCGCCGGTTGCAGCATAGCTCGTGAAGGACGCATGTTCGTTCAGGTAGGCCAAGGCGTCTTCGGACACGAACTCCGGGCCCAGGTCCCTCAAAACGCTGTTCACTCCAATCCGAGACAGTCGCGGTAGTAGCTCAACGCTCGTCAAGATCTGTCTCCCATATCCGCCACCGCAATCATTGCGGCATTAAACGCCCCTGGGTCGTTGTGGAGCAGCCTGACCAGTGAGGCGACTCCGCTTTCGTCAGGAAACGCCTGGTGAAGCCAGTGCCGCAGGACTCCGCCGACGGACCCTTCCTCGAACACATCAAAATCAAGCTCATCAGTGTTATGCAGAAGAACGGTGGAGCACATCTGGGCAGCTACGCCACCCAGAACCGCCTGGACGGTGAGGCGCTCGCCCTGCATGAATCGCTCAAGGAAGAGTTCCTCATCGGAGTTCACGTACAGCACCACCTTTGAAGAGAAGTCGCCGAAGAGATCTTCCGGGCGCCAGTCCACATACCAAGGTGCGAACTGATGGGGCTTGTCTGCGAACGCCGCTTGAAAGCTGATGGACGAAACAGGGAATCTCGCATTGCCACCGTCCTCGATGATGACATCCAACTCCTCGCGCCACAGCCGGGAGCCCTTTGCAACTGGAGAGAGCTCCGACGCCGAGGCAGAGGATTCCAGCAGAATGATATCCAGACGGGCTATCAACTGTGCAGAGAGGGACTGTCCTGGAACGACAACCTCGAACAAGGCCGACGTCGAATCCTTCCAGAGCCGATGGCTGGCAACATTCCGAACCAAGCGGGGAAGATGACCTTGACCAGTACCGATGCTCAACTGTGCGAGCGCCAGCCAGTCCCCATCTCCGAAGCCAATGGCCGATGATGCAGCCTCCCAGTCGACAGTGACACTGCCGCTCAAGGTCAGGTCTCTAGCGTAGTCCCAGTCCTCCAGAATCTCCGTTGCCGCGAACAGCGGCAAGCCCACATCCCCAATATGCCATCCGGTAAATTCGATGGCTTCATCAGGTATGCGAAGGAAAGGGTAAGCGATTCGGCTCATGACTGAACTCCTTCCAGGATGCGAGCCCCAGCCGTAATAGCGGCACCTTCGACAAGTCTGATCGATGCGGTGATCTGACCCTCCGAAAGGCCCACTGCAAGCGTACTGTCAGCGGTCATCAACCCATGGGAGGGTAACGCGACGCATTGAACCGTGGGAATCAAGTGGTCTGGCACGCCGACCGCATCAATTCCCCCGCCGTCAACGACCAGCTTGGGTTCAATCAACACTGAGATGGGGCCCTTGCTTCCATCGTTAAAAAGATCGGCATGGAAGTTGGCAACGCGGCTGCCATCCGCTGCGATCGAAAGGCCAATCATTTCGAGTGCTGTGACGCGAACGCCCTTCTTCACTGAAGCGGCGATGCGCCCAGGCGCGGTTGGTTTCCCTGCGCCACGCGAGCTGACGGGACCAAGGAACTTTCCCATCTGTCCAGATGTCGCGGCAAGGCTTGGTCCACCTGCATCGGCAGAGCGTTCAAGTGATCTGACAGGGACAAAGTTATCCGCGTGAATACGCAAATCCCGCATTCCCACGCGCACCATTGTCTGTTGCCTTCCTTTCGGAAGGTTATTTGGAACCCAGTCGTCGTGAGTAGGAGGCTCAGCTTGAGCAAATGCCTCTTCCACCTCGGAGTCTTTGGAGCAGACAAAGACACCCGCCCATTCCAGAGTTGGATCCGGATAGGCACTCCCTCGGATGTACTTGACCACAAGCTCCACCGGCCGCATCACCGCGATGTGGGATGAGTTCACCAGCACATCGGAGCCGCCCGGTGCACAAAGCGGATGGCGAGGCGCGGATATACCGGGCGCGAATGCAAGGCGACCAAGGTCCTTGGCCGGCCGCTGCGACTTGATCTTGTGAAGATTGGCGCTTCCAGTACGCACATCCGCCAATGCCCTGCAGAACAGATCAAGTGGAGGGAATGCTTCAGGGCTAGGCATCTCGATCGTTTCGCCGTCGATCTCGATCGTCACATGCAGGCGCCGATCCGCATTCGTCGTCTGTGCCATTCTTGGCCAAAAATTCAGCAGTACACAGGTAACGAGCTCCGGCCCGAGCTTCTCAAGCGAAGAGAAGTCCAACTCTGGATCAAGGATGACAATCGATGTGCCGCTGTCTGTCTCGGCCCGCGGGAAGATGCCAAGCGACTTGCTGAGCGCGATGGCGTTCTCATCTGTAGCAGGAGCAATGCTGTCACCTTCACCAGACATTCCCCACCAATGACGTCCCGTGAATCGCCTGGGCCCTGGAGTCGACGAATCAACGTCGAATGCATCACCCAGATGACACGCCATGAAGCGCCTTACCGGCCGGCCAAGCTCAAACGTCTGGCTATCGACAAGGACCAGAGAACAGGTACTCATTCCATACAGCGAGCTTTTGCCGTATCCGTATGTACCTCCACCCTGATGGCTATCACGCGCTGCACCAACATTCTTGAGAAAGTTGACGAAGTTCGCTCGCTCATCGGGCGCAGGAGGGACATCGGCTTCGGTTGGTCCGGACAGGCCTACAGTGCCAAAATCCGCTATCTCCAAAACCCAAAGCTCCTCCTTCTCAGTGGAGTTCTGTAGCGCCTCGCGAGACGCAAGCCCTTGTGGGAGAGTCGCGAGTACCACCCCGGTCAGAGCAGCTCGCTCTTCAATGCCAAGTCTTCGTAGCCTGATCCTCGCTTCCGGTGCAAAGCCGGGCAGGGTTGCGTCAATGACGTTCTGGAGACTCTCACGAACCAGGGTTTGTAGAAGATCGAGGTTTGGACGACCGAGCAGACGCTTGAAACCCTCGCCCGCAAGGTTTCCATTCTTCGAAAAAGGCTCGCTATACAGATTCAGATTCATTCAAACACCGCCCTCAAGACGTCATCGTGGTGAGCGGGCGGCAGCATCTGCTCTGCTGCCGCCGACAGATCAACGGTGTACTCGATCTCGCTGATGCCAGACGGGATCGGGCCATCTGCGGTGGACGGAAGCATGAGGCGTGGAAAGCGGTCGTTCACCGAGTAAAGGCTCATACCCTCAAAGGAGAACTTGGCCGCGTTCCATTCGGGCGCCAACGGATCATTGCAGCCAAGCGAGGCCAGGCGAGTGAGAAGCATAGTTGAGGGAACACCAACCGCTACGAGTTCGTTGTATAGCGCTGCTACGTGAATGTTGCCTGCCTGAGAGCTCTCCAGCACGACATGAGCCAGCCAAAGTGGGGCATCTGACGGAGGACAGAGTTGCTGAATGCCATGAATGCGAACGGTCGTTCGCTGCTTGTAGCCTGTTGATTTGACTTCGAGGGCGCCATGCCTTCCGCGGAAATCATGGCGCTGCCCCGTAGGTCCAGTCCACGACTCAACAGCGGTCGAGCTTCTCTTTGCACCTTCGAGTAGCATCATCAGCTCGCCAAGGAGGCCGACTAAACTATTCCTGCTTACGCTCTGGTCCCGGCTTTCCGCCAGCAGCGCGCGGTAGTCCTCGATAGTGCTCGTCACTGCAGCGACAGGCGAAGTGCCGGCAGCGATACGTGACACCATCTCTGTACAGAGCTCTCCGAAGAGCTGATGTAACCGAGGTTCAAGCAGACTGATATCCAGATACACGGAGGCGGCGCCATCCAGAGAGAGGCGAGATATGCGAACCTCAACGCTAGGCCCGCTAAGTGTTTTCGCCTGCAAGTTGGCTATAGAAGATGCGATGGGTACCAGCAGCCGGGGAGCAGCCGTCTCTGTAAGGGCGAAGCGGACAGGGCCGAAACCCGTGTCCGCGTCGCCGGCGACCGTTGAGACCTCGGCTCGCGAATCTCCCCGACTAAGTTCGCGAAGACCCAGCCAGTGCTCGTGAGGGGACTTAGGCATCTGCTTCCTCGAACTCCGCGGTCGGATCATCCGCCAGTTGGTCCGGAGTGGGAACGTTAAGGTCTACGCTAAAGAAGCTGCTGGACTTATCCCGTTGACCCGGAAAAACGAAGCCCAGGCCCACTAGCGTCCCTGCCGCATCGAGCGGTACACGTTGATCGGGAGGGGTTGCCGGAGCCGATTCTCGATCAATCGGATAGATGAGCAACAACGGGACCTTGGGGCGACGATCCTTCAGGTCCTCCCAACTCACCTGCTTCGGCGCTTCGTCTGCGACCACATCGGACAACAAGTCGTGTTTGGACATCAATGCTTTGATGTCGGCGTAGTCTGATGGCTCAGCCAGGCGAGAACGAACGAACGGAACCATCTCGCCGAGCGAGCCCATGGTGACGGGGCTCGCATTGCCGCCTGAGCTCATGATCGCCACATTCCACTCCTTCAGCCTCGACGCAGATGCATCCAGGTATGCAAGCAGTAGTTCCTTGTTCAGGCTCAGCTGCTTGTCGCACATGCTGTAACGAATCAGGAAGCTACGTATCGCGGATAGGGGAACCCCGCCAAACGTGCGAGGCTTTATCCTCTCGTATCCGCTATCGACAAGATGTTCCACCAGGGACAAGGCAGCCTCCCAGTTCTTTCGGACGATCTCCTTGTCCTTATGATTGAATCTTGTGGTCTGTTCATGCTTCCCATCAAAGCTGATGCTGGCCCTTACGGCATGCGTCATTTTGGCTGCTGATGTAATGGCCAGTCCAGGAATCGAACGGACCTTGACCGCGAAATCGAGTGGACTTACTTCGGCAGTCTTGTAGACCGATATCTCCTTTCGGATCTCTTCCTCGACTTGGGCAAGTGCGCGAAAGTTCGA
The DNA here is from genome assembly GCF_056393175.1 of Stenotrophomonas sp. Steno-Z1. Taxonomy (NCBI): domain Bacteria; kingdom Pseudomonadati; phylum Pseudomonadota; class Gammaproteobacteria; order Lysobacterales; family Lysobacteraceae; genus Stenotrophomonas; species Stenotrophomonas sp. Steno-Z1. Next base: position 141,746 of record NZ_JBWJPB010000008.1, on the reverse strand, counting down.
GATGAGATCAGTCGTCGTCCACAGCCTCGGCAGGTCCTCGTAGCCCTTTCGGAAGCCGAACCATCGACCCATCTGCAGAAGTGTGTCGTACTGGCGAGAAGTTCTCAGGAAGAAGGATACGCACAGGCCCTCCAAAGTGAGGCCACGAGCCAGGACCGAGCCGCCAACAACAATGTAGGTTCTTGCGCCCTTGGTGAAGTCAAGGCGCTCCAGGCTCTCGCCGTTCTCAACAACAAGCTCAAGCGCATCCAGAACGAGGCCGAGCGGCTCCTTCAATGAAGATTCGAGGTAGTCCGCAGGCACTTCTGCAGAGAGTGGACTTCTCACAATCTCTTGGGCAAACACATCCTTCAGAAGCTTTCCTGCGCTACCGCTGATGGCCCTGAGGGCATCGGTGTTTGCCGAGATCCACGCTCGAATCGCTTCCGCCATGTTCTCATGCTGAACGACGTATGCCGAGGTATGAACCAGCATGGTCATGTGATCATCTTGCTGGCCGCGCGTTCGACGAATGGCGCATGAGATCAGGAACCATGCAATTGCCCTCTGCAGCTGAGGTGTTACAACAGGCGTGAAGGATTTGTGGCCGCCCTTGCCCTTTGGCGTCAGTTGCTCCAGCTCTTCAGGTGGGATTGAGCGGAACATATCCCGTCCGTAATCAATTTCTTCATCATCCGCAGAAGCATCCGAGGTCCCGAATACTTCTAGCGTGCCGAAATAACCCTTGGGGCGGGGCAGGGCAGTGATGAAATCCTCGGGATACAGATCATCCAGCTTGTCAGCGCGCTCCGGAAATGGCTTGATGAAGACATTCGCAAATGGGGTTGCGGTGTAACCTACGTAGGACACGCAGGGAAGTGCTGCGATCAGTCGACGAATTGCCTCGTTGATACGCGTGATTTCTTCATCGTTGCCAGTAGCATTCACGGACGCCTGATCGCACTCATCGTCAATGATGAGTGCCTTGAGCTTCCGCATTATTGGTGGAGGAGTTCTCGTGACGGTATCAAGCAGCTTGTCCAGTCGTGTAGATTCCTTCTTCATCACCACCAGCTGCGCACCGCCCTTATGGGGCATGACAAACTGATCATTGGCAGGCTTGATGAAGTCGCCAGCATCCTCAGTTGTTGTGTACATCTGCCAAAGCGTCCTGTGCCTTTCGACAACATCGCTCTCAATGCGTCGCTGCGTTTGCGAGCGCAGTTTATTCGTTACCCCGCCGAGGAGAATTATCAAGTTATAGCCAGCATCGACGGCCTTGGCAATCACGGCAGTCATATTGGCCGTCTTCCCGGACTGGACATAGCCCACGACCAGACCCCGGCAGCGGAATGAGTCGTCAGCGGGATTGGCGAGTAGCGATACGATCTCCGACGATGACTCGTCGAGTGACTCGGACGCGTCCTTCCAGTTCTTAACCTCCCGAAGGTAGCCCAGGAGAGCTGGCCAGTGTCGATCGTGCTCTGACGGACCCGTATACCAAGCCGGCCGGGGCTTGATCAGTGAGTTCTTTCGTAGCACTTCAACTTTCTGGAATGAAGCGCGAACACCTTCTACCGCAGCTTGGAAGTTTGCCTCGACATCCGCTGGAAAGTTCCCCATGACAACTTCGAGAGTTTGGCGAAGGGCCTGTACGGCGTTATCCAAAGTATCGTAGCTCGGGAGCTTTGCCCGAATCATGTCTGAAAAAGCGTCAACCTGTGTCTTCAAGGCGGCATCCTGCGCTGTCGGGGGCAACAGAATGCTGGGCTGGATGCGCCCCCTGCAGCATCCGTGCCCTTCAGAAGAGACCACAGCCCGCTATTGGACTGTGACTCGTTACTCGGATTGTCATCGACTGTGGCTATATACGCAACCGGAGCTGGACGAGTGCGCCACGGATGAGAAACCTACGGCGTCCATGAGCATCTGCGTGGAGCAATCCTCCTGAAGCGATGCGCCCAATTGGATGTTCTGTGGGCAGAGCTATCGGGCGTCCTGTCATGCTGGCCCTGACCCAGCGCAAGGCGACGTAAGTGGCGGGCCATTTGCCCGGGGTACTTGGGCCGTTGATGAAGGCGGCTTGGCGCGAGCGTGATTTGTCGCGCCAGACTCCCGTGCTGTCGACTCTGACAGCACTCCTGCAGCAGCTCATCAGGTACCCCGCCGCCCGCGGCGTCTGGCCGAGGTGGGGGAGGCCACGGAATGCTTGCAGATTGATTCGGCGACTGAGGCGCCACTAGGTCATTTGCGACGCACCAAAGGCCGAGCCCACTAATCTCCGTCAGATCAACAGGAACAAGCGATTTCCCATCCTCCGCACCAACGCGCATGGTGTTCATCGGAGCGTAGAAACTCTTCTAGTAGCAGAATGTTGGACGTCTATTTGTCGGGAGGGTGGCTAATACAACACCCTCGTGGAAATACGCCCGCCGGTTGCTACTAGACGGTTTCTAACCTCCCGACGCCCTTGCCATCCCGGCAAGGGCAAGCCCTGAAGGAGGTCCAACATGTTGACGCCGTGGGAAGACGAACCCGATGACGCGCGCCCCAAGCGCAAACCCTACGCCCGCCCCGCACGCAGCTACCGCGTAGGCGCGCTGACGTACCCGGACCGCGAAGAGTTCGGTCCCACCGAGATTGTTCCCTACCTCAAGCTGCGCGGCCGCTGGCTGGACAAGCTCGGCTTCGACGTAGGCGCCCGCCTGAAGGTGGAGGCCACGCACGGCATCATCACCCTTACGGTGGTGGAGCGGCCGGTGGTGGTGCCCCCAAAGATCCCCAGGAAGTTGCAGCGGCAAGCCCGTTGAGCGGCAGCGCCCACTCGGGCGGTGGGTACTTGCCCGGCCTTGGCCCGCCAGCCCGTGCAGGGCCAATTGCCGGATGGCGCCGGTGCGTGCCGGGGTTCGGCAGCACCGCGCGACGACCGGCAAACGCCAGCACATCGCTGCACGTCCGGTGCGGTGTGGCTATGCATTCTGTTTCATTATCCAGCAGTGGGAGCAACTCATGAGCAAGAGTGTCTTCATGCAGCTACAGATCGAAGCCGGCTTGCGCGCTAGCTTCCAGGAGGCGGCGGGGCGCCAACAGCGTCCCGCCGCACAGGTGATCCGACAGTTGATGCGGGAGTACGTGGCCGCACGGTCCGATGCGGAGGCGGTCGCGGTGGGTCGAAGGCTTGAAGCGGTTAGGCGTGCAGCAGCGTCGGTGGCGTTGGATACGCCGGCGGTGGGCGAGGGGTCGTTGGAGGAGGCGCCGGGGTTTTCGAACAGTGATCGGGATCTGGAGGAGATGGTACGACGGCAGCAGGGGTGGGGGTGCTGTCCGTTTGGTGTGGGGTGATGCTGGCGTACTCATGAGGAGGCGGGAAGGACGTAAGAGACCCGGAGCATCCCGTCGTCGAGCCCTAGACGCCTGTCCGTAGGGCGTAACGGAGAGCGTGGTAAGAATTTCCCTATAGCCGCTTCGATGCTTCGGCCTTCAGACTACTCCGGCGCAGATGGGCCTCGCTCTTCCTGACTGATGCAGGCGAGCGCGTGGGACTCACCTGGAGAGAGGCGTTAGCGGGGGCGCTTCTTCAAGATGATGGAATGATCGAGCATGGGCCCGGCCCAACAGGGAAGAGCCGCACCATCGCGGGGTGCCCCTCTTTTTTGATGCAGCACGCTTGTTGGGTACCGCGGGAGAATTGAATGCCGCGCAATCGACACGAGCTAGAGGACGAGTGATGCCTATCGATTTCAAGCCCACGGCCAGCGCCGCCTTCGATGAGCGAAGCGGCGTCTCGATCCCCCAGCCTCGAATGCTGCCAGCCACTCTCCCGGACGGGAGGAATGGCATTGAGTACCAGTACGTGTTTCGCCTCAAAGACGAACGTATCGGGGCGCTGGGCATCTTTGGTTCAGAAGTTGCACTGGAAGTGTCGGGACAACGCGAATGGCTGTACACCCTTGATCTCAGCCAGGACGCGGCATTCGAGGCGTTGTTCCGCTTCAAGCAGGCCATTGGCAATGCAGACAGTGATTTCGACTTCATTCGCGATGTTGCGTGTGGCCTGGTCAATGTTTTCGCAGGACGAAACAACAACACCGACGCTCAGCGAAATGTGGTGGTGACCACTGTTGAGGCGCTTGGGCGCCATGGCATTGGTGTGCCAGACGCAGTGCATCCACTTCCTGATGGCACGATTGTATTGGCCAATGTTTTTGTCCCCGCCGATAAGGAATGAGCCGTGAGGTGATGCCTCGCTCTACTTCTCACGATCTCGTACGAACCACACCCGGCGCGGCGGCAGCCAGAGCAATCTATAGTCCGGAATGCCTCAAGCCGCATCACCATTTCCGCCGAGCTCCACGAAATGATGGCGGATAGTTTGACGCGCACTGGTACCGATAGGAAGGTTCCCAACACCCATGGCAATCAGGATGATGGCGAACACATGGACCAAGGTCAGAGGATGCGACCCGGTAGGCTTGCTCCCCGCGCCGCAAGCGTTAACATCTGGTTCTCCCTCAGTGGACGAGGCGCATCAACAGGCCAGTGCGTGCAGACGGGGGCCGATCGACGTCTCGCCGACCATCCAGATCAAGGATGAATTATGCCTCTCTGTTTCCAGGCTGAATTCGCTTCGTCCTTTGATCCGAGTACGGACGTATCCATTCCGCAACCGCGAATTCTCCCGGCAACTCTTCCAGGCGGACAGCCTGGGACAGAGTATCGATACGCTTTCATTCGGGATGAGAAGACGATCGGCGGTTTGGGGCTCTCGGAGCCAGACGCCATCGTCGAGATTGGCGGTCATCGGGAACGGGTGCGCACACTGGATTTCGGACGTGATCACCTGACCACGTCTATGCTCGAGTTCAAGCAGACGCTCGACAATCACGACGACGATTACGATTTCTTACGCGCCCTTGCGCAGGGGCTGGTGTTGGCCTACGCGGGGCGAGCCGATAACAGGGGCCACGTTCGGTATGTAGCTGTCACCACCGCTGAAGCGCTTGATCGAGCTGGAGTCTCGATCCTGGTCGCAGGCGCGCCCAGGCCCACGGGCAATACTGTGCTGGCAGAGTCGGCCGTTCCGGCCGACCTCAGGTAGTGCACTGGTCCGCGCCGATGTCTTTGTCCGTGACACCGCCGCCGCGTTGTCGGATGGCGCCGTTGAGTTGGCCGAGGCGGCGACAGGTGGCCGCCGGACTAAATTCCACGCTCTGGATCCGTCCAAGTTGAAGGACCCGCCATGCCATTGAATTTCACACCTCAACCAGGCTCTGCCGTTGATCAAGGCAATGGAATTGTAATCACATCACCTCGAGTGCTTCCCGCCAGTCCACCGGAGGATCCAAGTCACGACGAGTATCAGTACCTGTTCTACGTTGATGGCGTGCGCGTAGACGGGCTGGGATTGTTTGGAAGTGAGGCGATGATGGAAGCTGAAGGTGGGCGCGAACGAGTGTTTACGCTCGACATGGGGCGTGACTGGGTGCTTGAATCCATTTTCAGCTTCAAGAGAATATTGAGAAACACGGACGAAGATCTCACCTTCTTGATCGGACTTGCACAGGGGCTTGTAATGGCGAACATGGATCAGAGCAGCAGTAAGTACAGTATCCGGTATGTTGCCGTTACTACGGACGACGCGCTCTCGCGTCGTGGCATCATCCCTTCCCAAATGAACCTTCCGTCTGAAGCAGGCCGTATCGTCCTGGCCGAGGGACGTATCCCAGTCCGCGCCGACTGACGACGTGAGGGTCTTGGGCGGGCACGACGAAGATGCCTCTGATGTAGCAGCTTCAGAACGAGGAGGCTTTGGGCCGTATCGAGGAGAACATCGCCACGGGTCGAGAGGCCATTGCTGCCTCCGGTGGCGACGTCGCCGGCGGGCGAGGTCCGTATCACGCTGGAGCCGAGGGCTTCGGCGCAGCGCTGGATGAGGCGCGCGATCGCCGGGGAGCGGCAACACCTCCCCGTTGCACGGGTACTCCGGGTGTTGATGCGGGGGTGCGCCGCCACGCAGCCAGACTGTCCTGGATTCAATCTGCTCTCTCTTGACCTGGTAGCCGACCATCACGCCTCGCATGCCTTGATCTCAGCGCAGGTTCGGTTCCGACCTCCCTGCTCCGCTCCATAGGGAATAGCTGCCCATATCGTCGCGGCGCGGCTGACAGATGTGCGATGGCGACAACGCGGGCGAAATGGGACCCAGAGCTCTAGATAATGCGAATCTCAACGTGTGATCATTCTCCAGGCACAAAGTTCGCTCTAAAGGATGCACTTCATGCCTGTTTCTCAGCCACCGGTTCCCGCCAAAATCGTAGAGAAGCTACAACAGTATCCAGAACTCATCGATCGTCTTCAGGACGTTTTGAACGATGTTGAAGCGAAACCTCCTTCCATCATCCCTCGATTTGAGCGTGCGGTAGACGCTTTGGAGGGACGCTTGGATAGCTTCATGGTCGAGGCCAGAGGCGAGCTCGAGCGGATGAGGGCTTCCGCTGATCCAGGCCTTGTGGCCGCAGCAGAGTCAAAGTTCCGCCTGATCTCCCAAATTGGCCTGAAGCAGTTCTGGATAGGCGATGAGGCGCTTTGGCAATATTTCAAATAAGCATAAGGATGTGCTGAGATGGATCGTTCGAGCGACGTGCTGCCGGATGAGGAACATGCCCGTATCTGCAGAGATCCGGTTGTTCCGGCTCACAACCTAGACCTGGCTGCGTCGCAGCAACGACCTGCTGCTGTGATTTTGGGAGGGCAACCTGGCTCCGGCAAAGGCGGCCTCGCGAGGACAGCCCAACTCGAGTTCGGCAGCGATGTCATCACCGTTGATCCTGACGAACTTCGCAGGTCTCATCCTGGGGTAAGCGACTTTAGACGCGAAAATCCATATACACGGTCTGGACGGACGCATGCAGATGCTGGCGCTTGGGCTGCAGAGTTGCTGGAAGCTACTGTCTCCGAAAGCAAGAACCTGATATTTGACACCACCCTGAGCAATGGCAAATGGGCGTCGGAATCGCTGATCAAGGACCTGCAGAGCAAGGGCTACCAAGTCGAGGTCCGAGTCGTAGCTACTCCTGGACCGCTCCTCAATAGATTGGCGGAGAGACTATCGCGATCGATCATGAAATTCGGCGGGCGCCTTCACGTCAGAGCAGTGCAAATGGGTCTTTGCTGATGCACGGATCTGGGTGGTGGCATCAGTGCATGGTCTGAACTCCAAGATGGACGCCGCCCCCCATGCTGCAGACCACTTGGACACTCCGGGAGGTCGCCTCACGGCCATCGGCTCAATGTCAGAGACTTGCATAGCATCTCGAGGGACCACGCCGCTGGAACAGAATGCACAGCTCGCGCTAGTCTGTGTCGGACACAATAGCTACAACTGCTACAGGATCAGAAGAATGGAGGCATCAAGGGAAAATCTGCCAACTCGCGGCGAGTTCTATCTCCTCATGCCAGATACCACCCGGGGTGGGAGAGGGCACGGCGTAGAGATCGAAAACGAAGAGGTCTTGCTGACGCCTCCAAGACTGATAATCCGACCGCGCGAAGGTGGCTTCCCGGTTCTCAAAGAAAAGCCTCGCCTGCGTCACGATCCAGAGGTAGGTGATCCGCCAGAGGACCTGGAGGGTGGTCTGAGCGGCTACTGGCTTGTATCGGGGCGCCTGAAAGACGTGCTCTCCAAGGTGGATCCGGCCGGTTTTGAGTTCGTGGCGTGCGATTACCGTCAGGCCGACGGATCGGAAGGGCCACGCTACTACTTGTGTGAAGTAGCACGTCAGTTGGATGCGCTTGACGAACGCAACTCAAAGCTGACTATCGAAGTCAGCGATGAGTTCGTCGCCGGAAAGTTCTATGACCTGTCGGGCGGCACTAGTCTGGCTTTTCGCAAGGACGTCGTTGGTGAGGCGCATGTGTTCCGCACGCCATACTCGGGTTTCACCCTCTGTGACCGATTGCTGCGGGATGCCGTTTGGGACGCAGGCATCGGTGGCCCTAAAAAGTCTTCGGGACTTCGCTTTAAGGATGCCGCCGACCTTTGATTCATCATCTGGGCTCAAGGAAGAGATTGCGAAATGCCTCGTAAAGGACCTGTTTTTCAAGGCAACCACATTATTGAACGGCATCCACTCAGAAGGGATGAGCTACCGAAGATCAGCCGGTTGGGCTGGTTCAGAAGGATGCCTTTGAACTGCCGCCGGGTCTGAAGCAGCCGATTGGCGCACCTACCGCCAGTAGGCGTCCACTCCCCCCTGACGCAGATCGATTGCGCCGAGTTATCCCGCGTGGATACGCAGGTGCCAGAGCAGGGCATGTTGTTCCTCGTCGCTGCGAATGACGAAAAGCAGAGAGGGGGCGGAGACATGCCCCAGGAGTGCATCCACGTGGGGAGCCGAGTTCAGGCTGACATGTGACAAATAAAGAGGCATTGGCCGCAATAGAAGGAGAGCGCCATCTTGACTGCTGATCGTTCCCCCGTTTCTGTGAAGCTGCTGGAGTAGCTCCGCGACTACGCCGATCATATACAGCGCCTCCAGAGGTGCTGAACATCGTTGCGGCAGCGCCACCTTCGGTCATCCCCGGACGGGAACGCGCCATAGAGGCGCTGCAAGGGCAGTTGGGTACGTTCATGGTCGAAGCAAGAAGTGAACTCAACCAGGCAAAGGCCAGTGGCGATCCCTGTCTGATTGCAGCTGCCGAAGCGAAGTTCAGTCTGATGTCGCAGATTCGTCTACAGCATGCATGGATGACTGATAGGGCATTTTCTGGACACTTCGCAGGTGCATAAGGATGGTCGTGCTCCACGTCTTTCGAACGGACTGGCCATCAGCCCCTAGCAGAACGCCGTGTTCATGACCTCCTCCGGAGGCTTGGGCGACGCCGCCGACCCAGCCCAGGTGGTGCGTCTCAACCCGGGGTGCTGGCGGTCGAGGTCCGTATCCCGCTGGCGCGCGAGGGATTCGGCGTGGTGCTCCATGAAGCGCGCGATCCCCTGGGGCGCCAACACCTTCCAGTTGCACAGGTGCTCAGGGCGCTGATGCGGGAGTACGTGACCACGCAGCCAGACCGCCCTTGATTCAATCTGCTCTCAGTTGACCTGGTACCTGTCCATCACGCCGCGCATGGCATCCTCCATCCGGTTCCAGTCCTTGAGCAGGACGCGTGGATAGCTCATGTCGAAGGCGATGCGCTTCTGTGCATCCACGAAGTGATGGCTGCACATTGCGACTCGCCCACTTCCGTCGGGAGTCACCTGGTCTCCGCGTATCAGCAGCCCATCCTGTCTCAGGCGCTGACTGCTACACGCTATGAAGGTAACCAGCGCCCCATCAATCGAACGGACGATGTACCAGTCTTTCTCGCCATCAGGATTCCGCAGAAGCTGCTGACCGTATGTGGCTTCATACTCCGCGGCGAACGGCGGCATGCGGACTTCGTCAATCACGTAGGGGGACAGGCCGAAAACCTCCGGTTGCCTTGCGCGAAGCTCGAGACGCGCGCGCGGATCCCGGCGGCGCAGCGAACCGGCTTCCGTGGTCCCATCGGTGGTGACCATTCGATCAAGCACGGACTCGATCGGTATCCTGTCTATGGGTACAACGGTCGCGCTGACCTGACGATACTGCTCACCTACCGTTCGCACCGGGTAGTTGCCAGGCGGAGCTGCTTCCAGCGTTGGCCAGAACAACGTTAGCTCAAGCCCTATGTCCGGAGAGGGGCCCACCTGGTCGTTGTAGTAGTTGGCGGGGATCATGAAGCGATGCAGCCCAAGGCGTGCCTCTACCGGCGCGTTGGTGTACGTGCGCCCAGCCACGTCCTTCTTGAGGATCGGCTCTCCTGACGGGCCAGCCTCCCTGCCTTGGCCGTGCACGTCCGATGTCTTCGCACAGCCGCCGACGCTCACGATCACACCCAGCACCAGTGCCGCCCATCTGCGATAAGACAGTTCGCTCATGATCATTCCATTGCATGCCCTGCTCAAGACTATCTGATATGGAGGAGCCGAGCGCATGGCGCCTGGAATGTTGCTCAGACCGGTACGGTCTTTGGCATCCAGCACCAGCAAGCGGCGATCCAGGTCAGTGTTGGGGGCGCACCTGGAGAAAGGCGCTCTCGGCGGGCTTGTTCATGACGACGGACTGATCGAGCACGGGCCCAGCCCAGCCCAGCACAGCATCGAAGAGCCACCATCGCGGCGTGCCTCGCTTTCTTTTATGCAGTATGTTTGTTGGGCAATGAGGGAGAATTGAATGCCGCGCAATCGACACGAGCTAAAGGACGCGTGATGCCTATCGATTTCAAGCCCACGGCCAGCGCCGCCTTCGATGAGCGAAGCGGCGTCTCGATCCCCCAGCCTCGAATGCTGCCAGCCACTCTCCCGGACGGGAGGGATGGCGTTGAGTACCAGTACGTGTTTCGCCTCAAAAACGAACGTATCGGGGCGCTGGGCATATTTGGTTCCGAAGTTGCACTGGAAGTGTCTGGACAACGCGAATGGCTGTACACCCTTGATCTTAGCCAGGACGCGGCATTCAAGGCGTTGTTCCGCTTCAAGCAGGCCATTGGCAATGCAGACAGGGATTTCGATTTCATTCGCGATGTTGCGTGTGGCCTGGTCAGTGTTTTCGCAGGACGAAACAACAACACCGACGCTCAGCGAAATGTGGTGGTGACCACTGTTGAGGCGCTTGGGCGCCATGGCATTGGTGTGCCAGACGCAGTGCATCCACTTCCTGATGGCACGATTGTATTGGCCAATTTTTTTGTCCCCGCCGATAAGGAATGAGCCGTGAGGTGATGCCTCGCTCTACTTCTCACGATCTCGCACGAACCACACCCGGCGCGGCGGCAGCCAGAGCAATCTATAGTCCGGCATGCCTCAAGCCGCATCACCATTTCCGCCGAGCTCCACGAAATGATGGCGGATGGTTTGAAGCGCACTGGTACCGATAGGAAGGTTCCCAACACCCATGGCAATCAGGATGATGGCGAACACATGGACCAAGGTCAGAGGATGCGACCCTGTAGGCTTGCTCCCCGCGCCGCAAGCGTTAACATCTGGTTCTCCCTCAGTGGACGAGGCGCATCAACAAGCCTCTACGTGCAGGAGGGCGCCAATCGACGTCTCGCCGTCCATGCAGATCAAGGATGAATTGTGCCTCTCTGTTTCCAGGCTGAACCCGCTTCGTCGTTTGATCCGAGTACGGGCATCTCAATTCCGCAACCGCGGGTTCTTCCGGCAACTCTTCCAGGCGGACAGCCTGGGACAGAGTATCGATACGCTTTCATTCGGGATGAGAAGACGATCGGCGGTTTGGGCTTCTCGGGGCCAGACGCCATTGTCGAGACTGGCGGTCATCGGGAACGGGTGCTCACACTGGATCTCGGACGTGAGCACCTGATCACGTCCATGCTCGAGGTAAAGCAGAGGCTCGACAATCACGAGGGCGATTACGATTTCTTACGCGCCCTTGCGCAGGGGTTGGTGTTGGACTACACGGGGCGAACCGATAACAGGGCCAACGTTCGGTATGTAGCTGTCACCACGGCTCAAGCGCTTGATCGAGCTGGAGTCTCGATCCTGGTCGCAGGCGCGCCCAGGCCCACGGGCAATACTGTGTTGGCAGAGGTGGCCGTTCCGGCCGACCTCAAGTAGTGCACTGGTCCGCGCCGATGTCTTTGTCCGTGACACCGCCGCCGCGTTGTCGGATGGCGCTGTTGAGTTGGCCGAGGCGGCGACAGGTGGCCGCCGGACTAAATTCCACGCTCTGGATCCGTCCAAGTTGAAGGACCCGCCATGCCATTGAATTTCACGCCTCAACCAGGCTCTGCCGTTGATCAAGGCAATCGAATTGTAATCACATCACCTCGAGTGCTTCCCGCCAGTCCACCGGAGGATCCAAGTCACGACGAGTATCAGTACCTGTTCTACGTTGATGGTGTGCGCGTGGATGGGTTGGGATTGTTTGGAAGTGAGGCGATGATGGAAGCTGAGGGTGGGCGCGAACGAGTGTTTACGCTCGACATGGGGCGTGAATGGGTGCTTGAATCCGTTTTTAGCTTCAAGAGAATATTGGGAAGTACAGACGAAGATCTCACCTTCTTGATCGGACTTGCACAAGGACTTGTAATGGCGAACATGGATCAGAGCAGCAGTAAGTACAGTATCCGGTATGTTGCCGTTACTACAGATGACGCGCTCTCGCGTCGTGGTATCAACCCTTCCCAAATGAACCTTCCTTCTGAAGCAGGCCGTATCGTCCTGGCCGAGGGACGTATCCCAGTCCGCGCCGGCTGACGACGTGAGGGTCTTGGGCGGGCACGACGAAGATGCCTCTGATGTGGCCGCTTAAGTAGGAAACGGTTGCCTTCCAGCCGCGCCGGACAGGCGTCGCGCTGCGGCGAGCGGGACAAGTGGCAACAGTCGCGCACGCCGAGGACCATGGAAGTGCGCTCGCTGAAGCGGCGGGCGCATTTCAAGCCACTGGTCTACCGGCCCTCCTGACCGACTACCTGGCATGGAGCGGCGGGGGCTCCTGGCGCTCCACAGCCCGCTGCGTGTCCATTACCTGTGACTGCTGCTGTTCCATCGCTGCGGCTTGCTCCAGGCTCTCTTGTGCAGACCGTTGCACGGTCTGCGATGCAAGCACATGTGCACGCGGTGACGTGGGATTGGTCAGGTCACCTTGCACTATGTGCAGCGTATGACCAGCAGGAACGTTCGCGGTCGCGTTGCTGGAAAGAACGTGATCCACACTGCTCAATCCTGCCATTTTCGCACTGACAAGAAGACTGGCCGATACGCGCTCACTTGTCTGGTCGAACTGGCGTCCGTGTGCTCTATCCAGTTCACCCACCTTGTCCCGAATCTGATTGAGCAGGTGTCGGTCATGCGCGCCAAGCGCGATAGAAGGCGGGCCATCCGACGGAAGCGCACGATTGGGGGGATCAGCCCTCCGGCCATTTGCACCGGTGTTGTTCAGCTCGATCCTGCCAAAGCCATCCTTCCCAAAGTCTGAGACAGGGAAAACTCTGGCGGAACCGAGGTCCAATCCGTTTCGCTCAAGCTGTCTGGGCTCCAGGCCGAGCTCTCGAAAGTCAATGCGCACCTCGGGCGGCTGGCGTCCGCGTGACTGATAGGCGTAATCCTGGGCGACGCTGGTTATCGGTGCTACACCATAGTAATTGCGGTAGTCCGAGTCGCCATGCCGCCCCAAGGTGCCCTTTCCATCGTAGAAGCAACGTTCGACCGCGTGGTGTAGCGGCCTGTCGCCGTCGGCAGTCCGTCTCGAAATTTCGTCGTAGGAGAGCCCTGGCGCGAGCCTGCGGTCACCGGCACCTCCTTCTACACACCGTGAGGTTGAAGACGACAGCAGCTTCGCTGCCATATCATCCTTGGATGCGGTTGGGTCTGCATGGGCGATTCGACTGTTCAGTGCTCTCAAGCCCGCCACCTCAGCCAGCGCTTCCTCCTGCCGCCCTCTGTCCAGGTAGGTGCGGACTGGACCCGTGAGATCCACCACTGCAGCTCTGGATTGATAGGCCTCATCCATCAAGCCTCTGTAGCTGCCAACGTATTCCGATAGTGCCTGCGCTCGATGCTTGGTTAGAACCCCGTGCATCGTTTCATGCCCCAGGATCTCAGTCAGCACGTTGAGCCTCTGCGCTTCGTTGCGGTCCACAAAGGAAGCTGAACTCACGAAGATGGTGCCAGGCCCTCCATTGGGTCCATCCTGGAAATGTCCGCCGTTGTTTTCGCCGTACGAGATCGCTATCCGTCCGATATGTCGATCACCAGCAGCATTTGCAAGAAGGTTTGAGAGGAACGGCGATTCAGAGATTGCACGACGAATGCTCTCTTCGGTGCCCTTGGGCAGCCTTGGGTCGCCGGACAGGCCTGCCAGAAGTGGTTCGATGCGAGCGTCAAGCGGCTTCATGGATTACCCCCAGAGAAGCGAATTGCATAGACGCACGTCTTTTCCTGCCCAGCCACCGTCGTGTAGGTAAGCAGATGTACATAGAACTCCTTTTCGCTGTCTTCAATTGGCCGCCAGAACTCCTGTCGCCTGCCGCGCTGAAACGGTCGTTCGCCACCCGCCTGATAGCCAATCGACTCCAGACGCTGCCGCGCTACAGCGGCGTCCCAGACGCAGGGTGATCTCTCGTCCTCAGTGAATGCAGGTCCGCCGTGTCGATAGATGCCGACCTCGTAATCGCCGAACGTATGCGGTGGCTGGGTTGCCAACGAACTGGCGTAGAACATGTAGCCACCGCTCAGTGGCATGTCCTTGACGCGTCCGCTCTTTGCGCCGGGTGCGATGGGGGCCAGAGTTACGCCCAGCATGGAGGTGAAGACGTGCTGGGCGGAGTCCTTTGGCTGCTTCAGGGAATCGGCGTAATGAATCAGCCGATTCTGGAGCTCGGGGAGCGTAGCTGCTGGCTTGGCGCCCGCAGCAGAGGGTTCAGGCGGCCCGGGCTCTGCCGGGCTCGCGCAGGCGAGCAAAAGCGTTGAAAGCAGCACGAGGGGCAGTGACATCAGGCCGCGCCGGATACAGCTCATGAAAGTCCCTCGGTGGTATTGGCGGTGTGCCACGCACTGCAAGCGTACTCACATCTTTGCGCAGCAACAAATGCTGACAGCGTACGGTCGACAATCCCATGTCAGCAGGGGGAGGTTATGCCGCGGCGTGCCAGCATCGAGGGATCACGAGCGGCGGAGCACGGACTTGCACAGGGACTTGTAATGGCGAATAGGGATCAAAGCAGCAGCAAGTACGGTATCCGGTATGTCGCCGTTACTACAGATGACGCGCTCTCGCGTCGTGGCATCCGCCGCTCCCAAACGAAACTGCCGCGCGTAGCTGGCCGCATCGTTCTCGCCGAGGGGGTATATCCCAGTTGGCGAGGTCTGAGGAAGAGTTGCAACCCGATAAGCCAGCACCCGATTAGACTCTATGGATCAAGAATGAGTAGGAAATATCCTATATCCCTGAGCCCGGTCCAGGCGGCAAACTCTCTTTACGCCGCCCTGAGGATAGCCACCGCACCCATCATGATGGACGCAGGCAATGCGCCGAGCCAAGGGTGCATCAGATGCTTGGGCATGTTCCGCTTCTGCAGGGCGTCATGCCCGACGTAGAAGGCGAGGGCGGTGAGGTTTGCCTATTGCAGCTTGCCTCGGATCCTGCGATCGACCTGACGTTCGGCGACTGCGGCCAGGCAACGTTCTGGATCAGTCGGGAGGATTTGGCCAGCCACCGCTTTGATCGTGTTGCGGTGGTGGTGGAGTCGCGTTGATTTGAGGGTGGGCGAAAGCGGCAGTGCCGCCTTCCATTGCCGCCATCTTGTGCCGCGTCGGACGCGTCAGGCGGGGGGGCTGATAGCCTTGCGCCAGATATCCCTGTTGCAGGTCCGGGCTCGGCTTGGTTTTCCTGGGCGGTAGTACTCAATCCATAGCGGAAGGAAGTCTCCAGATGGCGAATACAACAGGTGATCAGCCTGAGCGCGGGCAGTTTTTCCTGTTTGGGCCCGAAATGGGAAGCGGTGCTCGTTTTCGAGGTGTGATCTTCGAGAACATACAACATCTGTTGTCGCCCCCACGAAGCATTCTTCGGCCGGAATCAGGTGGATTTCCGCCGTTATTGGAACTGCCTCGCCTAACATTCGATGAATCCAGAGGCCCCGCACCGCGAGTCCTTGAAGGAGGGCTTAGTGGCTATTGGCTGGTATCCGACCGCCTCCGCCAAGTGATGCTCGCGGCGGATCGCGGTGCTTTCGAATTCGTCGAGTGTGAAAGCAGTTTCGTGGATGGCTCGAAAGGCCCAACTCACTTCCTATGTGATGTGGTTCGAGAGTTGGATGCGCTCGATGAAGAGGCATCTCAACTGGAGATCAATGTCAGTGAAGACTACGCGCGGGGCAAATTCTATTTCCTGGGAGGCGGTGCGAGACTGGCCTTCAAGCGAGATGTGCTTGGAGGCGCGCACGTCTTCTTGACGCCATTCAACCCTTCCGCGTTCTGCGATTAGATCGTTTAGGGATGCGGTCCGTGAGGCAGGCGTGCCGATTGATCCCGGTAAGAGCGGCATGTCGTTCGTTGACGTAGCGAACATCTGAGAGGGGCAATTGCGCTACTGGAGGCAAACGCGGAGCTTACGTTAGTCTGCATGGGTCCACCGGATTATCAGCGCAATTGGATCAACAAATGGAATCGTCAAGGGTGAATGCGCCGACGCGCGGGGAGTTCTATCTTCTCATGCCAGATACCACCCGGGGTGGGAGAGGGCACGGCGTAGAGATCGAAAACGAAGAGGCCCTGCTGACGCCTCCAAGATTGATAATCCGGCCGCGCCGAGGCGGGTTCCCGGTTCTCAAAGAAACGCCTCGCCTCCGCCACCATCCAGAGGTAGGTGAACCGCCAGAGGACCTAGAGGGTGGTCTGAGCGGCTACTGGCTTGTATCAGGGCGCCTGAAAGACGTGCTCTCCAAGGTGGACCCGCCCGGCTTTGAGTTCGTGGCGTGCGATTACCGTCAGGCCGACGGATCGGAAGGGCCACGCTACTACTTGTGTGAAGTAGCACGTCAGTTGGATGCGCTTGACGAACGCACCTCAAGGCTGACTATCGAAGTCAGCGATGAGTTCGTCGCCGGAAAGTTCTACGACCTGACGGGCGGCACCAGTCTGGCCTTTCGGAAGGACGTCGTTGGTGACGCGCATGTGTTTCGCACGCCATACTCCGGAAGTTTGATCTTCTGTGACCGATTGCTGCGGGATGCCGTTTGGGACGCAGGCATTGGTGGTCCAAAAACGTCCTCGGGCCTCTGGTTTACGGACGCCGCTGACATCTGATCCGGTACGCGAGATCAAGGCAGAGAGGACGAGATGCTCGGCGATGGACGGACTTTTCCAAGGCGACCGCGTCAATGAGCAGCGGACGTTCCAGAATGATGGGCCACTGAGGTCTCTCGACAGGGCCGGGGCCAGTCCAGGATGATGCGCTTTGGAGTCGAACCCATATGCCGGCGACCAAGGTACTTTGGCAGATGATTCGGAAGTGCGTAGCCCGGCAATCGGAGCCGGATGTTCTCCGGCCGGGCCGGGTGCCCATTGCAGCGCGGCGAGCCACGTGCGAGTCGATTGCGTAGCAGGTGGGCGGTGGAGTGCTGGAGGATGCGCTCGGCTTTGCATGCGGCGGCGTCGCGATCTGAGGCTGGAGGCGATGACGCGGCGGCGGTGAAACAAGGACGAAAAGGCGGGATGATCAATGGCCAGTCACCGTATTCAACTTGCAGCTCGCCATGAAATAGAGCATCGAGCAGTCAAGTGGAGTGTTGTGCTTATCAGCGTGGCTCGGTCGGAAGGCGCGACATTCTGGGAAAGAAAGTGAATGGGTTAAGAAGAGAGCGTGTGCGCTCAGTGGCGTCACGGGGGGACAGTTCAATTTGCTGGCATCTTGATACCGAGCTTCACACTCGGACATGTTGACTTGAGTCAAGAAATGGAGTGCATAGCGTCCAACCGTCCCAGGCAGGGAGAGTTCTTCATCCTTGAGCCTGACGCTCGCAGAGGCGGAAAGGGACATGGAGTGGTATTTGAAAATGAGCAGAAATTGCTAACGCCGCCCATGTGCATTCTGCAGCCCGAGGAGGGTGGATTTCCGGCGCTTTGCGAGATCCCGCGTTTGACTCATTACGCGGGCAAAGGCGCATTTCCACAGGACCTGGAAGGGGGGATGAGTGGCTACTGGCTGGTATCCCAGCGGCTGCGAAATGTGATGGAGGCCCCCGAGGCAGAGTTCGTCTTCCTGGTGGAGGGCGACGTCGGCGACCCCGCGGGCCGGCGTGCGTCGATGCGTACGCGGCAGGCGGTGGAGACGCCGGTGGAAGAGGCCATGCAGCAGTTGGAGGCGCAGAATCAGGAACAGCAGCAGTTGCAGGCACAGCAGATGGAGCAGCAGGCCCAGGGGCAGCAGGCGCAGTTGGAGGCCAACGCACGCGTCATGACCATGGATGGCGACGGCGGGGGCGGCGGAGGAGAATAGCGGCCCAGCTGCTACCATGTCCCCGCCAGCCAGCCTTCCCACACCGTCCCCTGCGTGTGGATGGCCGCTCCCCAGCGGCCACGCGAGCCAAGGATCTCTCTCCTCTGCCTCTCACAAGGACGCTCGCATGCACCCACGTTCCCTCCTCCGTTCGGCCACCTTGGCCCTCGCCGTCAGCCTCACCCTCGGCGCCCCGTCGGCCTTCGCCCTCGGCAAGACCACCCCGTCCGCTGCCACTGAAGCGGCCGTCCAGCGCAAGCCGGTGGCCCAGGGCCTGTATGAGCTGGCCTTCAGCCCGAAGCAGAACGCCGTGTTTGTCGCGTCCTCCGGTGGCTTCGGCGATGCTGCCGGCCCGGCCCAGGTGCTGCGCCTGAACCCGGACACCTTGGCGGTAGAAGCCAACATTTCGCTGGAGCGCAAAGGCTTCGGCGTGGTGCTCGATGACGCGGGCGATCGCCTGTATGTCGGCAACACCGTCGATACTTCGGTGACCGTGGTCGACACGGCTGCCAACAGGGCCATCGGCACCGTGCAGTTGATGGAGAAGGTGGTCGGCAAGGATGGCAAGGCGGCCTACACGCACGACCTGCGCGAGCTGGTGGTGGATGCGCCCAATCACCGCCTGTACGTAACCGGCCACTCCGGTGACGGCAGCGTGCTGTTCGTGGTGGACACGCAGACGCTGAAGGTGATCAACACCATTCCCGGCCTGGGCAATGCCAAGGCGCCGGGGCTGGCGCTGGATGCCAAGGGCAAGCGCGTGTACACCTCCAACCTGCTGGCCGAAGTGGTCGCCGTGGGCACCGACAGCGGCAAGGTGGAGCAGCGCTTCAAGGTGGGCGCCGAGCAGCCGATGAACATCGCGCTGGACCCGGCCGGCAAGCGCCTGTTCGTGACGGACCAGGGCTCGGAGATGATCCGCAAGTACCAGGCCAGCAGCTCGGGCTTCACTTCCTCGCACCCGGGCCAGCGCGTGCTGGTGCTGGACCGCACCAGCGGCAAGGAACTGGCCAGCATCGCCACCGACGCCGGCCCGCTGGGTATCCTGCTGGATGCGCCGCGCAAGCGCCTGTACGTGACCAACCGCGACGGCGGCAGCGTGACGGCATACAACAGCGATACCTACACGCAGGTGGCCAGCTACGCGGTGCCCACCCATCCGAACAGCCTGGCATTGGATGCCCGCAGGAATGTGCTGTACGTGACGGTGAAGAACGGCGACAAGGATGCCAAGGGCAGCGAAGAGTCCGTGGCACGCATTGCGCTGGACTGATGCCGCAACGCGTTGCCCGGTGCCGTGAGCGGCTGGGCAACGCGCGTGGTGCCGGCGGCTGGGTCAGTCGCTCAGCACGGAGCTGTCGGCCTGTACGCGTGTGTAGAGCGCGTGGGCATCCAGCAGCTCGGTAGCACCGAAGGTCTCGATCTGCTCGGCCGACAGCGCGGGCAGATCCTCGCTTTCCAGGCCCACGGCGCGGTCGAGCAGCGCGCGGCCCTTGAGGGTTTCGGTCACCTGGGCGGCCCATTGCTTCGGCACGCGGTAAGGGGCGGCATTGCCCAGCACCACGTCGAACGTGGGGGCGCCCTCGAACTGGAAATAATGGTTTTCCGGGAAGAACACCGCGGCACGCGTGGTGCCTTTCACGATGGCTGCATAGTCGTTGTAGAACCCGGCCAGGGTGCGGGCCACGGTGAGGTCGCCCTGCACGCCCAGCATGCCGCCGGTCCACACCGAGCCGGCCTGCAGGTTGCCAAGCACGTACAGGCCGGTGGCGGGCTCGTCGCAGTCCACGCAGGCGCCGTCGATGACGAGGTTGCCGGTGACCACCAGGAAGGCGAGGGGCTCGCCGAGGGTCAGTGACGGCAGGTGCAGGTCGCCGTCTACCACGACGGCATCGTAGTCGTTGCCCAGCAGATCCTCGTCCAGCAGCGCGCTGGCGTAGTTGAAGCCTGCGGTGAGGGCCGCCAGTTCCTCCAGGGTGATTTCACCGCGCTGGTAGGAGCGCCCTTGAAGCGTGGTCTGCATGGTTTCGGTCCGTGAAAAGCAGGGGCCGCAACGATAGCAGGTGTTTGGCGGCACGCTGCGGAGGCCGCGATGAATCTCGGTCATACTTCCCGCCACGCCGTCGCATGAGATCAAGGATGTCCACTGCCCCCGCGCACCAGCCGCAGCCGCTGTCGCCTGAGCTTCGCACCCGCCTGCAAGCCGACCTCGCCTTCCAGCAGGAAACCGGCACGGCCTGGGTGTTGCTGGCCGCCTGCATCGGCCTGCTCGCCACCGCCTATTTCGCGTGGCTGGGGCTGCACCAGGCAAATGCAGCGCCCACCGTGATACCGATGTGCGTCGCCGCCCTGCTGGCCGTGGCAGGCATCGTCGCGGCGGTCATCGCGCGCCGGCGGCGCACGGAGGCACTGCGCGCGGTGTTGGCCGACGGGCAGGTAACCGTGGTGGAGGGGCGGCTGGATACGGCCGATATCCTGCCGCAAGGCGGCGCGTTGGGCGCACGGCCGCGGGTGTACGCCGTGGACGGTGCGGTGCACGCGGTGCTGGAGGAATCGCCAAGCAGCGACGAACAGCTGGGCTTCGTGCCACGACAGGTGACTGGGCCGCCGGCCGGTACGCGGGTGCGGCTGGTGTTCAGTGCGGTGCGGCCGGGCCATCTGCTGCAGGTGGCCTACCCGGACCTCGACGCGCTGCCGGCCAGCGAGGCGCCGATGCAGGCGCGCGACTGGACGGGGCTGATGGCGCGCCCACGCGCGGTGCTGCGCGCGGCGGCGTGGCTGTGTGGGGCGATGCTGCTGGGGCTGGTGGTGCTGGCGTTCCTGCCGGCAGTGAGCCGTGGTTTCAACGTGTGGCTGGGCAGCGGCATGGTGCTCACCGCGCTGTGGGCGGTGTGGCAATGCCTGCCGCCTCTGCGCATGTGGGGCCGGCGACGCCTGGTGACCCGGCTGGAGGTGAGTGGGCCGGTGCAGGAAGTGATGCAGGCGCGCGAGCGGGCGAGCCGGCAGGGCGCGGACACGGCAACGTTCGTGCGCGTGGGTGGGGCCTGGTACCGGCTTGATGAGGCGTATGCCATGGCGACGCTGCAGCCGGGCGCGCCGCTGCCCGGTGGCGTTGCACTCGCTTACGCGGTACTGGGTGAGCGCCGGCTTGCGCTGCGCCAGGTGGCAACGCTAGGTAACGCGGGCTGACCACCGCCGCGCGGCCCGGTACGCGCCTGCGTGCCCGGTTGCGGTTACTGGCGATGCCGCATGAGACGGTTGCTCGCGCTGGTTGGGCTGTGCCTGGCCGGGACGGCCGTGGCGGCGTCCTCGCCTGTGAATCAGCCGTTGCCGGTGTTCGATGGCGTGTCCTGCGTTGCCGCCAGCGACGTGGGGCTGCTCACCCCGCCAACGGCTTCGTCCATCTGCACGCGTAGGACCTGGAGCGCCCAGGCGTGGAGGGCGGCGACAACCGCGTGACCGTCGCGCCGGCCAAGACTGCCGAGGTGCGTCACTGCCGCGGGCGCGGCGCTCAGGCGCTCGCGGCGACCGCCGTCTCGGGGCGCGGGGCGCACGGGGGTGCCGCTGGGCGGCTGGCTACGCAGGTGTCCAACGGACGCTGGCCCAGGCAGCAGGTGCACCGCGCGGCCTGGCCGGTGCGGCGCAGCGCCTGGCGCAAGGCAAGCCGCGACGCCGGGTGCGCCCCCAGCCCGTGCAGCAGCAAGGTGCGGGCGAGGCCGCCGCAGGCCACGCGGGGCAGGGCGAGGACTGCGGGCGCGGTGGCGCGGGGGTATAGCGGGCGAAGGTCCATCTGGGCCGCTCATGATGTCATGGCACAAATGGCATTGTGCCGCAGGTCTGTCTCACAGAATGAGACGGTTGCGCCGCGTGACGATTGGGCGCCTGAGATTATGTGATGTCGTTTGCAGAAAATGGCAAAGTAAGGCGCCATTAATTCAGTGGACGCTCTCCGCGCCGTTATGACGGTGAGCACTCACGTGGGAAACCGATGCGGACAGAACTGGCCTACAGCGAAGAATTCAACGAAGAGATCAATGCCGAGCGTGCCTACGAGCTTTACTGGGCCGAGGTGATTTTCGACAAGCGCGCTTTTCGTTGCGCGCACGAGGGGTGTCCCGCGCGATACACCTGCGCGAACATGGACAAGCCCGAACTGCTGCTCAAGCAGCAGCCGCACTTCCGTGAGCAGCAGGGCCACGAGGTGCATGCCGCGGACTGCGGAGCGCTGGCGGCCCAGAAGGAGCTACGTGGTGGCGGGACGTCCGGCCCGCGCGCGGAGGCGGGCACGCCAGCGCCGGATCGGCTGCTGCTGAAGCGCCCTGCCGGCCACTTCACCCCGAAGCAGACGCTGCCCGGCGGGGCAGTCGGCACCAGTGGGACCCGCTCGGCTGGCGGAGAGGGTGGGGTGCGCAGTCGCAGCACCGCGTTCTATTCGGTCCGTTCGCTGGTGTCGCGTTGGCTGAAGGCGCGCCGAGCGGGCATGGATGAGGAGCAGACGCTGCAGGTGGGTGCGCAGGAGGCGCTCAGCTACAAGGAGATGTTCGAGTGCATCTTCTACAAGCATCGGCAGCTGAGCGGGTGTACGCGCGTGTACTGGGGCACTGCGACGATCACCGAGGAAGCGAAGGCGTATCGCATCAAGTTCAGCAGCGCCGTCCAGAGCATTGCCGACACACCACTGAAGGAGCAGCGCCGGCCCACGGTGACGATCTGGAAAGACGACCTCAAGACGTTCGAGATGCGGGCGATGCTCGAGAAGCGTCTGTTGAACTACGCACAAAGCGGTAAGGACTGCGTGGTGTTCGTTTACGGCGAGCCGGAGATTAAAGCGGCGAAAGCGGGTGACGTCACGTTCGTCAATTTCGCGGTCCGCAGCATGGATCTGGTCAGTATCGAGTCGACCAGAATCTATGACCTCCTGAGGCGTCCCGGCGAAGGCTGAGCCCGACTTGGCAACGTGCACGCCATGTCATCAACCCAACCGTTTCCTTCACAACATCTGTCAACCGCGACACCTAGCATCGATCACCTATTCGACCGACAGGAGCGCCCCCATGGCATCACGCGTCAAGCTGCACGTTGAAGACACCGGTGGCTCCGGCCGCCCGGTGGTGTTGATCCACGGCTGGCCGCTCTCGGCCGAATCGTGGAAGGCGCAGGTGCCCGTGCTGAAGAATGCCGGCTACCGCGTGGTGGCCTACGACCGGCGCGGCTTCGGGCGCTCGGAAAAGCCGGCCGACGGCTATGAGTACGACACCCTGGCCGATGATCTGGCGGGGGTGATCGACGACCTCGGTCTGCAGGATGTCACCCTGGTGGGCTTCTCGATGGGCGGCGGCGAAGTGGCCCGATACATCGCCCGCCACGGCGAGCAGCGCCTGCATAGCGTGGTGTTCGCCTCGGCGGTGCCGCCGTACATGCTGCAGACCGCCGACAACCCCGACGGCCCGCTCACCCCGTCCAAGGCCGACCAGATGCGCCAGGACCTGGAGCGCGACCGCGACGGCTTCTTCGACAACTTCACCACCGATTTCTTCAGCGCCAAGGGCGAGTTGAAGGTGAGCGAGAGCGAGCGCCAGGCGGCGATCAAGCTGTGCCAGCAGGCCGACCAGACCGCGGCCTTGGGCTGCATGAAGGCCTTCGGCACTACGGATTTCCGTGAGGATCTGAAGAAGGTCAGCGTGCCCACGCTGGTGCTGCATGGTGACAGCGACGGCACGGTGCCCTACGAGGGCTCGGGCAGGCGCACGCATGCGGCCATTGCCGGTAGCGAGGCCGTGGTGCTCAAGGACGCGCCGCACGGCTGCAATGCCAGCCATCCGGAGCAGTTCAACGCGGCGCTGGTGGCGTTCCTGAAGAAGTAACGGCCAGCATGCCCGCGCCTCGCACGCCCCCTTGGAAGAAGCCGACGCCCAACAAGGGCAAGTCGCGGCCGTTGTCGCCGGCCCAGAAAGAGGCCGCGCGGCAGCGGGCCGAAGAAAACGGCCGCGCCTATCCCAACCTGGTGGACAACATGTGGGCGAAGAAGCTGCCCCGCGAGGACTGACCCGGGCGGTCATCGACCGCTCGGGTTCCGGCGTGCGATGCCGCGCTTAGCGTTTCACGGCGAGCACGCCATCGAGCGCCAGGTCGGCCTTGAAGCCCGCCTTCTCCAGGCGCTTGGCCACCTCGCGCGGCACGTCGCGGCCACTGGTGAGCTTGTTGGGCGCGCCGGTGTAATGGAACATCCGCCCGCCCTTGCGGATCACCCGTGCCAACTGGTCGTAGAACACCTGCGAGTACAGTTCGCCGGCGATGCCAAAGCGGGGCGGATCGTGCAGGATGGCATCCACCGAACTGCTTTCCAGGCCCTCGATGGCCACGGAGACGTCGGCGTGGGTGAGCGACAGCCGGCCGCCACTGGCCGGCGCGTCCGGGTCGGGTGACCACGGGTTGAGCGTGCGCAGCCAGAGCACGTCCGGGCTTTTCTCGAACGACTGGATGCGGGCGACGCCGCCTTCCAGGCAGCACGCGGCGAAGTAGCCGAGCCCGCCACAGGTATCCAGCACGGTCTTGCCCGCAGGGGCGATCAGCGCCACCTTGCGCCGTGCGTCCTCGAACGGCGACACCTGCGCGCTGGGCAGCATCTTGATGCCGTCGATCTCGAAGGTGGGCGCATCCCAGTCGGTGGGCACCAGCTTGATCAGCGCCGTGCCGAACCGCGACACCGCCAGGAACTCCTCGCCGTCCCAGTAATACAGGGTGCGGTCCTTGGTCTTGCCGGGGTAGGGGTAGCGCTGCTCTTTCCAGGTCCAATGGTCGGCGGCCAGGGTCGCGGTGCCGGTGGAGCGGGCAAGGTCGAGCGAGCCGGTCAAGCTGCCGGCGCCACTGTCGCGGGCGCGCAGGAGGGCTTCGGCAAGCGGGCGGGTGAGCAGGGGACCGGTGTAATGGGGCACGGGAGGGGGGCGCCGGGGCTGCGGAACAGCCGGTGGGCGGCATGGCCAAGGGGTGGGCATCGTACCCGAGAAGGCGGCAACAGGGCCTGAGGGCACGGGCCGGTGTCGCGCGCCGCTATAGTGCGCCGGTGTGCGGCGCTGCCCGCTCGACCTGTTTTCCATGGACCAACGATGAGCACCGACGCCGAGACGACCAGCCGCTTCCTCAGCCGCGTACTGCGCCACGCGCCCGACAGCATTGGTCTGCAGCTGGACGCGCAGGGCTGGGCGGGGGTCGAGGACCTGCTGCGCCAGGCACAGCCGCACGTGCGCCTGGACCGCGCGCTGCTGGACGAGCTGGTGCGCAGCAGCGACAAGCAGCGCTTTGCGCTCAGCGACGATGGCCTGCGCATCCGCGCCAACCAGGGCCACTCGGTAGCGGTGGACCTGGGCCTGCCAGCGGTGGTGCCGCCGGCGCAGCTCTACCACGGCACGGCCACGCGTTTCCTGGCATCCATCGGTCAGCAGGGGCTGCAGCCTGGCGCGCGCCACCACGTGCATTTGTCGACTGACCGCGACACCGCCCAGGCCGTGGGCCAGCGCCACGGCAAGGTGCACATCCTGGTGGTGGAGGCCGGCCGCATGCATGCAGCGGGGCATGTCTTCCATTGCACGCAGAACGGGGTGTGGCTCACCGCTGCCGTGCCGGTCGAGTTCCTGCAATGACCCTGCGGCGCGCGCTGCTGCTGGTCGCCATGGCAGCACTGGGCGGATGCAGCGGAGGCCATGCGCCACCGCCCGGGACGGCGATCCAGGACATCCGTGCGATCGAGATCCGCTACAGCTACTCAGGCTGGGATCGCGTGGATGAGGTGCATCGCCTGCAACCCGGCCCCGGCCGGCGTGGCTTCGTGCGACGCTCGCCGCCGCCGACCGCTACCGATGGTCAGGCGAGTACCGACAGCGTGCCGGCGCAGCGCGTGGCCGAGCTGCTGTGGGCAGTGGACGCGCCCGCCTGGAACCAGCAGCGCGCCGCCACCGAGATGGCGCGCCGCGTGCGCCCTGCGCAGGTGTTGAAGCATGCCCCGATCGCGGCCTCCGATACGGTGCCCACCTGCACCATCGCGCGGATCCAGGGCTACCTGCAGCCGATGCTGGGGGTGACGGCATTGCGCAGGCGGTTGGACGCCTACTACGCGGGGGGCGTGTGGACCGACGATGACCCGGTGATCAGCGTGCGTATCGAGTACGAAACGGCCCCCGCGCAGGTACTGGCGTCGCGTTCGCAGAAGCTGATGATGCTGCCGTGGACGGTGGGCGAGGCGCCGGCCGGTGGCGCCGATGCACCTCGCAGCTATTCGCTGCCGATCAGCCAGGCGGTGCGCCGGCTGCTGCCGGATACGTCCAGGGCCGTGGCGCGGCTGACCGCGCGTGAGGACGACTACCTGTTGGACGACCTCGCCCGCGATGCGCGCATGGCATGCGAGGCGGCGCAGCGCTGACGGCGGTGGCCGCATGGTCTGATGTGGCGCATGCGGCGATGCCTATAGGCCGGTGCGACCAAGCCCGAAACCAGGATAAGGCGCAGGCCGATCCTCGCAGCGCGCCATGGATCGCACACTGCGGCCATGTCCTGCGATCACCGCCCCTGGCAACCCGGCAACGCGTACTTCTTCAGTGCGCACCTGCGCGATCAGCGCAGCCGCCTGTTGGTCGATCACGCGCAAGGCCTGCGGCTGGCGTTCCGGGTGGCACAGCAGGCGCGGCCGTTCCGTCTGGATGCGATCGTGGTATTGCCCGACCACCTGCATGGCGTGTGGACGCTGCCCGCGGCCGATGATGACGGGCACCGGCGCTGGAACCAGATCCAGGCCATCTTCGACCGCCAGCTGCCGGGCATGCCGCCGCGCGCGGTGTTGCGCCGCGACCGCAGTGCGCGACCGCTCTGGCACAGCAGTTTCCGCGAGCACCGCATCGTGGACGGGGAGGATTTCCTGCGGCATGTGGCGTACGTGCACGAGAACCCGGTCAAACATGGCCACGTGCGTGACGCGGCGGACTGGCCCTACAGCTCGATCCATCGCCGTGGCCGGGGCAAGGGGCCATGTTGAAGTACGGCCGGACACTGCCGCCCTGTACGCGCGTGCAGGCCGGGCGCTGCACGCGGCGGTTGTTGAGGTCGCTGCCGGGGGAGAAGGCGCGGCCGGTGGCGCGGGGAGCGGGCGCACGCGTGGCACGGTGCACGGACGCGCCGGCACGCGGTGGTCTGGCGCTGGCGGCGAGGGCGGCTGGGGCATGGGAAGCCGCCGACAGCGGCCGGACGCCGGCTTGCTGGCGGGGGAGGCGACGGTCCTTGGGGAGGGGGCCGTCGTGGGGTATCGGGCCTGCGGGCACCGCCGTGGCGAGGCGGCGCTGCCGGCAGCTGCATATCCGGGGTTCGCCGCTGCCGCGACGCGGGGTCAGTCGCAGCGCACCTGGAATACCGGGCCGGCACCGATGAGCACCAGGGCCATGTAGTCGCTGTCCTTGGCCTTGCCCTTGAGCGTGGCGCCGGGAGTGAGGTGGAAGAGGCCGAAGCCACCGGTGGGCCGCACCAGCGCCTTGTCGATCTGGTCGGCATCGTCCTTGAAGAACCGGCCGATGTCGGCGCGGGTCGATACCTGCAGGGCGGTGTCGTCGCGCTGCCAGTGCGCGTCACGGCGGAAGGCGACGTAGTACTGGCCCTGCTGGTGTTCGATGCGGAACTCGGCCGGCGTGCGTGGACGGGTGGCAAAGCAGCCCAGCAGCGGGTCGGCGGAGAACGTGCCCACGCCACTGTCGCCGTTCCGGCAGGCGCTGAGCAGGAGCGGGGCGAGCAGCAACAGGCAAAGGCCGGGGCGCATGGCGGGCATCCTGGGCGGGTGTCGCCGGAGTGTAAGGGCGCCTCGCGCGGGCGGGCGTGTAGAGGTCGCGGGCCCGCGCGGGGTGTGCAGGCGCGCGCTTGAACTCGGCGGACAAGTGAACGAGGCTGGTCCACGGGATGTACCCGTCAGGAGCATGCATGCACAACGACAGCGACATGGGCACGGTCGGCCGGCCTCCGGTGAAGGCCACGGCGGCACGCGCGCCGTTGTTGGGGCTGCTCAGCTTTGCGGCACTCCCGCTGGGGGCCGCGGTGGCGTACGGCGCGCAGTGGGCCAACCACGGGGTGACTGCCGGCGCGAGCACCACCGGCGTATCGATCGGCGTGCTCGCCTCTGCGGCGGTCGCGCTGCTGGCGGCGCTGGGATCGCGGGTGCGTCAGGAGCGCTGGGCGTGGCTGGGAATGGTGGGCGCGGTGGTGGGTGCCGCACCTCTGGCGCTGTTCATCGGTTCGATGCTGCTGCACCGCTGAGCGGGGCGGGGAGGCGGTTCACTTCCACGGTGACGTGGACCAGTTCCTCATGGATGGAGAGCGCGGCGCGCAGCTGATCGGCGCTCACCTCTGCCGTGGTGACCACGCTGGCCACCACCGCGTACTTGCCGCGGCCCACCTGCCACACGTGCAGGTCGGCCAACTGCGCCGGCCACGGCCCCTGCTCGATCACCTCGCGCACTTCGGCCACCACCGGTGCATCCATCTGCGCATCCAGCAGCACGCGGCCGGTATCGCGCAGCAGGCCGATGGCCCACACCGTGACCAGCACGGCACCGACCAGTCCCATCACCGGGTCCAGCCAGGCCGCGCCCCAGAACTTGCCGCCGACCAGTGCGGCGATGGCGAGCACCGAGGTGGCAGCGTCGGCGAGGACGTGCAGGTAGGCCGAGCGCAGGTTGAGGTCCTGCGCATGCGCGGCGTGGCCGTGGTCATGGGCATGGTCATGCGCGTGATGCCCGTGATGGGCATGGCCGGTGTGCGCATGGCCGTAATCGTGGCCGTGGCCGTGGCCGTGGCTGTCGCGCAGCCACCACGCGCACAGCAGGTTCACCGCCAGGCCGACCACCGCGATGGCGATGGCCTGGTCGTAGTGGATGGCACTGGGGGAGAACAGCCGCTGCGCCGATTGCACCGCCATGAGCAGGGCGACACCCAGCAGGGCGATCGCGCTGGTGTAGCCGCCGAGGATCTCGATCTTCCAGGTGCCGAAGGCGAAGCGCGGGTCCTGCGCGTAGCGGCGGGCACACGCATAGGCGAACACGGCCAGGCCGAGGGCGAGTGCATGCGAACTCATGTGCCAGCCGTCGGCCAGCACGGCCATAGAGTTGAACCACCAGCCGCCCACGATCTCCACCCCCATCATGGCGGCGGTCAGCCACAGGGCGCGGCGCGTGTTGCGCTCGGCCAGCGGATTGCCGTCGTCGAAGCGGTGGCTGTGGCTGCGGGCATCGGCGGCAGCGGCGAGGGACATGACGACGGCTCGGTTGAGGGATACCCCCGTAGGGTATATTCTTCTGCCCCATGTCGCACGTCCAACACCAACGAAACCCGCTGCTGGCCCGGGTCCGGCGCATGGCCGGCCAGGTGGCCGCGCTGGAAACCTCGCTGCAGTCGACCGATGCCGATTGCACGGACGTGCTGATGCAGGCCGCGGCGGTACGCGGCGCGGCGCATGGCCTGCTGATGGCGCTGCTGGACGAGCACCTGCAGGAACACGTGGTCAGCCCGACCGACCCGGCCGAACGCGCCGCCGAGGCGCAGGTGCTGGTCAGGCTGCTGCGCGCCTACGGCAAATAGCGCGTCCGCTCAGTGGCGATGACGGCGCCACGCATTCCACGCATGGGTGGCGGCCAGCAGCAGGCTGCCGGCGACGGTCATCGGGGTTTCGCTGTCGTGGCTGGGCCAGCCGGCAGCGCCGGCCAGTAACAGCGACAGCCCCACTGCGGCGCTGGTGACCGCGGCCGCGGGCAGGCGCTGCTGGCGATGCGCGCGCCACAGGGCGAAGCCGGTCATGGGCGCGGCGATGATCACGAACAGCACGTGCACCCACTCGGCCTCTGCCCACACGCCCAACAGCGGTAGCGCCGCGGCCAACAGCGGCAGGGCCAGGCAATGCAGCAGGCATAGGCTGGAAAGGGCGATGGCGCTCGCATCGAGCAGGGTGGACGCACGCTTCATGGGTGGGGACCCGGGATCAGTGAATGTTATATAGTAACATTTCCAATGCGTGTCCGATGCCCGCCTTGCCATGCTGGCCAACCGCGTAGACCGGGTGGCGCGCTGTCCGGCGTGGACGCGGCCCCCGGACCGCACCGGCCGGCGTCTGGCATGCCGCACGCACGCGGTTGGCGGCCGGGTTGGAAGACACCTCCCCGCTGCTGCCGGTGCCGCGGGTGCCGTATACCGAGGTGGGCTGGGTACGCCAACCGGCAGATTGCTGGACCGCGCCGATGCCGGGCATGGAGAAGATCGACGACGCCGGCCAGGACCAGGCGATGCGCCGGATGTGGCACCCGTGGTGGGGCGATCGCCGCCCGTTGATCGGGGTGGAGATGGATGAGCGCACGGTGCGTGCGGCGTTCGGCGCCTGTCTGCTGACCAATGCGGAGATGCGGGCCGGGCCGATGTTGTGGCAGTTGCTGCCCGATGCCGGCCCGGCGTGGTCGTGCGGGTAGCCCGACCACGCCGAGGCACTGCCTACACCGCCGTCAGCGCCCAGCCTGCATCGGCCGCGTCCAGGTAATGGCTCACGCCGACCGCATCGAGCAGCGCCGGGTCGTGGGACACGATCATCAGCGTGCCCGGGTACCGGGTGAGCATCTGCTCCAGCGCGGCCAGCGAAGGCAGGTCGAGGTGGTTGCCCGGCTCATCCAGCAGCAGCAACTGTGGGGGATCGCGTGCATACAGCACGGCGGCCAGCGCGGTCTTCAGGCGCTCGCCGCCGCTGAGGGTGGACAGCGGACGCAGGCAGCGATCGCCCGCCAGGCCGAGCAGGGCGAGTTGGGTGCGCAGGGTTGCCTCGCTGGCGTCGGGATGCGCGTCCTGCAGCAGTGCCAGGGCCGTGGCCTGGGCCGGCAACGCGGACAGCGACTGGTCGAGCAGCGCCGTGCGCGCAGCCACCGTGCACTGGCCGGGCTCGGCGCCGAGCTGCCCGGCAAGCAGCCGCAGCAGCGTCGACTTGCCGCTGCCGTTGCGGCCCCGCACGCCGATGCGCTGGCCGCGCTGCACGCACACGCTGATGCGCTGCCACGGCGGCGCCACCCACGGCAGCTGTACGTCGACCAGTTCGGCCACGCGCTGCGGACCGGGATCGGCCAGGGTGGGCGCCAGCAGCGCGATCTCCACCGCCTCCTCCACCTGTGCGGCAGCGTCGCGCACGCGCGCGTCCACGCTGGCAGCGCGCTCTACCTGCCGGGCCTGCCAGCGCCCGGTGCTGTTCTCGCTGCGGTTTTTCATGCCACCGAGCAGGATCGGTGCCTGGTTGGCGGTGCGGGCCGTGCGCTGCGCGCGTGACTGGCGGTGCTCGATGCGCTCGCGTTGTTCGCGCTGATCGTCCTGCAGTTGGCGACGCTCGCGCCGGCGCAGCGCAAGCACCGCATCGGCAGCGGCGCGTTCGTCCTGTTTCTGGCCTGCATACAAGTCGTAGTTGCCGCCATAGCTGCGCAGCCCGGCCGGGGAGAGTTCGACGATGCGGCGCATCGCGCCGAGCACGCTGCGGTCGTGGCTGATCACGATCAGGCCACCGCGCCACCCGGCCAGGGCGTCGAGCAGGCGGGTGCGGTGGGTGCTGTCGAGGTGGTTGCTGGGCTCGTCCAGGATGAGCGCATCGGCGTTGGACAACAGCGCACCGGCCAGCGCCACCTGCATGGCCTGGCCACCGCTGAGCGAGGCCGCCGGGCGTGCCGGATCCAGCGCGGGCAGGCCCAGCCGCGTCCACTGCGCCTGCAGTTGGTCGCGGATGTCCCAGCGCTCGCCGACCGTGGCGAAATCGTCCGGATCGACGCTGCCGGCCTCGATGCGGGCCAGGGCGTGCAGCAGCGGGGCGACCCCGGCGAGGGCGGCAATGCTGCCGGCCGGCGGCCCGGCGTGCTGCGCCAGCAGGTGGACCCGGCCCTGGCGTTGGACCTGCCCGCTGCTGGGGGTGCGCTGGCCCGCGAGCAGGCCAGCGAGCACGCTCTTGCCCACACCGTTGCGGCCGACCAGGCCGGTCGGGGTGGTATCGAACTGGGTGCTGATATCGGAAAACAGGACCCGCCCATCGGGCAGGGTGCAGGTCACGCGGTCGAGCGTGAGCGAGAATGCGGTCATGCGACCTCCATGGATGCCGTGGATGCTCCCCGCGAAGGCGGGAAGGTCACAGGCCGTCTGGCGACGGCGGGGCATCAATGGCGCATGCGGGCATACCTCATTACACAGGCGACTGGCTGTCGCGCGGCCAGTATAGGTTTGCCGTGGCCGCGGGCGGTGAATGCCGGCTGTTCAGCAGCTCACGCCGGTGAGCCGGGCGCTGACGAAATCGATGAACACCCGCAGCTTGGGCAGCACGTGGCGGCCCGAGGGCCACAGCAGGTGGAAGGTGCCACAGGCATGGATCTGCTCGGGCAGCACCCGCACCAGGCGGCCGTCGGCCAACGCCTCGCGCACCGAGTGCTCGGGGATGTAGCCGATGCCGCGCCCGGCCAGGGCGAACGCCAGGCGCGCTTCGATGGTGTTGGAGACCATCGCCACCGGCAGCTCCAGCGCGGGCGCGCCGGGTTCGCGCGGGAGCGGCCACGGTTCCAGTTTGCCGCTGGTGGGAAAGCGGTAGTGCAGGCAGTCGTGCTGCAGCAGGTCCGACGGTGTCTGCGGGACGCCGCGCCGCGCCAGGTAATCCGGCGAGGCGACCAGATAACGCGGAAATACCCCGAGCCGGCGTGCGCTGAGCCGTGAGTCGGAGGGCTCGCCGACCCGCAGCACGGCGTCGAACCCCTCTTCGATCACATCGACCATGCGGTCGTCGAAATCCAGCTCCAGGCGGATGCCCGGATAGGCGGCCATGAAGTCGGACAGGATCGGCAGCGACAGGTCGCCGACCAGCGGCAGGCTCAACCGCAGCGTGCCGCAGGGCGCAGCCGCCTGCTGGGCCAGTTCGGTCCGGCCGGCGTCGAGCTCGTCGAGGATGCGCCGGCAGCGCAGCAGGAAGCGCTCGCCCTCGGCGGTGAGAGTGACGCTGCGCGTGCTGCGGTGGAACAGGCGCACGCCCAAGGCCTGTTCCAGCCGGGTGACGGTCTTGCCCGTGGCCGAGGCGGACACACCGAGCAGGCGCCCGGTCTCGACGAAGCTGCGGGTGTCGGCCACGTGCACGAAGGTTTGCAGGTTGCCCAGGTTTTCCAGCGCGGACATGGCCGTACCAAGGGGGGAAAGCGGCCACTTTAGCCGCCCTGGGGCCACTGGCGCCCCTCGAGATGGGACGCAGTGGTGCGTCGGGACGGCCCTCGGCCGGATCCCTTGCTGGTATGGGGTTCTCCATCATTGCGGAATCTGGTGTCCGGAATGTCTGGAGCACTGCCTGGGTGTTTGCCGGGGCAGTGAAGGCCGAGGATGGCGCTCCCCTCCTGCTGGACCGTCCCCCATGTCCTCCGTCCTGGACCTCCCTGCCGTTGCCGCTGCCGATCCACGCCTGGCGCCGGTCGATGCCGTGCTGTCTGCCGCCCATGCCCGCCACCAGATCGTGGGCGCGGTGGTGCTGGTGCGCCGGCACGGCCAGCTCGTCCACGCCAGCGCCAGCGGTTGGGCCGATCGCGAGCGGCAGCGGTCAATGCCGCGCGATGCGCTGTTCCGGCTGGCCTCGGTCAGCAAGCCGATCGTGACCGCCGCGGCGATGCGGTTGGTGGCGCAGGGCCTGCTGTCGCTGGATGCGCCGATCACCGACTGGCTGCCCGACTTCCGCCCGGCGCTGGCCGACGGCCGCCGCCCGGACATCACCCTGCGCCATCTGCTCAGCCACAGCGCGGGGCTGGGCTACCGCTTCCTGGATGCCGACGCCGACGGCCCGCATGCACGGGAGGGCGTCAGCGACGGCATGGATGACAGCCCGGTCAGCCTGCGCGAGAACCTGCAGCGGATCGCACGGGTGCCGCTGCTGTTCGCGCCGGGTACGGCGTGGCGGTACTCGCTGGGCGTGGACGTGGCTGGCGCGCTGCTGGAGGCGGCCACCGGCGCGCCGCTGGCGCAGGTGGTGCGCGAGCAGGTGAGCCTGCCGCTGGGGATGCAGGACACCGGCTTCCATACCGACAGCCCGGCGCGGTTGGTCACGCCTTATGTCACCGACACGCCGCAGCCGCACCGGCTGGCCGAGGGCGAGGTGGTGGCGCCGTTCGAGGGCAGCGCCGGCATCCGTTACAGCCTGGCCCGTGCAAGCGATCCGGCGGCGTTCGCCTCGGCGGGCGGCGGCATGGTCGGTACGGCCGACGACGTGATGCGTCTGCTCGAGGCGTTGCGTGGGGAGTCGCGCCGCGATTGGTTGCCGGCGACGGCCGTGGCGGCGATGGCGCGCGCGCAGGTGGGCGAGCAGGGACCGCCGGATGCGCCGGGCTGGGGCTTCGGACTGGGCTTTGCGGTACTGGACGCCGCCGGTCCGACGGCTACGCCGCAGGCGCCCGGCAGCTGGCGCTGGGGGGGCGCGTACGGGCACAGCTGGTTCGTGGACCCGGCGCGCGGGCTGAGCGTGGTGGCCCTCACCAATACCTTGTACGAAGGCATGCACGGCGCGTTCGTCGAGCAACTGCGCGATGCGGTGTACGCCGCGCTGGAGGTGTCGGCATGAGTGGCGCAGGCATGCATGGAGACGCTGGCACCGCCGCACTGGCGGTCGAGTCGGCCGCGTCCGCGCGCCTGCCGCTGGCGGGATTGCTGGCCCTGGCCTGCGCGGGCTTTGTGACCATCCTGACCGAGGCGTTGCCGGCCGGCCTGCTGTCGCCGATGAGCGCCGACCTGGGCGTGAGCCGCGCGCTGGTGGGCCAGTTGGTGACCATCTATGCGATCGGCTCGCTGGTGGCGGCCCTGCCGATGACCGCGCTGACCCAGCGCCTGCCGCGTCGCCCGTTGCTGCTGGCCGCGATCGCCGGCTTCGTGGTGGTCAACACCCTCACCGCCTTCACCCACCACTACGCGGTGATGCTGGTGGCGCGCTTCATCGCCGGGATCAGCGCGGGCCTGCTGTGGTCGCTGGTGGCCGGCTATGCCAGCCGCATGGTGGTGCCGCGGCTGCAGGGCCGCGCCATCGCGGTGGCGATGGTGGGCACGCCGCTGGCGTTGTCGTTGGGCATCCCGGCCGGCACGTTGCTGGGCCAGACCATCGGCTGGCGCTGGGCATTCGGGTTGATGTCGCTGCTCAGCGTGGGCCTGCTGCTGTGGGCGCGGTTGGCATTGCCGGCGTTGTCGGCACCGGGCGCGGGGGCGCGGCAGCGGCTGGGGGATGTGTTGCGGCTGCCGGGCATGCGCGCGGCGCTGCTGACGATGTTCCTGTACGTCCTGGCGCACAACGTGCTGTACACCTACATCGAACCGTTCGCCGCGCTGGCCGGTGCCGCGCCGTGGCTGGACCGCCTGCTGCTGGTGTTCGGCGTGGCCGCGCTGCTGGGCATCTGGATCACCGGGATCTGGGTGGACCGCTGGCTGCGCGTGCTGGTGATCGCCAGTACGGTGGCCTTCGCCCTGGCCGCCACGGCGTTCGCGCTGTGGCCGACCTCGCCGTGGGTGCTGGTGCTGGGCACGGTGCTGTGGGGCGTGGCCTTTGGTGGCGTGGCGACCCAGTTCCAGACCGCCGTGGCACGCCGCGCCGGGGCGGCGGGCGACATCGCGCAGTCGTTCGTGGTGACCGGTTGGAACCTGGCCATCGCCATCGGTGGCGTGGTGGGCGGGGTGATGCTGGAAACCTTGGGCGAACGCTGGCTGCCGGGCGTGCTGCTGGTGTTGCTAGTGATGACGCTGATGGTGCTGGTGCGGCGGCCGCGTGCCTGGGCGCCCCCCGTGCACTGACAGGGAAAGGCCGCCGGGCATGGCCCGGCGCTATCGCCTTGCGTTGAAAACAACGGGTCGGGATGGGGCGCTATGCTGGGATCTGGATGAGGGGTTGGAGTCTGGCGTGCGCCGTACCGTGTTGCGATGGATGGGAATGGGCATGCTGGCCGTGGCCGGCGTGGTGCAGGCAGCGCCGGACCAGCGCATCGCGCTGACCATCGACGATCTGCCCTGGCAGCGGTTGGATGAGCGCAACGACCCGGAACTGGCGCAGCGCTATGCGCAGCTGCTGGCCGCGCTGACCGCCGCGCAGGTGCCGGTGGTGGGCTTCGTCAACGAGGTCAAACTGGAGCAGGGCGGCCAGGTGCAGCCGGCACGCGTGCAGATGCTGCGCGACTGGCGCGATGCCGGGTTGGAACTGGGCAACCACACGCGTGGCCATGTCGACCTGCACGCGATCGGGCTGGAGGCCTACGAGCGGGACATCCTCGACGGGGAGAAGACCCTGCGCCCGTTGTTGGCCGAGCGCGGCCAGGCGCCGCGCTGGTTCCGCCATCCTTACCTGCGCGCGGGGCGCACGCCACAGCAACGCGCCGCGCTGGCGACCTTCCTGGACCAGCACGGTTACCGGATCGCGCCGGTCACGGTGGACAACAGCGAATGGATCTGGGCGTTCGCCTACGACCACGTGCGCGATACCGAGACCGATCCGGCGCTGCGCGAGGCGCGCCTGCGGCAGCTGCGGCGTGGCTACGTGCCCTACATGCTCAACAAACTCGACTACTACGAGGATCAGTCGCGGCAGCTGTTCGGGCGCTTGCCGGCCCAGGTATGGCTGATGCACGCCAATGCGTTGAACGCCGACAGCATCGGCGAGCTGATCGCGGCCACCCGGCGCCGCGGCTATACGTTCATCGCCCTCGAACAGGCGCTGCAGGACCCGGTCTACGCGCACGCCGACGGCTACAACGGCGCCGGCGGCATCAGCTGGATCCACCGCTGGGCGATGGCCGAGGGCAAGCCGCGCAGTTTCTATGCCGGCGAACCCAAGGTGCCACGCTGGGTATTGGCGTTGGCGGGCATCGCCGACGAATGAAGGCGCGCGCGCTCAGTCCTCGACGGCGTTGTTGGGGTTCTGCATGTTTTCCGGCGCCTTGCCGTACTGCTGCAGGCGCTGGTGGTGGAAGGCGATGAAGGCGTCCGGTGGCAAGGGCCGGGAGAACAGCCAGCCTTGGCCGAAGTCGACCTGGCGCGCCTGCAGGTAGGCCAGCTGGGCCGGGGTTTCGATGCCTTCGGCGACGATGGACAGGCCCAGCGTCTTGGCCATGTCGATGATGTGCGAGGTGACCGGGCTGGTGGCGCTGTCGGTGCCGATGGCATCGATGAAGGACTTGTCGATCTTCAGCGCGTCCAGCGGCAACTGCTGCAGGTACTGCAGGCTGGAATAGCCCACGCCGAAGTCATCGATGGCCACGCAGTGCCCGGCGCGGCGCGCGACCGCCAGGGTGTTGCGCGCGCGCTGCACATCGATGAAGCCCCGCTCGGTGGCTTCCAGCCAGATCTGCTGGGGATGGATGTCGGTGCCGGCCAACTGGCGCGTGAGCACCTTCAGCGCCCGCCCGCTGCTGACATCGCTGGCGGACAGGTTGATGGCGATGTGCACGCTGCGGTCCTGGACCAGCAGATCGCGCATGTCCTCGATCACCCGCTCGATCACCTGGTCGGTGAGCGCGTCGATCAGGCCGTGTTCTTCGGCCAGCGGGATGAACAGGTCCGGGCGCACCTGGGTGCCATCGGGGCGGGCCCAGCGCACCAGCGACTCGGCGCCGATGCAGATGCCGGTGTCCAGCTCGATGATGGGTTGGTAATGCATGAAGAACTCGCGCCGGCGCACCGCGGTGGCCAGCTCGGCCGGCAGCGACAACCGTCGGCGCGACAGCCAGACCACCCCGCCCACCGCTGCCAGCGCGCCCAGCACGCCCAGCGGGATGAACTGGCGGAACTGCTGGCGGAAGCTGGCGATCAGGTCGGTACGCGGCGCGGTGGCGATGGCCAGCCACTCCTGGTCCTGGGCGGTGGCGTACAGGGTGTGGCCGTCCATGCCGCTGTGCGGTTCGCGCAGCAGGCGCTGCAGAAGCTGCTGGTCGAGGATGGCCTGCTGGGCGATCAGGCGCCCGTCCGGGCTGGCAACGGCCAGGCGGACGTTCGGGTCGGTGATGACATCCACGAAGCGTTCGGGATCCATCAGGATGTCGTACCGGTCCAGCTTGACCGCAATCAGGGCGGTGCCATCGCCGGCGATCGGGTGCACGTCCAGGGTGATGCCGGCGCCATCGGCGGTGATGTGGTCCGGGGTCGGCTCGGGCACGTGGTTGTCCATCATCCCCCACGAGGTGCAGCGCAGCCGCCCGTCCTCGAAGTAGCCGATCTGCTCGGCCGAGCGGGTGCCCAGGGTCAGGCTGCGCATGAGCTGCAGGTGCTCGGGCGAACACGGCGGCAGGGTGCTCTGGTTGAGCCGGCGCAGCGCCACCAGCCCGGTCTCGTACGCGCGGTGGGCGCGCAGCAGGGTGCGTTCGGCGGTGACCTGCAGGCGGTCGTGCTCGGCATCGGTGGCCCGGCTCCAGGTGGCATAGGCCACCGAGGCGATCGGCACGAGCGCGCCGAGCAGGGCGAACAGCACGGTGGCGGCGATGATCCTGGGGCGGTTCAAGCAGACCTCGATGCCGGGAGGGTGGGGGACGTCGAACGCCATGGCCGGCGGCGGCTGATCGATGCCCCCGGTGCGCTATATCACCATTTGCGGGCGGCGATGGGAATCGGAATACCCCGCACGCGTCCGCCCGGGCAGGTCCGGCCGGGCCGGCCGGTGCCGGGCGCCGGGGCAAAGCCGACGCTGCTTGCACGCGGCAGTGGTCAAACCGGCGGCGCTCTTCTATGTTCCTAGCCATCGCCCTGCTGGCCCGCATCCATGTCCGATCCGACCGTTCCCCCCGACCACCTCCGGCGCAGCCTCTCCAACCGCCACCTGCAGCTGATCGCCATTGGCGGGGCCATCGGCACCGGGCTGTTCATGGGATCGGGCAAGACCATCAGCCTGGCCGGCCCGTCGATCATCCTGGTCTACCTGATCATCGGCGCGATGCTGTTCTTCGTGATGCGCGCGATGGGCGAGCTGCTGCTGTCCAACCTGGCGTACAAGTCCTTCATCGACTTCTCCACCGACCTGCTGGGCCCCTGGGCCGGGTTCTTCTGTGGATGGACCTACTGGTTCTGCTGGATCATCACCGCTATCGCCGATGTGATCGCCATCGCCGCCTACGCGCAGTTCTGGTTTCCCGACCTGGCGCCCTGGATACCGGCACTGCTGTGCGTGATCCTGCTGCTGAGCCTGAACCTGGTGACGGTCAAGCTGTTCGGCGAAATGGAGTTCTGGTTCGCGCTGATCAAGATCATCGCCATCTGCGCGCTGATCATCACCGGCTTCGGGCTGGTGGCGTGGGGCTTCACCGCGCCGTCGGGCCACCAGGCCTCGTTCGCCAACCTGTGGAATGACGGTGGCATGTTCCCGATGGGCCTGGCCGGCTTCTTCGCCGGGTTCCAGATCGCGGTCTTCGCCTTCGTCGGCATCGAGCTGGTGGGCACCACGGCCGCCGAAACCGCCGACCCCGAGCGCAACCTGCCCAAGGCCATCAACTCGATCCCGATCCGCATCATCGTGTTCTACGTGCTGGCGCTGATCGCGATCATGGCGGTCACCCCGTGGCGCGAGGTGGTGCCGGGCAAGAGCCCGTTCGTGGAGCTGTTCGTGCTGGCCGGCATCCCGGCCGCGGCCAGCCTGATCAACTTCGTGGTGCTCACCTCGGCCACCTCGTCGGCCAACAGCGGCATCTTCTCGACCAGCCGCATGATGTACGGCCTGGCCGAGGAGGGGCACGCCCCGGGCATGTTCGCGCGCCTGTCGCGGGCGGCGGTGCCGGCGCGCGGGCTCTTGTTCTCCTGCGTCTGCCTGCTGCTGGGGGCGATGCTGATCTACCTGATCCCCAACCTGGTCACCGCCTTCACCCTGGTCACCACGCTGGCGGCGGTGCTGTTCATGTTCGTATGGTCGCTGATCCTGTGCTCGTACATCGTGTACCGCCGCCGGCGCCCGGACCTGCATGCGGCCTCGCGGTTCAAGATGCCCGGCGGCATCGCCATGTGCGTGGTCTGCCTGGCGTTCTTCGGCTTCGTGCTGGTGCTGCTGACCCTGCAGCCGGACACCCTGTACGCGCTGGCGATCAGCCCGCTGTGGTTCCTGCTGCTGGGCCTGGGCTACGCCGGCAAGCGCCTGGCGGGCGGCGGTCGCTGACGCGCCCCCGGGCCCGCCATGGCGGCGGGCCCGGTATTCACCTTCGGTTCGCGGCCACCGCCGGATGATCGCGCCGCACGACCTGCGTGCCCCGAACCGAGCCCATGAAACCGACCCTGCCTGCCGCGTTGGCCCTGTTGTCGTTGCTGCTGCCCTGGCCGGTGGCGGCGCGCACGGTGTACCGCTGCGTGCAGAACAACACGGTCAGCCTGGCGACCGCGCCGGAACCCGGCTCGCGCTGCACCGCCCAGCAGGTGGATGACAACGCGGTGCAGACCCCCAACCTCTGGGGCAACATGGGCGTGTTCAGCGGCACCTTGTACGAGCGCGAGCAGGACGGGGCGATGGTGTATTCCACGCGCAACCTGCCCGGCTCGCGGGTGTTCCTGAAGTTCACCGTGGCCACCCCGCCGGGCGAGCCGGCCCATGAAGGGCTGGGCAAGGTGGGCACGCCGCAGCTCAACCGCCACGCCAGGCAGTTCAAGGCCGCGGC
The DNA here is from genome assembly GCF_056393175.1 of Stenotrophomonas sp. Steno-Z1. NCBI lineage: Bacteria > Pseudomonadati > Pseudomonadota > Gammaproteobacteria > Lysobacterales > Lysobacteraceae > Stenotrophomonas > Stenotrophomonas sp. Steno-Z1. The sequence continues at coordinate 101,074 of NZ_JBWJPB010000008.1, read as the reverse complement.
CAAGGCCACCGGCGTGGACGATGCATGGCTGCGCGCGATCGCGCATGCCGAAAGCGGCTTCGATGCCGGCGCGGTGTCGCCCAAGGGCGCCCAGGGTGTGATGCAGCTGATGCCCGATACCGCCACCGAATTCGGCGTGGCCGATCCGCTCTCCGCCGAACAGTCGATCAACGGCGGGGCGCGCTACATGAAGGCGCTGCTGAAACGCTACAAGGGCGACCGCACCCTGGCCGCGGCGGCCTACAACGCCGGTATCGGCGCGGTGACCCGCTACAAAGGCGTGCCGCCGTATGCCGAAACGCTCGCCTACGTGGAGAAGGTGAGCGCGTTGTACCAACGCTACCGCGAGGCGATGGGGTTCAAGCTGGAGACGCCGGCGAAGTAGTCGGGGCGCGGTGCCGGCTCAGCGCGTGTCGTCGTCGCCGTACAACGCATAGCGTTCGATGCGCCCGACCTGCCGCACCGCGGCCTGCACGTCGGGGCGCTGCTTGAGCTGGCGCCAGCGCGCGGTGCGTGCGGCATCGCCTGGCAATGCCGGCACGGTGCGCATGTCCTGCAGTGACAGCAGCGCATCGACGCGCGTCCGCGGCGAGGCCAGCATCGCCAACAGCGCGGTCGCCGCGTCGTCCATGCGGTCGTCGGCCAGCAGACCTTCCAGCGGGTTCTGCGGCGCCTGCGCACGCACCGCGGCCAGGGCCGTGCGCGCGCGATCGGCCCTGGCCGCGTCACGCAGTTGCAGCGCGCTGACCAGCTCGACCAGTGCGCGGGTGCTTTCGCCATACGCGCTGACATCGCCGAGCCCGCTGACCTCGGCGAGCGCCGGCTTGGGCTGCTCCAGGCCGGCCAGCAACACGCCCAGGTTCAACCGTTGGCTGACGGTATCGCCGGTCGGATCGGCCGCGCGCACGGCCAGCCGCAGGGACGCGACGGCCTGCGCATGCTCGCCACGCCGGCGCAGCGCGGTGGCGCGCTGGTCCAGCAGCCAGGCCACGCTGCGGCGCTGCTCCGCTGGCAGCGCCTCGGGCCCTGCAGCGATGGCGAGCAGCGGTTCGGTCAGGGTCAGCACCTCCTCCTCCCGCCCGGCGACCAGCAGCAGCCGGCCGAACTCGGTGGTGAGGTCGTTGAACTGCGGGGTGCGCCGGAGGGTGTCGGACAACGACGCGATGCGCGCATGCACGGCGCGGACCGGGTCCAGGCGCGGATCATCGCGCTTCAGGTACGGATCGAAGCGCTTGTCGCTGCGCAACGCGATCAACTCACGGGGGCCGTCGATGCGGGACAGCGTAGTGGCCAGCGCCTCGGCCTCGCCGGCGTCGGCCTGCAGGGTGGCCAGGCTCAGCCACAGGTCGTCCGGTTCCACGCCATCGGACGTCCAGCCCTTGTCGAACAGCGCCTGCAGGAAGGGGCGCAGGCGCGCAGGCTGGTCACGCAGGTGCGCGGCCAGCGCCCATGCGAGCGCCGTGCGCAGGGTGGGCGTGCCCGGTTCGGTCTGGACCGCCCGGATGATGCTGTCCGCGCCCTGGTCGAGTTCGCCCGCATCGATCTGCAGCGAGCCGAGGAAGTAGCGCGCCAGGCTGTTGGACGGGTCCAGCCGCAGCGCTTCCTGCACGCGCTGCCTGGCCAGGGTCCACTGCTCCAGCGTGCCGGCCGTCCAGGCCGCCGCCATCCACACCGCGCTGCGCTGCGTGTCATCGAGCAAGGTCAGGCGCGGGTCCTGCAGCAACCGGTCGAACGCTTCGCCCGCACCGCGGGCATCGCCCTGTTGGCCCTGTTCGGCCGCGGCATCCAGTGCGGCGGCCAGGTCCGCCGGTACCGGCACCAGTGGCCGTGCGGCGCTGGCCGGGGCCGGGGCATGCGGCGCGGCGTGCACGCCGGGTGCGGCGTGCAGCGCAAGCAGAAGGGCGAGGGTAAGGCCGGCACCTCGGGTCATCGTTGCATCCTTGCCTCCATGGCGGTGGCCCGATTGAACCCCGGAAGCACGGCGCGCACAAGCCGCGCCGCTACGCCTCACCGCCAGGCGCTGCGACCGTAGATCGGCTGGGTTTCGATGCGGCCGACGGCCCGTGCCGCGGCCAGCACGTCCGCGCGCCGCAGCAGCTGTTGCCAGCGTCTGTCGTTGGCCACGTCGCCGGCCATCGGTGCCAGCATGCGGAAGTCCTGCATCAGCAGCAGGGCGTCCTGGCGGTGCGCCGTGGTCTGCAGGTCGGCGATCAACTGCCGCGCTGCATCGTCGATGCGGTCTTCAGTGAGCAGCACGTCCAGGTAAGCGGCGCGGCCTTCGCCCTGGTTGGCCTGCAGCCAGGCGCGCGCCTGCGCCGAGCGGTCGGCATCGCCCAGGGTGCGGTAGGCACTGAAGCGGATCCACTGGCGCATGTACTCGCCGAACATCGGCGCAGGGTCCAGGCCGGCGATCGCCTCCAATGCGCGCTCGGGCTGCTCCCGTGCCAGGTACCAGCTGGCCAGGTAGAGCTGCAGCAGCGGGTTGCCGGGGGCCTCCGCCTCGCCAAGGCTCGCGGCCAGCAGCAGCGTGGCCTCCGCGGCGTCATCGCGGCCCAGGCGGTGTTCGGCCGTCGCGCGATGGCTCAGCACCCAGGCCGCGTAATCGGCGCCGACGAAGCTGCGCGGTGCGTTCGGTGCGGACAGGCGCGTGTACAGCGTCTCGCTGGTGGACAGCACCTGTTCGTGCGCGCCGATCAGCAGCAGGGTGTCGGTGAAGTCGGCGACGCGGTCACTGCGCTCGGGCCGCAGCAGTCCTTCCACCCGCAAGGCATCGGTGTAGCGGCGGGCGGACTGCAGCGGATCGAAGCGTGGGTCGCGGCGGTCGACCACGGCGTCGAAGCGCTTGTCGGTGCGCAGGGCGACCACCTCCATCGGCGTATCGATGCGCGCCACGGTCGCGGCCAAGCGCTCGCCCTGGCCGGCGTCGGCCTGCAGCACGGCCAGCTGCAGCCACAGCGACGTCGGCTCGATGCCCTCGTCCTTCCAGTCGCGGTCGAACAATACCTGCAGCAGCTCGCGCCGTGCATCGGGCTGGTCCTGCAGCGCGTCGACCAGCGCATGCGCCATCTGGATGTCGACGTCGCCCAGCATCGCATCGGACGCACGCAGTGCGCGGGTGATCAACCGGGTGCCTTCCAGCATGTCTTCCTGCCACAGCAGGAGGCGGCCCAGCACGTAGAGGGCGCGCGGGTCGTCCGGTGCCTGCTGCAGCGCCGCGTCCAGGTAGGTACGGGCCTGCGCCGCCTGGCGTGCGTTGAAGGCGGTGCGCCCGGCGGTGATCAGGCCGTCCAGGCGCAGCGGCTCGGACAGCAGCGCGGTATCGGGATCGGCGAAGGCGCGTTCGAAGCCGAGCAGCGCGCCGACGCTGTCACCGCGTTCGGCCAGGGTGATGCTGTCCACGATGGCCGCCGCCGCCGCGTCTTCCCGCAGGGTGCCGGTGGGTGCGGCAACGCTGTCGGTGCCGGCCAGCGCCGGGGCAGCAGACAGCGCCAGCAGCAAACAGCCGGTGAGGCGATGGCGCAGGCTTGGCATGGATCATCCTTCCGTGGAGAGAACGACGATTGAACCCGGAACACCGGGGTGACACAAGCGCAAGGGGTTTGCACGCGTACGGGCAACGTTTAAGGTCGTGGCCCGGATGCATGCAAGGAACGCAATGAAACGTTGGCAGTGGATGGTGGTGGCGGTGGTGGTGGTCACTGCGGCAGGGCTGGCGTGGACCTTCCTTCCCACGGCCGTGCAGGCGCCGGTGGCACGCGGCCCGGCACCGACCCCACTGGGCTGGCAGGCGCATATCGAGACCGCGGCTGGCGACGGCGTGGATGGCCTGCGCGACGGCGCCGGCGCGCAGGCGCGCTTCGCCGACCCCTATGCGCTGGCCCTGGATGGCAACGGGGTTGCCTACATTGCCGACGCGGGCGACAACAACCGCATCCGCCGGCTGCATCCGGACGGGCGCGTGGACACGCTGGCTGGCACCGGCGAAGGCTGGCGCGATGGCCCTGCGTTGCAGGCACAGTTCAACACGCCCTCGGGTATCGCCCTGGATGCGGCGGGCAACGTCTACGTGGCCGATACCGGCAACCATCGAATCCGCCGGATCGGCACCGACGGCAACGTGACCACCGTGGCCGGTGATGGCCAGCCGGGGTTCGCCGACGGCGCGGCCCTGCAGGCGCGCTTCGACGGGCCGATGGGCGTGGCCGTCGATGCGACCGGCCGCGTGTACGTGGCCGACACCTACAACGACCGTATCCGCGTGATCGAACCGGATGGCAACGTGCGTACGCTGGCCGGTGGCGACGCGCCGGGCAACGTGGACGGCATCGGCGCGGAAACACGGCTGGACACGCCGGTGGCGCTGGCGCTGGATGCGCACGGCAACCTGCTCATCGCCGACCTGTACAACGATGCGATCCGGCGCCTGTCCCCCGATGGCACGCTGCGCACCCAGGTGGTCGGCGGTGGGGTGCTCAGCGGGCCGCTCTCGGTGGCGGTCACCCACGATGACGTGCTGTACGTGGGCGACATCAACGGCAAGGTGGTCCAGGTGTCCCCGCAGGGCCACCAGGTCGCACTGGCCGGGGTAGCCCCGCAGCCGCGCTTTGCCCGCCCCAGCGGGGTGGCCCTGGACGCGCAGGGCGGGCTGTACCTGGCGGACGCGGCGGCCTACCGCATCCACCGGCTGCGTGCCGCCGCCGATGGCAGTGCGCCCGCACCGGCGGTGACCGGCCCGGCGCCGGACGCGCCCCTTCCGGCCACCGCAGGCCGTTGGCCACTGGCACCGCAGGACGGTTGGCATGAAGTGGTGGGCACGCTGGGCGAGGTGCGCGGCAACTTCAGCGGCGAGAGCCGCCACCACCTGCACGGCGGCTTCGACATCCGCGGTGATGTCGGCCAGCGCGTGCTGGCCATCGCCGATGGCAAGGTCGACAGCGCGGCGGCGAGCTGGGCGGTGGGCGGGCAGGGCGAGGGCCTGGCGCTGGGGCGGCTGAAGTACATCCACATGCAGGTCGGGCGCGACCCGCGCGGGCAGCCCTTCGACGCGCGCTGGCAGCCACTGCTGGACCTGGATGGCAAGCTGGAACGCATCCGCGTCCGTCGCGGCACCCGCTTCCGCGTGGGCGAACCGCTGGGCAGCATCAACCGCATGGCGCACGTGCACCTGAGCGTGGGTGCCAGTGGCTTCGAACGCAATGCCGTGGCGCTGGGCTTTACCGGCTATGCCGACCGCTTCGCCCCGCGCATCACCGCGGTGGAACTGCTGGACGACCTGGACCAGCCGATCACGGCCGCCACCGGCGGACGCGTGCCGGTGCCGCGCCAGGGGCCGGGCGTGCAGATCGTGGTGGAAGCGTGGGACCAGGTGGACCGCAACCTGCCGCGCCGGCGCCTGGGCGCCTACCAGGTGGGCTACCAGATCCTCGACGCGCAAGGCCAGCCGCTGCCGGGCTACGAGCAGCCGCGTTTCAACATCGTGTTCAACCGCATGCCGCCGGAAAACAGCGCCACCGTGGTGGCCTATGCGCCGGACAGCGGCATCACCGTGCACGGCAGCGCGGTCACCCGCTTCCGCTACCTGGTCAGCAACACCGTGCGCGATGGCGTGGTGGAGACCGGTCGCTGGCAGCCGGATGCGCTGCCGGCGGGCGACTACGTGATCCGCGCCAGTGTGCGCGACTACAGCGGCAATGAAGGCGTGGGTGCGCGCGAGTTGAAGATCACGTTGTTGCCGTAAGCGCGCGTTCCAGGCCGACGCGCGCGCGCTCGGCCTGCATGTCGGCAAGGGGACGCACTTCGATGCTGCCGAAGCGCGACCACGGGAACTGCCGGGCGATGGCGAGCGCCTGCGCATGGTCGCGCGCGTTGATCAGGTTGAAGCCGGCCAGCAGTTCGTGGGTTTCGGCGAACGGGCCGTCGGTGACCCGGGCCTGGCCCTGGCGGGTGCGCAGCGTACGCGCGCTGTCCACCGGCGCCAGTTGCTGGGCCAACACCAGCGTGCCATCCGCCTGCAGTGCGTCGGCGTGCTGCAGGCAGTCGCGCATCAGGCGGTCGTATTCCTCGGCGGGCAGGGCCTGCAGCAGGCCTTCATCGATGTAGATCAGCAGCAGGAATTGCATGGCCGAACGCTCCGGGGACGGGGCGATCATCATGCCCCAGGCGCCGCAGCGACGGTGTTGCAGCGCGACAGGACCTGCCCGTTCAGGCTGTCGGCCCGCCGCGCCCACCGCATCGCCGGAATATTTTTTGCGCCGGTGCGTCGATTTCCGGGCCCGTGCAACGTTGTACTCCATGAAGGGCCCGGGTCCCGGGCCTGTCCGGCAGGAGACAACGATGAAAGTGATGGTCCTGGTCAAGGCGACCGAGGAAACCGAGGCCGGCCTGATGCCGACCGAGCAGGAAATCCGCGCCATGGGCGCCTACAACGAACAGCTGGTGCAGGCCGGGATCATGCTGGCGGGCGAGGGCCTGCACCCGACCTCGCGCGCCCGTCGCGTGGCCTTCGGCAGCGAGCCGCCACGGGTGATCGACGGCCCGTTCGCCGAGACCCGCGAGCTGGTCTGCGGATTCTGGCTCTGGCAGGTGCGGTCGCTGGACGAGGCCACCGAATGGCTCAAGCGCGCCCCGTTCGCCCCCGGCGATGTGGTCGAACTGCGCCCGATCCTCAGTCCCGAGGATTTCGGCGCCGCCTTCACCCCGGAACTACAGGCGCAGGAACAGCGTCTGCGCGAGCAGATCGGCGCCGCCGACTGACCCATTTCTCCCTGGAGCACACCCATGAAACTGATTCCGTTCCTTGGCTTCAACGGCAAGACCCACGAGGCGATGGCCTTCTACGCGCAGGTGCTCGGCGGCGAGGTCACCTCGGAGATGAAGTACCGCGACATGCCGCCCATGGAGGGCGCCGAGGGCTGCGGCGAGATGCCGCCGGAGACGCTCGACCACGTGGCCCACAGCCAGCTGGAGGTGGGCGGCGCGATCCTGATGGCCGCCGATGGCCCGTCCAGCGGTGGCGAGAACAGCACCACCATCAACATCGATGTGGACACGGTGGAAGAGGCCGAGCGCGTGTTCAAGGCCTTGGCCGACGGCGGCGAGGTCAAGATGCCGATCGGCGAGACGTTCTGGGCGCATCGCTGGGGCTTCCTGATCGACCGTTACGGCAAGCCGTGGATGGTCAACTGCATGAAACAGCCCTGAGCCCCGCCAAGGAACGACACCATGACCGCACCGCTGCAGATGATCTTCGTCAACCTCCCCGTGCGCGACCTGGAGGCCTCCAAAGCCTTCTTCGCGGCGCTGGGTTACGCCTTCAACCCCACCTTCACCAATGAGAATGCGGCTTGCATGATCATCAGCGACAGCATCTTCGTCATGCTGCTGGTGGAGCCCTTCTTCAGCGGGTTCACGCCCAAGCCGATCAGCGATGCACGCAGCAGCACCGAGGTGATCACCTGCCTGTCGGCGGAGAGTCGTAACGCGGTCGACGCGCTGGTGGACGCGGCGCTCACGGCCGGGGCGAGCGAACCGATGCCGGCGCGCGACTACGGGTTCATGTACCAGCGCGGCTTCCAGGACCTGGATGGACACCTGTGGGAAATCGCGCACATGGATGGCGAGCCGGGATAAGGCCTACGGGGCGATGGCGGCGGGCTTGTGCCAGGCCGCCGCCGATGCTCTGATCCGCGCATGGACACCGCGCTTTCGCAACGATTGGACACGCTCTGGCGGATGGAATCGCCGGCCCTGATCGCACGCCTGGCGCGCATGCTGCGCGGCGATGTAGGACGTGCCGAAGAACTGGCCCAGGACAGCTGGCTGGCCGCGCTGGAGCGTTGGCCCGCGCACGGCATCCCGGACAACCCCGGAGCGTGGCTGATGACCACCGCGCGCAACCGTGCCATCGACGTGCTGCGCCAGCACCAGCGCGTGGCCGGCCAGCATGCGCTGCACGGCAGTGCGCTGGAACCGCTGCCGCTGCCCGCGCCGGACGACAGCGCAGTGCTGGAAGACGACATCGGCGATGACCTGCTGCGGCTGATGTTCGTGGCCTGCCACCCGGTGCTGGCGGCCGATGCGCGCGTGGCACTCACCCTGCGCCTGCTTGGCGGGCTGACCACCGACGAGATCGCGCGCGCCTTCCTGGCCCCGGAACCCACCATCGCCCAGCGCATCGTGCGCGCCAAGCGCACGCTGGCGCAGAAGAACGTGCCGTTTGACGTGCCGCGCCAGGCCGCCCTGCCAGAGCGGCTGGCCTCGGTGCTGGAGGTGGTCTACCTGATCTTCAACGAGGGCTACGCGGCCAGTGCCGGCGATGACTGGATGCGCCCGGCGTTATGCGACGAGGCATTGCGGCTGGGCCGCGTGCTGGCCCATCGCCTGTCGACCTGGCCACAGGTACAGGGCCTGCTGGCGCTGATGGAACTGCAGGCCTCGCGGCTTGCCGCGCGCACCGAAGCCGGCGGTGCCCCGATCCTGTTACCCGACCAGGACCGCGCGCGGTGGGACTGGCTGCAGATCGCGCGCGGCCAGGCGGCACTGCAGCAGGCGGTGGCGCTGGGGGGAGGCGATGATCCCTACGTGCTGCAGGCCGCCATCGCCGAGTGCCACGCGCGTGCGCGCCGCAGCGAGGACACCGACTGGACGCGGATGGCGACGTTGTACGCGCGGCTTGCCGAACGGCAACCGTCGCCGGTGGTCGAGCTCAACCGCGCCGTCGCGGTGTCGCGGGCGCAGGGCGCAGCGGCGGCCTGGCCGCTGGTCGAGCAGTTGGGTGCCGATGCCCGCCTGCGCGACTACGCGCCACTGGCGGCGGTGCAGGGCGACTTGTTAGCCCAGCTGGGGCGGCCCGAGCAGGCACGGGCCGCATTCGAACGTGCCGCCGCGCTGACCGCCAACGGCCGCGAGAAGGCCCTGCTGCTGGCGCGCGCGGCGGCCGTGTAGAGGGGCACTGCACCGGGCGACGGCGCTGGCCTACACTCGTACGATTGTCGGTCAGTCATGAGGTGCAGCGTGAAGCGTGTGGTAATCAGCCTGTTGGCGTTGTCGGTGTCGTCGGCCTTGATGGCCGCCACCCCCAAATTCGATGGCGCGCGGATCTCCGCCGACGTCAAGGAGCTGGCCTCCGACGCCTACGAGGGGCGCTCGCCGGCCACCGCCGGCGAAGAAAAGACCATCGCCTTCCTGAGCCGGCAGTTCGCCGCGGCGGGCCTGCAGCCGGGCGGCGACCTCAAGGACGGCAAGCGCCTGTGGACCCAGGCCGTGCCGCTGCTCAAGGGCGATATCGTCGGCACGCCGAGCCTGTCGCTGACCAGCAAGGGCACGCCGCAAGCGCTGAGCCAGGGCAAGGAAATCGCCGTGCGCGCCGCGATGAACGGTGCCAGCGAGGTGGACATCAGGAACGCGCCGCTGGTGTTCCTCGGCTATGGCGTCAAGGCCGGCGAGCGCGACTGGGACGACTTCAAGGGCGTGGACCTGAAGGGCAAGATCGCCGTCGTGCTGATCAACGACCCCGACTTCGAGAGCGGCCAGGGCGACTTCGACGGCAAGGGCATGACCTATTACGGGCGCTGGACCTACAAGTACGAAGAAGGCGCGCGCCAGGGCGCGCTCGGCGTGCTGATCGTGCACGAGACCGCCCCGGCCTCCTACGGCTGGGCCACGGTGGCCGGTTCCAACACCAACACCATGTTCGATGTGGTCCGCGACAAGCCCGCCGAGGCCCACCCGCTGCTGGAAGGCTGGATCCAGCGTGACCTGGCGGTGGACCTGTTCAAGCGCGCGGGGCTGGATTTCGAGGCGCTCAAGGCGCAGGCCCAGCGCCGCGATTTCAAGCCGGTCGAGCTCAAGGGCGAGACCTTCTCGGCCAAATACGCGGTCAAGACCGAGGTGATCACCTCGCACAACGTGGCCGCGCGCCTGGAAGGCAGCCGGCATCCGGACGAGACCGTGGTGTACAGCGCGCACTGGGACCACATCGGTGTGGGCAAGCCCGACGCCAACGGCGACACCATCTTCAACGGCGCGCTGGACAACGCCAGCGGCACCGCCTCGCTGGTCGAACTGGCCCGCGGCTTTGCCAAGGGCAAGCGCCCCGAGCGGTCGGTGCTGTTCCTGGCGGTCACCGCCGAGGAAAAGGGCCTGCTCGGCTCGGAGTACTACGCCAGCCATCCGCTGTACCCGCTGAGCAAGACCGTGGCGGTGATCAACATGGACGGCATGGCGCCGTTCGGCCCGTCGCGCGACTTCGGCATCTACGGGTCGGCCAAGCTGGAACTGCTGGACCAGCTCAAGGACGTCGCCAAGGGCTGGGACATCCGCTACACCCCGGACCCGAAGCCGGAAGCCGGCCTGTTCTTCCGCTCGGACCACTTCCCGTTCGCCAAGCGCGGCGTGCCGGCGGTGTCCTACTCGGCCGGGCAGGATTGGGTGGACGGCGGCGTGGCCGCGGGCAAGGCCGCCTCGGATGACTACACCGCCAAGCGCTACCACCAGCAGGGCGACCAGTGGCAGCCGGACTGGACCTTCGCCGGTGCCTCGCGCGACCTGGAAGTGCTGTACACGCTGGGCAACCAGCTGGCCAACGCGCGGGCCTGGCCGAACTGGAGCAATGATTCCCAGTTCCGCGCCCCGCGCGATGCCAGCGCCGCCGAGCGCAACTGACCCACTGCCCCGCCGGTACCGCCGGCGGGGCGCGCGGCCCCCCGGCGCGGGGCGGGTGCCCAGCCGCAGCCATCGACACGGCTGCGGCCGGCCGCTGGCCGGCTTCATCCCCGCATTCCCCGCCTTCGTCGCATGCCGCTTGTTCCCGCTGGCGGCAGGGCTATGCTCGCCTCACTCCCTATGTGAAGACGCCGCCGTGTTCGCCAGCCTCGCTCTGATTCTCCGCATCCTGTTGGCCTGGGCCGCCGCCATCGTCGTGGCCGGCTTCGTCTGGAGTGGCATCTTCAGCGGCATGGACGACGGCCCCGGTTGGGTCTTCGGGCTGCTGGCGATGTTCCTGGTGGTCACCGCGATCGGCAGCTGCATCACCCATATCCGCCGGGTCTGGTTGATCGCCGGTCGCCTGGACGGCACCACCCTGTCCAGCCGGCAGCGCCGCCAGATCGAACTGCCGATGGACGCCGGCCCGGCGTTTGCGCTGGTGGAAAAAGCCATCGCCGAGCTGCCCCGCGTGGAAAACATCGAAAGCGCCGCCGGCAGCCTGCAGGTGCGGGCCTGCGTGCGCCGCGTGGACCCCTACAACGGCCGCCCGCCATCGCGCTGGAACCTGCCGGCACGGCTGGCGATCCGCCGCAACAGCGTGCTGGCCACGGTGACCCCGGGGCAGGGCACCAGCAGTGTCACCCTGCTGTTCGAGCCGGACGCCGGGGTCTGGGCCGACCTGCTGGCGGTGGACGAGGGCAGCAACCATGAAAACGCCGAAGCGGTCACCCGCGCGATCACCCGCCGGGTGTCCGAGCAGCGCCGCGACGAGCAGGCCGCCGCCGAACAGACCGCGACCGAAAAAGAACTCTCGGTGGCCAAACTCAACCTGCTGCACGCCCAGGTGGAACCGCACTTCCTCTACAACACCTTGGCCAACGCACAGGTGCTGACCCGCACCGACCCGCCGCGTGCTGACCAGATGCTGGGCCACCTCATCCAGTACCTGCGCAGCTCGCTGCCCAGTGTCGACGAGTCGATGTCCACCCTGGGCGTGGAACTGGAACGCACCCAGGCCTACCTGGAAATCCTGAAGATCCGCATGGGGGCGCGGCTGGCGCTGCAGGTGGACGTGCCGCCGGCGCTGCTCGGGCTGCCACTGCCGTCGATGGCCCTGCAGACCCTGGTGGAGAATGCGATCAAGCACGGGCTGGAACCCAAGCCCGGTGGCGGCACGGTGTGGATCATCGCGCGCGCCTTCGATGACCATGTCACCCTCACCGTGGCCGACGACGGGCTTGGCTTCGGCCAGGGCGGCAGCAGCGGTACCGGCATCGGCCTGAAGAACCTGCGCGAGCGCCTGCGCCTGACCTGCGGCGAGCGCGCCGGCGTGGCCATCGTGTCCAACTTCCCCAGCGGCGTGGCCGCCACAATCTCCCTGCCGCGCGATGCGCGCGAGGCCATCCATGCAGCTTGATGCCCTGATCGCCGAAGACGAAGACCTGCTGCGCCAGTCGCTGGTCGCCCAGTTGCAGCGGCTGTGGCCGGAACTGCGCCTGGTGGCCGAGTGCGAAGACGGCGCCTGCGCGCTGGAAAAGCTGGCCGAACTGAAACCGGACCTGGCCTTCCTGGACATCCGCATGCCCGGCATCACCGGCATCGACGTGGCCCGCGCGCTGCCGGAGATCAGCCCACGCACCCAGCTGGTGTTCGTCACCGCCTACGACCAGTACGCGATCGATGCGTTCGAGCAGGGCGCGATGGACTACCTGCTCAAGCCGGTCAGCGACGAGCGCCTGCTGGCCACCCGTGAGCGGATCCTGGCGCGCCTGCAGCAGGGCCGGCCGGACAGCGCCATGCTCGAACAGCTCCTGCAGCGCCTCGGCCAGGGCGGCGCAGCGGCCGCGGGCACGCCCCCGCTGGCCTGGATCACCGCCAGCAACGGTCGCGACACCCAACTGATCATGCTGGAGGATGTGCTGTACTTCCGCGCCGACAGCAAGTACACCACGGTGGTGACCGAGCAGGGCGAAAGCCTGCTGCGCACGCCCCTGCGCGAACTGCTGGAGGTGCTCGATCCGCAGCGCTTCCGCCAGGTGCACCGTTCCACCATCGTCAACATGAAGGCGGTGGCCGCCGTCAGCCGCGACGACAGCGGGCGCGGCCAGCTCAAGCTCAAGCACCGTGCCGAGGTGCTGAGCGTCAGCCAGCCGTTCATGAGCCTGTTCCGCGGTATGTGATTCCCCGTCCATCGCAACGTTGGAGCGACCATGCGCCACCTCCCGATCCTGTGCGTCATGCTGCTGGCCCTGGCCGGTTGCGAGCAGTCCAGCAATACCTCGGTCACCCGCGTGCGCGCCAATGGCGTGGACACGCTGTACAGCACCTCCACGGTGGTGGACGGGGTGGCGCAGTTCGCCTGCATCGCCAGCAGCAGCGGCCAGTGCCACTACCTGGTGCTGGCACCGGGCTGCAAGGCCGATGCGGCCTGCGCACAGCCGCCCGTGCGGCGCCTGTCGGTGGCGGTGGGCAAGACCGAACGGGTGCCGGACCTGCCCAAGGGCTTCGGCCAATGCGTGAGCGAGCAGCCCAAAGAACAATGCCACCGTGAGTGATCACGGTGGCATTGTGGCTCCCCCCGCTTTCCGGGATGGTCAGAAGGCTGGTTGCAGGTGCAGGTCGCCGCGGCTGTCCTGATCGCCGACGTGGTTGAGCTGGCCGACCAGTTCGGAGTGCTGCTTCATGCGGCCGATCTCGCGCATGATGCGGATGTCCTCATGGCGCAGCTCGCGACGGGCGGTGACGGCCTGCTTGTAGTCGAGCACTTCGGGGTAATGCTGGGCCATGTCCAGCGCCTCAGCGACGCACTCCACGCTGTCAGCGTCGGAGGTGATCCGGGCACGGCTGTTGAAGGCCTTCATCCAGCGCTCGAAGCCGGCGGTATGGTCGAACATGTTGGCCATGAACCAGATCACGAAGAGGATCGAGATCCACGAGCCGAACACGATCACCACGCGGGTGAAGGTGATATGGAAGTCGTCTTTCCAGAGGTAGTTGCTGATCAGCCCGAGGATCAGCAGGGACGACGCCTGCCAGCCCATGATCGAGGCCATCAGCCATTGGCCCTTGGCCTTGGCCAGCACCTCCACTTCCTCGCGGATCTGCTGCTCGCTCTTGTTACGCCAATGCGCGACCTGTTTTTCGAACGGACTCCCGTAGAGCTCGTTGTCCTGCAACAGCAAACCCAAACCCTTGAACAAAGCGATCATGACGTGCTCCTTCTGGAACGTGCGACAGCGCATTGGACGAACTTGAGGCGGATTCAGTTCTAGCACTTCCAGCGGGCCGTGCAATGGGGGCGGTGCGAAGCCGCCGCGCCCGGTTTTCTGAATGGGCGGCCGGTGCTGCAGCGCGTCATTGCGCCTGCGGCCTGCGACAAGATGTCGCAGGAAAAAACATGCTGCGGCCGCACATGAAACCGGCGCTGGGCACGCAGGCTCGCTGGCGACCCCGGGATCGGCCAGAATCGTGGCCGACCGCGCAGGCTGCGGTCGTTTCCCACCGATTGGACCCCCTGCGAGGCCGCCGTTGCTGCACCGTCTTTCCCGCCCGATCACCGCGCCGATCCGGCGCTGGGTCCTGGGCGCCTTCCCGCGAGGGCAGAGTGGTATCGATTACGACCAGCCGCTGGGCGATCCCGGCTGGTTCGGCCCGCACAGCGCAACCTGGCGGGTGCACTCGGAGTTTCCGGGGATGCTGGCCGGTGGCCTGTGCGCGTTGATGCTGCAGACCCTGCATCCGCTGGCACTGGCCGGGGTGTACGACCATTCCAACTTCCGCGAGGACCTGGTCGGGCGGCTGCGCCGGACCACGGCATTCGTGGCCGGCACCAGCTATGCGCCGACCGGCGAGGTGGAGGCACTGGTGACCAAGGTCAGGCGTATTCATGCGCGGGTACGCGGTCAATTGCCCGATGGGCGCGTGTACGCGGCCGATGATCCGGCACTGCTGACGTGGGTGCATGTCACCGAGGCCTATGGCTTCCTGCAGGGCTGCCGGCGCTATTGCCGCGACGTGCCGGTGGCGGTTGCGGACCAGTACTACGGCGAGTACAAGCGGGTGGCCGAGGCGCTGGGCGCCACGGAGGTGCCGGCCACCGAAGCGGAGGTGGACGCCTACTTTGCCCGGCAGCTGCCGCAGTTGAGCTTCGATGCGCGCTCGCGCGAGGTGTTGGGGGTGTTGTCGGGCATCCGCCTGCCGGTGCCGATGGCGGGGTTGTCGCGCGAGCTGTTCCTGGGGGCGGGGGCAGCCCTGGTCCCGGACTGGGCCGCGGCGATGCTCGAGCGCACGCCCCTGCAACGCGCGCAGGCACGCACATCCGCCCACGTGCTGCGCGCGATGGCGCCGTTGTTCCGGCGCGCACTGCAGGATGGCCTGGCCACGCGCGCGTGCACGCGGATGGGCGTGCCGGTGAGCGTGTTGGGCGAGTGGGGGTGAGGCATAAAAGCCTTCTGCCCTGCCCACCAGGGGCAGGGCGGGGGGGCTCGCGGGGCACGCCGAAAATCCCGCTCCGCGGCCCGGCCCAGACGCTGGGCTGGGCGTCAGTCGCATGAAGAACACATAGCGAAGAAGCACAAAGCGAAGAAGCACAAAGCGAAGAAGTGGATAGGCGCAGTTTGAGACTCACAGTCCAATGCAGGGCTGCGTGGTGATAGCGCATCGGCTGTTTCGTTGCGCACCGGCACACTGTCAAAGGGTGGGTACGGGTGGGAGTGCGGGACCGTCATGCGCCATGGATGGCGCATGTCGAGCCCCCAGGGATGGGTTCACGGCGTGTCCCGCACTCCCGCCCGTACCCGCCCCAGCCAGCAAAGCCCGGCACTCGCCGCTGTTGCTGTTGCGCCTGTTCTTCACTGCAGAAAGCCCCAGCAGGAAGACAAAAAAAACGAGCGCCGAAGCGCCCGTTTTTCTGCATCATCGCAACGCGATAAAACCCCTCACCACACCTTGACCCGCTTGTCCGGCGCCAGATACAGCTTCTGGCCTTCCTTCACCTCGAACGCCGGGTACCACGCGTCCAGGTTGCGCACCGTCAGCGCGCGGAACTGGCCCGGCGCATGCACGTTGGTCAGCAGCGAATTGCGCAGCGCCTGCTCGCGCGCCTTGCTGCGCCACGCCTGCGCGAAGCCCAGGAAGAAGCGCTGGTCCGGCGTGAAGCCCTCCAGCGTCTGCCCCGGCTTGCCCTGCAGCGACAACTGGTAGGCATCGTAGGCCGTCGCCAGGCCCGCCACGTCGGCGATGTTCTCACCCAGCGTCAGCCGCCCATTCACCGACACCCCCGGGAACGGCTGGTAGCTGCTGAACTGCGCGGCCAGCGCATCGCCGGCGGCGTTGAACTTCTTCAGATCGTCCGCCGTCCACCAGTTGTGCAGCTTGCCCGTCTCATCGAACAGCGCGCCGGCATTGTCGAAGCCATGGCTGATCTCGTGGCCGATCACCGCACCGATCGCACCGTAGTTGACCGCATCGTCGGCCGCGCCATCGAAGAACGGCGGCTGCAGGATCGCGGCAGGGAACACCAGGCGGTTCTCCAGCGGCACGTTCATCGCGTTGATCGTCTGTGGCAGCATCGCCCACTCGCTGTGGTCCACCGGCTGGCCGAGCTTGGCGATATTGCGCTGGTATTCGAACTGCTCGGCGCGCGCCGCGTTGCCCAGCGCATCGTCGCGCTTGATCTCAAGGCCCGTGTAGTCGCGCCACTTGTCCGGGTAGCCCATGCCCACCGTCAGCCCGGCGACCTTGGCCTTGGCATGCGCCTTGGTCTGCGGCGACATCCAGTCCAGCGCATCGATGCGCTTGGCGAAGGCCGCGATGATGTTCCTGGCCATCTCATCGGCGCGGGCCTTGGTGGCCGGGTCGAAGTGGCGCTCCACGTACAGCTTGCCGATCGCCTCGCCCACCGCGTGGTTGCTGTCATCCACCGCACGCTTCCAGCGCTCGCTCTGCTGCGGCGTGCCGTTGAGGGTGGTGCCGTGGAAGGCGAAGCGCGCGTCGGCGAACGCCTTGGGCAGGTACGGTGCGGCGCGGTCCAGCGCGTGGAAGGCCAGGTAGTCCTTCCACACCTCCAGCGGCTCGGTCGCCACCAGGCGCGAGATCCCGGCCACCGCCTTGGGCTGCCACACGATGAAGTCCTGCTGCTCGCCCAGCTTGGCACCGGCCAGGAAGGCGGCCCAGTCCATGCCCGGCGCCTTCGCGCTCAGGTCGGCCTGCTTCCAGGCGTTGGCACCCTTGGCCACATCGTTGGTTTCTTCCTGGGTGGCATGCGCCTGCGCGATCTTGGTCTCCAGGGCCAGGATGCGCTGCGCCTTGGCCGCCGGATCGGCCACCCCGGCCAGCTGCAGCACCTGCGCGATGTAGGCCTGGTACTGCTTGCGCAGCTCGGCCATGCGCCCGCCCTGCAGGTAGAAGTCACGGTCCGGCAGGCCCAGGCCGCCCTGCACCAGGTACGGCGCGTTGCGGTCCGGCTGCAGCAGGTCCACCGACACCCACACCCCGAACAGGCGGTCGGTGTAGAAGTTGGTCGCATTCAGCAGATCCACGTCGGCGCGCAGGGTGCCGCCCAGGGTGGTGGCCAGCGCGGCCTTGTCGGCAATCCCGCCGATCGCGTCCAGCTCCGGCTTGACCGCCGCCACGCCGCGCGACTCGATCCCGGCCTCGTCCATGAAGGCGGCGTAGTAATCGCCGATCAGCTTGGCCTCGCCGGTAGCCTTGGTATCGGCCGCGGCGCCTTCCAGGATGGCGCGCGTGTCGGCCAGGGTCTTCTCGGAAATAACGTTGAAGCTGCCATAGCTGGAACGGTCGGCCGGAATCTCGGTGTTCTTCACCCAGGTGCCGTTGGCGAAGCCGAAGAAGTCGTCACCGGCGGCGACGCTGCGGTCCATCCCGGCGGCATCGAAGCCGAAGCTGCCCAGCTGCGGTTTGGGCGCGGCCGGGGCGGCGGCGGCCTTGTCCGGGGTGGTCGCCGCCGGGGCGGCCGGCTCGCGGTCGCAGGCGCTCAGGCCCAGCGACAGGCTGGCGGCAATGGCAAGCATCAGGGTGGGGCGGCGCAGCTTGGACATGGACTTCTCAGGCAACGGGAAAACCCCAAGTCTAATCCTCCCCGCCGGGCTTGTTACCCCCGCCACCGCAGGCCAGGCCCGCAACCGCCCGATCCGGCAACGCCGGCCCTTCCCGTGTCGCGCGCGCTGGTGCATGCTGGCCGCACAGGATTCCGCCCCGGCCGGCCAACCGTATGTTTGTTGCCGCCGGGACATCAAGAATCCCAGGCTTCGGCCGCTCAGGTTTGGGGAAACCAGGAAGCGTTTACGCATGAAGTCAGCCCATTGCAGCGGGAGAGGTCGTCGATGCCCGCGTTGAAGCACGCATTGGCGCGGCCGCTGCGTACGCTCGTGTGGCTGGGCGCCAGCCTGGGCGTACTGCTGGCGATCGGCCTGGCGATGATGCTGGCCAGCGATTACCAGCGCCGCCAGGAAGCCGCGCAGCGCCAGAGTTCGGCGCTGGCCGCCGGCTCGCAGCGCCTGTTGCGGCTGGAGCTGCGCAACCTGGAACGGGCCATGCTGGGCATTGCCGAGGACGGCGCGCTGCTGTTCGAGCGCGTCCCCGGCCAGGCCCCGGACCTGCTCGACGACGCGATCAGCGGCGTGCTGCAGCGCCATGCCGAGCTGGACAGCATCGTGGTGGTGGACCAGTACGGGCGCGCACTGACCAGTGGCAGCGGCGATCTGTACCTGCCGCTGTGGGCGGTCGATGCCAACCGCGGCATCGAGAGCCGGCTGTACCTGGGGCCGCCGCAGCAGCGCAACGCGCAGCGCTGGGTGCTGCCGCTGGCGCTGCGCATGGGCGACGACCGCTGGCTGCTGAGCCGGCTGCATACCAGCGAACTGCAGTCGATCATCGGCGGCCTGGATACCGGGCAGCACGGGGTCATCTCGATCACCGATTCGCAGGGGTATGTGCTGGCGCGCAGCCCGGACACCGTCGGGCTCACCGGCCAACGCTTCCACCTCGGCAGGCGCGACATGCTGCGCCGCGACGCGGTGACCCCGCTGGGCATCGAAACCAGCACCATCGACAACGTCGAGCGCATTTCCACCCTGACCACGCTGGGCCAGTATCCGATCGCGGTGTATGCCGGGCTGGGCCGCGAAGACGTGCTGGCGCCGTGGTGGCCCTACCTGCACGCCTCCGTGGTGCTGTACCTGCTGTACTGGGGCGTGTTCGCGCTGGTGTACGTCAGCCTGCGCCGCGCCACCCGCAGCCAGGATGCGCTGACCGAGGAGCTGCGCACCCACCACGCCGAACTGCTGATGGCGCACCAGGTGGGCAAGGTCTGCACCTGGTACGTGGACGAGGATGCCTCGCTGCTGCGCTGGTCGTCCCTGGCGCGCGAGATCTTCGGCATCGACATCGAAAGCCTGCCGGTGGCCGCGTTCTTCGCCCGGGTGCATCGCGAGGATGCCGAGCGCATGCAGCTGGCCTTCGACAATGCCTTCGCCGGCAACGGCGTGCTGGATGAAATGTTCCGCGTGGTCCTTCCCGGCGGTGCGGTGCGCTGGGTCTCGGCACGCGGCCAGCGCGTAGCGGTGGTGGACCGCCAGCGGCGCATGATCGGCGCGCTCACCGACGTCAGCGAGCGCGTCCAGGCGCTGGCCCGGGTGCAGCAGGCCGAGCGCCAGTTCCGCCTGCTGTTCGACCGCAACCCGGCGCCGTTCTGGGTGTTCGACCCGGACACGCTGCGCTTCATGGAGGTCAACGAGGCCGCGGTGCAGCAGTACGGCTATACCCGCGATGAGTTCCTCTCGATGAGCATCCTCGACATCCGCCCGCGCGAAGGCTGGGACGAGATCCGCGGGGCGATCTCGCGGGCCACGCTGGGCGATCCGCAGGATGCGCAGGTGCGCATGCACCGGCGCAAGGACGGCACCCTGTTCGAAGTGCGCGCGCACCTGTCACGGCTGGATTTCGACGGGCGCCAGGCCTGCCTGGTGCTGGCCGAGGACATCAGCGACCGGCTCGCCTACGAGCGCGACCTGGCCTACCACGCCACCCACAACCCGGCCACCGGCCTGCTCAACACGCGCGCGCTGGCCGCGCAGCTGGACGAGGAGGGCGGCAGTTACACCATCGCCTACGTGCAGTTCCGCGGGCTGCAGCTGGTGGCCGATACGCTCGGCCGTGAAGTGGGCGAGGTGGTGCTGCAGGCGATGGCCAAGCGCCTGGGCGGACTCGGCACGCGCTATGGCCTGCTCGCGTTCCAGCCGGCGGAGGATTTCATCTTCGCCATCCGCGACGACCACGAGCGCCAGACCGCGCTGGATACGCTGGTGCAGACCGTGTCCGAACCGGTGCGCGGGCAGGACTGGCTGCACCAGTTCGAGCCGCGGATCGGCGTGGCGGTGAAGTTCGATGGCGACAACGTGCCGGCCGAACAGGTGATCGGCATGGCCGCGCAGGCCGCGCATGCCGCGCGCGACGAAGGCAGCGTGATCGCCTGGTTCGACAACACGGTCACCTCGCGCCTGGCCGAGCGGCTGCGCCTGGCCGGGCGCATCCACAGTGCGATCGACAGCGAATTCGAGCTGTACTTCCAGCCGATCTGCCATGCCAGCGATGGCACGCCGGCGGCGCTGGAGGCCTTGCTGCGCTGGCCGCAGGCCGATGGCAGCTTCATTCCGCCGGGCGAGTTCATCCAGTTGTGCGAGGACACCGGGCTGATCCTGGCGCTGGGCCGCTGGGTGATCCGTGCGGCGGCGCAGGCACAGCGGCAACTGGCCGATGCCGGCTGGGCGCTGCCGATCGCGGTCAACGTGTCGGCCGTGCAGTTCTTCAACAGCGACCTGGTGGCCGAGTTCGCCCGTGCCAGCCAGGAATTCGGGCTGGAACGCGGCGCGCTGCACGTGGAGCTCACCGAGAGCAGCTTGATGCGCAAGCCGGCCCAGGCCAAGCAGACCATGCAGCGCCTGCACGAGCAGGGCGTGTGCATTTCGCTGGATGATTTCGGCACCGGCTACTCGAACATGTCCTACCTGCAGCACCTGCCGCTGGACATCCTGAAGATCGATCGCTGCTTCGTGGCCGACGTGGAAACCAACCCGCGCAATGCCTCGATCTGCCGCGCCCTGCTGTCGTTGGGCCACAGCATGGGCCTGACCGTGATCGCCGAAGGCGTGGAAACGCCGGGCCAGCACCAGTGGCTGGCCGCGCATGGCTGCGACCAGGTGCAGGGCTACCTGCTGGGGCGGCCCGCGCCGCTGGCGAAGGTGATCGCGCGGCTGGAAACCGCCGACGCCACTTGAGGCCCGTCGCCGGCGGCCGCCGTCAGCCCAGCGCGTCCACCAGGTAGTCGATGAAGCTGCGCACCTTCGGCGCCAGGTGGCTGCGGCTGGTGTAGACGGCGAAGATGCCGATCGGGGCCACGTCCCAGTCCGGCAGCAGGCGTTCCAGCCGGCCCTCGGCCAGCGCGTCGCCGACCAGGAAATCCGGCTGCAGGATGATGCCCATGCCAGCCAGTGCCGCTTCGCGCAGTACGTCGCCGTTGTTGGCGCGCAGGCCGCCGTGCACGGCCACCGTGACCTCGCCGCCCGGACCGCGCAGCGGCCAGCCGTCGCCGCCACCCCAGTAGCTGTAGCCCAGGCATTCGTGCGCGGCCAGGTCTTCCGGGCGCTGCGGCCGGCCGTGCAGGTCCAGGTAGGCCGGCGCGGCGCACAGGGTGATGTGGGTGTCGGCCAGCTTGCGTGCGATCAGGGCGGGGTTGGGCTGGCGGGTGATCCGGATGGCCACGTCGTAACCTTCCTCCACCATGTCCACCAGCCGGTCGGACAGCGACACCTCCAGCGTGACCTGCGGGTAGCGCGCCCGGTAGCCGGCCAGCAGCGGGCCAAGCCGGGCGATGCCGTAGCTGACCGGCGCATTGACCCGCAGCACGCCGGAGGGCTCCAGTGCCTGGGCGCCGATGCTGGCCTCCAGCGCATCGAACTGGGCCAGCAACTGCACGCACTGCGCGTAATAGGCCGCGCCGGTGCTGGTCGGGCTGACCCGACGCGTGGTGCGGTTGAGCAGGCGCGTGGACAGGCGCTTTTCCAGCGCGGCGATCTGCCGGGTCACCCCCGCCGTGGACATGTCCAGGGCCTGCGCGGCGGCGCTGAAGCCGTTGCGCTCGACCACGGCCACGAAAACCCGCATCGCCTCGAGAGTGTCCATTATTTCGAATCCGGTAATAAACAGCGTCGGGTGATCGTATTTATCGCCACGGCAGCGCGCAATAAGCTGATCCCATCCTAGTCCGCGAGGTGTTCCATGCAAACGACCCCCGTCCCTGCGCCCGCGCTTGCCGCGTTCGGTCCGACCCTGCTGCGTTGGAGCCTGGGCACGCTGTTCCTGGTCCACGGCCTGACCAAGCTGCTGGTATTCACCCCGGCCGGCACGGCGGCCTATTTCCAGTCGCTGGGCCTGCCCGCTGCGCTTGGTTACCTGACCATCGCGCTGGAACTGACCCTGGCCGCGGCCCTGCTGCTCGGCATCTACGCGCGCTGGGTCGGGCTGGTGGGCGTGCCGTTGTTGCTGGGCACCATCGTCAGCGTGCACGGCGCCCATGGCTTCAGCTTCGCCAATGCCGGCGGCGGTTGGGAATACCCCGCGTTCTGGGCGCTCGCGCTGCTGGTGCTGTTCTGCATCGGCGATGGCAAGTGGACGCTTGCCTCGCGCTGAGCGCCGCCTTTTCGATGCCCCCCTCCTGGAGCCTGTGATGTCCCGTCTGCCTTCGTTGTACATCTCCCACGGATCGCCGATGACCGCGCTCAACCCGGGCCTGGTCGGTGAACGCCTGGCGGCGCTGGCGGCGCAGTTGCCGCGCCCGCGCGCCATCGTGATGGCGTCGGCGCACTGGCTCACCCACCAGCCGGCCGTGGGTGGCCACCCGCAGCCGCCCACCATCCACGACTTCGGCGGTTTCCCGCAGGCGCTGTTCGACCTGCAGTACCCGGCGCCGGGCGAGCCGGCCCTGGCCGCTGACATCGCCGCGCGCCTGGACGCTGCCGGGCTGCGCAGCGCCATCGACGCACGGCGTGGCCTGGACCACGGCGCCTGGGTGCCGCTGCGCTTCCTGTACCCGCAGGCCGACATCCCGGCGGTGCCGCTGGCCATCCAGCCGCTGCTGGGGCCTGCCCACCAGTTCGCGCTGGGCCGTGCGCTGGCGCCGCTGCGCGAGCAGGGCGTGCTGCTGGTCGGCTCGGGCAGCATCACCCACAACCTGCACGACTGGGGCAGCTACCAGGACGGCAAGGACGCGCCCTACGTGCGGCCCTTCATCGACTGGGTGGAGCAGCGCCTGCAGGCCGACGACCGTGCCGCGTTGCTGGATTACCGGGTGCGCGCACCGCATGCGGTGCAGGCCCATCCCACCGACGAGCACCTGCAGCCGCTGCACTTTGCGATGGGCGCGGCCGGTGGCGACGCGCTGGGTGCGCAGCGCATCGACGCGGGCATCGACGCCGGGTTCCTGGCGATGGACATCTATCGCTTCGACGGCGCCGCGGCATGAGCGCGCTGCATGCCGTGGTGCGGCCGGCCACCGGCCCGGCGCAGGGGCTGGTGGTGCTGTTGCACGGCGTGGGCAGCAACGAGTGTTCGCTGCTCGGGCTTGCACAGGGGCTGGACCCGCGCCTGCAGGTGGCGCTGCCGCGCGCGCCGCTGGCGTTCGGGCCGGATGCGTTCGGCTGGTTCAGCGTGCAGTTCGGCGCGCAGGGGCCGGTGATCGATCCCGGCCAGGCCGAGGCCAGCCGGCAGTTGCTGATCGACTACGTGCGCCGGCTGCAGGCGCAACAGGGCGTGGATGCCGCGCACACGCTGGTGGCCGGTTTCAGCCAGGGCGGCATCATGAGTGCCGGCGTGGCCCTCACCGCACCGCAGGTGGCGCAGCGGTTTGCGGTCCTCTCCGGCCGCATCCTGCCCGAGATCGCCGCGCACATTCCGGCCGACATCGCCGCGCACGGCGTGCAGGGATTGATCCTGCATGGCGAACAGGACAGCAAGCTGCCGTTCGCGCTGGCCACCGCGGCATCGGCGCGGCTGCAGGCGCTGGGCGTGGCGCATGCGTTGCACGGCTACCCGGCCGATCACACGCTGACCCCGGCGATGCAGGCCGATTTCCACGCCTGGAGCGCACGCCAGCTGCTGGCGGCGGCGTGATCCGGCGCGTTCCCGGCATTCGCGTGGGCGGGAGGGTGTGGTAGTTTTTTTGCAGTTTCCGGCGCCGGCTGCCTGCAGCCTCCCCTCGCGCCGCCACTGGAAAATGCATGCATACCATTGAAGTCGTACTGGCGATGCTGGTGGCCGTGGTGGCCAGCGGCTACCTGGTCCGGGTGTTGCCCCTGTCCTTGCCGCTGCCGCTGGTGCAGATCGGGCTTGGCGCGGTGATTGCCGGGGTGTTCAACCGTGGCCACGCACTCGAGCCGGAGATGTTCTTCCTGCTGTTCCTGCCGCCGCTGCTGTTCCTCGATGGTTGGCGCATCCCCAAGCAAGGCCTGTTCCGCGACAAGGGCGTGATCCTGGAGCTGGCGTTCGGGCTGGTGGTGTTCACCGTGATCGGCGCCGGCTTCCTGATCCACTGGATGATTCCGGTGATGCCGCTGGCGGTGGCCTTCGCGCTGGCCGCGATCATCTCCCCGACCGACCCGGTCGCGGTGAGTTCGATCGCCTCGCGCGCCCCCATCCCCAAGCGGTTGATGCACATCCTGGAGGGCGAGTCGTTGTTGAACGATGCCTCCGGCCTGGTCTGCTTCCGCTTCGCGGTGGCGGCCGTGATGACCGGCAGTTTCTCGCTGGCCACCGCTTCGATGACCTTCCTGTGGGTAGCCCTGGCCGGCCTGGCGATCGGCGTGGCGGTCACCCTGGGCGTGTCCACCTTCCAGCGCTGGCTGTGGCGGCGCTTCGGCGAAGAACCGGGCGCGGCGCTGCTGGTCAACCTGCTGATCCCGTTCGCGGCCTACCTGCTGGCCGAAGAAGCCAATGCCTCGGGCATCCTCTCGGCGGTGGCCGCCGGCATCACCATGAGCTACGTCGAACTGACCGGCCGCGTGTCGGGCAGCATGCGCGTGCAGCGCGCGGCGGTGTGGGGGATGCTGCAGTTCAGCTTCAACGGCATCATGTTCGTGCTGCTCGGCGAACAGCTGCCGGGCATCGTCGACCGCGCGATCACCACCGTCAGCGAGAGCGGGCACCACAGTGCGTGGTGGCTGCTGGTGTACGTGGTGGTGATCAACCTGGCGCTGGTGCTGCTGCGCCTGGCCTGGGTGTGGCTGTCGCTGCGCTGGAGCGTGCTGCGCGCACGCCATCGCGGCGAGGTCCGGCAAGGCACCTCGTGGCGGATCGTGGTGGCCACCTCGGTGGCCGGCGTACGCGGCGCGATCACCCTGGCCGGCGTGCTCACGCTGCCGTTGTTCCTGCCCGATGGCAGCGCGTTCCCCGCACGCGACCTGGTGATCTTCCTGGCGGCGGCGGTGATCCTGTTCTCGCTGGTGGGGGCAAGCGTGGCCCTGCCGCGCCTGCTCAAGGGGCTGGAATTGCCGGCCGATTCGGGCGAACGCAAGGCCGAGGACCTGGCCCGGCGGCTGGCCTCCAAGGCGGCACTGGCCGGGGTGGAGCGCATGCGCCAGCAGCTGGTGCAGAACCAGACCACCGAGAACGTGCAGCTGTACAACGACGCCGCCTCGCGGGTGAGCCTGCTGTACCAGCGCAATCTTGAAAAGGACGATGGCCCGGATGCGGATCCGGAGAAGGTGCAGCGCATGGAACAGGGCTACCGCCAGCTGCGCGGGGCCGGGCTCACCGCCGAGCGCGAGGAGCTGTTCCGGCTGACCCGGCGCGGCACGATTTCCGACGAGGTCTCGCGCAAGCTGATCCGCAACCTGGACCTGCTGGAAACGCGCCAGCGCGATTGAGATCGCGCCCGCGTCCGCGCATGGACCGCGTACAGCCACCCCACGGGTGGCTGCGTTCCGGGCCGGGCATGCGCCGCGCATCCGGCATCGCGCCAGTCGCCCGGCATCGCGGCAGCCACCCATGGGGTGGCGCCACGCCGGGGCCTTGGATCAGGCGTCCGGCTTCTGGTCCAGGTAATACGCCACCACGGTGCCCTTGATCTTGATGGTCATGGGGTTGCCGCGGCGGTCGCGGGCCTTGCCGGCCTGCACGCGGATCCAGCCTTCGCTGACCGAATACTCTTCGACGTTGTCGCGCTCGACCTCGTTGAAGCGGATGCCGACCCCGCGCTCCAGGGCGGCGGCGTCATGGAAGGGACTGGTCGGGTTGATCGCCAGGTGGTCGGGAGGGGTATCGCTCATGGTCAGTCAGTTGTGATGGCCAACACGGCCATCTTCCAGGCGCACAGGATAAACCGCGGCGCGCCCGGCGCCGAATTTCGCTTCCTGACAACGCCGCTGCACGGCAGAATGCCCGCCTGCCTCAAGGAACTACCCGCCATGCCTGACAACAGCGACTATTTCGACTTCGAAGAAGACGAGCGCGATTTCGACGAAGACGATTTCGAGGCGCGGATCTGGAATCTGTTCGTGTTGATCAACCCCGGCGACGAAGAGCTGGGCCTGCAGCAGTTCAACCGCTGGCGCGAGGCGGTGCTGGAGGCGGGCGAGGAGATCGACGAGGACGCCGACTGGCTGCCGCCGCTGATGGCGGCGATCGCCTGGCAGTCCGGTTTCGAGGTGGATCGCGGCGATGCCGATGCCCTGATGTCGGCGGTCAACGAGCTGTCCGCGCGCTGGAACCTGCAGCTGGACTGGGGCGGCGACCTCGACGACGAGGATTTCGCGGCCCGCGTGGATGCGCCGGTGCTGATGGCGACCGCCTACGACCGCCTGCGCGAGCACAATTATTCGCTGTGGAGCGTGGACACCGGCAACGGTGGCCTGGCCGGGTGGATGGCGCTCAGCCGTGACGACGACGCCATGTTGGCGCTGTGCTCGCTGCTGGGCGTGGAAGTGCGGCCGGGCAGTGACCCGTTCTGAAGACGCCACCGGTAGCGCCGACCGTTGGTCGGCGGCTCCGGGCATCCGGCGGCCACGAGCCCTGACGGCAGGTGCCGGCCAACGGCCGGCAGGCAGCGTGCGCTGACAGGTTGCTGAGGTTGCCGGCCAACGGCCGGCAGGCAGCGTGCGCTGACAGGCTGATGAGGTTGCCGGCCAACGGCCGGCACTACGCTTGGTATTGCGTGCGCGCGTTGGCGATGACCGCTTTGACCAGCGCCCGATCGGTGTGGCGCGAAATGGCGTGCGCGCCCAGTGCGATCGCCTGCGCACGCAGCGGCGCGGGCACGTCGTAGTGGGCCCCACTGGGGCGGTTCTGGAACGCCCGCCGGGGAATCCCGAGCTGCGCCGCCATGGCGTGCAGCTCGGGCAGGGTGTCGGCCATCAGATGCGCCCAGCGCTCGCCGCGCCAGGGGTGGACCGCATCGTCGATATAGACCGTCACCGGGTGGCCGTGGCTCAGGCCTGCGGCTTGTCGTCGCTGGCGGCCGGGGTGGCGTCGGCAGCGTCCGCGGCCTCGGCCGGCTCCACGACCTGCGCGTCTTCGGCGGTGGCATCGGCGTCGCCTTCGTCGCCGTCCTCACCTTCCACGCCCTCGAACTCGGACACCAACTGGGCCAGGTATTCGTCGGCGGTCTTGCCTTCGTCGGCGGCCAGGTCATCGATCAGCTGCTGCAGCTGGGTCGAGTATTCCAGGTTGACCTTGCGGCCTTCCTTTTCCTGCACGTTGGACAGGTGCTTGAGCATGGCCAGCATCGGCACCGGGTTGTCGGCGTTGCCCATGGTCTGGCCGCCGATGGCCAGCAGCCATTCGGTGCCCTGCAGGCCGATCGCGGCCACGACCTGGCCCTCTTCGTTGGTCAGCACGGCATGGTTCTGCACCGGCTGCTGGGCGTTGAGGCGGTTGATCGGGCGCTTGGGCTGCAGCTTCTTGCGCTTGTCGCGCTTGGCCTTGGACTGCTTGGACATGGTGGCGTCTATCTACACAGGGAAAGACCGCCATTGTAATGGGGGTTGGCCATTGCCGTCGGCACGGGTGGCAATGGGGCGGTCGCGGCCAGGGTCGCCCCGACGAAGCGGGGCAACGATGGCCGCGGTTGGGTCGGGTCCCGACGCTCGCCGGTGTTCCGCCCACGCCCGGGAAACGCATGACCTGCAACGACATGGCGCCCGGATGCGGCCGCTGCGCTGACGATCCAGGTGCAGTCGGCCTGGGCGCGACCCTGCCAAGGCGGCGTGCGCGTCGCCCCGTCGGGCGAGCGTCCGGGCGTCCGCGCAACCGCACGGCCGACCACCGACCACCCCGTACCGCTCAGGGCGTGGTCGGCGGTGCCTGGGCGGCCTGGATGTCGGCGTCGGCGGCGGTGGGCGACAGCGCCAGCTCCTGGCCGGCACCGGCCAGCGCGGCGGCTTCGGCGGCCTTGGTCATCACCACGATGCTGATCCGGCGGTTGATCGGGTTGTCCGGCTGGGCCTTGTCGAACAGCACCGAGGAAGACAGGCCGACCACGCGGGTCACCTTGTCCTCGGTCATGCCGCCGTCGAGCAGCGCACGGCGGGCGGCGTTGGCGCGGTCGGCGCTGAGCTCCCAGTTGCTGTAGCCGTGCACGGCGTTGTAGGCGGTGGTGTCGGTGTGGCCGGTGATGCTGATCCGGTTCGGCACGTGATTGATGAACTGCGACAGCTCGCGCAGGATGTCGCGCGTATACGGCTTGAGCGCGGCACTGCCCATGTCGAACATCGGCCGGTTCTGCTTGTCCACGATCTGGATGCGCAGGCCTTCCGGGGTGAGGTCCAGCAGCAGCTGGTCCTTGAACGGTTCCAGGGCCTGGCTCTTGCTGATCGCCTCCTGAAGTTCCTTCATCAGCGCTTCCAGCTGCTGCTTGTCGCGCGCCTGCTGGTCCACCGGCTGCGGCACCGCTTCCTGCTTGTTCTGGAAGGGGTCGTTGCTGTTGCCACGGGAGATGTCGGTCGCCCCGCCCAGCTTGATCATCGACGTACTGGCGCCGCCCGGGCCAGCCATGCCGGGGGCCGGGGTCGAACTCTGCCCGGCCAGCGGGCTGGGGTTGCGGAAGTACTCGGAAATGGCCGCGCGCTCGGGCTTGGTGGTGGCCGCCATCAGCCACAGCACCAGGAAGAAGGCCATCATCGCGGTCACGAAGTCGGCGTAGGCGACCTTCCACGCGCCGCCATGGTGGGCGGCATGGCCGGCCTTGCGGACCCGGCGGACGATGACGGTGGGTTTGTTCTCGGCCATGGCGGTGCCTTACTTGACCGTCTTGAGGTGCTGTTCGAACTCGCTGAAGCCCGGGCGCACGTTGGATGGCAGGGTCTTGCGCGCGAATTCGAGGGCGATCTTCGGGTTGTAGCCGCGCAGGCAGGCCAACAGCGCCGTCTTCACCGACTCGTAGATGCGGCTGTCCTGCTCGGCACGTGCTTCCACCGCGGCCGCCAGCGGGCTGACGAAACCGTAGGCCAGCAGGATGCCGAGGAAGGTGCCGACCAGCGCGCCGGCCACGTGGGCGCCGACTTCGGTGATCTCACCGCCGATCGAGCCCATGGTGATCACGATGCCCAGCACCGCGGCCACGATGCCGAAGCCGGGCAGGCCATCGGACACCTTATTGAGCACCGCCGAGGGCTGCATCGCTTCGGCGTGGTGCTTTTCCAGCTCCAGCTCCAGCAACGGCTCCAGCTCGTGCGGCTCGATGTTGCTGCCGATCATCAGGCGCAGGCAGTCGGTGATGAAGTCGACCAGGTGGTGGTCGGCCTGCACCTTGGGATAGTTGGCGAAGATGCTGCTTTCGGCCGGGCGCTCGACGTGGTCTTCCAGCGCCATGAAGCCCTCGCGGCGAGCCTTGTTGAGCAGTTCGTAGAGCAGGCTCAGGACGTCGATGTAATCCTGCTGCTTGTAGGCCGGGCCCTTGAACACGCCCACGGTGGCCTGCAGGGTCTGCTTGACGGTCTTGATCGGGGTGCCGACCAGGAACGCGCCCAGTGCCGCACCCCCGATGATGACCAGTTCGTACGGCTGCCACAGGGCGGCCAGCTTGCCGTGCGCGCCGATATAGCCGCCCAGCACGCTGATGATGACGACGAGGAATCCAACGAAGATAAGCATGGGCCGACGCGGAGGGAGTAGGGGATACCTCTCCTTGTCGGCCCGGATTCAGGTTTTCTGAAGGGGGCCGTTCGCTCAACGTCACACTTTTGCCCCCGGGCCGTGCGGGCCGACGGCCCGCACTTGCCCGCCTGGGGGGCCTGGCCGGTTCACACCGCCGGGCTCAGCCGGCCGGTTGGGCCTCGGCGCCGCCGCGCTCCAGCGGGTCCGGATAGGCCTGGCCATTGGCGGTGAACGCCAGCGAGACCGAATTCAGGCAATGCCGCTCGTGGGTCGGCGGCGGGCCATCGGGAAACACATGGCCGAGATGGCTGTCACACCGCGCGCAAACGATTTCGGTACGAATCATGCCGTGGCTGATGTCGCGGATCTCGCGCACGTGGGCCGGATCGAACGGGGCGAAGAAGCTCGGCCAGCCGGTGCCGGAGTCGAACTTGGTGCTGGAACGGAACAGCGGCAGCCCGCACAGGCGGCAGCCGTAGACGCCGTCCTGCTTGTTGTCCAGGAAGACGCCGCAGAACGGGGCTTCGGTGCCGTGCTGGAGCAGCACGCGGCGCTCATCGGCGCTCAGGCCGGCTTCCAGGGCCTGGCGCTGGGCGTCGCTGGGGGGGGAGAGATCGAAGGCGGTCATGGCGGTTCCTCGCGGGGGTGGGTTCAAGATTGGGTCGGCGGCGGGTGCTTCAACCCGGGCGGTGTGGATCGGCGTTGTTCATGGTGCTGATACCCGCGTGGGTGCAAGGTGGAGCCTTGATTCCCGCTGGAGCACGCCATGTCCCGCCACCCCTGCCTCGCCGTCGCGCTGCTGGTGCTGTTGCCGGCGGCGGCCATGGCGCAGATCGGCCCGCCGCCGAGCCCGACCAAAACCCGCCCGGTGGTGGTCTCCCAGCCCACCCCGACGCCGCTGCCCACGCCGGTGCGTCCGGCCCCGGCCGACAGCCTGTCCGGGCAGATGGCGCCGGTGAAGTCCGACAGCCAGGTCCAGCAGCAGCTGCGCACCCACCCCATCCAGGCCCAGGGCGACGGGCCGGCGCAACCGATCCAGGGCCCGACCCTGCAGCCCAAGGTGTACGACCGCCACGGCCGCATCATTCCCGGCGCCAGGCAGGCCGGCCCCAACCGCGTGCTGGATACGCGCACCGGCAAGTATTACGACGCCATCCCCAGCGGCAACGGCCAGCAGATCAAGCCGTAAATTCTGGTGGGGTCGATCCCGGGTCGACGACACGGGGTGCTGCATGGATGGACGGCAGGGCGACCTTGAACGCAGGTGCCGTGCGCAGCACGCGCGTCACCTCGTTCGGCCTCGCCCATTCGTCGACGCGTGACACGGTCGGCAGTTGGCCAGGCTTGCGACATCAGGCCTGTCTCGCGGCATCACCTGCGTCTCGCACGATCACCTCTGCCTCGCAGCGTGACTCTGTCCCGCGACGCGTCAGGGCGCGACGCGCGGTCGACTGCACGTGGACATGCGGCGAGCGATGCCCGCATGTGCATGAGTACAAGCACAGCGCCGCGTCCATGAACGCCCCACAACCAGGCCACGCAGTCATCTCCATCAAGGATGCCGCTCACTGTTTTTTCGCCTGCGATTAACCGTTTTTCCCGGACCCTGTTCGTGCGCCGGAACGCGGCGTATTCCAAGGTTTTTCCGAAGAGTGCAATCATGACCAACCAGCAGAACCAGAAGGGCGGCAAAATGCCGCAGCAGGAACAGCAGGGCAGTCAGCAGCACCAGAAGGCCGGCCAGCAGAACCAGCAGCAGTGGGACCAGCAGAACCAGAAAGGCAAACAGCCCGACCAGCAGCGTCACCCCGACTCCAAGCAACAGCGCTGACGCGCGCGAGGCATGATCGAAGGCGGTGCGCGCAAGCGCGCCGCCTTTTGCATTCCCGGCTCAGTCCGGGATCGGCAGGGTCAGCGTTTCCTTGACCTCTTCCATCACGATGTAGCTCTTGGATTCGCGCACATGCGGCAGGGTCAGCAGGGTGCTGCCGAGCAGCTTGCGGTAGGAGGCCATCTCGCTGATGCGCGCCTTGAGCAGGTAATCGAAATCGCCCGAGACCAGGTGGCATTCCAGCACGTTGGGCAGCTTCAACGCGGCGCGCCGGAACTCCTCGAAGATGTCGCCGGACTTGTAGGCCAGGCTGATTTCCACGAAGACCAGCAGGCTGGCCTTGAGGTAGTGCGGATCGAGCTTGGCGTAGTAGCCGGTGATCGCCCCGTCGCGCTCCAGCCGGCGCACGCGCTCGGTGCAGGGCGTGGTCGACAGCCCCACCCGCTCGCCCAGTTCGGTGAAGGAAATGCGGCCCTCGGCCTGCAGGATGCGCAGGATCTTGCGGTCGATCTTGTCCAGTTCGCGGGGGCGTACGGCCATGGGCGTCATCCAGGCATGGGGGTTGGCGAGACAATACCCTGCAAGCACTCCTAAAAACAGGAGAAATGCTTGGTTTGGCCGGAATATACTTGCCCAATTATGGTCCCGGCACGCGCCAGTGCAGGGAATGATCGGGTTGGAGAAGCAGCATGCGCGTTCTAGTCCTTGGCAGCGGCGTCATCGGCACCACCAGTGCCTGGTACCTGCGGCAGGCCGGGTTTGAAGTCACGGTCGTGGACCGCCAGCCCGGTCCGGCGCTGGAAACCAGTTTCGCCAACGCCGGCCAGCTGTCCTTCGGCTACACCTCGCCGTGGGCCGCCCCGGGGGTCCCGCTGAAGGCGGTCAAATGGCTGTTCTCCGAACATGCGCCGCTGGCGATCCGGCCCGGCCTGGATTGGCGCCAGTACGCGTGGCTGGCGCAGATGCTGCGCAACTGCACCCACGAGCGCTACGCGATCAACAAGGCGCGCATGGTGCGGATGTCCGAGTACAGCCGCGACTGCCTGAACGAACTGCGCCGTGAGACCGGCATCGAATTCGAAGGGCGCGACCTGGGCACCACCCAGCTGTTCCGCACCCAGCAGCAGTTGGATGCGTCCGCACAGGACATCGAGGTGCTGGCGCAGTACGGGGTGCCCTACAAGGTGCTCGACCGCGAGGGCATCATCGCCCACGAACCGGCCCTGGCCGGGGTGGCCGACACGCTCGTCGGCGCGCTGTGGCTGCCGCGCGACCAGACCGGCGACTGCCAGCTGTTCACCCGTCGCCTGGCGCAGATGTGCGTGGACGCCGGAGTCGAGTTCCGCTTCGACCAGGACATCGCCGGCCTGCAGACCGACGGCGACCGCATTACCGGCGTGCGCATCGACGGCACGCTGGAAACCGCCGACCGCTACGTGGTCGCACTCGGCAGCTATTCGCCGTCGCTGGTGGACCCGCTCGGCCTGCGCCTGCCGGTGTACCCGCTCAAGGGGTATTCGCTGACCCTGCCGATCACCAACGCGGCGATGGCCCCGACCTCGACCATCCTGGACGAGAGCTACAAGGTGGCCGTGACCCGCTTCGACGACCGCATCCGCGTCGGTGGCATGGCCGAAGTGGGCGGGTTCGACCTGTCACTGTCGCCGCGCCGCCGCGCCACCCTGGAAAAGGTGGTCGGCGACCTGTACCCGCATGGCGGCGACCTGTCGCGCGCCGAGTTCTGGACCGGGCTGCGCCCGGCCACCCCGGATGGCACGCCGGTGATCGGCGCCACCCCGTACCGCAACCTGTTCCTCAACACCGGCCACGGCACGCTGGGCTGGACCATGGCCTGCGGTTCGGGCCGTTACCTGGCCGACCTGATGAGCGCGCGCCAGCCGCAGATCAGCACCGAAGGCCTGGATATCTTCCGTTACGGCCATGCCGCCGCATCCGTTGTTCATAGTGAGCCCAAAGCATGCGCCCAGCCCGCGCGTTGATCGACCTGGACGCGTTGCGCGCCAATTTCCGCCTCGCCCGTGAACTCGGTGGCGGTCGCAAGACCCTGGCCGCGATCAAGGCCGATGCCTACGGCCACGGCGCGATCGACTGCGCGCGCGCGCTGCAGGGCGAGGCCGATGCGTTCGGCGTGGCCTGCATCGAAGAAGCGCTGGAACTGCGCCAGGCCGGCATCACCACGCCCATCGTGCTGCTGGAAGGGTTCTTCGACGCCGACGAATTGCCCCTGATCGTGCAGCACGATCTATGGTTCGCGGTGGGCACGCCGTGGCAGGTGGAGGCGGTGGCGGCGTTCCAGACCACCGCGACCCTGC
The DNA here is from genome assembly GCF_056393175.1 of Stenotrophomonas sp. Steno-Z1. Lineage (NCBI taxonomy): Bacteria > Pseudomonadati > Pseudomonadota > Gammaproteobacteria > Lysobacterales > Lysobacteraceae > Stenotrophomonas > Stenotrophomonas sp. Steno-Z1. Next base: position 67,045 of record NZ_JBWJPB010000008.1, on the reverse strand, counting down.
GGATCTGGCTGAAACTGGACAGCGGCATGCACCGGCTGGGGCTGTCGCCGGCGGACTTCCGCGCCGCGCATGCGCGCCTGTCCGCGCTGCCGCAGGTGGGGCCGATGGTGCTGATGAGCCACATGGCCCGCGCCGACGAACTGGACAGCCCGCGCACGCGCGAGCAGGCCGAGCTGTTCGCCGCCACGATCGCGGGCCTGGCCGGCGAGACCAGCCTGTGCAACTCGCCGGCCCTGCTGGGCTGGCCGGACGTGCGCAGTGACTGGGTGCGTCCGGGCCTGATGCTGTATGGCGCCAACCCGCTGCCCGGGCATCCGGAGCTGAGTGCGCGGCTGCGCCCGGTGATGACGATGCAGTCGACGATCTTCGCGGTGCGTGAGATCGGGGTCGGCGAACCGGTCGGCTATGGGGCGCGCTTCGTCGCCGAACGTCCCACCCGGGTCGGGGTGGTGGCGCTGGGCTATGCCGATGGGTATCCGCAGTTCGCCCCGAACGGCACGCCGGTGGTGATCGATGGGCAGCCGGGCCGCCTGATCGGGCGGGTCTCGATGGACATGCTGACCGTGGACCTCACCGACCTGCCGCAGGCCGGGCTGGGCAGCCGCGTCACCCTGTGGGGCGACGCGCCGCGGCTGGACGTGCTGGCCCCGCTATGCGGGGTGAGTGCCTACCAGCTGCCCTGCGCGGTGAAGCGGGTGCCGCACGCGCTGCTGGGCGCCTGAGGGCGCCTGCGCGGCCCTGACGCGCCTGGCAGCCCCGGGCGGAGCAAGCGCCCGATCCGCGCCGCCCGTCGGCGCCCACGCCAGCACCTGATGGCCTCAGTTGCTGGCCGTCGCCTGCGCACGCAGGTCGCGGCGGACCCAGTCGTCCAGCAGCCGCTTCTCATAGCGAAGCGGATCGGTATCGCTCTGCATCCCGATGTTGTGCAGGTAGCCGTTGTCGACCAGCTTGCGCTCGCCTTCGCCCAGCACCCGGCCCTGGGCGTCCTTGAGCGTGTAGGTCAGCGTGATCCGCGGCGGGTACACATCGCGCAGGATCCGGATGTCGTTGCCGCGCGGGCCGTGCCAGGGCTCGTAATCGCCGGCGCGCTTGATATCGGTAAAGGTCACGGCCAGCTGCTGGCCCGGCTGCAGCTGCTTGCCGGCCGAGGTGCGCACGTACTGCGCCAGCTGCTGCACCCAGTTGCCGCGCTCGGCCTCGAAGCGGTTGTTGCTGGCGCGGATCTCGGTGAACTGGGCCGGATCGGTCCAATTGACCTGTACCGGACCCTCCCCGCTCAGGGCCCGGGGGGCATCGGCGGCGGTTACCGAGCGCGGTCCGGCCGCCGCGGTCGTACCGACCAGCAGCAGGCAGGCCAGGGCACCGGCCATCCAGGGAGTGCGGTTCATGGGGATTCCTCGGTCGCGATCACGGATGGGATCGAGGCCGAGTGTGATCCCGATGCTCCGGCGGGACAATCGCCGGCGGCGCCGCCGGTCGGCCCGGTTGGCGCGAATTCACCCACGTCAATCCCACCCATGGCGCTTGACGCTACGAATACGCGCTCTGGAAGATGCTGTGTCTCTCCGTTTCGCCGATTGCCCCATTGACGCCCTTGTCCAGCCTGCCCGCTTCCACGCTTGAACGACCTCCCTTCATGGCGCCTGCATCCGATCCTGGCATGTACCGCAGCATGCTGGAGCAGATGAATGCCGGCTTCTGCGTGATCGAGGTACTTTTCGAGCAGGAACAGGCGGTGGACTACCGCTTCCTGGAGGTCAACGACGCCTTCGAACGCAACACCGGCCTGGTGGGGGCACCGGGCCAGCAGGTGAGCGTCATGGTGCCGGGGCATGAGAGCGACTGGTTCCGCCTCTACGGGCAGGTCGCCCTGACCGGCCACCCGCAGCAGTTCGAGCTGGAGGCCCGCGCTCTGGGGCGCTGGTATTCGGTGGAGGCGGTGCGGGTGGGCGAGCCGGGCGAACACCGCGTCGCCGTTGTGTTCTTCGACATCTCCAGCCGCAAGCAGATCGAAGTGGAACTGGCCGAGAGCGAGGCGCGCTTCAGCGCGCTGGCCGATGGCCTGCCGATGCCGGTGTGGGTGCTCGACGAGCGCGGCCATGCCCGTTTCGTCAACAGCGCCTTCACCGAATTCTTCGGCGGCGATGAACGGGTGCCCGAAGACGTCTGGCGTGGCCTGGTGCATCCCGACGATGCCTCGGTGTTCGACTACGAACTGCAGGAAGCCCTGAAGGCGCAGCGCTCCATGCATGCGCTGGTGCGTGGCCGTCGTGCCGATGGCCAGTGGCGCTGGCTGGAAATGAACGCACGCCCGCGTTTCTCGCGGATGGGGCGGTTCATCGGCCTGGCCGGCAGCAGCCCGGACGTGACCGAACGCCGTGAAATCGAAATGGCGCGCGAGGAACTGTTGCAGTCCGAGCGCGCCGCGCGCAGTGCCGCCGAAAACATGGCGCGGCTGAAGGACGAGTTCCTGGCCACGCTGTCGCACGAGCTGCGCACCCCGCTCACCACCATCCTGGGCTGGAGCGAACTGCTGCTGCAGCGCGTGGACGACACCAGCCCGCTGTTCAAGGGCCTGGGCGTGATCGCCAACAGCGCGATGGCGCAGAAGCGGTTGATCTCGGACATGCTCGACCTGAGCAGCATGCTGCTGGGCAAGGTGCAGCTGGAAGTGGAAGTGCTGGACCTGCGCGTGCAGCTCACCGAAGCGATGCGCGCCCAGGAACTGGTCGCCGAAGGCAAGGCGCTGCAGATGCGCCTGGACCTGCCCGAGACGCCGGCCCTGGTGCTCGGCGATGCCACGCGCCTGCAGCAGGTGCTGTGGAACCTGCTCTCCAATGCCATCAAGTTCACCCCGGCCGAAGGCACCGTGGCCGTCACCCTCCGCGAGGACGGCGGCCACTGGTCGATCAGCGTGGCCGACACCGGCGACGGCATCGCCCCGGAATTCCTGCGCCATCTGTTCAGCCGGTTCCGCCAGGCCGACGGCACCACCACCCGCCGCCATGGCGGCCTCGGGCTGGGGCTGGCAATCGCCCAGCAACTGGTGGAGCTGCACGGCGGCGTGGTGTCGGCCAGCAGTGATGGCCATGGGCACGGCGCCACCTTCACCGTGCGCCTGCCGGGCTACCAGCCGCATGCCGATGGCCGGCCGCTGCGCGAAGTGTTCAGCGGCCCGATCAGCGAGCAGGTGATCGAGCCGTACCCGCTCAAGGGCCTGCGCCTGCTGGCGGTGGAAGACCAGCCCGAAGTGCTGGAGTACCTGCGCCGGTTGCTGGAGGAACAAGGCGCCGAAGTCACCGCGGCCGCGTCGGCCGGCGAGGCGCTGGCGCTGCTGGACCAGGGCGGCCACGCGGGGATCGACGTACTGCTTACCGACATCGGCATGCCCGGCATGGATGGCTACGGCCTGGTGCGGACCCTGCGCGAGGATATCGGCGTGGAAGCGTCGGAACTGCCGGCCGTCGCGGTCACCGCACTGGCGCGCGCCGATGACCGCAAGCGCGCGCTGGCCTCCGGCTTCCAGGAGCACGTGGCCAAGCCCTATTCCGTGGCGCAGCTGGTGTCGGCGGTGCGCAGCGTGCTGGGCGGGCAGCGCCGCTGACCGTCCCCCGATCCGAATCGCGCGTGCTGCTCACCCCCGGGTGGGTGGCCACGCATGTTCATGCCAGAGGAGTCCCTCATGTCCCGTTACGCCCCGCACATCCACACCGATCCGGCTGAAATCGCCGCGCTGGAGGCCTTGCTGCCCCAGCTGCACGGGCAGACCCGGGTGGAACTCACCCTCGACGACGGCAGCCGCGTGCTGGGCACGGTGGCGGTGCAGCCGACCCTCCAGCAGTATCGCGACGCCGACGAGAACGAAGGCAGCAACGGCCAGTTGCGGCTGGACGACCTGGATGCGCCGGTGCAGCAGCATCTGGTCTGGTTGGACCGGATCACCGCGATCCGTCAGTTGCCGCCGGTGGAATAGCCGGTTTTCCGGCGGGGTACCGGCCGATGGCCGGTACCTGCCGGGGCCCCTCAGTGCTGGAACACTTCCGGCTCGGCTTCGAAACGGCGCGCGTAGGCGCGTTCATCGGCCACCCGCGCCACCTCGTCGTCGGCCATGTCCGGCGCACCGTATACCGCATAGGCCACGCTGCCATCGGACTGCTTGCCCACCTGGTGCAGGCGGTAGCGCGAGTGCCCGCCGCCGGTGTCCTGCGGGTAGTGCACCGGGGGCTGGGCGCCCTCGATGTCCATTTCGCTGTTGTCCACCACGCCACCGACAAACAATGCACGCATGAGCCATCTCCATCGCAAGTGAGCCTCCACCCTGACGGTTGGGATGTTGGCAGGGGATCAACGCCGCGTTGAATAAACGCAAATCGGGGCACGGCGGGGGGCGATCCGGGCGAACCGGTAGAATGGCGGTCTCTTTCAAGATGTGCCCCCCGATGGCTGCCCAGCACGACGCTCCCCTGGAAACCCTGTTCCTGCCGTTCGCCAGTGGCGTGCTGTCCTGGCCCGCCGGCCCCGTGTTGTTCCTGCGCGCCCGCGATGGCTGGCCGCTGCGCGAGCACGCGCAGCCGGGCCAACTGGTCTGCGAGCAGAGCTTCCGCCCGTTTGCCGATGCCCTGGAGGCCAGTGGCTGGACCGTGCGCGACGAGCAGCAGCTGGCCGATGACCCCACCCGTTACGCGGTGGTGCTGGTGCTGCCCCCGCGCCAGCGTGAAGAGGCCAAGGCCCTGTTCGCCCGCGCCGTGGCGCTGGCCGCCCCGGGCGGGATCGTGGTGGCCTGCCAGCACAACAACGAGGGCGCGCGCTCCGGCGAAGGCGACCTGCAGCAGCTGACCGGGCTGGGCGGCAAGCTCACCAAGAACCATTGCCGGGCCTACTGGACCGCGCCGCTGAACGGCCAGCACGACGCCGCGCTGGCGCAGCGCTGGGCCACCCTGGACGCACCCCGCGCGATCCTTGGCGGGCGCTTCCAGAGCCGGCCGGGTATCTTTGCCTGGGATCGCATCGACCCGGCTTCGGCGCTGCTGGTGGAGCAGCTGCCGGCCGATCTGGCCGGGCGCGGTGCCGATCTCGGGGCCGGCTTCGGGTACCTGTCGGCCGAAGTGCTGGCGCGCTGCCCGGGCGTGACCGCGCTGGACCTGTACGAGGCCGAAGGCCGCGCGCTGGCGTTGGCCCGGGAAAACCTGGCCAGGCTCGACAAGCCGGCCACCCTGGCCTACCACTGGCAGGATGTCACTGCCGGGATCGAGGCCGAGTACGACTTCATCGTCACCAATCCGCCGTTCCACACCCCGTCGCGCGCCGACCGCCCCGACATCGGCCAGCGCTTCATCGCCGTGGCCGCGCAGGCGCTGCGCCCGGGCGGGCGGATGTGGCTGGTGGCCAACCGCCACCTGCCATATGAGCAGATCCTCAACGAAAGCTTCGGCCAGGTCCGCGTGGCCGCCGAGCGCGATGGCTTCAAGCTGATCGAAGCGACCAAGGCCAGCAAGAGCGCCACCCCGGCCCGTGCCCCGCGCAGCACCGAGCCGAAGTGGGGCCGCGGAGGCCGCGCATGAAGCTGGTCAAGTTGTTGGCCAACCTGGGCTATGGCAGCCGCAAGCAGGTGCAGGGCATGTTCCGCGAGGGCCTGGTCACCGATGCCGAGGGCGAGGTGCTGTACGCCGACGACGTGGTCGCGCACGAGGCGATCCGGGTCGAGGGCGAGCCGCTGGACCCGCCGCAGGGGCTCACCCTGATGCTGCACAAGCCGCGCGGCTACACCTGTTCGACCAAGGACAAGGGCCGGTTGATCTACGACCTGCTGCCGCCGCGGTACCGCGACCGCGCGCCGGTGCTGTCCTCGGTGGGCCGCCTGGACCGCGACACCAGCGGCCTGCTGCTGATGACCGACGACGGCGCGCTGCTGCACCGGATCGTGTCGCCCAAGTCGCGCCTGGACAAGGCCTACGAGGTGACCCTGGCCGAGGACCTGCGCGGCGATGAGGCCGCACGCTTCGCCAGCGGCACGCTGCTGCTGGAATCCGACGACAAGCCGCTGTTGCCGGCCGAGCTGGAGGTGCGGTCGCCGCGCGAGGCCGAGCTGGTGCTGCACGAAGGGCGTTACCACCAGGTGCGGCGCATGTTCGCGGCGGTCGGCAACCACGTCGAGGCGCTGCACCGCAGCCGCGTCGGCGGGCTGACCCTGGGCGGGCTGGGCGAAGGCCAGTGGCGCATGCTCGACGCGGCCGACCTGGACACACTGTTCAACGTGCCATGAGTGCGATCGCGGCGCTGCCGTTCCTGCCTGACGCGGTCATCTTCGACATGGATGGCCTGATGATCGACAGCGAGCGGGTGTCGATCGCGTGCTGGAGCCAGGCCGCGCAGGAACTGGGGCTGCCCATCGAGGATGGCTTCTGGCTGCGCCTGGTCGGGCTGGGTGATCTCGACTGCGAGCGCCTGTTGCTGCAGCACATCGAGGCCGGGCAGGTGGCGGCGTTGTTCGCGCGCTGCCATGACCTGTACGAAGCACGCACGCATGCCGGGCTGCCGTTGCGGCCGGGCATCCTGGAACTGCTGCAGTTGTTGCGCGAGCACGACATCCCGCGCGCGGTGGCCACCTCGACCCGGCAGCCGCGCGCCTCGCGCAAGCTGGCGGCGTCCGGGTTGCTGGCGTTCTTCGACGTGGTGGTGACCAGCAGCGACGTGGCCCACCCCAAGCCGGCGCCGGACATCTACCTGCTGGCCGCGCGGAAGCTGGGCAAGGAGCCGGCGCGCTGCCTGGCGCTGGAGGATTCGCCGGCGGGTATCCGCGCAGCGGTCGGCGCGGGCATGACCGCGATCCAGGTCCCCGACCTGGTGCACCCCGACGAAGACCTGCGCGCGCTCGGCCACCGCATCGTCGGTTCGCTGGTGGACGCGCACGCATTGCTGCTGCCGCACCTACGGTAGAGCCGAGCCACGCTCGGCTGCTCTTCGTGCCGGCAACATGACCGCCTGACCAACGGCGTCGGACCAAGGGCGTCGGACCAAGGGCGTCGGGCTGGTGCCATGCCGGCAACCCCGATGGCGCTTTGATGGATGTTCCCTTCGGACGCGTACGCCGCGCTGCGCGCGGTTGCCGAGCATGGCTCGGCACTACCGGTCATGCGCGGTGTGAGATTGCAGGGGTGTCATCCGGTCATGCGTGATGCGGGATTGCCGGCACGTGATCTGGTCATGCGTGGTGCGGGATTGCGTGCACGTGATCCGGTCATGGGTGGATGTGGGATCGCCCGCACGGCATCCGGTCACGTGGCCTGATGCCACATCGGTAGAGCCGAGCCATGCTCGGCTGCTCTCCGTTCCGGCAACATGACGCCGAACCCAGGGCGTCGGGCTGGTGTCATGCCGGCAACGCCAATGGCGCTTTGATGGATGTTCCCTTCGGACGCGTACGCCGCGCTGCGCGCGGTTGCCGAGCATGTCTCGGCACTACCGGTCATGCGCGGTGTGAGATTGCCGGGGCGTCATCCGATCATGCGCGAAGTGAGATTGCCGGCGCGTCATCCGGTCATGCGCGGTGCGGGATTGCCGGCGGGTGATCCGGTCACACGTGATGTGGGATTGCCGGCACGGCATCCGGTCACATGGCCTGACGCCACGTCGGTAGAGCCGAGCCATGCTCGGCTGCTCTCCGTTCCGGCAACATGACCGCCGAACCCCGGGCGTCGGGCTGGTGCCATGCCGGCAACCGCGAGCGCGCTTTGATGGATATTTCCTTCGGCCCCGTACACCGCGCTGCGCGCGGTTGCCGAGCATGGCTCGGCACTACCTGTCATGCGCGATGCGGGATCGCCGGCGCGTGATCCGGTCATGCGCGGTGTGAGATTGCCGGCACGTGATCCGGCCATGCGCGGTGCGGGATTGCCGGCGCGTCATCCGGTCATGCGTGATGCGGGATTGCCGGCACGTGATCCGGTCATGCGTGATGCGGGATTGCGGGCACGGCATCCGGTCACGTGGCCTGACGCCACGTCGGTAGAGCCGAGCCATGCTCGGCTGCTCTCCGTTCCGGCAACATGACCGCCGAACCCAGGGCGTCGGGCTGGTGCCATGCCGGCAACCCCAATGGCGCTTTGATGGATGTTGCCTTCGGACACGTATGCCGCGCTGCGCGCGGTTGCCGAGCATGGCTCGGCACTACCGGTCATGCGCGGTGTGAGATTACCGGCGCGTTATCCGATCATGCGCGACGCGGGATTGCCGGCGGGTGATCCGGTCATGTGCGATGCGGGATTGCCGGCGCGTGATCCGGTCATGCTTGATGCGGGATTGCCGGCGCGTCATCCGGTCATGGGTGGATGCGGGATCGCCGGCGCGTGATCCGGTCATGGGGGGGCGCGGGATCGCCGGTACGGCATCCGGTCACGTGGCCTGATGCCACATCGGTAGAGCCGAGCCATGCTCGGCTGCTCTTCGTTCCGGCACCATGAACGCCAGACCCAAGGAAAAAAGCCCGGCGCATTGGCCGGGCTTTCTCGTCACGCATCAACCGCGCATCACACCCGGCCGAACACCAGCGCCGCGTTGGTGCCGCCGAAGCCGAAGCTGTTGGACATCACCGTGTTCAACTGCGCCTCCTGGCTGGCGCGCACGATCGGGAAACCTTCGACCAGCGGGTCGAGTTCGCCGATGTTCGCCGAGCCGGCGATGAAGCCGTCGCGCATCATCAGCAGGCAGTAGATCGCCTCGTGCACGCTTGCCGCGCCCAGCGAGTGGCCGGACAGCGCCTTGGTCGACGACAACGGCGGGATCGATTCGCCGAACACTTCGCGCACCGCCTTCAGCTCGGTGACGTCGCCCAGCGGGGTCGAGGTGCCGTGCGTGTTGAGGTAGTCGATCGGGCCGGACAGGTTGGCCATGGCCATGTTCATGCAGCGCACCGCGCCTTCACCGGACGGGGCGACCATGTCGGCGCCGTCGGAGGTCACGCCGTAGCCGACCAGTTCGGCGTAGATGCGCGCGCCACGGGCCACGGCATGGTCGTAGTCTTCCAGCACCAGCATGCCGCCGCCGCCGGCGATGACGAAGCCGTCGCGGTCCTTGTCATACGGGCGCGAGGCCGAGGCCGGGGTCTCGTTGAAGCGGGTGGACAGCGCGCCCATGGCGTCGAACATCACGCTCATCGACCAGTGCAGGTCCTCACCGCCGCCGGCGAACATCACGTCCTGGGCGCCGTGGCGGATCAGGTCGGCGGCCGCGCCGATGCAGTGCGCGGAGGTCGCGCAGGCGGCGGACAGCGAGTAGCTCAGGCCCTTGATCTGGAACGCGGTGGCCAGGCACGCCGACACGGTCGAGCACATCGTGCGCGGCACCATGTACGGGCCGACCTTGCGCACGCCACGCGCGCGCAGGATGTCGGCCGATTCCACCTGCCACTGGCTGGACCCGCCGCCGGAACCGGCAATCAGGCCGGTGCGCGGGTTGGCGACCTGGCTCTCGTCCAGGCCGGCATCGGCGATCGCATCGCGCATGGCGATATAGGCGTACGCCGAGGCATCGCTCATGAAGCGCTTCACCTTGCGGTCGATCTGCGCGTCCAGGTCCAGTTCGATATTGCCGCCGACGTGGCTGCGCAGGCCGGCTTCGGCGTGGTCTGGCAGGGTGCGGATGCCGGCACGGCCTTCACGCAGTGCGCTGGACACCGTGTCCAGATCGTTGCCCAGGCACGAGGTAATGCCCATTCCGGTAATGACGACGCGACGCATCAGAAGTTCTCGGTGGAGGTGAACAGACCTACGCGGAGGTCCTTGGCGGAATAGATCTCGCGGCCGTCCACCAGCATGCGGGCGTCGGCCTGGGCCATCACCAGCTTGCGGTTGATGACGCGGGTGATGTCGATTTCGTAGCTGACCAGCTTCGCTTCGGGCAGCACCTGGCCGGTGAACTTCACTTCGCCACAGCCCAGGGCGCGGCCGCGGCCGGGGGCGCCGAGCCAGGTCAGGTAGAAGCCGGTGAGCTGCCACATGGCATCCAGGCCGAGGCAGCCGGGCATGACCGGGTCGCCGATGAAGTGGCAGCCGAAGAACCACAGGTCGGGGCGGATATCCAGTTCGGCGCGTACCAGTCCCTTGCCGTGGGGGCCGCCGTCGTCGCGGATGTCGGTGATGCGATCGAACATCAGCATCGGATCGTTGGGCAGGCGACCGCTGCCCGGGCCGAACAGTTCACCGCGGGCGCTGGCCAGCAGTTGTTCGCGCGAGAACGCGTGGAGACGAGTCATGGAAAGCGCAATCCTGAAGAAGTTGCCATCGGGTGAAGCCGGCCCTGGGGCGGCTGTGTTGCTGGGTTACAAGTGCGCAAGAGTGCAGAGGAAAAGTGATTCAATCAAACGTTTTAACCGTACGCTGGCGTAGTGTTTTCAGCTTGAAAAACGCATGTTGTTGTTATGAAAAGACCATACTCAGGCGTGTGGCTGTAATCTTGTTCATCTAGCAATCCGCTTCCAGGCCCGAGCCTTCCCGACGTGTCCGTTCTGCGCAAAATCATTCACGTGGACATGGACGCGTTCTACGCGTCGGTGGAGCAGCGCGACGATCCGTCGCTGCGCGGGCGTCCGGTGGTGGTGGCGTGGAAGGGCGCACGCTCGGTGGTGTGCGCGGCATCGTACGAGGCGCGGGTGTTCGGGATCCGGTCGGCGATGCCGGCGTTGCGCGCGGAGCGGCTGTGCCCGGACGCGGTGTTCGTGCCGCCGGACTTCGTGCGCTACAAGGCGGTGTCGCGGCAGGTGCGGGAGATTTTCCTGCGGCATACCGATCTGGTGGAGCCGCTGTCGCTGGACGAGGCGTACCTGGATGTGACGGTGCACAAGGGCGGGATGACGGTGGCGACGGAGATCGCGGAGATCATCCGCGCGCAGATCCGGGAGGAGACGCGGTTGACGGCGTCGGCGGGGATCGCACCGAACAAGTTCCTGGCCAAGATCGCCTCGGATTGGCGCAAGCCGGATGGTCAGTTCGTGGTGCCGCCGCATCGCGTGGAGCGCTTCCTGACGCCGCTGCCGGTCAATCGCGTGCCGGGCGTGGGCAAGGTGATGGAGGCCAAGCTGGCCGAGCTGGGGATCGCGACGGTGGGTGATCTGCGCGCGTTGCCGCTGGAGCAGCTGGAAGGGCGGTTCGGCAGTTTCGGTGCGCGGTTGTACCACCGCGCGCGGGGGATCGATGAGCGTGCGGTAGAACCGGACCAGCCGGTGCAGTCGATTTCGTCGGAGGATACGTTCGCCGAGGATCTGCCGCTGGATGCACTGGACGCGGCAATCGTGGAGCTGGCGGGAAAGACGTGGCAGGCGACGCGGAAGACGGAGCGTGTGGGGCACACGGTGGTGCTGAAGTTGAAGACGTCGCAGTTCCGGATCATTACGCGGAGCTTTACGCCGGAGTCGCCGCCGGAGTCACTGGAAGAGTTGCGCGATATCGCGTTGGCGTTGCGGGCGCGGGTGGATCTGCCGGCGGAGACGCGCTATCGGTTGGTGGGGGTGGGGTTGGGGGGATTCCGGGAGCGTGAGGCGGTGAGCCAGCCGGGGCTGTTCGATCATCTTGATGACTGTTGAGCGTTGGGTGGCGTTTGAAGATCTACGTCAACGTCAACGTCAACTGCAACTGCAATAACGTCAAAAGCCGTGGTGTCCTTGTGCCGACGGTTTGGGCGGCGTGGGTGGGGCTGCGGGACACGCCGTGAATCCATCCCTGGAGGCTCGCGTGCGCCATCCATGGCGCACGACGGTCCCGCAGCCCCACCCACGCCACCCTTTGATACCGTGTCGGTGGGCTGGGAAGTGCAACTGCAAGTGCAACGGCAAGTGCAACGGCAAGTGCAACGGCAAGTGCAACGGCAAGTGCAACGGCAAGTGCAACGGCAAGTGCAACTGCGACTGCAACCGCGACTGCAACTGCTGGGAGCAGTACTCTGTTTAGCGGCGCGGGATTTTGCTTCGCGGTTGGTTGCATTGGGATCGATCGCCGACCGTGCTTCATCATCTGGCGGTGGCATGAGCTGCGAACGATAGGGTGCCTCATCGCTGGCGGCAGTTTGCGCCGCAATCGGGTCGCATCCCGATGGATCGCCGATCGTGCCTCAACATGCGGTGATGGTTCGAGCTGCGAAAAGTGCGGCGGTTCTACCTCGCTTCAATCCAATGTCACGGCCACTGCATTTCACCCTTGGCGACCTTCGCACTCACCTCCAACGAGCTGACGCCCTGGAGGGTGGGGTAGCGTTTCTTCATCGCGGCAATCAACGCATCGGCGTTGCGGCTGCGTGCGGTTTCTTCGTCGAAGGCGCGGATGTAGGCCGCTGTGAAATCGAGGGCGCTGCTGTCCAGTTTCGCGCCGCTGGCGTAGTGGCCAGGGATGACGCGGGTGGGCTTGAGGGCCTTGATGGTGGCGAGGGTGGCGAGCCACTCGGCATGCGACTGCGCGCTCTGGGTGTCGGCCATCCAGACGTGTTCGCCGGCGACGATGGGAATGCCGCCGAGGACGGTGCGCAGGGAGGGAATCCAGACGACGGTGCGGTCCGGGGTCGGGCCGTCGAGGCCGATGATGCGCAGCGGCTGGCCGTCGAGGGTGAGGGCGGTGCCGTCCAGCACCTGCGGGATGACGATGCGTGCGGGTTTGTCGGCGCCCATCTGCGGGCCCCAGTAAGCGAGTTTGCCGGCCTGGGTGGCGGTGATGTGGGCGACGGTCTGGGCGGTGGCGACGATGCGGGCGTCGGGGAACGCGTCCTGCAGGGTGGCCAGGCCGAAGTAGTAGTCCGGGTCGCCGTGGCTGATGTAGATGGTGGTGAGGTGCTTGCCGGAGTCGCGGATGCGCTGCACCAGCTGGGCGGCGTCGGAGGCAGCGAACTGGGCGTCGATCAGCACGGCGTCGTGCTGGCCGGTGATCAGGGTGGAAGCCACCGAGAACAGCGCCGTGTCGCCGGGATGGTAGGGCTGCACGTGCAGTGCATGGGTCTGGGCGGCGGCGGCAGCGGCCTGGCTGACGGCGGGGGCGGTCACGCCAAGCGCGGTGGCGACGGACAGTGCGAGCGTCAGGGCGGTGCGCGAGAAGTTCGGCATCTCAAGGTTTCCTGTGCGGTACGGCCCCGGCATCACGCCGGGACCGGGTAGAGCCGAGCCACGCTCGGCTGTTCTGTCGGCGCCGACCACCGGCCGGCGCCTCGGTACGGCCACGCCATCACGCCGGGACCGGGTAGAGCCGAGCCATGCTCGGCTGCTCTATCGGCGCCGACCACCGGCCGGCGTTTCGGTACGGCCCCGCCATCACGCCGGGACCGGGTAGAGCCGAGCCATGCTCGGCTGCTCTATCGGCGCCGACCACCGGCCGGCGCTTCGGTACAGCCCCGGCATCACACCGGGACCGGGTAGAGCCGAGCCACGCTCGGCTGTTCTGTCGGTGCCGACCACCGGCCGGCGCCTGCTTCAATACGCAACCGTCGCGATCTGGCGCACGTACTGCGGCGTCTCGATCTCACTGACGAACGCATCGGCGTAGTCGGCGTAGCTGATCCGGCTGTGGCCGTCGGCGGCCGCGAGGAAGGTTTTTGCCTGGGTGCGGAAGCCGCCGCGCTGCGGACCCGGGCCGATCTCGGCAGCGGGGGAATAGAAGGTCCAGTCGAGGTCATCGACGGCCTGCAGCTGCCTGAGCGTGTCGCGCGCGGCCAGGGCGACCGGCTTGTAGGCGTCCGGGAAGCCCTCGGTATCCACCAGCTGCACGCCGGGGGCCACTTCCAGGCTGCCGGCACCGCCGACCATGATGAAGCGCGGCACGCCGGCCTGGCGCGCTGCCTTGACCAGCGCCGCGCTGACGCTGGTGACGGTGCCGGGCGCATCGCCCGGACGCGGGCCGAAGGCGCTGGCCAGCACATCGTGGCCGGCGATCACCGCCGCCAGGGCATCGGTATCGTCCAGCGCGGCGACGGCCAGCTGGGCGCCGTCCAGTTCGGCCGGCAGGTCGTTCTCACGGCGCACGATGGCGGTGACCTGATGACCGCGGGCGAGGGCCTGGCGGGCGATTTCACGACCGATGTTGCCGGTGGCACCAACGAGGGCAATCTTCATGGGGGCGGATCCGTTGAGGAAGGAAGGCCAGCGTATGCGCCATGAATCGTACGAAAAACCGCGTATAACGGTCTAATTTGTTGCACGGATCGATCAGATGGACCGGATAACCGCGATGCATGTGTTCGTGGAGGTGGTCGAGCGCGGCAGTCTCACCGCCGCGGCCGAGGCGCTGGAGATGTCGCGGGCGATGGTCACCCGCTACCTGGCCGAGGTGGAGCGCTGGCTGGGCGCGCGGTTGCTGCACCGGACCACGCGCCGGATCAGCCTGACCGCGCCGGGCGAGGCGACGCTGCTGCGGTTCCGGCAGATGCTGGCGATCGGCGACGAGCTGCACGGCGAGCTGGCCACCGACAATCCGGAGCCGCATGGGTTGATCCGGGTCACGGCGAGCGTGTCGTTCGGGCAGATCCACCTGGCCGCGGCGGTCGCCGATTTCGTCAAGCGCCACCCGCTGACCCGGGTGGAACTGCTGCTGGTGGATCGGGTGGTCAACCTGGTCGAAGAGCGCGTGGATATCGCCGTGCGCATCTCGCGCGCGATCGACCCGGCGCTGATTGCGCGCTGGCTGGCGCCGTGCCGCTCGGTGCTGTGCGCGGCGCCGTCGTACCTGTCCGAGCGGGGCACGCCGACCACCGCCGACGAACTGGCCGGGCACAACTGCCTGACGCACCATTACGTCGGCAAAAGCGTGTGGCACCTGCAGCGCGACGGCCGTGCGATCGCGGTGGCGGTAGGCGGCAACATCAGCGCCAACGAAGCTTCGCTGCTGCTCGAAGCGGTGCGTGCCGGTGCGGGCATCGCGATGCTGCCGACCTACCAGATTGCCCCGCTGCTGCGCAGTGGCGAGCTTGTTGAAGTGCTGCCCGAGTACGACGTGGAAGGCCTGGGCATCCATGCGGTGTACGCATCGCGCCGGCAACTGCCGACGATCATGCGCAGCTTCCTGGATTTTCTGGTGGAGCGTTTCGCGAGCCCGGATTTCCTGGCGCGGATCTGAGGACGACGTGCGTCGCCTCGCACGCGCGGTGCAGTCAAGTGCGGGTGAGCGGGCGCGCCCAGCGCGCGGCGTACACTGTGCCTTCCCACGTCGTTGAAGCGAGTCGCGTCTTGTCGTATCCGTATCCGTTGGTGGTGTTCGATCTGGATGGCACGCTGGTGGACAGCGCGGCCGATATTGCCGAGGCGCTGAACCGCACCCTGCAGGACTGGCAGTTGCCGCGCGTGCCCGAGGCCACGGTGCTGACCTGGATCGGCGATGGGGTGCGGCGGCTCGTGGAACAGGCCTTCGATGCGGCGGGCAGCCAGACCGACCTGGACGCGGTGATGCCCGGTTTCATGCGTCACTACGAAGCCTGCCTGCTGCGCAGTCCGCGCCTGTTCGACGGCGTCGAGCCGGCCTTGGAGGCATTGCAGGCGCGTGATGTGCGGCTTGCCATCTGCACCAACAAGCCGTCGGCTCTGGTGGCGCCGCTGCTGCAGCATTTCGGCCTGCAGGCGGTGTTCGCCGTGGTGCTCGGCGGCGATTCGCTGCCCGAGCGCAAGCCGAGCGGCGCACCGCTGCGGCATATCGCCGCGCACTTCGGCGTAGCGCCGGAGGCGGCATTGATGGTGGGCGACTCGATCACCGATTACCGCGCTGCCGTCGATGCGGGCATGCCGGTGGCGCTGGTGCGCTATGGGTATCCGCGCGGGCTGGACCTGGACACCGTCCAGGCCGTGGCGGTGATGGATGACCTTCAGGAATTGCTGGCGCTATAGCGCGGGTGAAGCCCTGGTCCACGGAGTAGGCGTGGGGTTGGTGAGACGGCCGGTGGTTGGAGTGTTTTGCTGTTCCAAGGCTGCTTGCGCGCTGTCTTGGGTGTTGTTGGGGGAGCGGGAGCGCGTCGCGCCTTGGTGGCGCGACGGCTGGAAAGGCTGCCGAGCATGGCTCGGCACTACGGATGCCTGGGGTGGATCGGCATTCGAGTTGCCGAGCATGGCTCGGCACTACGGGATGCCTGGGTGGCTCGGCATTACCTCGGCTGGTAACGCACGCTCAGGCGGTACTCGCGGCCGGGCTGGTTGTACCAGCCCACCGTTTCGTACTCGCGGTCGAACACGTTGCTGACCCGACCCAGCACCGACCAGTCACGGCTCAGCGCGTATTCCAGGCGCAGATCGACCGTGCCGTAGCCGGCCAGGCGCACCGTGTTGGCCGCATTGTCATAACGCTTGCCGGCACCGTTGGCCGTGATGCCCGCGCGGAAGCCGCCGAAGCTGCGGTCGATGTCCAGGCGGGCGGTGTTCTGCGCGCGGCGCGCCAGCCAGTTGTCGAACTGCGCGCTGCCATCGGTGCGGTTGCGCGGATCGGTGTGGCTGAGCTGGGCATTGACGTCGAAGCCGGCCCAGGCGATCGCGCCGGTCAGTTCCGCGCCGCGGATACGCGCCTTCTCCACCTGCGACATCATGAAGGTGGTGGCGTCGTAGGTGATCAGGTCATCGATGCGCGTTTCGTACACATCCAGGCCCCAGCGCCAGCCGTCGCCCTGCTGGGCGATGCCGAGGTTGGCGCTCTTGGAGGTCTCCGGATCCAGGCCCGGCACGCCGCTCCACGGATCGTAGAGGTCGCTGAAGGTCGGCGCCTTGAAGGCGGTGCCGTAGCTGGCGTTGAGGCGGAAGCCGCTCCCCAGTTCCATGCCCCAGCCGAGGCTGCCGGTGGTGTGGTTGCCGAACTGTTCGTTGTCGTCGTTGCGCACGCTGGCCTGCAGGTGGTGCGCGCCGAAGCGGCCCTGGTACTGCAGGAACACGCCGGTGTTGTCGCGGCTATCGACCAGGTAGCCGGCGCTGCTGCCGTCCAGGTTGTCCTGGCTCCAGTCGACGCCGGCGCTGACCAGCTGGCCGTCGGCGATGCCGATGTCGGCCTGCGCCGAGGCGCTGTCGCGGTGGGTCTGCGCCGCGCCCAGCCAGGTGCTGCCGTTGTAGTTCTCCGACTCGTTGTCGGCGCGGCCGACGTTGACGGTCAGGTTGAAGCGCTCGCCGGGGCTGTAGCGGACCTTGCCGCCGAGCACCTGCTGCAGCGTCTCCGAGTAGTTGTAGTAACCGTCGTAGTGGTTCTCGCCCTTGGCGCGCAGCGCGGTGCCTTCCACGCTCAGCGCGTCGGTCAGCGCGTAGCCGCCACGCAGGCTCATGGACAGGTTGCGGTAGCCGTCGCGGTCGGGTTCGTCGGCACCGCAGCCGGCGAACGTGGCCGCATCGCCGCGGCAGGCGTTGATGCCGTCGGTGTGCTGGTAAGCGATGTCGGTGCCGAACCAGCCGCGCTCGCCGCTGCCGCCGAAGCCGCCGCTGGCCTCGCGCAGGCCGTTGCTGCCGCCGCCGAGCTGCAGGTGCGGAGCGAAGGTGCCGGTGTTGCGGCGGGTGAAGATCTGGATCACGCCGCCGATTGCATCGGCGCCGTACAGGCTGGACTGCGGGCCGCGCACGATCTCGATGCGTTCGATCTGCGCCAGCGGCAGGTCCTGGATCATCGCCAGGCCGAGGTCGCCGGTATTGATCCGCACGCCGTCGACCAGCACCAGGGTGTGGGCCGAGTTGGTACCGCGCAGGAACAGCGAGCTCTGCTTGCCGAGGCCACCGCTGTTGTTGAGGTTGATGCCGGCACGGCCACGCAGCAGGTCCTGCAGCGAGGGCGCCTGGCTGCGCTCGATCTCGGCGCGGTCGATCACCTGCGCTGGCGAGATGCTGTCCTGCAGGGCGATCTGGGTGCGCGTGGCGGTGACCAGCACCTGGT
Organism: Stenotrophomonas sp. Steno-Z1; assembly: GCF_056393175.1. NCBI lineage: Bacteria > Pseudomonadati > Pseudomonadota > Gammaproteobacteria > Lysobacterales > Lysobacteraceae > Stenotrophomonas > Stenotrophomonas sp. Steno-Z1. The sequence goes on along the minus strand of NZ_JBWJPB010000008.1, from coordinate 49,196 downwards.
CCAGCGCGGCGGTGTCGTCCTGTGCGGATGCCAGCAGCGGCAGGGCCGACAGTACGGCCAGGGAAAGAACGCGGGTTTGCAGCTTCATCGATGACTCCATGCACCGCGCACGCCCGCGCGGCAAGGGGTGGGGATGATCGCGCTGCAGGGAGTCACTCGACGGAGAGCGGGCACACGGCGCCGCTTGCCGCCGCCATGCCCGCCGCATCGCAACCAGTCGTCTTCCAGGCCGGTCTCCGGGCTCGCATGTCGATGGCGGTGCCATCGCGCCAGGCGCCTTCCCATGCCAGAGCACAGTGGCGTGTTGCCTGGTGTATCCATGCTTACCGTTGCGGGGGCAGCGCCGGAGTGGCGGCGTGGCACAGGGCCTGACGCGTCACCGGCTTCCCGTTTCAACCTGGCGGCATCGCAGCCCCAGGTCACCTGAAAGTGCGCGCAGTCTAAGCCATCGGCCGGGGGGATGGAGCGCAGCGGTTAGAATATGCCTCGCTTTTTCGATGTGATCTCCATGACCCCACTGTGGTTGCAGCACCCCGGCACCGACGCCCGTGACCCCCACCGGCCCGTCGCAGCGGGTCGCCGGCGGGGCGTGGCATGATCCTCGACCTGATCCGCCACGCCAGCACCGGCCGCGATGGCCACCTGGACGGTCGCACCGACCCGGCCCTGGACGAAGGCAGTACCGATGCCCTGTGCGCCCGGTATGCCGCGCTTGGCTGGGAACGCGTGCTGAGCTCGCCGCGACAACGCGCGCTGGCCACCGCCGATGCGCTGGCGCTGCCGCGCGGGCTGGCCGTGATCGCCGATGACGAGTGGGAAGAACTCGATTTCGGGGACTGGGATGGCCAGGCGCTGGACGCACTGCCGATGCAGCAGCTGTCGGCATTCCACTTGGACCCGCATGCCAACCCGCCGCCGCATGGCGAGAGCTGGGGCCACTTCGAGCGGCGCATCGTGCGCGGCCTGCATCGCCTGCTGGATGAGCCCGACGCGCCGTCCACGCTGATCGTCAGCCACGGCGGACCGCTGCGCATGGTGTTGTCGCAGGTCTGCGGGATGCCCATGGCGATGTGCTGGGCGCTGCGCATCGATCACGGCACGCGGTTGCAGCTGCGCGTGGAGCGCGAAGGCGACCGCCTCTGGGGCGAACTGCTGGAACTGCAGCAAGCCTGATCAGGCGCGCTCGTCGTCCGTGTCGAACGGCGGCGCATCGCCGCTGTCGTCGTCATCGCGGCGCTCGGCGGTGCGGTCGTAGACCGGGCCGGATGCCGGCGGGGCCTTTTTCAGCGGCTTGTCGGCGATGATCGCGTCGTACTCGGCGACCAGTTCGATCCGGCGCGCTTCCGGCAGCTCCTGCCAGTGGCAGTCCTGCAGCGCGCCTTCCAGCGAGTAGAGCAGGTTGAGGCTCGGCTTGAAGCCGGCCCGGCGAACCTTGACGAAGGCGCCGACCGCGCCGATCGCGGTCAGCTCCTCGGGCGTGCGCAGACCGACCTGGCGCAGCCATGCCGCGCTCTTGGGACCGATGTTGCGCAGCTTGACGCTCATCCCAGCGCCTCCACGAAGACCGCGGCGATCGCTTCCAGCCCGGCCTGGTCCTCGGCATCGAAGCGCGCCAGTGACGGGCTGTCCAGGTCGAACACGCCGATCAGCGTATCGCCCTTGACCAGCGGCACCACCAGTTCCGAGCGCGAGGCCGAATCGCAGGCGATGTGGCCGGGGAAGGCGTCCACGTCCTCGATGCGCTGGGTCACCCGCTGGCTGGCGGCCGCGCCGCACACGCCCTTGTCCAGCGGGATGCGCACGCAGGCGGGCAGGCCCTGGAACGGGCCGACCACCAGCTCGGTGCCGTCGTAGAAATAGAAACCGACCCAGTTGAGGTGCGGCAGCGCGTGGTAGACCAGCGCGGACAGGTTGGCGGCATTGGCGATGCGGTCGCGCTCGCCATGCACCAGCGCGCGGGCCTGGGCCAGCAGCTGGCCGTACTGTTCCGGCTTGCTGCCGGTGAGCGTGGAAGTATCGAACATGGGCCGAGTCTAGCAAGCAGCGGGCTGCGCCGGGACCGTCGATAATGCACCGCACCTTCCCGACCGCTACGCCGATGACCGCCAATCCGCCCCCCGCCCTGTATGTGACCGGTACCGACACCGGCATCGGCAAGACCTTCGCCAGCTGCGTGCTGCTGCACGCCTTGCGCCGGCAGGGCGGCCGCGCGGTGGGCATGAAGCCGGTGGCCAGCGGCTGTGAGCTGACCGCGGACGGCCTGCGCAACGAGGACGCCACCGCGCTGCTGGCGGCCAGCGACCCGCGCCCGGCCTATGCCGACCTCAACCCGTACGCCTTGCCCCTGCCGCTGGCGCCGGAGCTGGCCGCCGCCGAAGCCGGCGTGAGCCTGGCGCTGGCGCCGATCGAGGCCGCCTTCGCGCGGTTGCGGGCGCAGGCCGACATGGTGGTGGTGGAGGGGGTGGGCGGCTGGCTGGCACCGTTGTCGGGCACGCTCGACCAGGCCGACCTGGTCAAGGCGTTGCGGCTGCCGGTGGTGATGGTGGTCGGCCTGCGCCTGGGCTGCCTCAACCACGCGCGCCTGACCGCCGCGGCGATCGCGGCCAGCGGGGCAACCTGCATCGGCTGGATCGGCAACGAGGTGGACCCGCAGATGGCGCGCATCGACGACAACATGGCCTTGCTGCGCGCGCGCCTGGCGATGCCCTGCCTGGGGCGGCTGCCGTTCGCGCCCGGGGCGGACCCGGCCGGGTTGGCGGGTTGCCTGCGCCTGCAGGAGGCGTAAAGCGTCCGAGCGTGGCGAGGGAGCCACGCATGCCGTGGCACTACCGTGGCAGAGATGCAGCCACGCATGCCGTGGCGCTACCCTGGCCGGCCCCAACCGGGTAGAGCCACCCCATGGGTGGCTGGCGCGACCATGACAGGGTTCCAATCCGGGTAGAGCCACCCCATGGGTGGCTGGCGCGGAGTGCGGTTGAGGGGGGGCGTTCATCCGCCGCGCAGGGCGCAGGCCAGTCGGCCCAGCGTGCTGATCGCCGCCACATAGCGCTCGTCCAGCTCCTGGCAGCAGGACAGCCGCAGGCAATGCCGGTAGCGCGCGCCGCGCGAATAGACCTGGCCGGGCATGAACACCACGCCGTGCGCCAGCGCCTGCTCGAACAGCTCGCCGGTGTCGATGCCCGGCGGCAGTTCCACCCACAACAGGAAGCCGCCGGTGGGCTGGGTGGCCAGGGTGCCGGCCGGGAAGTGCTGGGCGATCAGGCTGCGCACGCGCCGTACCTGGTCGCTGTACAGGCGACGCAGCCGACGCAGGTGCTGCTCATAACTGCCCGCCTCCAGGAACGCGCCGACCGCTTCGCCGAGCAGGCGCGGTTCGGCCCCGGTGGACTGGAACTTGAGCAGCTGGATGTCCGCAGCGAAGCGCCCGGCATCGAGCCAGCCGATCCGGTAGTCCGGGGCCAGGGTCTTGGAGAAGCTGCTGACCACCATCACCCAGCCATCGTCATCGAAGGCTTTGAGCAGGGGCGACAGCGGCTCCTGGAATTGCAGTTCGGCGTACACCGCATCTTCGATCAACGGAATCCGATGGTGGTTCACCAGCGCGGCCAGCCGCTGCTTCTCGGCCACCGGCATGGTGAAGCCAAGCGGGTTGTGCACGCTCGGCATGGCCACGATCGCGGCCAGCGCGCCTTGTTCGAGCTGCGCGGCGACGGCGTCCACGTCCAGCCCGAGGCGCGGGTCGGTGGGCAGTTCGATCGCCTTCAGGCCCAGGTTGCTGAGCAGTGGATACAGGTTGAAATACGACGGCGCTTCGATGCCCACGGCATCGCCCGGCCGGGTGACCGCACGCAAGGCGAGCTGCAGCGCTTCCATCGCGCCGTGGGTGAGTACCAGGCGTTCGACGCTGGTGTGCAGCCCGAGCCGCGGGCCGCGCCGCACGATCTGTTCGAGCAGGCGGGTAGCGGCATTGGGGCGCGCGTAGGTTTCCACCATGCCGGCGCGGCGCAGTACCTGTGCGGTGCTGCGGGCGAGCTTGTCGCCGGGATAGAAGCGGCGGCCCCGGGGCCCGGCGAAGGCGAGGTCGACGATGCCGGGCTGCTGCTGCGCCGCCAGCACACGGGCCATCATCAGCTGCTGGGCCTGGGTGGTCGCCAGCGAGGGGGCCTGGCGCAGCGAGCGGGTGGGCTCGGCCAGGCGCGCGCTGACCACGAAGCCGGCCTTCGGCTGCGGCACCACCAGCCCGGCGTCTTCAAGCTGGCGATAGGCGGCGATGACCGTGTTGAGGCTGAGCTGGCGCTGGGCGGCGAGGCCGCGCAACGAGGGCAGCCGCGTGCCCACCGGAAGCCGGCCGCTGTGGATCGCATCGGCCATTTCGTCGGCCAGGGTCTGGTAGAGGTTGGCTGCCATCGGGTGCCCGCAGGAATCTGTAACCATACGGATGGCCGAACACTGGCTCTGTATCCGCTTCCTGGCGCAGCCTAGCATGGTCCTGTCAGCGCGCCAGGCCACCGCCGCCGCGCATCCTGGTCATTCCCTCGCGCACGGCGGTGCGGTGTTCGCCGTGCGTTTTTTTTCAGATCAACGGCCGGTTGGAGCTGGCTTTTCGCTGGTTTGGGCGGGTACGGGTGGGCTTGCGGGACACGCCGCAAGTACGTCCCTGTAGGCTCGCGTACGCCATCCATGGCGTACGACGGTCCCGCAAGCCCACCCGTACCCGCCCCAGACAGTTGGCTGGTGCGCAGCGAACAGGCTCAAGCACAGCTACAGCGGCAGCCGCAGCGAAGCATCAGCTACAAGCATCAGCCTTGCCGTCTTTGCTTCGCGCTTCCAGGGTTTTCGACGGCTACCAGCCCACTGTCTGGGGCGGGGGTGTGGGGGGGCGCGGGACCGTCGTACGCCATGGATGGCGTACGCGAGCTTACAAAGAGGTACTTGCAGCGTGTCCCGCGAACCCCACACCCCCGACCAGCGCGGGAGAAGCGCAGACATCGACGATCTACAGGAAAGCATCACCGCGCAGACAGCGTCGACACCAACCTCGGCTTCTCGCGGTACAGCGCCGGGTACTGCTGCTTCAGGGCCGCCACCTTGGGCGCATCGTTGATCTGGATGTACTGCGATTCCGGATGCAGGGTGAGGTAGTTCTGGTGATAGCCCTCGGCCGGGTAGAAACGCTTGCCGCCGTCGACCTGGGTCACCACCGGCGCCACATACGCCTTGGCGCGCTGCAGCTGGTCGATATAAGCGCGCGTGGCGTCGCGTTGTTTGGGGTCATCGACGTACACCGCCGAACGATACTGGGTGCCGCGATCCGGACCCTGCCGATTGAGCAGCGTCGGATCATGCACCACCGAGAAGAACACCTGCATCAGTTGTCCGTAGCTGACCTTCGACGGATCGTAGGTCACCTGCACCGCCTCGGCATGGCCGGTGCGGCCACTGCCCACGCGCGGATAGCTGGCATCGCCCGCGCTGCCGCCGATGTAGCCCGACACCGCGTTGTCCACCCCGTTGATGTGCTGGAACACCCCCTGCACGCCCCAGAAGCAGCCACCGGCGAAGACCACCTGCGCGCGCGTGATGCCGGGTTGTCTGAGATCGGCGCTGCCGCTCGGCGCGGGCACGGTGACCGGCGCCTGTGCCTGCGCGGCATGCACCGGGCCATCCACACTCAGCACGGCGGTGAGCGTGAGTGCCGCGATCACCGCGGCGATGCCGCCGGCAACCAGTTTGTCCATTGCGATCTTCATCGAAGGCCTCCAGGGCTCAACCGAACGTAAAGGCGTAGGCGTGCACACCCGGATCGAGGAACTCGATCTCGAACGTCCGTTCGCGCACCTCGCCGGATTGGCGGATCAACTGATACAACCGGTGCCCGCCGACCTGGCCGCTGCCGTCGGCCGACACATCGCCGCCGGCGGCGGCACCCGGCGGCTGGCCGTCGATGCGCACGCGGTAGCGCACCGGCCTGCCATCCACCGCCGGGGCCAGCACCAGGTGCAGGTCGCGGGCATGGAAGCGGAAAGCGATGCGGCCCCCGGGCGCCTCCAGGCGAGCGTCTTCATCGCCCACCGTCCAGCGCCCGCCCAGCGCCCACTGGTTCAGCGCCAGCGTGGCCGGCACGGTGTAGTCGGTGGCCCGGTCCGGCTGCTGCCCGCCGGGCGAGGCGAAGCTCTGCGCGCGTGCATGGCCGAGGTAGGTCTCCGGCGACTTCAAGTTGCGCATGTCCGCCTGTTGTTCCACCCCATCGCGCGGTGCCGCGCCCGCCATCGCCATCGCCTGCGCCGGCTCGCCGGGCAGCGTGTTGCCGGCCTCGCGCAGCAGTTGGCGGATGATCTGCTCGGACTGGGCGTAGTTGCCTTCGCCGAAGTGGTGCGCGCGGATGCGGCCCTGTGCATCGATGAAGTAGTGCGCGGGCCAGTAGCGGTTGTTGAAGCCGCGCCAGATCGCGAAATCATTGTCGATGGCCACCGGGTAGGTGACCTTCAGGTCCTTCACCGCGCCCTGCACGTTGCCCAGGCTGCGCTCGAAGGCGAACTCCGGTGCGTGCACGCCGATCACCACCAGGCCATGGTCGCGGTAGCGCTCGGCCCACTCGCGCACGTAGGGCATCGCGCGCAGGCAGTTGATGCACGAGTAGGTCCAGAAATCGACCAGCACCACCTTGCCGCGCAACGCCTCGGCGCTCAGCGGCGGGCTGTTGAGCCAGCCGGTGGCCCCGGCCAGCGAGGGCAGGGTGCCTTCGACCGGCAACGGCGTACCCGCCGGTGCGTCGGCGGCCATCATCATCGATCCGCCTTCCGCCGGCCCCTTGACGGGCAGCACATCCAGCAGGCCCTGTTCCAGCTTGGCCGTGCTCACCGTGGACAGGCGGGTCAGCACGCCGGTGTCCCAGCCCATGCCGATCGCCACCACCGCCACCAGCGCGGCCACGCCCAGCGCGCGGCGGATCCACTCGCCCACGCCCAGGCGCTGCTTGAGCGCGGCGAACACCCGCCCGCCGATCCAGATCGCCAGGGCCAGCGAGGTCGCCGCGCCCAGCGCGTAAGCCAGCAGCAGCCCGCTGGTGCCGACGCTGGCGCCATGCAACGCCGCGCCGGTGAGGATCAGGCCGAGGATCGGCCCGGCGCACGGTGCCCACAGCAGGCCGGTGGCGATGCCGATCAGCAGCGAGGTGCCCACCCCGCCGCGGCCGGCGTCACTGGCGGCATCGGCCGATGCGCTCAGCCGCGCGCCCAGGCGCTGGAACGGCGACAGCAGCCGGTTGGCCAGCGACGGCCAGAGCAGGGCCAGCGCGAATACGGCCATCACCACCAGCGCGATCCAGCGCCCGATCTGGTTGGCCTGCGCCACCCATTGGCTGCCGACCGCCGCCAGGCTGGCCACCACCGCGAACATCAGCGTCATGCCCACCAGCAGCGGCAACCCGCTGCGCAGGAATGGCCGGTCCGAACGGGCGAACACGAAGGGCAGCACCGGCAGGATGCACGGGCTGAGGATGGTGAGTACGCCGCCGAGGTAGGCCAGGACAAGCAGGAACATGGTCAGATCCTTCCAGGATGCAGGGGAAAGCGGCGCTCAGGCCGCGCTGAAGCTCATCGCCACGCCGTTCATGCAGTAGCGCAGCCCGGTGGGGCGGGGACCGTCATCGAAGACGTGGCCGAGGTGGCCGCCGCAACGCCGGCAATGGGCCTCGATGCGGATCATGCCCAGGGTGGTGTCGCGGTCTTCCTCGACCGCGCCATGCAGCGGTGCCCAGAAGCTGGGCCAGCCGGTGCCGCTGTCGAACTTGGTGGAGGAGGAGAACAGCGGCAGCGCGCAGCCGGCGCAGTTGAACGTGCCCCGCCGGTGTTCCTTGTTGAGCGGGCTGCTGAACGGCCGTTCGGTGCTCTGCTGGCGCAGCACGGCGTACTGCGCCGGGCTGAGCTGTTCACGCCACTGCGCGTCGGTGCGCATCACCTCGAAGCGACGGGCCGGGGCGGCCGGTGCGGCCGGGGCCGGGCCGCTGCACGCGGCCAGGCCGAACAGGCCGGCGGCGGCCGTCATGGCCCCCATGCCAAGCACATTGCGACGGGAGTAACGCATGGCCGATCTCCAGGTCTGGATACGATGCGGCCATGCTGCGCCCGGCCCGGTCAACGAATCCTCACGCAGGATTAAATTTTCCGTGACACATCCGGGCGCGGATCGGCCGACAATGCAGGCCATTCCCCAGACCGGCCCGCCCGTACCGATGAGCAGCGCCAAGCGTGTCCTGATCGTCGAAGACGATGTCCACATCGCCAACCTGCTGCGCATGCACCTGCGCGACGAGGGCTATGAGGTCACCCATGCTGCCACCGGCGACGAGGGCCTGGCCCTGCTCGAGGCGCAGCCGTGGAGTGCGCTGGTGCTGGACCTGATGCTGCCCGGCGTGGATGGGCTGGAAATCTGCAAGCGGGCCCGGGCGATGACGCGCTACACCCCGATCATCATCACCAGTGCGCGCGCCAGCGAAGTGCACCGCATCCTCGGCCTGGAACTGGGGGCGGACGACTACCTGGCCAAACCGTTCTCGATGCTGGAGCTGGTGGCACGGGTGAAGGCGCTGCTGCGCCGGGTGGAGGCGATGGCGCAGAACGCGCGCATCGACGCCGGTGAAACCGAGGTGGCCGGGCTGCGCATCGACCCGGTCGCACGTACCGCCCAGGTCGAGGGTCGAGCGCTGGAACTGACCCCGCGCGAGTTCGACCTGCTGTACTTCTTCGCCCGCCATCCCGGCCAGGTGTATTCGCGGATGGACCTGCTCAACCAGGTCTGGGGCTACCAGCACGATGGCTACGAGCACACCGTCAACACCCACATCAACCGGCTGCGCAACAAGATCGAGCGCGACCCGGCCAGCCCGCAGCGCATCCAGACGGTGTGGGGCCGTGGCTACAAGCTGGTGGGCGGCGACGGAGACGCGTCGTGATCCGGCTGACCCTGTCCCAGCGCCTGTCGGTGGTGTTCTGCGCCCTGCTGCTGGTGTGCTGCGGCGCGCTGATGTGGATCCAGATGCGCAGCACCGCCATGCATGAGCAGGAAACCGTGCAGCGCTTGTCGCGCGGGCTGGCCGAGCACATCGCGCGCAGCGGTGAGCTGATGGATGCGCGCGGCATGCGCGGTGGCGAGGTTCGCGCGCTGTTCGGCAAGCTGATGGCGGTCAATCCCAGCGTCGAGGTGTACCTGCTGGACGACGAGGGCCGCATCCTCGGCCACGATGCGCCCGATGGGCACCTCAGGCGCGACCGCGTGGACCTGGCGCCGGTCCGCGCGCTGCTGCGCGACGAGCCGTTGCCGATCCTCGGCGACGACCCGCGCAGCGCGACCGGGCGCAAGGTCTTCAACGCCGCGCCGCTGTGGGTGCAGGGGCGCCAGGCCGGCTACATCTACGTGGTGCTGGTGGGCGAGCAGCGCGAGGTGCTGGCCGCCAACATCGCCGCCAACGCGACCCTGCGCACCACCTTGTGGTCATTGGCGATCCTGGCCGCGGTCGGGCTGCTGGCCGGCGTGGTGGCGTTCCGCTGGGTCACCCGGCCGCTGCGCCAGCTGACCCGGCGCATCCAGGCCTTCGACGTGGACGCCGCCGGCGCCGGCACGCCACTGCCGCCGACCCCGCTGCGTCCCGGTGAGCGCGACGAACTGGCCATCCTGCAGCACAGCTTCGGGCACATGGGCCAGCGCCTGGGCGAGCAGTGGCAGCAGCTGCGCGAGCAGGACCTGCAGCGCCGCGAGCTGGTGGCCAACATCTCGCACGATCTGCGCACGCCGCTGTCCTCGCTGCACGGCTACCTGGAAACGCTGGCCCTCAAGGACGCCACGCTCAGCGCCGACGAGCGCCAACGCTATCTGTCGATCGCCTTGTCGCAGAGCCACAAGGTCGGGCGCCTGGCCCAGGCCCTGTTCGAGCTGGCCCGGTTGGAACACGGCGGTGTCGTGCTGGACCGGCAGGCGTTCTCGCTGCCGGATCTGGTCCAGGATGTGTTCCAGAAATTCGAGTTGGCTGCGGAGTCGCGCCGGCAGGCACTGAGCGCCGATATCGCGCCCGGGTTGCCGCCGGTGGTGGCGGACCTGGCCTTGATCGAGCGGGTGCTGACCAACCTGCTCGACAACGCGATCCGGCATACCCCCGAAGGTGGCCGTATCACCGTGACGCTGCGCGCGGCCGACGGCGAGGTGCAGGTCAGCGTGGCCGACAGCGGCCCCGGGATCGCGCCGGAGCGGCGCGACACGTTGTTCACCGCGATGCCTGCGCTGGGCAGCCAGCGACCGGACAGTGGCGGGCTGGGCCTGCTGATCGTGCACCGCATCCTGCAGCTGCATGGGCGTGACATCCGTCTGCTGGAGAGCCGGGAAGGCGCGTTGTTCGTGTTCTCGTTGCCCGCCGCGCGCTGAGCAGCGCGCGGGGGCTCAGGCCTCTGGCAGCAGCAGCCGGAAGCGCGCGCCACCGAGTACCGAGTCGCAGACATCCGCGCTGCCACCGTGCTTGGTGGCGATGATGTGGACCAGGGCCAGGCCCAGTCCGAAACCGTCGGGGTGTCGCTGCAGCTGCACGTAAGGCTGGAAGATGCGCTCACGATCGGCCGGGGCCACGCCCGGGCCGTCGTCATCCACGGCGATGACCAGCCCCGATCCAGCGACATGCAGGCTCACGACCACCTGACCGACTGCGTGCCGCCGTGCATTGCCGATCAGGTTGCCCAGCGCCAGCATCAGCGCATCGCGGTTGGCCACCAGGGTGCGCTGATGAGGGGGCTGGAAGCAGAGCTTGGGGCTGCGGTCGCCGGCGGCGGGAAAACGCTGCCCGAGCGCCTCGAACAGCCGCGCAACGTCCAGCCGGTGCGTGGCCACCCGGGGGCTGCGGCCGAACTGTGCGTAGGTCACCCCGGCAGCGGCCAATTGCTCCAGCCGCGCCACATCGGTTTTCAGGCCGTCCAGCAGTTCCGCGCCTTCCGGGTCTTCGTCGCCGATCTGCATCATGGCCAGTGCGAAGCGCATTCGTGCCAATGGGGTTCGGGTTTCATGGGCAACCGCCTGGGACAGGATCCGCTGCCCTTCCATCACGTCCTGCAGTTGCGTGGCCATGCTGGACAGCGCCTCACGCAGCGGCCGCACGAGGTGGGTACCGACGGCAGGTGCCGCGACGGCCAGCTCTCCCTGCTGGATCGCCCGCGCCATGTGCCCCAGCGCATAGACATCGCGCCACAGCCGATAGACCAGGAAATACAGGGGTAGCGCGATGGCGACGATGAAGATGCTGATCATCACCGCCGTATCCACGCGCTCGCTGTCGTACCAGGCAACATCGGCCTGCTCGGGCTCGGAGAAATCGCCCAGCACCAGCACCTGTGTGGCACCGGGAAGGCGCTGGTAGCTGAAGTGACCGTCCGGCGACAACACCAATCCCCCCTGATCCAGATGCTTCAGCGACGGCAGATCCAATACGTGCGGTGCCTCGGCGAGCGTCATGACCCGCAGCGGGTAGGCGAACTGCGTCTGCAGCAGCCGGGTCAGCTGCGGCCAATCCGCCTTGGGGGTGTCGGCATAGCGTGCATGCAGGAGATGGTGGATCCCCTGCAGCTGCGTGCGCACCTGCTGATCCTCGCCCTGCTCGGTCAGCGTTGCCCACAGGTACAGCCCGCACGCGATCAGGACGAAGTAGGCCAGTACGAAACCCAGGCAATAGCGCAGGAAGAGGCGGAAATGCCCGGTGCGGTGGATGGCGGTATCGCGGGGCGCCATCGTATTCAATCCCAGCCGGCTCGATTGAATAGATAGCCCTTGCTCCGGATGGTCTTGATGCGCTCGGGTACCTCGCCCAGATCGCCGAGCTTGCGGCGCAGCCGTGAAATGCGGGCATCGATCGAGCGATCCAGGCCGTCGAAGCCGATGCCGCGCAGGTCGCGCAGCAGATCGTCCCGGCTGAGTATCGTCCCGGCACTTTCGGCCAGGCATAGCAACAGATCGAACTCGGCCGTCGTCAATTCGATACGTGCAGATTGCAGGGTGACCTCGCGCGTATCGCGTTCGATGCGCAGCTGCCCGAAGCACAGTGTCGGACGCGTCCGTCGCTGGCCGGTGTCGCGACGCAGGTGCGCGCGTATGCGCGCCAGCAGCACTCGCGGTTCGATCGGCTTGCCGATGTAATCGTCCGCACCCAGCTCCAGCCCAAGCACCTGGTCGATATCGTCGGTGCGAGCGCTCAACATGCAGATCACCCCGCTGAAACGCGGCCGGATCGAGGCGCAGACGGCAAAGCCATCGATGCCCGGCAGGGTCACATCCAGCAGCACCACGGCCGGGTCCAGACCGGGAATGCGCTCCACCGCGCGTTCGCCGCTGAGCACATGCACCACATCGTAGCCATGGCGCACGAGATAGGCGCTGACCAGGGCGCCAAGACGCGCGTCATCCTCCACCAGCACGATATCAACCATCGCGGCGCTACCTTGTCTTCCCTGCCTGGCGCGATCCTAAGGCAGCACGAGCGGGAGCCGAGGTGTGCGCTGAACGTACCCGTCAGCCTGTGCAACCGGAAGACCCGCGTGAGGGAGAACACGCGGTGGATCCGAAGTGGAACACGTCCGTAAATGTCTTGATCGGACGGTCTTATGGCATGCGTGCGGACGCGGGGAAGACGTGCCGTGGTGTCGCGTTCCACCCGCTGTTACCGACGGTTACAAACGGTCGAGAACGGTTGCGCGACTCACACGCGCGCTGCACTGACACGTCCCCGCGGCGAACCCACGCTGTGCACTCCCAACCAAGGAGTCACCCATGTACATCAAGCGGTCCCTCATTGCCCTTTCGTTGGCCCTGGTCGCCACCACCGCCCAGGCCTCTCCTGCCGACCGCGAGGGCGCCTATGTCTACGGCGGCGTCGGCAAGGTCCACGGCCACTGGAAGGTGCCGGCAGCCGATGGCGCAGCCGGTGCGGCGCAGAAGCAGAGCGGTTCGCAGAAGGGTTACGTCCTCGGCGCCGGCTACCGCTTCGGGCCGTACCTTGCAGCGGAAACCTCTTTCGATACGACGATCGGCAACCGCCGGCAGGCCGGATCAGGCGTTTTCACCAGCCGCTCCTTCAACGTGGGCGGCGTAGGCCTGATTCCTGTTGGCGAGCATGTCGAGTTGTTCGGCAAGCTCGCGGTGGGAAGCCGTCAGCAGGGCATTCTGGCGCCGGCCGGTACGGACCAGAAGCGCGTGAAGCAGAGCACATTCGCCGCCACGCCCAGTCTCGGTGCCAACGTGTATCTGACCGACGCACTCGCGTTGCGGGCCGAGTACACGATCCCGATGTCGGCCAACAAGAAGGTTCAACAGGCCGCCGGCGTGGAGAAGATGCGCCTCAACAGCTGGAACGTGGGCATGTCCTACGCCTTCTGATCGGCAACGCCATCGCCATCGCCATCGCCGACCGCTGCGGCCGGCGGTGGCCTGTTCGCGATCCTGGCGGGAGGAATCTCTGTATGAGTGGTATCTGTGGCGTCGTCGTGCGCCCTGGAAAATGTTCGGCTGGCCTGCCGCACCGCGTGGACGCCATGAGTGCGGCGTCGCGCCACGGCGGCCGCGCGCCGTCGGCCTGGTGCGATGAGAGCAACGGCGTGGCGATGGCGCAATTGCATCAGGTGGGTGGCACGCCATCGTCCCCGCAGCGTTCCCCGTGCGGGCGCTATGTGCTGTGCCTGGACGGTACGCTGTATACCCGTGCGGCGCTGCAGCGCGAGTTTGCGACGTCGGCGGGAGCCAGCGAGGACGATGCGACGCTGCTGCTGCGCTCCATCGCTGCCCGAGGACTGCAGCGCACGTTGACCCAGTGCGATGGGGACTTCGCGCTGGCCATATGGGACCGCCAGGAACAGGTCCTGTGGCTGGCCCGCGACCGGGTCGGCGCGCGGCCGCTGTACTACGGCTGGTGCCACGGCGATCTGCTGTTCGGCATGGGGCTGGCCTCGCTGCACGGCTATCCCGGCTTCCAGGCGCCGATCAATCGCGACGCGCTGCCGCTGTTGCTGCGCTTTGGCTACATTCCCGCGCCGCACAGCATCCAGCAGGGCATCTTCAAGGTCGCTGCGGGCTGCGTGGTCCGGCTCACCCCGGCCATGCGCGCCGCGGGGGCGCAGGCCCACGACGTGCACGCGGGCGGTCGCCGCTACTGGGACGCCCGTGAGGACATCCGCACGGCCATCGATGAGCGTGCGCACATGCCGGTGTCCAGCGACGATGCGCTGGAGCGGTTGGAGATGCTCCTGCACCAGGCGGTGGCGCGGCGGACGCCAGGAGGGGGCGGCGCGGCGGCATTCCTGTCCGGAGGCACGGATTCCTCAATAGTCACCGCTGTCCTGCAATCGCAGTCCACGCTGCCGGTCGACACCTTCACGGTGGGATTCGACGATCCGCGCCACGACGAAGCCGACTGGGCGGACCAGGTGGCGGCCCGGCTCGGCACCCGGCACACCCGTCACATCCTGCGCCGGAGCGAGGCGGGCAGCCTGGTGGCGGCGCTGCCGGACATCTGGTGCGAGCCGTTCGCGGATGCGTCGCAGGTGCCGACCTTGCTGGCCAGCATGCTGGTGGCCGATCGCCATCGCGTGGTGATGACCGGCGATGGTGGGGACGAGCTGTTCCATGGGCACGGTGCGTACCAGCGCGCCATCTGCAATGCGGCGTGGAACGCGCACGTTCCCACGGCGGTGCGCAGCCTGCTGCGGCGATGGCCTGCGGCGGATCCGGAGCGGGCACGGCTGGGTGGCTGGCCTGCAGTGCGTTCGGAACTGGGCGCGGACAGTGTGGAAGCGCATTACCTGTTGCGGGTGTCGCGCTGGCGCGATCCGGCGCGCGTGGTGCTGCACGCACGCGAGCCGAGCACGGTGTTTACCGATCGCGCACGGTGGCTGGAGGCGGGCGATCCGGCGGATCGCGTGCAGTACCTGGATTTCCTGATGGACCTGGGCAACGGCATCCTGACCAAGATCGATCGCGCCGGTGCGGCGCATGGGCTGCAGACCCGTTCGCCATTGCTGGATCCGGCCGTGGCGCGCTTTGTCTGGTCGCTGCCCGGCAACCTCACGTTCGCCGGCGGCGAACACAAGTGGATTCTCAAGCAACTGCTGTCGCGGCATCTGCCCGAAAAGCTGGTGTATCGCCCGAAAAAGGGCTTTGGCCCGCCGGTCGCCGCATGGCTGGCGGGCCCGCTGTTCCCGTGGGCCAACGCGCTGCTGGATGAGCACCGGCTGCACCGCGAAGGCTTCTTCGATGCGGCCAAGGTCGCGCGGATATGGACGGAGTTCTGCGCGGGCCGACGCAAGTGGCATACCCACCTGTGGCCGATCCTGATGTTCCAGGCGTGGCTGGAACGGCACCGGCAGGCGATCGCCGAGGCCTGAACGCCGCCCAAAAAAAGACCCGACAGAGGGAGGGTTCTGTCGGGTCTGGGATTGCGTGGGGGGAGGGACCCACGCAAATTCGATGTTGTCCGGCTCAGCGGCGGGTCTTGCCCGGGCGGGGCGCGGCGGCCGCGAACGGCTGCCGGGCGAGTTCGCTGAAGGCTTCAGAGGCTTTCAGCCCCAGCCCGGCCACTTCCTGGCTGGCGCTGGTCCAACGGGCGAGGTTGTCACGTGCCAGTTGCGCGCCTTTGGGCAGCAGCGACTGCAGCGTGCCGGCATCCTGTGACTGCACGATGTCACCGAAGAACCCGCTGGTGGCGGTGATGTTCTTCTCCAGCGTCTTCACCTGCACCCCGAACATGCTTTCGGCATTTTCCAGTGCGAGCCGATGGGCACGCGTGGCCGCTGCGGCCAACTGGCGGGTGTAGTCGCTGAAGGAATCGGTGAACGCGGACGCCATGAGAGGACGGCTCGAGAACGTTGATGCAATGCAGCATACGCCGAAAATATTGCATTGCAACAACTTGTTGCCAGTTGTGGTCCGGTTTCCGGAAAACCCGTTATAAATCAACGAAGTGTGTGGGGCGACCCGCCGCGTACAGCGGGCGCGCGAGCCGGCCAGCGGCCGGCATTGCCGGCCGGACTGGGGACGGTCCGCCGGCTCAGCCGCGGTAGCGGCAGCCGGAGGTGCAGGTTTCGTGCACGGTCACTTCGCTCAGCTGCGGCAGGGCCGGCTTGAGCTCGTTCCAGATCCAGATCGCCAGGCGCTCGCTGGTGGGATTTTCCAGCCCGGGGATGTCGTTGAGGTAGTGGTGGTCCAGGCGGTCGTAGATCGGCTGGAAGGCCGCTTTGACGTCGCCGAAATCCATGATCCAGCCGGACTGCTCGCCCGGCTCGCCCTCGACCTTCAGTTCCACCCGGAACGAGTGCCCGTGCAGGCGCGCGCACTTGTGGCCCGGCGGCACGTTGGGGAGGAGGTGGGCGGCCTCGAGGGTAAAGACTTTGAAGATTTCCATAGGCGCATTGTACTGGTGGACCCGCCCGGCGGTGACGCCAACAGCCCGGCTGCCTTCACGTAAACATTTCCATCCGGATGAAGAGATGGTAGTTTCTCTTATATCCGTATGAAGAGATGTTATTGGCCGGTTCATGGCCAGGCATGGATTACTGCGGAACTCGTCGTCCACCACCCCCCTGAAGTTCATGCCCAAGCACACCCTTCTTGTAGCGGCGCTTTCCGCCGCTCTGGCTACGCCTTTGCCTGCGTTTGCCGATGCCGCCCCCGATGCAACCGCCGATGCCGCCGGCGACAGCAAGACCCTCGCCGCCGTGCGGGTCACCGGGTCCAACATCAAGCGCACCGATACCGAGTCGGCCAACCCGGTGCAGGTGATCGGTCGCCAGCAGCTGGAGGAGACCGGCAAGGCCACCGTCGCCGACGTGCTGCGCTCGATCTCGGCCAACACCGGCAACGCCAACAACGAGACCACCAACAATGGCTGGGCCTCCGGCTCGGCCGGCATCGGCCTGCGCGGCTTGTCGCAGAAGAACACGCTGGTGCTGCTCAACGGCCGCCGCCTGGCCAACTATGGCTTCCCGGCCGGCGGCCTGTCGGACACCTTCGTCAACCTCAATGCACTGCCGCTGGTGGCCGTGGAGCGCATCGAAGTGCTCAAGGACGGCGCCTCGGCCGTGTACGGCTCCGACGCGGTCGCCGGGGTGGTCAACATCATCACCCGGCAGAACTTCCAGGGCGCCGAACTCGGTGGCAGCCTGGGCACCGCCGACCAGGGCGGGCTGGATGAGCAGACGCTCAAGTTCATCGGTGGCATCGGCGACCTGGACACCGACGGCTACAACATCCTGGTCAGCCTGGAAGGCTACAACCGCGAGCGCCTGGACCAGGACCAGCGCGACCTGACCAAGTCCGGCATCTACACCGACAAACCCGGCGGGCGCTGGAACGGCTGGTCGGCCAAGGGCGCGCGCTACCTGGTCAACGGCACGTCGGTGCCGATGCTCGATGCCAACGGCAACTGCCCGGAAGGCACCACGCTGGTGGCCAGCGCGCCGATCGATGGCCTGGCCGGCAACACCTGCGGTTTCAACCAGGCCCCGTACACCACGCTGATTCCCTCGACCAAGCGCTACCAGGCCTACGTCAATGGCACCTTCAAGGTGAACGACAACGTGGAAGCCTTCGGTGAAGTGCTCTACAGCGACATCAAGGGCGTGTCCTGGTTCGGCAGCAGTCCGTTCTTCACCCTGGAAAGCGGTCGCTTCGCGCTCAACGCCGACACCGGCCTGGCCGAGCCGGTCTCCTCCAACCTGCCGGCCAGCAGCCCCTACAATCCGTACGGCCGCGCGGTGCCGATCGAGTACACGTTCTTCAACCTCGGCGCGACGATCAAGACCAACCGGTCGCAGGCCTACCGCGGCCTGGTCGGGCTGCGCGGCAGCCTGCAGAACTGGGATTGGGAAGTGGGCGCGTTCGGGGCGCGCAGCAGCGAGCGGGAAACCGTGTCCGGCGGCTTCGCCAACCGGTACGCACTGGCCGATGCGTTGGCCAGCGGCAGCTACAACCTGCTCAATCCGGCGGCCACCTCCCCGGACGTGCTCAACGCGATCAACATCAGCACGCTGCGCCCGGCCGAATCGGTGCTGCAGGGCGTGGATGCGAAGATCTCCGGGGCGCTGGGCCGTACCTGGGCCGGTGAGATCGGCTTTGCCGCCGGTGCCGAATGGCGCCGCGAGAAGCTCGATTCGAACAATCCCTGGCAGATCGACGCCGGCCTGCAGATCCGCCCGGCCATCGCCGAAGTGCATGGTGAGCGCAAGGTCACCGCCGCCTATGCCGAAGTCAACGTGCCGCTGGCCGAGCGCCTGGAACTGCAGGCCGCCGCGCGCGCCGACCATTACAGCGATTTCGGCGACGCGTTCTCGCCCAAGCTGAGCCTGCGCTGGCAGCCGTGGGACATCCTGCTGGTGCGTGCGGCCGCCTCCAAGGGCTTCCGTGCGCCGTCGCTGTCGGAGAACTCCAACAGCACCAGCATCGCCTACGGCAGCGTGATCGATCCGCGCGATCCGGACGTGCCGGGTTCGCGCCAGAACCCGACCTTCTTCACCGTCGGCAACAACGACCTCAAGCCCGAGCGCACCAGGAGCTTCAACGCGGGCATCGTGCTCTCGCCGTGGTCCAACACCAGCCTGAGCGTGGACTACTACCGCATCGAGCTGGAGAACCTGGTCGGCACCAACAACACCCAGACCCTGGTCACCGACGACGTCCCCGGCGCGGTGCTGCGCGATGAGCGTGGCAAGCTGCTGGCCGTCTACAACCGCTACCAGAACCTGAGCGAGCTGAAGACCTCCGGCATCGACGTGGAACTGCGCCAGCGCTTCCCGACCGAGCGCGCCGGCGACTTCGCGCTCAGCAGCGCCTTCACCCACGTACGCAACTACAGCCGCCCCACCGTGGTCGGCGGCCCGCTGGTGGATTACGCCGGCAGCAACCTCGGCGCCACGCTGCCCAAGAACAAGGCCACCACCAGCCTGGACTGGAGCTACGGCGACTTCCGCACCGCGCTCACCTGGTACTACACCAGCGGTTACGACCAGAAGGCCAGCGCGGCCGCTACCGCCGTGCAGGACCGCGTGGATTCCTACAGCCAGTTCGATCTGTACCTGGGCTACACCGGCATCGACAAGCTGACCGTGTACGCCAAGATCCAGAACCTGGCCGACGAGGAACCGCCGTACGACGCGTCCTTCCCGGGCATCCGCGCGCCGTACGACTTCAGCCAGTACGACCTGCGCGGGCGCTACTTCACCGTCGGTTTCGACTACCGCTTCTAACGCCTTTGTATCCAACGGGGCCGGCCGCGATGCCGGCCCCCGTTCCATGGGGAATTGCTGTGTCCTTGCATCGTCTCGTGTCACGTCCCATCCGCTGGCTGGTGGGGTCGTTGTGGTTGCTGGCAGCGCCGGCGTTCGCGCAGAGCGCGTATTTCTTTCCGCAGGGCGGCGATTTCGATCCGTCCATTCCCACCCCACAGCAGTTTCTCGGCTACGAGATCGGCAGCCGCTATACCCGGCATGACCAGCTCGTGGCCTACTTCGACGAACTGGCCAGACACTCGGACAAGATCAAGGTCGAGCGTATCGGCAGCAGCTACGAAGGTCGCCCGCTGCTGATCGCCACCATCACCTCGGCGCAGAACCAGCAGCAGCTGGAGACCCTGCGCCGCCAGCACGTCACCCTGGCCGACCCGGCGCAACCGCTGAGCGCGGCCGGCAGCAGCCCGGTGGTGGTGTGGCTGGGCTACAGCGTGCACGGCAACGAAACTTCCAGCGGCGAAGCCGCGCTGCTGACCGCCTACTACCTGGTGGCCAGCCGCAGCGCCGATACCGCGCAGTGGCTGCAGCAGGCGGTGGTGCTGTTCGACCCGGCACAGAACCCGGACGGGCGCGATCGCGCGGCGAGCTGGCACAACGCGTATGCCTCCTCACCGGCCTCGGCCGATCCGGCCGACAAGGAACATGTCGAGCCGTTCCCGCAGGGCCGCACCAATCACTATTTCACCGACCTCAACCGCGACTGGCTGGCCCTCACCCAGCAGGACACGCGGCCGAAGATCGCCTACTTCCACCGCTGGTATCCCAACGTCCAGATCGACTTCCACGAGATGGGCAAGGACAGCACCTATTACTTCGAACCGTCGCCGGCGAGCATGCACAGCCCGCTGCTGCCGGCATCGTCGTACGCGTTCAACAAGACCCTGGCCAAGTACCACGCGCAGGCGCTGGATGCGCTGGGCTCGCTGTACTACACCGGCGAGAACTTCGACAATTTCTCGCCGGTGTACGGCTCCACCTACCCGGACTTCCACGGCGCGGTCGGGGTGACCGTCGAGCAGGCCAGCTCGCGAGGCCGCGTGCAGGAATCGGTGAATGGCCTGCTGACCTTCCCGTTCACCATCCGCAACCAGGTCGCCACCGGCCTGGGGACGATCCGCGGCGCGGTGACCGAGCGCAGCGGCCTGCTCAAGCTGCAGAAGGACTTCTTCCAGTCCGCGCTGAAGCAGGCGGGCCAGCAGCCGGTCAAGGCGTTCGTGTTCGGCGATGCGCACGATCCCGGGCTCACTGCCAAGCTGCTGGACCTGCTGCTGCAGCACCAGATCACCGTGGAAGCGTTGAGCGCTGCGGTGACGGTGGATGGCCAGCGCTTCGAGCCGGGCAGCGCCTACGTGGTGCCTACCGCGCAGCCGCAGTTCCGGCTGGTCCATTCGATCTTCGCCGATACGCCGCCGATCAAGGGCGACGTGTTCTACGGCAGCACCTCCTATGCGATCGCACCGGCCTACGGCGTGGCCTTCGCCGGCAGCCGCAGCCGCATTGCCGGCGGCGCACGGGTCAGTGCCCTGGCGCCCGCGCAGGGCGGGGTAGTGGGGGGCCAGGCCGGCTATGCGTATGTGCTGGACTGGCGCGACTACAACGCCAGCCGCGCGCTGTACGCCCTGCAGGCACGCGGCCTGCTCACCCGCGCGGCGTTCCAGCCGTTCACCGCCGCGACTGCCGAGGGCGAGCAATCCTTCGCGCGGGGCAGCGTGGTAATCCCGGTAGCCGGTCAGCCACTGGCCGGGGCGGCGTTGCTCGCTGCCGTGGATGACGCCGCCCGCAGCAGCGGCGTGCGCGTGCATGCCCTGGCCAGCGGGCAGAGCCGCAGCGGCATCGACCTGGGCAGCGACAGCGTGAGGTCGCTGCGCAAACCGGCGGTGGCGCTGGTGATGGGCGAGGGTGTCAGCGCCACCGAGATCGGCTCGGCCTGGTTCGTGCTCGACCAGCAGGTGCAGCTGCCGGCCAGCAAGCTCGACCCGGCCCAACTGGGCAAGGTCGCGCTGGATCGTTACACCACCATCGTGCTGGCCGGCGGCACCTACGCCGGGGTGGACGCCACCGCGGTGGCGGCGCTGAAGCGCTGGATCAACGCCGGCGGCTCGCTGGTCACCTACGGCACCGCCGCGCGCTGGGCGATCGAACAGAAGCTGGCCGAGGAAAGCCTCGGTGAAGAGGAGAAGCAACCGGACAGCGCACGCCGTGCCTTCGGCGACCAGCGCGACATTGCCGCGATCGAGCGGGTCAGCGGCAACATCCTCAGCGCGGACGTGGACACCAGCCACCCGCTCGGCTTCGGCCTGCCGCGCACGCAACTGGCGATCAACAAGGAAAACGGCATCAGCTTCAAGCCGAGTCGCAATCCGTTCTCCACGGTGGTGCGCGTGGACGAGACGCCGCGCGTCAATGGCTATCTGTCCGAGAGCAACCGCAGCCGCGTTGCGGGCAGCGCCTGGTTGCTGGTGTCGCCACAGGGGCAGGGCAACGTGGTGCTGTTCGCTGACGACCCGGCCCACCGCAAGTACTGGCATGGCACCGAACGCCTGTTGTTGAACGCGATCTTCTTCGGCAACCAGCTCAACCCGACCAAGCCGCGCGGATAAGGCAACGGCGGACCCGTAGAGCCGACCGTTGGTCGGCTATCGCGATCCTGGTAGAGCCGACCGTTGGTCGGCTATCGGAGCACCCGAACGAACGGCAGCCGACCAACGGTCGGCTCTACGGCCCAGGCGAACGGCAGCCGACCAACGGTCGGCTCTACGGCCGGAGGTAAACCCAAGAAAAAGGGCGACGCAGATGCGTCGCCCTTTTCAATTCAACCGGTCCGCGAACGGATCAGCTGGCGCGACCGCCGCCGCTGCCCTGGCCACGGCCGCCGCCGGCATTGGCGCCGCCACGGCGCTGGCCCTGCGGCTGGCCGCCGCGCGGCGCACCGCGACCGGCACCATCACGCTGGCCGCCGCCGGTCTTCTTCGGACCGGCATGGGCGTGGCGCGGGGCCTCGGCGTGCGGGCGACGCGCGTGCTTGCGCGGCGAACGATCGCCGCCCGGCACCTCGGCCTTGCCCGGCGCGCTGTTGCCCCAACGGATCGGGGTCTGCGGCTCGAAGCCCGGCACGTCGCGGATGTCCATGTCCTTGTCGAGCAGGCGCACGATCTGGCGCAGCAGCTTGGCTTCGTCCTGCGCCACCAGCGAAATCGCCTGGCCGGTCGAGCCGTTACGGCCGGTACGGCCGATGCGGTGCACGTAATCCTCGGCCACCATCGGCAGGTCGTAGTTGATGACCTTCGGCAGCTCGTTGATGTCGATGCCGCGCGCGGCGATGTCGGTCGCCACCAGCACGGTCACCCGGCCGGCCTTGAAGTCGCCCAGGGCGCGCAGGCGCTGGCCCTGGCTCTTGTTGCCGTGGATCGCCGCGGTCTTGATGCCGGACTTGTCCAGGAACATGGCCAGCTTGTCGCAGCCGTGCTTGGTACGGCCGAACACCAGGGTCTGCTCGCGGCTGTCCTGGGCCAGCAGGTGCAGCAGCAGTTCGCGCTTGCGCGCGCCATCGACCGGATGCACGCGGTGGGTGATGGTCTCGGCGACGGTGTTCTTCGGGGTCACCTGGATCTGCGCCGGATCGCGCATGAACTCCAGGGCCAGCTGCTTGATGCTCTCTTCGAAAGTGGCCGAGAACAGCAGGGTCTGGCGGTTCTGGCGCGGCAGCTTGGCCAGGATCTTCTTGATCGACGGCAGGAAGCCCATGTCGAGCATGCGGTCGGCTTCGTCCAGCACCAGGATCTCGATGCCGGACAGGTCGACGCTGCGACGCTCGATGTGATCGATCAGGCGGCCCGGGCAGGCCACCAGCAGGTCCACGCCACGGCGCAGCACGTCGAACTGGTTGCCCATGCCGACGCCGCCGTAGATGCAGGCGCTCGGGATGCGCAGGTACTTGCTGTAGCCGCGCAGGCTGTCATGCACCTGGGTGGCCAACTCGCGGGTCGGGGCCAGCACCAGCGCACGCGGCTTGCGCGGGCCGTTGACGGCCTGCGGGTTGGTGCCCAGGTGCTGCAGCAGCGGCAGGCCGAAGGCGGCGGTCTTGCCGGTACCGGTCTGCGCGCCGGCGAGCAGGTCGCGACCTTCCAGGGCCAGCGGGATCGCCTGTTCCTGGATCGGGGTGGGGGTATCGTAGCCCTGCTCGGACAACGCGCGCAGCAGGAACGGGGCAAGGCCCAAGGATTCAAAAGACATCGGGTGGAAGCTCCAAAGACAAGGTAACGCCAGACCGAATGGCCAGACGCGAGGCAGATCAGAATGTGATCGGCTGACTCGGAGCGTTCCCGTGAACCGCGCTGCGAGAATTGGGTGCAGCCGGCGCGGTGCGCAGACTGGAATGCATGACGAATGGCGTCGGAGTGGGGGCGGGCGACGGATCGTTGATCCATATCGCCGGCGATCCCGAAGGGAAACGGACGGCCGCTGCAGACCCGCATAGTCTAACGGATAGTTGAGATCCCTACCAAATGCCCCTGTTCAGCTTGGCCGAGGGCGCCAGACGCCGGGATCCACGCCATGCATGGCGGGACGGGCCTGGCAGGGTCCCGCGGCGCGACGGGGGCAGCTCGCCGGCAGCGGCAAGGATGCTTTAGGGTGGGCGATGCGGCGGTGCAGCTGGTGACCGTGTCGCGCATTTGATTACACTTGAAACCTATTTTCGCGATCCCGGATACCCACCCATGAAGCTTGGTTCTTTGAAGGAAGGCGGCCGCGACGGCACCCTGATCGTGGTCTCGCGCGACCTGCGCCATGGCGTGCGCGCCACCGGCATCGCCACCACCCTGCAGCAGGCGCTGGAAGACTGGAGCCACCTGGCGCCGCGCCTGAACGCGCTGTACGAATCGCTCAACGATGGCAGCGCCGACGGCGTGTTCGACATCGACCTGCAGGCGCTGGCCGCGCCGCTGCCGCGGGCGTATGAGTTCGTGGACGGCAGCGCCTACCTGCCGCACGTGGCGCGCGTGCGCCGTGCCCGTGGCGCCGAGGTGCCGGAGAGCTTCTACACCGACCCGCTGATGTACCAGGCCACCAGCGCCGGGTTCTACGGCCCGCGCGACGCGGTCAAGGTGGTCAGCGAGGAGTACGGCATCGACCTGGAGGCTGAGATCGTGGTGGTCACCGACGACGTGCCGATGGCGGTGACCCCGGAACAGGCCGCCGGCCACATCCAGCTGGTCGGCCTGGTCAACGACGTCTCGCTGCGCAACCTGATCCCGGGCGAGCTGGCCAAGGGCTTCGGCTTCCTGCAGTCCAAGCCGCGCTCGGCGCTGTCGCCGGTATTCGTCACCCCCGATGAGCTGGGCGAGGCCTGGCAGGACAGCAAGGTGCACCTGCCGCTGCTGACCCATATCAATGGCGAATGGTTTGGCGCCCCGGAAGCCGGCGTGGACATGCAGTTCAACTTCGCCCAGCTGGTCGCGCATGCGGCCAAGACCCGCCCGCTGGGCGCCGGTGCGATCGTCGGCTCGGGCACCATCGCCAACGAGGACACCAGCAAGGGGGCCTCGTGCTTCGCCGAGCAGCGCACCGTGGAAACCCTCCGCGACGGCAAGCCGAGCACGCCGTTCATGTCCTTCGGCGACGTGGTCCGCATCGAAATGCTCGACGCCGCCGGCGAGAGCATCTTCGGGGCCATCGAGCAGCGCATCGAACAGGCCGCCAAGCCCTGAACGCCACCGCCGCCAGCGCAGACACCGCGATCGAACTGTTCAGCTACTGGCGGTCCAGCGCCGCCTATCGCGTGCGGATTGGGTTGAACCTCAAGCAGCTGCCGTACCGGATCACCCCGGTGCACCTGCTGCGCGACGGTGGCCAGCAGCACAGTGAAGGCTACGCCGCGCTGAACCCGCAGGAACTGGTGCCCACGCTGCGGCATGACGGCCAGGTGCTGCACCAGTCGATGGCGATCTTGGACTACCTGGACGAGGTGTTCCCGCTGCCGGCGCTGCTGCCCGACGATGCCGCCGGGCGGGCGCGGGTGCGTGCGCTGGCGCAACTGCTGGCCTGCGACATCCACCCGCTCAACAACCTGCGGGTGATGCAGTTCTTCAGCGATACCTGGAGCGTGCCGCAGCCCGAGCGCGACGACTGGACCCGGCACTGGCTGCAGGTAGGCTTCGAGGCCATGGAGCGGATGCTGGTCGAATCGGTCGATACCGGGCGCTTCTGCCATGGCGACAGCCCCGGCCTGGCCGACTGCTGCCTGGTGCCGCAGCTGTACAACGCGCGGCGCTTCAACGTGGACATGGCGCCGTACCCGACCCTGGCCCGGATCGACGCGGCCTGCCTGGCCCTGCCAGCCTTCGACGCCGCGCGCCCGGAACACCAGCCCGACGCCGCCTGACCGGCGGCAACGGAGGCGGTCGTGCCGGCCGTTGGCCGGCTCCCAACATCATTGTTCGAAACCGGTATCGGCAGAGGCACGCCATGCGTGGCTCCGCGCCCCCCTCAGAAGCCGTGGGTGATCGCCGACGGTGCGCTGTTGGCCGAGAAGTCCGCGTACGGATCGTGATCGCCGCTGCCGCCTTCGGAGAGGCGGAACTTCAACGCCAGGCCATCGCGCGAGTCGGCCGCGCGCAGCGCTTCCTCCTGCTCGATGATGCCGTTCTTGGCCATCCGGAACAGGCACTGGTCGAAGCTCTCCATGCCTTCTTCCAGCGAGGCTTCCATCGCCGCCTTGACCTCGTGCACCTGGCCGCGGCGCAGCAGGTCGCGGATCATCGGGGTGTTGATCAACACCTCGGTGGCCGGCAGGCGGCGCCCGTCCTTGCCCTTGACCAGGCGCTGGGACACCACCGCGCGCAGGTTCAAAGACAGGTTCATCAGCACGTTGCGATGCGCGCTTTCCGGGAAGAAGTTGAGGATGCGCTCGATCGTCTGGTCGGCGTTGTTGGAGTGCAGCGTGGCCAGGCACAGGTGCCCGGTCTCGGCGAAGGCGATGGCCGCCTCCATGGTTTCCGCATCCAGGATTTCGCCGATCAGGATCACGTCCGGCGCTTCTCGCATCGCGTTCTTCAGCGCATTGTGGAAGGCATGCGTATCCAGCCCCACCTCGCGCTGGTTGACGATGGACATCTTGTGCTTGTGCAGGTACTCGATCGGGTCCTCGATGGTGAGGATGTGCCCGGTCGTGGTGCTGTTGCGGTGATCGATCATCGACGCCAGCGAGGTCGACTTGCCCGAACCGGTCGAGCCGACCACCAGCACCAGCCCGCGCGGCGTCATGATGACGTCCTTGAGCACCTGCGGCAGGTTGAGCTCTTCGATGCTGGGGATCTTGCTGCGGATCGCACGGATCACCATGCCGACCTCGCCACGCTGCTTGAAGACGTTCACGCGGAAGCGCCCGGCGTCGGGCAGGGCGATGGCCATGTTGAGCTCCAGCTCGCGCTCGAACTCGGGCACCTGGCCCTCGTCCATCAGCGAGTAGGCGATCTTCTTGACCATGCCCGGCGGCAGGCCGGTGTTGCCCAACGGGTACAGCTTGCCCTCGATCTTGATGTAGACCGGGGCTCCGGTGGTCAAGAACATGTCCGACGCGTTCTTTTCGGTCATCAGCTTCAGGAAATAGCCGATATCCATGCGAAATGTTTCCCCAACAATCGGCCGCGTGCCATTGCAAGCACGCCGCAGGCTTCCGACAATGGCCGCGCTCCTACTTCTGGCGACGGCACCCCCAATGAATCCTAGCTTCGCACAAATACGACGTGTCCCGTACCTCACCCTGCTGATATGCGTGACGGTGTGCACACTCGCGTTCGCCGGTACCGCCCAGGCCCAGGAGGGCGCGCTGGAGCTGATGCAGGCCCGGCAAGCGGTCGACAAGGCCACCCAGGCCGATGCCGACCAGTACGCCCCGGACCTGATCGCCGTGGCCCGGCAAGGGCTGGAACAGGCGCAGCGCGCCGCCGGTGACCGCCGCGAGCGCAAGAACGCCCCGGCCCTGGCCGTTCGCGCCACGGTGGATGCCGACCTGGCCCGCGCCCGCAGCGAAGAAGCCACCGCCACCGCCCAGCTGCAACTGCGCCGCAATGAGGTGACCCAGCTGCAACGCCAGCTCGCCACCGGGGAGAACCGTTGATGACCGTCGCACCGAAGAAGTCGCGCATGCTGCGCGCGTCCACCCTGGTGCTGGCCGCCGGCCTGGCCCTGCCGCTGCTCGCCCAGGCCGCCGAAGACCCGGCCGTGGCCCAGCTCACCCAGCGCCTGATGGCCATCCAGGCCAACCCGGATGCGTCGCAGTTGGCCGCCTTCGAGCGCCTGCAGGCCCAGCAGGCCGTGGCCGAGCTGGCCAAGGCCAAGCGCCGCGACCTGGACCAGGCCCGCTACCTGGCCGAGCGCCGGGTCGAAATCGCCGAAACCAGCGTGCGCGCCGCCCTGGCCCAGCGCGAGGTCGACCAGCTTGAGCGCACCCGCAGCGAGCTGCTGATCGAGGCCAGCCGCCGCGACGCCCAGCGCGCCCGCCAGGAGGCCGAGCGCCTGCGCGTGCAGGCGCAGATCCAGGCCGAGGAAAGCGAGCGCCTGCGCCTGGCCGCCGAGCAGGAGGCGCTGGCCCGCCAGGACGCCGAGACCGCGCTGACCAGCGTGGCCGGCAAGCAGACCGCCCGGCTCAGCGCAGCCCAGCAGAGCGCGGCCAAGCTGGCCCGCGAGGAAGCCGAACTGGTGGCGGGCAGCAAGCTGCCGGGCTCGAAGTTCGACACCCGTGGCGAAGTCTTCACCTTCAATGGCGATGCCTTCGCGGCCGGCAAGGGCAGCCTGTCCGGTGGCGCCAAGGGCCAGGCCAAGGCGCTGGCCGAATACCTGAACATCGGCAAGAAGGGCCGGGTCCGGATCGAGGCCTACGACGCCGCGGCCGGGGTCGGCGAACAGCGCGCCCAGGCGCTGCGCGATGCGCTGGTGGCCGCAGGCGTCAGCGCCAGCCGGTTGCAGGTGAGCGGCAAGAAGGCCGCGGCCACCAAGGCCCGCTCGGCCGAGGTGATCATCGCGCCCTGATGCCGGACGAGGGATCGGTCATGACCGATGGTTGTGACGCAACTTCTTGTTTTCGTTTAATTTTCGTTGTTCTGCGTGTTCAGCCTGAACCTTTGCTGGCACGCGTCGACCATTTCAAATGAAACGCTTGAAGACCCTCCCGACCAAGCGTAGGGTCAGTTGTCCGGGTTGCCTTCCGCGACCCGGACGATTGGAGGGCCGGGCCGATGAACCGAGGGCACGAACCACAGCAGTCTGCAGTCCGGGCAGTCCCGGTTGCGCACGCGGGTTCGGTCGCGGTCATCGTCTGGCGCTCCGCCCAAAAGCAACGCCCCGTGCCGTAAGGCCGGGGCGTTCTTGTTTCTGCAAGACAGCGATAGGAGGTTCATCATGTTCGAAGGTCAGCCCCAGAGCGAGATCGATGCACGCCGCAAGCGTGACCCGGAATTCAAGGCACTTTACGAGCGGCACCAGAAGTTGAATAAAAAGTGCACGGATGCCCAGCTGGGTGTACTTCCGATAGACGATCTCACCTTGGGCCAGATGAAGCGTGAGAAGCTGCTGGCCAAGCAGAAGCTGGAAAGGATGTACAACTCCCCCACGCATTGACGCCTCAAGGGTGCCGGCCTGCCGCCGGCACCCGCCACCGACCGCCGCGGGCGGCGTCCGTCTCCTCGTCGACGGGCGCCGTCCGCGTCGCTCTTTCCGGGCCGGCACGTGCGTGCGTTTCCCGCCGGGCACCGGCTCTGGAGCGCGGCAACCTGACTTTCGACGCCAACCGTCGGATAATCACCGGTCCGGCCGCCTTGCGGCGCGAATCGATGTGAACCGATGGCAATCCACTCCTCCGTACTCGACCTCATTGGCCAGACCCCGATCGTCAAGGCCCAGCGCCTGGACACCGGCGTCTGCGAGCTTTACCTCAAGCTCGAAAGCGCCAATCCCGGAGGGTCGATCAAGGACCGCATCGGCCTGTCGATGATCGAAGCGGCTGAAAAGCGGGGCGAGCTCGCGCCGGGCGCGACCCTGGTCGAGGGCACCGCCGGCAACACCGGCCTGGGCCTGGCGCTGGTCGCCCAGCAGAAGGGCTACAAGCTGATCCTGGTCGTGCCGGACAAGATGAGCCGCGAGAAGATCTTCAACCTCAAGGCGATGGGTGCCGAAGTGCGCCTGACCCGGTCGGACGTGGCCAAGGGCCATCCGGAGTACTACCAGGACATGGCCAAGCGCGTGGCCGAGGAAACCCCGGGCGCCTACTTCATCAACCAGTTCGGCAACCCGGACAACCCGGCCGCGCATGAATTCGGCACCGGCCCGGAAATCCTGGCCCAGATGGACGGCGACCTGGACGCGATCGTGTTCGGCTGCGGCAGCTCGGGCACCATGACCGGCCTGTCGCGCGCCTTCGCCACCGCCTCGCCCAAGACCGAGCTGGTGCTGGCCGACCCGGTCGGCTCGATCCTGGCCGAGTACATCAACGACGGCGTGCTCAACGACAAGTCCGGCAGCTGGCTGGTGGAAGGCATCGGCGAGGACTTCCTGCCCTCGATCGCCGACTTCAGCCGGGTCACCAAGGCCTACGCAATCAGCGACGCCGAGAGCTTCCATACCGCGCGCGAGCTGCTGGGCAAGGAAGGCATCCTCGGTGGCTCGTCCACCGGCACCCTGCTGGCCGCCGCGCTGAAGTACTGCAAGGAGCAGACCACCCCGAAGAAGGTGCTGGTGCTGGTCTGCGACACCGGCAACAAGTACCTGTCCAAGATGTACAACGACTACTGGATGCTGGACAACGGCTTCCTGGAGCGCCCGCAGTCGGGCGACCTGCGCGACCTCATCCTGCGTCCGTACGGCCAGCGCGACACCGTCGTGATCGGGCCGAACGACCTGCTGACCACCGCCTACCAGCGCATGAAGCTGTATGACGTGTCGCAGCTGCCGGTGATGGACGGCGACCAGCTGGTCGGCATCGTGGACGAAAGCGACGTGCTGTTGCATGTCTACGGGGACGAAGCCCGCTTCCGCGACCCGGTCGCCACCGCGATGGTCAGCAAGCTGGACCGGCTGGACGTGAAGTCGCCGATCGAGGCCCTGCTGCCGGTGTTCGACCGCGGCCAGGTCGCCATCGTCATGGACGGCGGCACCTTCCTGGGCCTGATCACCCGGATCGACCTGCTGAACTACCTGCGGCGCCGGGTTCAGTAACCGCCCGGCGCCGGCCGGCGCCGCCGTGAATCAGCGTTTATCCGCGTCAACGGCCGATTAAGCCGCCGCTGATAGACTTCCGCTCCTTTTGCGGGAGCCCCTTCCGGGGCCCTCCATTGCTGGGAAACAACATGTCCGACCACGCTTCCTCCGGGCACGGCAACCGTGCGCTTGCCCTGGCTACCCTGGCCATCCACGGCGGGCAGTCGCCGGATCCGAGCACCGGCGCGGTGATGCCGCCGATCTACGCGACCTCCACCTACGCCCAGTCCAGCCCCGGCCAGCACCAGGGCTTCGAGTACTCGCGCACCCACAACCCCACCCGCTTCGCCTACGAGCGCTGCGTGGCCTCCCTGGAAGGCGGCAGCCGCGGCTTCGCGTTCGCCTCGGGCATGGCCGCCAGCGCCACGGTGATGGAACTGCTGGATGCCGGCAGCCACGTGGTGGCGATGGACGACATCTACGGCGGCACCTTCCGCCTGTTCGAGCGCGTGCGTAAGCGCACCGCCAACCTGCAGTTCAGCTTCGTCGACCTGACCGACCTGGCCGCCTTCGAGGCCTCGATCACCCCGCAGACGAAGATGGTCTGGATCGAAACCCCGACCAACCCGATGCTGAAGATCGTGGACATCGCCGCGGTGGCCGCCATCGCCAAGCGCCATGGCCTGATCGTGGTGGTCGACAACACGTTCGCCTCGCCGATGCTGCAGCGCCCGCTGGAACTGGGCGCCGACCTGGTCCTGCACTCGGCCACCAAGTACCTCAACGGGCACTCGGACATGGTCGGCGGCATGGTGGTGGTCGGCGACAACGCCGAGCTGGCCGAGCAGATGGCCTTCCTGCAGAACTCCATCGGGGGCGTGCAGGGCCCGTTCGACAGCTTCCTGGCCCTGCGCGGCCTGAAGACCCTGCCGCTGCGCATGAAGGCCCATTGCGCCAACGCGCTGGCCCTGGCCCAGTGGCTGGACACCCACCCGGCAGTGGAAAAGGTGATCTACCCGGGCCTGACCAGCCACCCGCAGCACGAGCTGGCCACGCGCCAGATGAACGGCTACGGCGGCATCGTCTCGATCGTGCTCAAGGGCGGCTACGAGGCGGCCAAGCGCTTCTGCGAGAAGACCGAGCTGTTCACCCTGGCCGAATCGCTGGGCGGGGTGGAAAGCCTGGTCAACCACCCGGCGGTGATGACGCATGCGTCGATCCCGGTGGAGCGCCGCGCGCAGCTGGGCATCAGCGATGCGCTGGTGCGGCTGAGCGTGGGGGTTGAGGAGTTGGGGGATCTGCAGGTGGATCTGGAGCAGGCGCTGGCGGAAGCAGCCGGATGAGTGGCATTCACACTGAATTTGGCAGCTCGCCGATGGCGCTGGCGAGAAGCCTGATCTCCAATCGCATGCTTGTCTGGCAGTTGACCCGGCGTGACGTAGTGAGCCGATATCGTGGCTCCGTATTTGGGCTGGCGTGGTCCTTCTTCAATCCCTTGCTGATGTTGGCGGTGTACACGTTTGTATTTTCGGTGGTGTTCAAGGCGCGCTGGGGCCTGGACACGACGGGACACGGTGATTTCGCCGTCATCCTGTTCGTCGGAATCATTGTCCACGGCGTATTTGCAGAGTGCGTAAATCGCGCACCTGGGCTGGTACTCAACAACAGCAGTTACGTAAAACGGGTGATCTTCCCGTTGGAAACTCTTCCTTGGGTGGCCATGGGAGCAACGCTGTTCCATTCCTCGGTCTCCATCCTGGTGCTGCTGATTGCGCAGGTGCTCCTCCGTGGTTCCATACCGGTCACGGCATTGTGGCTGCCGGTCGTGATACTGCCTCTGGTGGTCGGCACTGTAGGGGTGTCGTGGCTGCTTGCTGCCTTTGGGGTGTATCTGCGCGATATCGGCCAGGTGACCGGCATTTTGACAACAGTGATGCTCTTCATGGCGCCGGTTCTGTACCCGGTCCAAGCACTTCCCGAGCGCCTGCGTCCATATATTTACCTGAATCCGTTGACCTTCATTATCGAACAATCGCGTGAGGTTCTCCTGTGGGGACATGCGCCAAACTTGATCGGATTGGGCAAGTACGCCTTAGGTGCGATGCTTGTGGCGTGGATGGGGTTTGCCGCCTTCCAGAAAATGCGTAGGGGGTTTGCCGATGTCCTCTGATGCCCCGCACGATGTGGCTATCCGGGTTTCCGGGGTCACCAAGTGCTTTCAGATCTACGATCAACCCCACCAGCGCCTCCGTCAGGCGATCATGCCACGCCTTCGCCGCGCAATCGGATTGGCACCGTGCTCGTATTTCCAGGAGTTCTGGGCGCTCAAGGGTGTTGACTTTGAAGTGCGTCGGGGCGACACGGTTGGGATCATCGGCCGCAACGGCTCAGGAAAATCAACCCTGCTGCAGATCATCTGCGGCACCTTGCAGGCCACCTCCGGCACGGTGGAGGTCAATGGCCGCGTGGCGGCACTGCTGGAACTTGGCGCGGGCTTCAATCCCGAGTTCACGGGCCGGGAAAACGTCTATCTCAGTGCGTCGATTCTTGGCTTGACCCGTGAGGAGATCGACGCGCGTTTCAACGACATCGTAGCTTTCGCCGATATCGGCGAATTCGTCGAACGGCCCGTCAAGACGTACTCCAGCGGTATGTATGTACGCCTGGCGTTCGCAGTCATCGCCCATGTCGATGCGGACATTCTGGTGATTGACGAAGCGCTGGCCGTCGGCGATGCCATCTTCGTGCAGAAGTGCATGCGTTTCCTGCGCAAGTTCCGCGAGAACGGCACGCTGCTTTTCGTCAGTCACGATACTTCGTCGGTGCTGAATTTCTGCCAGAGCGCGGTATGGCTCAATCGCGGTGACATGCTGATGCATGGCTCGGCGGAAGAAACCTGCAATGCATACATCGAGTACTGCTCGCAAGAAGTCTATGGCGATTCGGTGAAGCTCACCTCGCGCCAAGCGTCGCGCGAGGCGTCGCCGCCGGTGGGTAAGCCCAAGCCGAAGGTGGAGAAGGACACCCGGCTGGAGATGTTCGATAACGTCGCCAACGCGGCGGGGTGGCAATCCGGTGTGGCCAGTATCGATTCGGTCGTCCTCAGCACGCTGGATGGCGAACCACTTTCATCCTTTGCTGGTGGTGAGGACGTCCTCCTCAGGGTGCGCGCAACTGCGCACCAGCCGCTTTCCAGTCCGCTTATCGGCTTCTTTGTTAAGGATCGCCTCGGCCAGTCTTTGTTTGGCGAGCACACATTCACCTATGTGCAGCCGCCCATGCAGGTCGAAGCCGGCACGACTCTGGAAGCCAGCTTTCGCTTCACGCTGCCCATGCTGCCCAACGGCGATTACTCCATGACAGTCTCCATCGCGGATGGCGACCCGTTTGCCAATACCCAGCACGCCTGGTTGCATGACGCGGTGCTTATCAAGGTCGCGTCACCCAAACTCCGCTATGGCCTGGTTGGCATTCCCTTTGACGAGGTCACCATGAAGCGGGTGGGGAGCATCGAATGAACCACGGCTTCATCCCGCCGCTGACCACGGATGATCCAAGGGTCACCATTGGTCGTTTCAGCTATGGCGGTGCCACGTTCAAGCTGTGGAGCGCCGGTGAGCGGGTCGAAGTGGGGGCATTCTGCTCGTTCGCCGAGTCCGTGCTGATCTTTGGTGGAGGCGAGCACCGGGTGGATTGGGTGACGACCCACCCGGTGCGGATCGCATTCAACTCGCCGGGGGCGGGGCAGGACGGACACCCGCACAGCAAGGGCGCCACGCGTATCGGCAACGACGTATGGATTGGCCACGGTGCGCTGGTGCTGTCTGGCGTCACCGTCGGCGATGGTGCGTGCATCGGCGCTGGCGCCGTGGTCAGCAAGGACGTTCCTGCTTACAGTATCGTCGCTGGAAACCCCGGCCGGGTGGTACGCATGCGATTCAGCGAGACACAGATCCATCAGCTGCTGCGCATTTCCTGGTGGAACTGGCCAGTGGACAGGATAAAGCGATATGAGGCACTGCTGTGCAGCCCCAATATCGACGCCTTCATTGCGGCCGCATTGGCCGATCCGGACGTTTCGGCGTCGCTTTCGTGATAGAGACCAAGATGATCGATTTTTCGTTGTCGCCCAGCATGCTGATGACGCCCAGAAAGCTGCCCCACAGTGCATGGCTGGGGCACATTCCGTTTGCCAGCTGGTTGCTGGAAGTCCTGCGTCCTCAACGTATCGTCGAGTTGGGCACGCATAACGGCGCGTCGTTCCTGGCATTCTGCCAGGCGGTTGAGGCTCAACAGATCAGTGCACGTGTCTTCGCGGTCGACACTTGGCAGGGCGACGAACACGCCGGCTTCTACGGCGATGAGATCTATGCCGAACTGCGTGATTACCAGCAGCGGCACTACGCTGGTATTTCCGAGATGATGCGCATGCGCTTCGATCAGGCGCTGGAGTATTTCGCCGATGGCTCGATCGACCTGCTGCATGTTGACGGCCTTCATACCTACGAAGCGGTGCGCGAGGATTTCGAAACCTGGCGCAGCAAGTTGTCCCCGCGTGCGGTGGTTCTCTTCCACGACAGCTGCGTGCGCGAGCGTGGCTTCGGTGTCTGGCAGTACTGGAGCGAAATATCCACCCAGTTCCCGTCTTTCGAATTCAGCCACACCCACGGGCTGGGCGTACTGCTGGTCGGCGAGGAGCAGCCGCAAGCGCTGCTGCAGCTGGCCGAAGCTTCCCGCGAACGGGGCTTCGCGCCGATAAACGGATTGTTCGACGCGCTAGGCCGCAATATCAAGAACGTCGAGGAGATCGAGCGCGTCAACAGTGGACTGGCCGCCGCCCACGGCGAGATCGGCCGGCTCAATGCGGAACAGGAACGCCTGCGCGCTTTGCTCGACAGGAGCAATGATGCCACCGAGGAGCACTACGCCGTCGTTGAGTCCCAGCTTCCCGCGCTCGCCCAGGGTCTTTCGTTGCTGGAGCGTCGTGTCGTGGAGGAAGTGAACAGCATGCGGCAATCGCTGGAGCAGTCACGGGAAGCATCCGTGGCCCACATGGTGGCGTCCGTTGCTCCCCGCCTGGATGAGCAGGATCGCAAGCTAGGCCACTTGATGCGCCCCTGGTGGCGTCGTCTGGCCGGCCGCTGATCGATACGTACAGCGAAGGCACCTACATGGCAATCGACAAGAGCTTACTCAAGCGTGGCCTGAAACGGGTGGCGGCCAAGGTGCTGTCCATCAACTGGTTCGCGCACGTCCCGGATCGCATCAAGCTGATGATCGTCCGGCGCGCACGCGTCTGCGACTGGCATTGGTATGCGCGGTTCATCATGCGCACTCCCGACCGCGCTGCAGAGGGGCCGAGCCATTTTCTTTCCTACGGAAATGACGAAGGAAAGTCGCCCAGCCCGCTATTCGACCCGGTCTGGTATTGCGCGCGCTTCGGCCTGAAAGCGCCTCCGCTCGATGCTCTTGTCCAGTACGTGCTGATCGGTGATCGGATCGGGCTCGCGCCATGCCCGTGGTTCGACCCGCGTCATTGCAGGCGCAGCGACCGATCCAACCGCGTCCTGCTTCCTGCGCTTGGATACTACCTGGCCGATTACAGGGCTGCTGGCGCGCCCCACCCGTTGTTCGACCAGGAATGGTATCTGGCGCAGTACCCGGACGTTCGGGCAAGTGGCGCCAATCCGTTGGTGCATTTCCTCTATGACGGCATCGTCGAGGCCAGGCTGCCTAATCCCTATTTTGCGGCCGAGTGGTATGCCGAAACCTATCCGGATATCGGCAGTGCCGATCCCCTCTCGCACTTTGTGATGCATGGCGCTGCAGAGGGACGCAGCCCGGGTCCGGAATTCAACGCGAGGCAGTATCTGGATGCCAACCCGGATGTTGCCGCTTCGGGCATGAGCGCACTGGCCCATTATCTCGCGATCGGGCGGCAAGACGGGCGCGAGCTCGGGAAGCGTCCGCTGTCGCTGGCCGACCTGGAGGCGCCTGCCGCACGTTCGCTGTTGGTAGGCGAGGGCACGGTGGATATCGTCCTTCCGGTCTATCGAGGCCTGGCGGAAACACGAAATTGCATCGAGTCGGTACTGCGCTCGCACAACCGCACGCGCATACGCCTGCATATTTACAACGATTGCTCGCCCGAGCGCGAGGTTACCGTGTATCTGCGTGAACTCGCCGCGGTCGAGACGGATATCCGCCTGGTCGAGAACGTGGAAAACCTTGGCTTCGTCCGCACCGTCAACGCGGGTATGGCGCATGCGCTGGCACAGCAGGACAGTATGGGTGCGCTGCTGCTTAACAGCGACACCATCGTCAGCGGCGATTGGGTCGACCGCATGGTCAACCACCTGGAGGCGATGATCGGCTCGGTCACCGCGCTCTCCAACAATGCGACGATCTGCAGCTACCCCGTATTGGGCGCCAATGCGTTGCCGGAAGGCCTGGATGCCCCTGCACTCGATGCGCTCACACGCGTGGCCAATGCGGGACTGTCGGTCGATATCCCCACCGGTGTCGGCTTCTGCATGCTCATCTCACGGGCCGCACTCGAGAAAGCCGGCCTGTTCGATGCGGAAGCGTTTGGCAAGGGTTACGGTGAGGAGAATGATTTCTGCATGCGCTCGGCACAGGCCGGTTTCCGTCATCGCCTGGCGATGGACGTGTTCGTCGAACACGTCGGTGAGGTCAGCTTTGCCGATGACAGCAAGCCTGGAAAGATCATCGCGCAGAAGATCATCGATGAGCGCTATCCCGACTACGGCCAACGCGTCAGTCGCTTCTGTCTGATGGACCCGGGATTCGCCGGCCGCGTCCGCCTGTCGTTCGATGCCTGGAGGGCGCGTGGGCGCCCGGTCACCGTGCTGATGACCCATACCTGGGGAGGCGGTACCGAGCGCGCAGTGCAGGCGGCGGCAGCGGCGCTGGCCGACAGCGGCGAAGTACTGATCCTGCGGCCGGTCGAAGAGCAGGGC
This sequence comes from Stenotrophomonas sp. Steno-Z1, assembly GCF_056393175.1. Lineage (NCBI taxonomy): Bacteria > Pseudomonadati > Pseudomonadota > Gammaproteobacteria > Lysobacterales > Lysobacteraceae > Stenotrophomonas > Stenotrophomonas sp. Steno-Z1. The sequence goes on along the minus strand of NZ_JBWJPB010000008.1, from coordinate 11,722 downwards.
GAGGGCGGCACGGTGCGCGTGGTGCATCCATCTTTGTTCGACCCGTTTGAGTTCACTTTCCGCTACCGGACCCCGCAGGAGCTGGCCAACCTGCTGCTGCTGGCCGGAACCCAGGCGATGCAGCTGCACCATCTGGTTGGTTTCGGTGCGTCCGTGCGGCGCGCGATCGCGCTTGCCGATATCGCCTACTCGTTCCATGTACACGACAACTACACGATCTGCCCGCAGATCACGTTGACCGATGCACAGGGAAATTACTGCGGCGAACCCGATGCAAACGGGTGTGACGCCTGCATTGCCGAGCGCCCATCAAACGGCGCGTCGGATATCCGCAACTGGCGGGCCGGCCACGAATGGGCTGCACTCGGAGCATCCGATGTGATCGCGCCCAGCCGCGATGCGGCAGCGCGCATGCAGCGGTATACCCGCGTGCCAGTCGGCGTGCGCTATCACGAACCGGAACTTTTTGGTGCGGTGGTGCAACCGACGCGTGGCGAAGGCAAGCGTCCCTATCGCGTGCTCCTGCTGGGCGTGATGGCGGCGCACAAGGGCCTTCATTCGCTCATCCAGCTGGCCACCGAGGCTCAGGCGGAGAATCATCCACTGCAGTTCCACCTGATCGGCTATCCGCAGGGCGGTACCGATCGACGTCTGCCTTTCAGCTACAGCGGCGCCTACGAGGAATCAGCGCTGGACGAATTGATCGCAGCGTACGCACCGGATGCGTTCCTGTTCCTTTCCCAGGCGCCGGAAACCTATTCCTATACGCTTTCCCATGCGATCCGAAGTGGGCTGCCGATCGCGGCCAACCGTCTGGGCGCGTTCACGGAGCGGTTGGAGGCATACTCGCAGGGGCTGCTGCTGTCGCCGTCGGCGACCGCAGCGGAGAATGCGGCGAAGTTGAGCGGCTGGCTCGATTCGATCTACCACGGAGAGGGGGCATGAGCGCATCGCACCTGCGAGTGGTCCGGGGACAGGCTGGACACAGCGAGCGAGTCGCCGTGCTGTTGGAGCGATACGGCACTGTCATGTCGCCCTGTGCAAGCATCCGCCTGCACGCATTTACCGAGCAGTTCCCGGCCGACGTACGTTATCTGCTGCTGGAGGAGTTGGCTGCGTTCAAGCCGGGAGTGATCCTGTGGAGTCGCACCGCTGTGCCTACGGCCGAAGATGTTGACGCATTGAAGGCGATCGCTGCATCGGTGGGGGCGCGACTTGTCTACGATCTTGACGACAATCTTCTTGCGATGGATGAACACCCGGAACGCGACAGCTATCAGGGGATGATTCGCGCAGTGCGCCGTTCGGTCGAGGTGGCTGATGTCATCTGGTGTTCCACCCAGCGGCTGCAGCGTGCGTTGCAGGACATCAATCCCGGAGCGACGTGGATGCCCAACGCACTGGATCCGGTGCTCTGGGCGTCCTCCGGATCGGCGAGGCGGGACTGGATGAACGATGGCGTGTTGCGTGTGCTCTACATGGGGACCCGGACACACGATGAAGACTTCGCCCTGTTGGCTTCTGCCATCGAGCTGGTCCATCGACGGCATCCGGGCAAGGTCAGGCTCAGCCTCATTGGGGTAAACGCCAAGGCTGCCGCGGCGCACGCTTGGATGGACGTACTGCAGATCCCCGGACATGTGGGTGCTTCTTATCCAGCATTCGTGCGGTGGTTGGTCGATCAACGCGACTTCGATCTGGGCGTTGCGCCGTTGATCGACAGCGAGTTCAATCGCTTCAAGAGTTCGATCAAGGTGCTCGATTATCGCGCGTTGGGCATTCCTACCCTTGCGTCCGCGGTGCCGGCATACGTCGATGATGCGGAAAACGACCGCCTGCTGGTGGATAATGATCCTGGAAGTTGGGCAGAGGCGCTTGGCGCCCTGATCCAGGGCGAGACCAGTATTGTCGTGCCGAACACTCTAGGCAGCCGTGAGGTGATGGTCTCTCGATTCGCGTCAGGCGTGGATCTTCGTTGGAACAGTGCCCTGTACGGGCCGGGGAAAGAATGATTGCCTTGAACAACCGGCTCGCATCCGTTGCTTTTTCGGATGCTGGCCAGCGGCGGGTGGAACTTGCGCTGGTGCTGATCGTGCTTCTGGTCGCGGTGGTAGCGCGCTTCTTCAGCTGGCCGGGCTTTGCGACGCATGACACGCTGTTCATTACGCAGGAAGCCCTGCGCGGTGAATACACGTCCTATCATCCGCCACTGAATGCGTTCCTGATCCGTGTGCTGGCGGTGCCATTCGAGTCGTACAGCGTGTACACCACGCTGCAGATCCTCCTCTGCTGCGGATTGCTTCTGCGAAGTGCGGTCCTGCTCAGCCGTGCCGTCACCCGTCCGTCATGGATCGTGGCGGCGGTGGTGCTGTGGGCCGCATTGCCCAGTACCTATCTCTACCTCGGCGTGATTTGGAAAGATGTACTGTCAGCCTACTCGCTGCTGTTCATTGCCACGCTTAGCCTGTTGTTCCGGCTGGACCGTGAGGAGCAAGCGGGAGGTTGGGGGGACGCAATCCTGTTCGGCTTGTCGTTGTTCCTGCTGGTCGGTACCCGTCATGGCATGTCGATCAACTTCCTGCTGGTACCACTCGCGTTCGGTGTTCGGCGGCTGTGGGCCGCGCGCTTGTTGAAGCGTGCCTACCTGTTCGCGCTGCTTGGCTTCATTGGCTTGTCTGCGGTCGCGTCAAGTCCGTTGATGAAAAATGACGACGTGCACATGATGCGACTGAAGATCAGTGTCGTGTCGCATCCCTTCCTTGGCATGGTCAGCAACCGTAGTGGCTACACGTCCAACGATGTCGGCTTTGATCGGCGCCTGGCCGATCATGTGTTTGGCCCGGAGTATGCCGCCAAGTACCGGCCGGATTATCAGATGAATGAGGTGATCCTGACCGATCTGGATGAACTCAAGGATGCCTACCGGACCATCCTCCGGCGGACGGTGCGGCTCTGCCTGCTCAATGTCGCCCAATGCGGCTCGGACAGGGTGCAAATGATGCTGGCCACGCTGCAGCCCAGTACAGACTTCGGAGGTATGACCTTCTACGACCTCGGCCTGATGCAGGATTGCCCGAAGGTCTTTGGAATGGATGCGGACAAGTGCCAGGTGCTGGACGCATTTGAAGCCGGCGAGAAGGCCAGCTGGACTGCCCGGATGCAGAAGACCGTGGTGACCGGCCTGTCGGACACGCGCGGGACGCTGCAGAACCTGCTGGTGTGGAATCTGATCCCGGTGCTGGCGCTGATCCTGCTGGTGCTGGTGTTCTCGCCGCCGATGCGCCCTCTCTGGGTGGTATCGATGCTCCTGTTGCTGGAAATGGCCTTGCCATTCGCCACCTCGGTCGCCAACGATTTCCGCTACTACTACTTCCTCGCCCCGATGGGCGCGGTGCTGGTCATGCTGGTGTTGGGCCGCCTGCTGGTGGGGAGCAGCTTCTGGCGGCCGGCAGCAGCTGACGAGCGGGGTAGTCCGCCAGCGGCGGCACCGTAGGTAAGCCGCTTTGCGTTGCCAAGCAGTTGCAGGAAGGGAGGCGGAAACCGCCTTTCTTTCCGCGCTCAGCCCGCTTGGTGCTGCTGCCAGCGCCAAGCATCCTCGCAAATGCGCGCAAGGCCATGCCGGGCTTCCCATCCGAGCACCCGATGTGCAAGTTCTGGATCGGCATAGCATTCGTCCGCATCGCCGGGACGGCGCTCGACGAACTGATACGGGATCGGGCCGCCGGACGCCTCGGCGAAGGCGTGGATGATCTCCAGGACCGAGTAGCCGGCTCCGGTGCCCAGATTGACCGTGATTCCCTGTGGATGCTGCTCCAGCCGGTCGACCGCGCACACATGCGCTGCAGCCAGGTCCATCACATGAATGTAGTCACGCACGCCGGTGCCGTCACGGGTAGCGTAATCGTTACCGAAGATCCTGACCTCCGGCCGCAACCCTGCCGCAACCTGGGCGATAAACGGGACGAGGTTGTTGGGGGCGCCTTTGGGGAGCTCACCCAGCTGCCCACTGGGATGAGCGCCGGCTGGATTGAAGTAGCGCAGGACCGCGGCGCGGAAGGCGGGGGCCGAATGGGTTACGTCTGCAATGATCTCTTCCATCATCAGCTTGGTGCGGCCGTACGGATTGATCGCGTGGCGCGGCGCATCCTCACGGATCGGGCAATGATCCGGATGGCCGTACACCGTGGCTGATGAACTGAAGACCAGTCGATGACACTCGACTGCGAGCATCGCCTGCAGGAGGTTCAATGTACCGGTGATGTTGTTCTGGTAATAGGACAGGGGATTGGCGACGCTCTCGCCGACCGATTTCAACGCGCCGAAATGGATGACCGCATTCGGGGCGATCTCGCGCAGACACGCGGAAGTGGCTTCCCTGTCCCTGAGATCCAGTTCGATGCACTGCACTGTGCTACCGGACAACTGCCGGATTCGATCTGGAATCCAACGCTCGCTGTTGCTGAAGTTGTCCACGATGACTACCTCGTACCCTGCTTCAAGCAAGGCAATCGAGGTGTGGGAACCAATGTAGCCGGCACCACCGGTGACCAGGATTTTCTTGCTCAACGCTTTGTCTCCTGAAGCAGGTAAATTCACTCGCCGCGATCGGGCATCGCTTCCACTGCTCCGGGCTTCGCGTTCAATTCCTCAAGGATGGCAATGCGTCGGGCGAGGTGCACGATCTGCCGCTGGTTCTGTTTGTCCTTGGCGTAGGTATTGAACATCTGGAACGCCACCACCTGCACCAGGGCATAGACCAGCAGGTCGGTACCGCGGCCGACACCGACCAGATGCGCCAGGGTCGTGAGACTGTCGGGTACCAGGATCGCGATGATCGCCGCTACCACGAATCCAATCAGCAGCACCTTCTTGAACGCATTCGTCCGGCTCGTGCCACGTGCGGAGAGGAAATGCCAGGCGATGGTTACTGTCGATGCGATCAGCAGGAATCGAATGAGCATGGTTATTTGATCACTTTTCTGAGGATGGCATCGAACGCGATATTGATGGCGTTGATCATCGACTGGCCCTTGCTGCGGGAGTATTCACTGTAGATGATCGTGACCGGGACCTCGGCATAGCTGAATTTCTCTTGGCCGATGCGCTCCACGATCTCCGACGCATGAGAGAAGTCCGGAAGTTCCAGCCTCAGGCGCTCCGCCGCCGAACGGTGGATCACTCGCAAGCCATTGTGGGTATCGGTGAGGTGCACACCGGAGGTGATGTTGGAAAACCACACGGCCGCCTTGAGGATCACCCGCTTCATCTTTGGCATGTTGATGGCCTTGCCGAGGAAGCGCGAGCCCATCACGATCTGCACCCGATGCTGCTCGGCATAAGCGAGCATGTCCTGCACGTCCTCGATCCGGTGTTGGCCATCGGCGTCGAAGGTAACGATGTACTCGATCGTTGGATCAAGCAGCGCTGCGTCGATGCCGGTCTGCAGTCCCGCACCCTGGCCCAGGTTGATGGGATGCTTGATCAGGCGCGCGCGCGTTTCGAGCACACGCTCGCGCGTGTCGTCACGGCTGCCATCGTCGACGACGATGACATTCGGAAAGGTGCGCGGTATCGCCTGGATCGTGTCCTTGATCGCACTGCCCTCGTTATAGGCAGGGATCACGATGGCGACATTGGTATATTCGAGTGACATGGGATCACGCCTTGCCGGTGCGCTGCTTGAAAACCAGCTTTGAGAAAATCAGATAGTTCCAGCCGGCGATACAGACCATCACCAGCAGCTTGGATGCGTACTGGTTCAGTTCGGCAGGGCCGGTCAAGAGCAGCATCGCAACGTTGCCCGCCACGAGATTGACCGCAGCGATCAGGCCGTACTTTAGCAGTTCCGTCTTCACGGCGCCGCTGCTGCGGAAGACCCAGCCGCGGTTGAGAAGGAAGCTGGCAAGGAAACCGCAGGCGAAGCTGGCCGTCTGGCTGAGGACCAACCAGCGGTCTCCCAGCGCCACCTGCAACAGGATGAACACCAGATACTCCGCTACAGCAGCAGTGCCGCCCGAAACCAGAAATCTGAGAAAACGTTCACTCATGTAGGGATCACAGGTATTGGAAAGGAAAGGGGCGCCAGTATGGGCGCCCCGTCTGGGTGTTGTCTGCAGCAGGTTGCGCCCCTTACAGCGCCGCTTCCAGCTCCGGCAACAATGTGAACAGATCACCCACCAACCCGATATCGGCGATCTCGAAGATCGGCGAGTCCGGGTCCTTGTTGATCGCCACGATCGTGCCGGCATCCTTGATCCCGGTCAGGTGCTGGATCGCGCCGCTGATGCCCACGGCCACATACAGCTCCGGGGAGATGATCTTGCCGGTCTGGCCGACCTGCAGGTCGCTGGGCACATAGCCGGCGTCCACGGCGGCGCGCGAGGCACCGACGGCGGCACCGAGCTTGTCGGCGAGCTGGAAGATCACCTTGAAGTTCTCTTCCGAGCCCACGCCACGGCCACCGGAGACCACGCGCTTGGCGCTCTGCAGGTCGGGGCGGTCGGTCGCACCGGCGGCCAGGCCGACGAAACGCGTGTGGGTCGGCAGGGCCGCATCGACGCTGGCCGCTTCCACCGCGGCGCTGCCGCCCTTGGCCGCTTCCGGCCAGGACGCCGCGCGCACCGTGGCGACCACGATCTGGTCGGCCGGCACCTCGACGGTGATGATGGCGTTGCCGGCGTAGATCGGGCGCTTGAAGCTGTGGCTGCCTTCGACTGTCATCAGGTCCGAGACCTGGTTGACGCCCAGCAGGGCAGCCACGCACGGCATCAGGTCCTTGCCGAAGGTGGTCGACGGGCCGAACACGTGGGTGTAGCCCTTGGCCAACTGCGCGATCTGCGGGGCCAGCACCTGGGCCAGCGCCTGCGCGTTGGCGGGGTTGGCCACGGTCAGCACCTTGGCCACGCCGGCCAGCTGGGCGGCTTCCGCGGCCGCGGCGGCCGGGTCGGCAGCCAGCACCAGCACGTCGATGCTGGCACCGCTGATGGCGGCGGCGGCGCTGACGGTCTTGGCGGTGGCGGCGTTGAGCTTGCCGTCGTGGTGCTCGGCGACAACGAGGATCTTGGTCATTACAGCAACCCCTTCTGCTTGAGTGCGGCGACCAGTTCGGCCGCGTCCTTGACCATTACGCCCTTGCTGCGCTTGACCGGCGCGGCGTACTGGGTGGTCTTGAAGGTATCGGCGGCGTCCACGCCGAGGTCGGCCAGCTGCAGGGTTTCCATCGGCTTGGCTTTGGCCTTCATGATGTCCGGCAGCTTGATGAAGCGCGGCTCGTTCAGGCGCAGGTCGGTGGTGACCACGGCCGGCAGGTCCACTTCCAGCGTTTCCAGGCCGGCATCGACTTCACGGGTGACCGTGGCCTTGCCGCCTTCGATCTGCAGCTTGCTGGCGAAGGTCGCCTGCGGGCGGCCCCACAGCGTGGCCAGCATCTGGCCGGTCTGGTTGGCGTCGTCGTCGATGGCCTGCTTGCCGAGGATGACCAGGTCCGGCTGTTCCTTCTCGACCAGCTTGAGCAGGGTGCGCGCGGCGGTCAGCGGCTGGATGGCCTGGTCGGTGACCACGTGGATGGCGCGGTTGGCGCCCATGGCCAGGCCGTTGCGCAGGTGGGCCTGGGCGTCGGCGGGGGCGATGGTGGCCACCACGACTTCGGTGGCGATGCCCTGGTCGCGCAGACGCAGCGCTTCTTCCAGGGCGATCTCATCGAACGGGTTGGGGGACAGCTTGACGCCGTCGGTGACCACGCCGGAACCGTCCGGCTTGACCTGAATGCGGACGTTGTAGTCCACCACGCGCTTGTACGCGACGAGGATTTTCATCTGGTGCTGGATCCTTCAATAACGGGGGAACGTCCGGTTCTGTTCACAGCAACCGGTTCGGGGGTGGGACCGCGATTCTAACTGGCCGGAGGCAACCATGCGAATGCGTATGGTTATGCTGCGGTGCGGCATAATCTGCGCATTCCGTCGTCTTCGTTCACGTCCAGCAGGCAGTCGTGAAGACGGCCCGCATGTATCCTGTAGCGCTTCATCCGGCGCGCTGCATTGGCGGCCGGAGACTCTAGAACCGAACAGGAGAACGGGTAGTGCCCACATGGCTTGTCACCGGCGGAGCCGGATTCATCGGCGGAAACTTTGTCCTGGAAGCGGTCGCCAAGGGCGTCAAGGTGGTCAACCTTGATGCGCTGACCTATGCCGGCAACCTGAAGACCCTGGCGCCGTTGGACGGCAACCCGGACCACGTGTTCGTGCACGGCGACATCGGCGACCCGTCGCTGGTGGCGCGCCTGCTGGCCGAACACCAGCCCGATGCGGTGCTCAACTTCGCCGCCGAGAGCCACGTGGACCGTTCCATCGATGGCCCGGGTGCCTTCATCCAGACCAACGTGGTCGGCACCCTGGCCCTGCTCGAGGCCGTGCGCGATTACTGGAAGGCGCTGCCGGCCGACAAGGGCGCGGCGTTCCGTTTCCTGCACGTGTCCACCGACGAGGTCTACGGCACCCTGGGCGAGACCGGCAAGTTCACTGAAACCACCCCGTTCGCGCCCAATTCGCCGTATTCGGCGTCCAAGGCCGCCTCCGACCACCTGGTGCGTGCGTTCCACCACACCTACGGGTTGCCGGTGCTGACCACCAACTGCTCGAACAACTACGGCCCGTACCACTTCCCGGAGAAGCTCATTCCGCTGGTGATCGCCAAGGCGCTGGCCGGCGAGCCGCTGCCGGTCTATGGCGACGGCAAGCAGGTGCGCGACTGGCTGTTCGTCAGCGACCACTGCGAAGCGATCCGCACCGTGCTGGCCAAGGGCCAGGTCGGCGAGACCTACAACGTGGGCGGCAACTCGGAAAAGCAGAACATCGAGGTGGTGCACGCCATCTGCGCGCTGCTCGACGCGCGCCGCCCGCGCGAGGACGGCCAGCCGCGCAGCAGCCAGATCACGTACGTCACCGACCGCCCCGGCCATGACCGCCGCTACGCGATCGATGCCTCCAAGCTCAAGGACCAGCTGGGCTGGGAGCCGAAGTACAGCTTCGAGCAGGGCATCGGCTTCACCGTGGACTGGTACCTGGACAACCAGGAATGGGTCAACGGCGTGCTCGACGGCAGCTACCGCCTGCAGCGCATCGGCAACACCGCCTGAGTGGCGGTGATCACCAGACAGAGGAATAACGCATGACTCAACGCAAGGGCATCATCCTCGCGGGCGGTTCGGGCACGCGCCTGTATCCGATCACCAAGGGCGTCAGCAAGCAGCTGCTGCCGGTGTACGACAAGCCGATGATCTATTACCCGCTCAGCGTGCTGATGCTGGCCGGGATCCGCGACGTGCTGATCATCAACACGCCGCACGAGCAGGCGCTGTTCCAGAGCCTGCTGGGCGATGGCTCGCAGTGGGGCATGAACATCGAGTACGCGGTGCAGCCGAGCCCGGACGGGCTGGCGCAGGCGTACCTGATCGGCAAAGACTTCATCGACGGCAAGCCGAGCTGCCTGGTACTGGGCGACAACATCTTCCACGGCCACGGCCTGCGCGAAGTGCTGCGCAATGCTGACCAGCGCGATACCGGCGCCACCGTGTTCGGCTACTGGGTCAACGATCCGGAGCGTTACGGCGTGGCCGAGTTCGACAAGGCCGGCAAGGTGATCGACCTGGTCGAGAAGCCGGCCAACCCGCGGTCCAACTATGCGGTGACCGGGCTGTATTTCTACGATGGCAATGCCAGCCATCATGCGGCCGAGCTGAAGCCGTCACCGCGCGGCGAGCTGGAGATCACCGATCTCAACCAGCGTTACCTGCGCGAGGGCAACCTGCATCTGGAAGCGCTGGGACGCGGTTATGCATGGCTGGATACCGGCACCCATCAGTCGTTGCTGGAAGCGTCCAACTTCATCGAGACCATCCAGACCCGCCAGGGCCTGCAGGTCTGCTGCCCGGAGGAAATCGCCTTCGGCCAGGGCTGGATCAGCGCCGAGCAGCTGGAGGCGCTGGCCGCCCCGCTGATCAAGAATGGCTACGGCCAGTACCTGCATAAACTGGCTGTACGAGGAGTGGTGCCGTGAAAATTATTGAGACCAAGCTGCCGGGCTGCGTGGTGATCGAGCCGGCGGTATTCGGCGACGAGCGCGGCTTCTTCTTTGAGACCTGGAACGCCGAGCGTTTTGGCCAGCACGGGCTGCCGACGAAGTTCGTGCAGAGCAACGTGTCCACCTCGGCCAAGGGCGTGCTGCGTGGCCTGCATTACCAGTGGCCGCGGCCGCAGGGCAAGCTGGTCAGCGTGCTGGAAGGCGAGGTGTATGACGTGGCGGTGGACATCCGCCGTGGTTCGCCGACGTTCGGCCAGTGGGAGGCGGTGGTGCTGAGCGCGGAGAACAAGAAGCAGTTCTGGATCCCGGAAGGCTTCGCGCATGGCTTTGCGGTGCTCTCCGAACGAGCGGTCTTCAGCTATCTGTGCACCGAGGTGTACCTGAAGGACTTCGACGCCGGCGTGCGCTGGAACGATGCCGACATCGCCGTGGATTGGCCGATCAGCGCACCGACGCTGTCGGGCAAGGACGAGGCGGCGCCGCTCCTGGATGACATCGCCGATGATCGCCTGCCGGTCTACCAGCCGTGACCGTGCTGCTGTTCGGTGGCAACGGCCAGCTCGGCCAGGAACTGCAGCGCGCGCTGGCGCCGCTGGGGACGCTCGTGGCGACCACCCGCAGTGGCACCCTGCCCGATGGCAGCGCCTGCGAAACGGCCGATTTCAACCAGCCCGAGTCGCTGGCAGCGCTGCTTGATCGCGTGCGCCCGGAGGTGGTGGTCAACGCGGCCGCCTACACCGCGGTGGACCGCGCCGAGGACGACCGCGATGCGGCCTGGCGCGCCAACGCCGAGGCACCGGGCGTGATCGCACGCTGGTGCGCGGCAGCGGGCGTGCCGCTGGTGCATTACTCCACCGATTACGTGTTCGACGGCCAGGGCACCCGCCCGTACCGCGAGGACGACGCTACCGCGCCGCTGGGCGTGTATGGCGCCAGCAAGCTGGCCGGTGAAGAGGCGATCCGGGCCGCCGGTGGCCGGCACCTGATCTTCCGCACCGCGTGGGTATATGCCTCGCACAGCGCCAACTTCCTGCGCACCATGCTGCGCGTGGGCGCCGAACGTGATGTGCTGCGCGTGGTGGCCGACCAGGTCGGCACGCCAACCCCGGCGGCGCTGATTGCCGATGTCACCGCGCAGGCCTTGCAGCATGCCGGTGGCCTGTCGGGGACCTGGCACCTGACCGCTACGGGCGAAACCAGCTGGCATGGGTTTGCCGAAGCGATCTTCGCCGAGGCGGTGTCGGCTGGGAAGCTGGCGCGCGCGCCGAAGGTAGAGGCGATCACCACCGCCGATTACCCGACCCCGGCCAGGCGTCCGGCGTATTCGCATTTGGATGTGAGCAAGCTTGAGCGTGAATTCGGGCTGATGCTACCCAGCTGGCAGGAAGGGCTTGAGCGTGTTATTGCCGACGTGATCTGACAGCCTTCGCCTCGATTGGCCTGTTGCGTGATGCACAAGCCCATGCGGCGGAAGTGTCTCCGGCACGCGATTCCGAGGTCCCTGTTCGCTTGAAGCAAATTGTTATCTCTTTTTCTTGATTGGAATGGAACAGCGCGCATGTGTGGAATCGTAGGAGCGATCGCCGATCGCGACGTGGTACCGGTCCTCATCGAAGGCCTGAAGCGACTGGAATATCGCGGA
>NZ_JBWJPB010000007.1:0-216023 GCF_056393175.1 Stenotrophomonas sp. Steno-Z1 | reverse complement strand
GGGGACATTCGCCGGAAAGGGCATGGGGCCCCAGCGCCCAACCCACTGACCGCGCGCGCCTGGAAGAAGTCAAAGCACGCTTCTGCTTGCCCCCGCATAGGGGCGAAGAACCTAAAAAAAGGCCACGCATTGCGTGGCCTTTTCATACGCATCGGCGCGGGGTGATTACCCCGCCACCTTGCCCCACACCTGGAACCCGGTCAGCCACAGCCCCAGCATGCTGCCGAGGTTGGTCAGCATGAAGGTCAGCACCACGCGGGTGACCCGGTTGCGGTACCAGCCCTTCACGCTCTGCGCGTCATCGCGCAGCTTGAGGAAGTCCTCGTAGGCCGGCTTGCGCAGCCGCGTTTCCACCAGCGCGGCAAACGCGCCGGTGGGGATGCTCAGCCGGAACGGCTTGAACGGAGCCACCACGATCGCGGTCAGGATGCTCAGTGGATGGCTGCCCGCCAACAGGCAGCCCAACCCGGCCAGGCCGCCGGTGTACATCGCCCAGGTCAGCAGCAACTCGCCGCCGACACCGAGGCCACCGCGGTAGAAGCCCACGGCAATACCGGTCAGCACCACGGCCAGGATGGTCAGCGTGATCCACGGGATGTTGCGCTTCTTCGGCACCGCTTCCAGCGACTCGCGCAACGGGCCCGGCGCATCGGTATCGGTCTCCAGGTACCGCGCCAGCCCGGCCAGGTGGCCGGCGCCGACCACGGCCAGCACCTCGCGCTGGGCGGGGTCGTGCACCTCGCGCAGGCGGGTGGCCATGTAGCGGTCGCGCTCGCCGATGATCGTCTCGTACAACGCCGGGCTCTCGCTGGCGAACTCGCCGAAGCTCGCTTCCAGCATGTCGCCCTGCTTGAGTTTCTCGATCTCGTCCTCGCCCACGTCCTCGGACGCGAACAGGCCGGCGCCCAGGCCCATCACCAGCTTGATCCGGCCAAAGAAGCCCAGCTGCTGCGAGGCGCGCTTGAAGGTCAGCCCGACCTCGCGGTCGATCAGGTGGACCGGCAGGTTGTGCTGGTTGGCCAGGGTGACCGCACGCTTGAGCTCGGCACCGGGCTCGATGCCCAGCTGCTCGGCCAGCCGGCGCTGGTAGGCGGCCAGCGCCAGGTTGGCGGCGAACAGCGCCACGCGCCCCTTGCGGATCACCTCCACCAGGTCCAGCTTGGCCATGGCATCGGGGTTGGTCAGCGCCTGCAGGCGTTGCGGGTCCAGTTCAACCGCGACCGCGTCGAAGCGGCCGCTGCCGATGGCGCGTTCCACCGCCTCCACGCTGGCCTGGGAAACGTGCGCGGTGCCCAGCAGGGTGTAGCGCACACCGTCGCGTTCGACCACGCGCACGGGCTGGCCGGCGAACAGATCGCCGCCGGTGTCATCGAGTTGGGGTTCAGTCATTTCATTCATTCGAAGGGGCGCTGTCGGCACCATCGCCGAGCGCGCGCTGCATCTGGACGGTATCCAGCCAGCGGCCATGCTTGCGGCCGAGGCCGCGGAAAATGCCGACGGTATGGAAACCGAAGCGCTCGTGCAGCTTGATCGAGGCGGTGTTGGTCGGCTCGCCGATCACCGCCACCATCTGCCGGTAACCGCGTGCCACGCAGGCGTCGATCAGCCCCTGCATCAGCGCCGTGCCGACCCCGCGACCCTGGAAGCCGCCCGCCACGTAGACCGAATTCTCCACGGTCCACTGGTAGGCGATGCGCCCGCGGTAGGTATTGGCGTAGGCATAGCCGGCCACCTGGCCATCGACGTCGGCCACGAGGTAGGGGAAGCCACGGCCGATGATGTCGTGCATGCGCCGCAGCATCTCCACCGCGTCGGGCACGTCGTACTCGTAGGTGTTGACCAGGTCGGTCACCTCCACCGCGTAGATGGCGGTGATGGCATCGATATCGGTGTCACGGGCGTCGCGCAGCTGCACGGTCACGGGGCGGTTCCTGGTCGGTCAGTCGATGTAGCGCTTGAGCAGGTCGCCGTACGCATCGATGCGGCGATCGCGCAGGAACGGCCAGATCCGGCGCACGTGTTCGCTGCGTTGCAGGTCGACGTCGCAGAGCAGCACGGTGGGGTCGCCACCGGCCTCGGCGATGAACTCGCCCTGCGGGCCGAGCACGTGGCTGTTGCCCCAGAACTGGATGCCCGAGGCGCCCAGCGGCGAGGCTTCATGACCGACGCGGTTGCAGCTCAGCACCGGTACGCCGTTGGCCACGGCATGGCCGCGGTGGCTCAGCACCCACGCATCGCGCTGGCGGTTCTGTTCGTCCTGCTGGTCGTCCGGGTCCCAGCCGATCGCGGTGGGGTAGAGCAGCAGCTCGGCGCCGGCCAGCGCCATCAGGCGCGCCGCTTCCGGATACCACTGGTCCCAGCACACCAGCACGCCAAGACGACCCACCGAGGTGTCGATCGGCTTGAAGCCGATGTCGCCGGGGGTGAAGTAGAACTTCTCGTAGAAGCCCGGGTCGTCCGGGATGTGCATCTTGCGGTACTTGCCGAGCAGCGTGCCGTCCTTTTCGAAGACGACCGCGGTGTTGTGGTACAGGCCGGCGGCGCGGCGTTCGAACAGCGAGCCGACGATCACCACGCCGTGCTTCTTGGCAAGCGCGCCGAGGCGCTCGGTGCTGGGGCCGGGGATCGGTTCGGCCAGGTCGAATTCGTCCACCGACTCGTGCTGGCAGAAGTACGCGCCGTTGTGCAGTTCCTGCAGCAGGATCAGCTTGGCACCCTGGGCGGCCGCTTCAGCCACGCGCGTTTCGATCACGGCCAGGTTGGCCGCGGCGTCTCCGTGGTTGCGCTCCTGGATCAGGGCGACGGAAAGGGTGTGGCGTGAGCTCATCCGAGTGCGGTCCTGCGGGGGAAAAACGCAGTTTATCGCGGATGGGTGCACGCGGCGTGCTGTGCGCTAAATGGGGAGCGCCCAGCCTCGGGGCTGGCGAGGGAGCGGGCTGGGTGGCGCGGTCGGGGCCGCGCCGTGAACCCACGCATTGGCCGCTTGCGGGCGCCCTCCATGGCGCCCAACGGTCGCGGCCCGGGCGGCGGGTCAGGCCAGCAGGCCTTCCGGCAGCTGCATGGTGATGCAGTGCAGGCTGCCGTTCTGCCAGATCAGCGAGCGGCAGGGCACCGGCACAATCTCCCGGCCCGGGTAGGCCGCGGCCAGCACGGCCCGCGCGGCGTCGTCGGCCACGTCGCCGTACACCGGCATCAGCACTGCGCCGTTGAGGATCAGGTAGTTGGCGTAGGACGCGGCCAGGCGGCGGCCGTCGTCGATCACCGGCTGCGCCCACGGCAGCGGGAACAGGCGATACGGCGCACCGGACGCGGTGCGCAGCGCGGCCAGCTCATTGCCCATCGCCTGCAGTTCGACGAAGTGCGAGTCGCTGCTGTCATCGCAGGCCTGGTAGACGATGCTGTCGGTCGAGGCGAAGCGGGCCAGCGTATCGATGTGGGCGTCGGTGTCGTCGCCTTCGAGGTAGCCGTGGTCCAGCCACAGCACGCGGTCCTGCTGCAGCCAGTTGGCCAGATCGGCGCTCAGCGAATCGCGGCTGCGCTCCGGGTGGCGCTCGTGCAGGCATTGCCAGGTGGTCAGCAGGGTGCCGGCGCCATCGGTCTCGATGCCGCCGCCTTCCAGCGCGAACGGGATGCTCTGCACCTCGGCGCCGGAGGCGAACACGCCGGCCTCATGCAGTACCCCCACCAGCTTGTCGTCCAGGCTGGCGTCGAACTTGCCGCCCCAGCCGGTGAAGCGGAAGTCCAGCAGGCGGAAGCCGCCGTCGGCGCGCGTGAGCGTGATCGGGCCGGAATCGCGCAGCCAGGTGTCGTCGTACTGCGCGGTGACGAAACGGACGCGGTCCATGTCGATCCGGTTGGAGCGCAGCCGTGCATCGGCGTAGGCCTCCAGGTCATCGTCGGCGACGATGATCAGCACCGGCTGGAAGCGGGTGATGGCGGCGACCAGGGCGATGTAGGTGTCCTCGACGTCACCCAGGCGGTCGGCCCAGTCGGTGTCGGCGTGGGGCCAGGCGATCAGGATGGCGGACTGGGTTTCCCATTCGGCCGGAAAGCGGAGCGTGTCGTTCATGGTCTCGGTGCGATGGCCCGCCCTGCGCGGGCGGAGTGATGGGTCAGCGGATCGGCGGCTTGGGGCCGACCTCGTTGGCGTCGGCCTTGTTGGCCACCACGTCGATCACCTTCTGCTTTTCAAAGTAGACAGTGAACTGCGGGTAGACCCAGCGGTTGATCGTCGGCCACTGGCGCTTCTGGCCGCCGCGCGGGTCCAGGCGCTCGCTGGGGTCGCCGAACCGGGATTGCACCTCCTGCATGCTCTGGCCGCGGACGGGCAGGGCGGTGGCGGGCTTTTCCTGGCTGCGGTCGATCAGCAGCGTATCGGCGTGGGCGCTGGCGCAGGCCAGCACGGCAAGCAACGGCAGGGTGGTCAGGTAACGCGTCATCTCGATCTACTCCCCAGTGGTCAAGAAAGGTGTCACGGCAAGGAACGTGTCACGACGGACGGCCTTGCGACCGACCGTCACGACCAACCCGGCGATTACAACAAAAACGGCAATAAAAAACCGCCCGGAGGCGGCTTTTTATTCAGGATGGTCGCGACCAGAGGCCGGGACCCCCGCCGGCTCAGCGCTGGCGAGCCTTGAAACGCGGGTTCGACTTGCAGATCACGAAGATCTTGCCGCGACGACGAACGACCTTGCAATCGCGGTGACGGGACTTGGCCGACTTCAGGGAAGACAGGACTTTCATTGCATACCTCGGCGTAAACGTTGGATTCGGTTGGAGCGCGGCCGCGATATGCAGATGACAATCGGCAGGTGACGCCCGTTCAAGCCCGCAATTGTACCGGGCTTTTTTCCATCCTTTCAAGTGGTTGCACGAAAAAGGTCTCGAAGGCCCCCGGGCGGGGGCTAGAATGGGCGGTCCATTCCACAGGGAAACCCATGAACCAGCTTCCTCCCGTGCTCACCATCGACGGCCCGTCCGGGGCCGGCAAGGGTACCGTCAGCCGCATTGTCGCACGCCGCCTGGGCTGGCATTACCTGGATTCGGGCGCCCTGTATCGCGCCGTGGGCGTGGCCGCGAGCTGGGCCGATATCGACACCTCCGACGCGTCGGCACTGGTTCGCTGCACCTTCGACACCCATGTCCGCTTCGTCGAGGCGGCCGACGGGGGGCTGCGGGTGGTGGTCAATGAAACCGACGCCACCGACGAGCTGCGCCTGGAGACCACGGGCGCGCTGGCCTCGGCCATCGCGGCCATTCCGGAGGTCCGCGCCGCGCTGAAAGAGCGCCAGCGCGCATTCAGGATTCTGCCCGGCCTGGTCGCCGACGGCCGTGACATGGGCACGGTGATCTTCCCGGATGCCCCATTCAAGGTCTTCCTGACGGCGAGCGCGGAGGAGCGGGCGGGGCGCCGGCATAAGCAGTTGAAAGACAAGGGGGTTTCTGTTAACTTTGATGACCTCCTGCGCGAGATCATGGCCCGCGACGCCCGTGATGCACAGCGCACAGTGGCGCCCCTGAAGCCGGCAGACGATGCCGTCATCATCGACACCAGTGGCATCGGCATCGACCAGGTCGTTGCCAATGTGTTGGATCTGCTTCCGGTTTCGGGTGCCTGATCCGTTGTACAGGAGGACCGCCAAGGCACCGGCGGTGTCGCACATCGCAAGGCAGCACAAGCTCCGTCCCGCAATGATGCGTGGCGGTTTTCCTACTTAACACACGGCCTGCAGTACCGGGGTCGACGAACAGGCGGGCGGTAGCCATTCCCCGAAGGGAAGCCAACCGACCCATGTGTCCAACAGAGTAAATCTAATGACCGAATCATTTGCCGAACTGTTTGAAGCCAGCCAGGCCAATCTGGCCAAGCTGAAGCCGGGCGCCATCGTCAGCGGTGTTGTCGTTGAAGTCCGCGGCGACGTCGTGGTGATCAACGCCGGCCTGAAGTCTGAAGGCATCGTGCCGATCGAGCAGTTCCGTAACGACGCTGGCGAGATCGATGTCGCCGAAGGCGACGTCGTCAAGGTCGCCCTCGATTCCATCGAGAACGGCTTCGGTGAGACCGTCCTGTCGCGCGAGAAGGCCAAGCGCGCGATGGTGTGGGACGAGCTGGAAGAAGCGTTGGAAAAGAACGAAACCATCACCGGCCGCATCAGCGGCAAGGTCAAGGGTGGTTTCACCGTGGACATCAAGGATGTCCGCGCGTTCCTGCCGGGTTCCCTGGTCGATGTGCGCCCCGTGCGCGATCCGGCCTACCTGGAAGGCAAGGAGCTGGAATTCAAGCTCATCAAGCTGGACCGCAAGCGTAACAACGTCGTGGTCTCGCGCCGCGCTGTCGTCGAAAGCGAGCACTCGGAAGAGCGCGAGCAGCTGATGGACAAGCTGCAGGAAGGCGCGATCCTGAAGGGTGTCGTCAAGAACCTGACCGATTACGGCGCGTTCGTGGACCTGGGCGGTATCGACGGCCTGCTGCACATCACCGACATGGCCTGGAAGCGCGTGCGCCATCCGTCCGAAGTCGTGAACGTCGGCGACGAGCTGGACGTGCGCGTGCTGAAGTTCGACCGCGAGCGCAACCGCGTTTCGCTCGGCCTGAAGCAGCTGGGCGAGGATCCGTGGGACAACATCGCCCGTCGTTACCCGGCCAACAGCCGCGTCTTCGGCAAGGTCTCCAACGTGACCGATTACGGCGCGTTCGTCGAGATCGAGCCGGGCGTGGAAGGCCTGGTGCACGTGTCCGAAATGGATTGGACCAACAAGAACGTCAACCCGTCCAAGGTTGTGCAGGTCGGTGACGAAGTTGAAGTCATGGTCCTGGACGTCGACGAGGAGCGTCGCCGCATCTCGCTGGGCATGAAGCAGGTTGCCGCCAATCCGTGGGAAACCTTCGCTGCCATCCACAAGAAGGGCGACAAGGTGTCGGGCCAGATCAAGTCGATCACCGACTTCGGCATCTTCATCGGCCTGGACGGCGGTATCGATGGCCTGGTGCACCTGTCCGACATCAGCTGGAACACCACCGGCGAAGACGTGGTCCGCAACTTCAAGAAGGGCGACAACCTGGACGCCGTCGTCCTGGCCGTCGATCCGGAGCGCGAGCGCATCAGCCTGGGCGTCAAGCAGCTGGAGCAGGATCCGTTCGGTCAGTACATGGCTGCCAACCCGAAGGGTTCCAAGGTCGAAGGCGTGGTCAAGGAAGTGGACGCCAAGGGCGCTACCATCGAACTGGCTGACGGCATCGAAGGCTACGTGGCCGCTCGCGACGTTGCCAACGAGCGCGTGGACGACGCGACCCAGTTCCTGAAGGTCGGCGACAAGGTGGAAGCCAAGTTCGTGGGCATGGATCGCAAGGGTCGTACCCTGCAGCTGTCGATCAAGGCCAAGGACGACGCGGAAATGCGCGAAGTGCTGGAGGAATACCAGTCCTCGTCGGCATCCAGCGGCACCACCCAGCTCGGCGCGCTGCTGCGTGCACAGCTGAACGGCAACAAGTCCGAGTAATCGGTTTGTCGCTGGCGTAGTTTCCTGGACGGCCCGGACATCAGTCCGGGCCGTTTCAGGGTCTGAGTTCCCCTCGAAGAGCCCGTAATGACCAAATCCGAGCTGATCGAAATCCTGGCGCGCCGACAGGCGCATTTGAAATCGGACGATGTCGATCTGGCGGTAAAGTCGTTGCTGGAGATGATGGGTGGGGCGCTGGCCGGCGGGGATCGCATCGAGATCCGCGGGTTCGGCAGTTTTTCGTTGCACTACCGGCCGCCACGGCTGGGGCGCAACCCCAAGACCGGGGAATCGGTCGCGTTGCCGGGCAAGCATGTCCCGCACTTCAAACCGGGCAAGGAGCTGCGCGAACGCGTCAGCGCCGTGGTGCCGCTGGAAAGCGACCCCGCGTAGAGCGGCCCGTTGGTCCGTTGCTCTTCTGGTCCACGTCTCTTTTGTCCCGCCGCTCCATATTCCGCTACTCTTGAATCTCCCGGAACTGGAGCTGCTGCATGAAAGTCGTACGTCTGCTGATCCTGTTGGCGGTTCTGGTGTTCGGGCTCATCGTCGGTGCGCTCAATTCAGACCCGATCGTCATCAGCCTGGGCTTCACCCATATCAATTCCACCACCGGCCTGGCGATCATCATCGCCCTGTTGTCCGGTGCCATCATCGGTGGCGGCATCGTGCTGGCCAGCCTGGTGATCCCGTTGTACGCAAAACTGCGCAAGGCGCAGAAGGCAGGCCCGACCGTGGTCGTGGCGCCTGCTCCCACCCCTTCTTCTCCTTTCGACGGACGCTGAGCGCCGATGGAATTTGTCTCCGAGTGGTTCTGGTTCTTCCTGTTCCTGCCGTTGGCGGCGGTGTCCGGCTGGGTGATCGGCCGTCGCGGTGGCCAGCGCCACGGCGACAACCAGGTCAGCCGCCTCTCCAGCACCTACTTCCGTGGCTTGAACTACCTGCTCAACGAGCAGCCGGACAAGGCGATCGAGCTGTTCCTGCATATCGCCGAGCTGGACAAGGAAACCTTTGAAACCCAGGTCGCGTTGGGCCACCTGTTCCGCCGTCGCGGCGAAGTGGACCGCGCGATCCGCCTGCACCAGGGCCTGGTCAACCGCGCCGACCTGAACGACGCGCAGCGCGTGCAGGCACTGCTGGCGCTGGGCGAGGACTACATGAAGTCCGGCCTGCTGGATCGCGCCGAGACCGTGTTCACCGAACTGGCGCAGATCGACCAGCGCGCCCCGCAGGCGCTCAAGCACCTGATCGGGATCTACCAGGCCGAGCGCGATTGGGAAAAGGCGATCGACAACGCCAGCCGGTTCGAGGAAGTCACCGGCGAGCCCATGGGCAAGCTGATCGGGCAGTTCGAATGCGAACTGGCCGAGCGCTTCCGTGGCGCGGGCAAGATCGAGGAGGCGAGGGCGGCGATCGCGCGCGCCTACCAGGCCGATGCGATGTCCGTCCGTGCCGGCATCATCGAAGGCCGCCTGGAGGCCGACGCCGGCAACGCCGAGGCCGCCGTACGCGCCTTCGAACGTGCCGCCCGCAATGATCCGGAGTACCTGCCGGAAGTCCTGCAGGCGCTGATGCAGAACTACCGCAAGGTCGGCGACCTGGGCGGCGCGCGCGCGTTCCTGTCGGAAATGACCGAGCACTACCGCGGCATCGCCCCGGTGCTGGCGCTGACCCAGTTGATGGAGGAGCAGGAAGGCGTGGCCCCGGCGCGCGCCTACCTTGGCCGCCAGCTCAAGGACCGACCGTCGGTGCGCGGCGAATCGGCGCTGATCGACCTGACCCTGGCCGAGGGCGCCGATTCCACCGCGACCCTGCACGACCTCAAGCACATCACCGACCAGTTGCTGGTACGCAACCCGGCCTACCGCTGCACCCGTTGCGGGTTCGGCGCACGTACCCACCACTGGCAATGCCCCAGCTGCAAGGAGTGGGGCACGGTCAAGCCGCTGCTGAACTACGCGGTGCTCTAAGCGATGCCCGTTGCCTGGATGATCGGATTGCCAGCGGTGCTGGTGATCGCGGCGCTGCTTACCTGGGTGGCGCGCCAGTACGCGCTGCGTCGCAATCTCATGGACCAGCCCGGCGAGCGCCGCAGCCATGGCGTGGCCACCCCGCGCGGCGGCGGCATCGCGATCGTGCTGACGCTGTTGCTGGCCACCGCGGCCGCCGGCCTGGCCTGGCCCGGCGGGCGCGTGGCGCTGCTGGTGTTCGGGGTCGGCCTGGTGCTGGTCGCGGGGATCGGCTGGTGGGACGACCACCGGCCGCTGCCGGCGGTGCGCCGCCTGCTGGTGCACCTGGTGGCATCCGCGCTGGTGGCCGCGCTGGTCTGGCAGGCCAGCGGCAACCCGGTGCAGGCGGTCCTGGCGTTGTTGTTCACGGTGTCGATGATCAACATCTGGAACTTCATGGATGGCATCAATGGCATCGCCACCACCCAGGCGATCCTGGCGGGCCTGGCGTTCGCCGCGGTGATGCCCATGCCGTTCGCCTTGGCCGGCGCGGTGCTGGCCCTGGCTTGTCTCGGCTTCCTGCCGTTCAACTATCCGCGGGCCCGGATCTTCATGGGCGATGTCGGCAGTGGCGCCCTGGGCTATGCGATCGCCGCGCTGGTCTGCCTGGCCAGCGTGGTCACCGAGGTCCATTGGTTGCTGCTGCTGGTGCCGCTTTCGGCCTTTCTTGTGGACGCAGGCTTCACACTCCTGTCGCGCATGCTGTCGGGGCAGCGATGGATGGAACCCCACACCCAACATCTCTATCAGCGCGCCGTTAAAGGTGGCATGAGCCACACTTCGGTGACAGGGATGTACTTCGTTTTTGGTCTGTTCAGTATTACAGTGTTTAATGCTTGCAGCGATCTGCAGCCGAGGTGGGAGGCTGCCGTGGCCGTCGCGTGGTTGATCTTCGCGACCGGTTTGTGGCTACTCCTGCGCAAGGGAATGCGCAACTAGAAGGATTGTTTGTTTTATGACGCCTTGGCAGGACCGTCTTACCAGTTTGATCCCACGCGGCGCCATCGTGGTCCACGACCTGTTCATGGTCTGGGCCTGCTGGCAGCTGCTGCATGCCGGCCGCTATTCGATGCTGGCCGATGCTCCCTCGCTGCCCCTGTGGAACATCGACACCTCGCTGGTGCTGGTGATCCAGGCGGTGGTGTTCTGGCGGGTGGGCCTGTATCGCGGCCTCTGGCGTTTCGCCAGCGTGGCCGACCTGCTCAATATCTTCAAAGCCAGCTTCATCGGCCTGCTGGCCATCGTCGTGGTGCTGGCCTACAAGCGCTTCAACGGCGTGCCGATGTCGGTGCTGGTGATCTATCCGTTCGCGCTGTCGGCGCTGCTGGGCGCGCCGCGCCTGCTGTACCGGGCATGGAAGGACTACCAGTCGCTGCAGTCCGATGCCACCGCCCGTCGCGTGCTGATCCTCGGCGCCGGCCAGGCGGCCGAGGCGCTGGTCCGCGACCTGCGCCGCTCCGGCGATTTCGAACCGGTCGGCCTGCTCGACGACGCCCCGCACCTGCAGGGGGCCAAGCTGCAGGGCCTGCCGATCCTGGGCACGCTCGACGATGCGCCGGCGGCCGTGCGCGAGACCGCGGCCAAGCTGCTGGTGATCGCCATCCCCTCGCTGGACGCGGTGGGCATGCAGCGCGTGGTCGCCATCTGCGAGGCCACCGGCGTGCCGTTCCGCATGGTGCCCAAGCTCAATGACGTGCTGCTGGGGCATTCGCTGCCCGGCGAGCTCAAGGAAGTGGCGATCGAGGACCTGCTGGGGCGCAAGCCGATCCTGCCGGACTGGTCGCTGATCCGCGGCTGGCTGGGCGGGCGTACCGTGCTGGTGACCGGCGCCGGCGGCTCGATCGGCTCGGAGCTGTGCCGCCAGTGCGCGCGCCACGGTGCCGGGCGCATCATCCTGCTGGAAATGAGCGAGCTGCTGCTGCTGACCATCGAGGCCGAGCTCAAGCGCAGCTTCCCGGACCTGGAAGTGGAGGCCGTGCTCGGCGACTGCGGCGACCCGGCGGTGATCCGCCACGCGCTGTCCATGGCCAGCGTCGATGCGGTCTTCCATGCCGCCGCCTACAAGCAGGTGCCGGTGCTGGAGCGCCAGCTGCGCGAAGCGGTGCGCAACAACATCCTGTCCACCGAGACGGTGGCCCGCGCCTGCGTCGAAGCCCGCATCGAGCATTTCGTCTTCATCTCCACCGACAAGGCGGTCGACCCGGTCAACGCACTCGGCGCCAGCAAGCGCTATGCGGAGATGATCTGCCAGAGCCTGGACCAGAAGACCAGCCACACCCGTTTCGTGACCGTGCGCTTCGGCAACGTGCTGGCGTCGGCCGGCAGCGTGGTGCCGCTGTTCCGCGAGCAGATCCTCAAGGGCGGCCCGGTCACCGTGACCGACCCGGAAGTCACCCGCTATTTCATGACCATCCCCGAGGCCTGCCAGCTCATCCTGCAGGCGGCCGCCTCGGCGTCGCATGGGGCCATCTACACCCTGGACATGGGCGAGCCCGTGCCGATCCGGGTGCTGGCCGAGCAGATGATCCGCCTGGCCGGCAAGCAGCCGTACAAGGACATCGCGATCATCTACACCGGGCTGCGCCCGGGCGAGAAGCTGCACGAGACCCTGTTCTATTCGGACGAGGACTATCGCCCGACCGCGCACCCGAAGATCCTGGAGGCCGGCGTGCGCACGTTCGCGCGTGAGCAGGTGCTGGGCAACGTGCCGCGGCTGCGCGAGGCGATCGCCACCTACGACACCGATGCCATCAACAACATCCTGTTCGCGACCATGCCGGAGTTCTCGCCGTTGCAACAGGACGATCACGTCGCCTCGGCTAAAGTGCTTCCTTTCCCGGCACGAGAGGCCAACAGGCTGTGACGAACAAGCGTATTCGCAAGGCGGTTTTCCCGGTGGCAGGGCTGGGCACGCGTTTCCTGCCCGCAACCAAGACGGTTCCCAAGGAAATGCTGCCGATCATCGATCGGCCGCTTATCCAGTACGCCGTCGACGAGGCGATCGAAGCCGGTTGCGACACCCTGATCTTCATTACCAACCGCTACAAGCACGCGGTCGCCGACTATTTCGACAAGGCCTACGAGCTGGAGCAGAAGCTCGAGCGCGCCGGCAAGACCGAGCAGCTTGAACTGGTGCGCCACGTGCTGCCCAACGGCGTGCGCGCGATCTTCGTCACCCAGGCCGAGGCACTGGGCCTGGGCCATGCGGTGCTGTGCGCCAAGGCCATCGTCGGTGACGAGCCGTTCGCGGTCCTGCTGCCCGACGACCTGATCTGGAACAAGGGCGACGGTGCACTCAAGCAGATGGCCGATGCCAACCAGGCCAGCGGCGCGAGCATCATCGCGGTCGAGGACGTCCCGCACGACAAGACCGGCAGCTACGGCATCGTGGCCACCGACACCTTCGACGGCCGCCAGGGCCGGATCAGCGCGATCGTCGAGAAGCCGAAGCCGGAAGACGCACCGAGCGACCTCGCCGTGGTCGGCCGCTACGTGCTGAGCCCGAAGATCTTCGAGCTGCTCGAAGCCACCGGCACCGGTGCCGGCGGTGAGATCCAGCTGACCGATGCCATTGCCGAGCTGCTCAACAGCGAGCGCGTGGACGCGTACCGGTTCGAGGGCACGCGGTTCGATTGCGGCACCCACCTGGGCCTGGTCGAGGCCACCATCCGCTTCGCGCTCAACAACGAGAAGCTGGCCGGCCCCGCCCGCGAGATGCTGCAGAAGGCGCTGGCCGACGGCTGACCCTGGCGCCGGGCCATGCCCGGCCGCCCGTTGACGCGGGCGGGGTGGTGCTGCCGCGCATGGTTCGGCACTACGTACGGGTTTCCGGTCACGGTAAACAAAAAGGGCAGCCTCACGGCTGCCCTTTTGCGTTTCAAGTGCCCACCAACGGCTGGCACCTACCGTTTTCTCACTGCCGTATCGACCAACGCTCGATACCTGCCGCGTGGCAAGTGCCGGCGCTGGGCCGGCACCGCCGATGCATCACAGCGACTCGAAGATGCCCGCCGCGCCCATGCCGGTGCCGATGCACATGGTGACCATGCCGTACTTCTGCTGGCGACGGCGCAGGCCGTGCAGCAGGGTGGCGGTACGGATCGCGCCGGTCGCGCCCAGCGGGTGGCCCAGGGCGATCGCGCCGCCCAGCGGGTTGACCTTGGACGGGTCCAGGCCGCAATCGCGGATGACCGCCAGCGACTGCGCGGCGAACGCTTCATTGAGCTCGATCCAGTCCAACTGGTCCTGGCTCAGGCCGGCCTGCTTGAGCGCCTTGGGGATCGCGGCGATCGGGCCGATGCCCATCACTTCCGGGCGCACGCCGGCGACCGAGAAGCTGACGAAGCGGGCCAGCGGGGTCAGGCCGTAGTCCTTGATCGCCTGCTCGGAGGCCAGCAGCACCGCACCGGCGCCGTCGCTCATCTGCGAGGAGTTGCCGGCGGTCACGGTGCCGCCGAACTGGCCGTTGCGGAACACCGGGCGCAGCTTGGCCAGGCCCTCGGCGGACGAATCCAGGCGCGGGCCTTCGTCGGTGTCGACGATCTTGTCGCGGGTGATGATGCGGCGGCCGTCAGCCAGGTCGGGCTGGCGGGTGCGCACGTCGTAGGGGCTGATCTCGTCCTTGAAGTCGCCGTTCTGGATCGCGGCGATGGCCTTCTGATGCGAGGCCAGCGCAAAGGCGTCCTGCTCCTCGCGCGAGACCTTCCACTCCTCGGCGACCTTCTCGGCGGTGATGCCCATGCCGTAGGCGATGGCGACGTGGTCGTTGTCGAACACGCTCGGGGCCATCGCGATCTTGTTGCCCATCATCGGCACCATCGACATCGACTCGGTGCCACCGGCCAGCATCAGGTCCGAATTGCCCAGGCGGATCTGGTCGGCCGCCATCGCCACGGCCTGCAGGCCGGAGGAGCAGAAGCGGTTGACGGTCTGCGCGGCGATGGTGTCCGGCAGGCCGGCCAGCAGCACGCCGATGCGCGCCACGTTCATGCCCTGCTCGGCTTCGGGCATGGCGCAGCCGATGATCGCGTCATCGATGCGGTTGAGGTCGATGCCCGGGGCCTGTGCGACCACCGAGCGGAGCACGTGGGCGAGCATGTCGTCGGGGCGGGTATTGCGGAACACGCCCTTGGGCGCCTTGCCAACCGGGGTGCGGGTGGCGGCGACGATGTAGGCGTCCTGGATTTGCTTGGTCATTGCAGTGATCTCTCGAAATTTTTGCCGGAGTGCCGACCTGTGGTCGGCACCCACCGAAAGCAGGGAGGGGCCATCAATTGCGCAGCGGCTTGCCGGTCTTGAGCATGTGCGCGATGCGGGCCTGGGTCTTTTCCTGCTGGGCCAGTTCGACGAAGTGCTTGCGCTCCAGGGTCAGCAGCCATTCTTCGTCCACCAGCGTGCCGCGATCCACTTCGCCGCCGCACAGCACGGTGGCGATGCGCACGGCGATCTCGTAGTCGTACGGGCTGATGAAACGGCCTTCCAGCATGTTGACCAGCATCATCTTGAAGGTGGCGATGCCGACGTCGCCGGCCACCTGGATGCGACGGGCCGGCATCGGCGGACGGTAACCGCCGTCGGCCAGCGCCTGCACTTCGGCCTTGGCGATGTAGAGCGCTTCGAAGCTGTTGAACACCACCTTGTCGGTGGCGCGCATCAGGCCCAGTTCCTTGGCGTTGACCGCCGAGTTGGAGACCTTGGCCATGGCCACGGTTTCGAAGGTCTTCTTCAGCTCGGCAAAGACGTCACCGCCCGGGCCGGCCGCCTGCGAGGCGCGCACCGCCAGTTCCTTCAGCCCGCCGCCGGCCGGCAGCAGGCCGACGCCGGCTTCGACCAGGCCGATGTAGCTTTCCAGCGCGGCCACGCTCTTGGCGCTGTGCATCTGGAACTCGCAACCGCCGCCCAGGGCCAGGCCGCGCACGGCGGTCACCACCGGTACCAGCGAGTACTTGATCGCCTGGCTGGTGCGCTGGAAGTTGTGCACCATTTCTTCGAACTGCTCGACCTTGCCGGCCTGCAGCAGGCCCAGCGCACCGGCCAGGTCGGCACCGGCGGAGAAGGGCTCCTTCTGCTGCCAGATCACCAGGCCCTTGAAGTCCTTCTCGGCGCGCTTGATCGCTTCCTGCAGGCCATCGAGCACGTGGTCGGAGACGGTGTTCATCTTGGTCTTGAAGCTGACCACGGCAATGCCGTCGCCGTCGTGCCACATGCGCACGCCGTCGTTCTCGAACACGGTCTCGCCCGGGCTGAAGGTTTCGCCCAGCAGCGGATCGGGGAAGCGCTGGCGCTGGTACACCGGCAGCGCCGAGCGCGGCAGCTTGGCATTGCGCGACGGGCTGTAGCTGCCTTCGGCGGCGTGCACGCCCTCGCGGCCATCGAACACCCAATCCGGCAGCGGCGCGTTGCTCATGCTCTTGCCGGCGACGATGTCATCGGCGATCCACTGCGCGACCTGCTTCCAGCCGGCCGCCTGCCAGGTTTCGAACGGGCCCAGCGACCAGCCGTAGCCCCAGCGGATGGCCAGGTCCACGTCGCGCGCGGTCTCGGCGATGTCGGCCAGGTGGTAGGCGCTGTAGTGGAACAGGTCGCGGAAGGTCGCCCACAGGAACTGCGCCTGCGGGTGCTCGCTCTCGCGCAGCTTGGCGAACTTCTCGGCCGGGTTTCGGATCTTCAGGATCTCGACCACTTCCGGGGCGGCCGTGCGGTCGGCCGGGCGGTAGTCCTGCTTTTCCAGATCGAGGACGACGATGTCCTTGCCGACCTTGCGGAAGATGCCGGCACCGGCCTTCTGGCCCAGCGCGCCCTTGGCGATCAGCGCGTCCAGCCACTTTGGCGATTTGAAGAACTCATGCCACGGATCGTTGGGCAGGGTGTCGCCCATGGTCTTGATCACGTGCGCCATGGTGTCCAGGCCGACCACGTCGGAGGTGCGGTAGGTGGCCGACTTCGGGCGACCGACCAACGGGCCGGTCAGGCCGTCGACTTCGTCGAAGCCCAGGCCGAATGCCTGGGTGTGGTGGATGGTGGACAGGATCGAAAACACGCCGATGCGGTTGCCGATGAAGTTCGGCGTGTCCTTGGCGTACACCACGCCCTTGCCCAGGGTGGTGACCAGGAAGGCTTCCAGGCCTTCCAGCACCGCGGCATCGGTGGTGCTGGCCGGGATCAGCTCGGCCAGGTGCATGTAGCGCGGCGGGTTGAAGAAATGCACGCCGCAGAAGCGGTGGCGCAGCTGCTCGGGCAGCACGTCGGCGAGCTTGTTGATGCCCAGGCCGGAGGTGTTGGAGGCCAGCACGGCGTGATCGGCCACGAACGGGGCGATCTTCTTGTACAGGTCCTGCTTCCAGTCCATCCGTTCGGCGATGGCTTCGATGATCAGGTCGCAGTCCTTGAGCTGCTCCAGGCCGGTCTCATAGTTGGCCGGGGTGATCGCCTCGGCGTAGGACTTGCTGGCGAGCGGGGCAGGACTGAGCTTGCCCAGGTTGGCGATTGCCTTGAGCACGATGCCATCGGCCGGACCTTCCTTGGCGGGAAGGTCGAACAGCACGGTGTCGACGCCGGCATTGGTCAGGTGGGCCGCGATCTGGGCACCCATGACGCCGGCACCCAGCACGGCGGCGCGGCGGACTAGCAGGGAATTGGACATGTCGATAAGCCTTTGTTGGTCAACGTCGGTGCAGCCGGGCAGCGCCCGGCTCTACGGGGTGGAAAGGGAACTCGTCGCAGCCTCGGTGCCCGCGCTGGCGCGGAAACCGGCTTCGGCGAAGTGGATCAGTTCGCGGGCGGCATGGGCACGATGCGCCGCTTCGGTGACACCGGCAGGTCGCTTGATCAGGCCGAAGTCGGCCATGGCGTAGGTCAGCGAGCCGGCCAGGAAATCCAGGCGCCAGTACAGCTCCTCCTTGCTCAGCCCCGGCACGCAGGCGGCGATCGCCTTGCCGAAGTCGCGCAATACGTGGCCGTAGTGGTCGGAAAGGAACTTGCGCAGGTTGTCGTTCTTCTCGGCGTAGGCCCGGGCGATCACCCGCACGAAGGCACCGCCGGTCTGGCGGTCCTGGGCCATGGCCAGGGCCGGCTCCACGAACGCGGCCAACACCGGGCGCAGCTGGCCGGGGTGCTCGCGGCGGGCGCCCTCGAGCTGGGCCAGACGCGCGGCGGTCATCTCGTCCATGCGGCGGCGGAACACCTCGTTGACCAGATTTTCCTTGGACCCGAAGTGATAGTTGACCGCGGCGATGTTCACGTCGGCCTGGCTGGTGACCTGGCGCAGCGACGTGCCGGCGAAGCCATGCTGGGCGAACAGCTCCTCGGCCGCGCCGAGAATGCGGTCCTTGGTGGAGAAATGAGCGGGCTTGGCCATGGGACGGGCAGGGTTCAATCAAACGATTGTTTGATATTAGGCCCATGCCGGCGAGGGAGCATTGTGCGGCGCACAAAAGCGCGGCATCCGTTCATCGTCGTGCAGGGCGTTGACCGGCCACCCCGGGGGCGCCTGAACGGGCGGCATCGCCCTGCGGGGTGCCGGCCTGCCACGCGTGGCGTGGCACTACCGTAGATGGGGAGGACACGTTAGAATTGCCTCACGTATATCAGGCTAAGCCCGCGTTTTGACGCGGGTTTTTTTCATGTTACTCTCGGGCCGATCAGTGGCCCGCCCAACGGAGAATTCCCATGGCGCTGGAGCGCACCCTTTCCATCATCAAGCCGGACGCCGTCGCCAAGAACGTCATCGGTGAAATCTACGCCCGCTTCGAAAAGGCCGGCCTGAAGGTCGTCGCCGCCAAGTACAAGCAGCTGTCGCGCCGTGAAGCCGAAGGCTTCTACGCCGTGCACCGCGAGCGTCCGTTCTTCAACGCGCTGGTCGAGTTCATGATCTCCGGCCCGGTGATGATCCAGGCGCTGGAAGGCGAGAACGCCGTGCTGGCCCACCGCGACCTGCTGGGCGCCACCAATCCGAAGGAAGCCGCTGCGGGCACCATCCGCGCCGACTTCGCTGAATCCATCGATGCCAATGCCGCCCACGGCTCGGACTCGGTCGAGAACGCCGCGATCGAAATCGCCTACTTCTTCGCCGCGACTGAAGTCGTCTCGCGCTGAGAGTGAACCCGTGAACGAGGTCGTACAGCCAACCGCCATCCCCGTCGTGCTCGTCCCGAGCGCGCCGGTGGCCAAGCAGAACCTGCTCGACCTCGATCGCGAGGGTCTGGAGCGCTTCTTCGCCGATACCCTCGGCGAAGCGCGCTACCGTGCCCACCAGGTGATGAAGTGGATCCACCACCATTACGTCACCGATTTCGATGAGATGACCGACCTGGGCAAGGCGCTGCGCGCCAAGCTCAAGCAGCACGCCGAGGTCCGCGTCCCGAACATCGTGTTCGACAAGCCTTCCGCCGATGGCACCCACAAGTGGCTGCTGGCGATGGGTACCGATGGCAAGAACGCCATCGAAGCGGTCTACATTCCGGACAAGAACCGCGGCACGCTGTGCGTGTCCTCGCAGGTCGGCTGCGCGCTGAACTGCACGTTCTGTTCGACCGCCACCCAGGGCTTCAACCGCAACCTCTCCACCGCCGAGATCATCGGCCAGGTGTGGGTGGCCGCGCGTCACCTGGGCAACATCCCGCACAAGCAGCGTCGTCTCACCAACGTGGTGATGATGGGCATGGGCGAGCCGTTGATGAATTTCGACAACGTCGTGCGTGCCATGAGCGTGATGCGCGACGACCTGGGCTACGGCCTGGCCAACAAGCGCGTGACCCTGTCCACCTCCGGCCTGGTGCCGCAGATCGACCGGCTGTCCGCGGAAAGCGACGTGTCGCTGGCGGTGTCGCTGCATGCGCCCAACGATGCGCTGCGCGAGACCCTGGTCCCGCTCAACAAGAAATACCCGATCGTCGAGCTGATGGCCTCGTGCGCACGCTATCTGCGCGCCAACAAGCGCCGCGAATCGGTGACGTTCGAATACACCCTGATGAAGGGCATCAACGACCAGCCCGAACATGCCCGCCAGCTGGCGCGGCTGATGCGCCAGTTCGACAACGCCGTGCAGGCGTCGCACTCGGGCAAGGTCAACCTGATTCCGTTCAATCCGTTCCCGGGGACGCGCTACGAGCGTTCCGGTGATGCCGAGATCCGTGCGTTCCAGAAGATCCTGCTGGATTCGCAGGTGCTCACCATGGTGCGACGCACCCGCGGCGACGACATCGATGCCGCCTGTGGCCAGCTCAAGGGCCAGGTGATGGACCGCACGCGTCGCCAGGCCGAGTTCAATAAAACACTGCAGGAAGGGAAAGGCCGGGATGCCGCTGCCTGATATCCGATTGCCAGCCGTTGTCTTCATCGCGCTGGCATTGGTCGGCTGCGGCAGCAAAGGCGTCAAACCCCCGTCCGGACCCTTGGCCATCGCGCCGGTGTACGAGGTCCGCGACACCCCGTCGACCCGTCAGCGGGTCGGCTACCAGGACCAGATGACCCTGGCGGCCGAAGCGTTCCGCGCCGGCCAGGTCGAGGCGGCCGAGAAGAAGGCCAAGGCGGCACTGAAGATCGACGGTACCCGTCCGGACGCCTACCTGCTGCTGGCCAATGTCGCCACCCAGCGTGGCGCCGACGCCGAGGCGGGCACGCTGTATCGCAAGGCCGCCGAGTTGGCGCCCGCCCACGGCGATGCCCTCAACAACTACGGCGCCTGGCTCTGCACGCATGGCCATCCGGCCGAGTCGCTGGTCTGGTTCGACCGCGCCATCGCCGCGCCGGGCTATGCGACGCCGGCCTCGGCCCTGGCCAATGCCGGCGGCTGCGCCCTCGATGCCGGCCAGGCCGAACGGGCCGCGCGCGACCTGCGCAACGCCATCCAGCTGGACCCGACCAACGCGTACGCGCTGGAATCGATGGCCCGCAGCGAGTATGCCCAGGGCCGTTATTTCGAGGCGCGCGCCTTTTCGCAACGTCGTCTTGCGGCTGCACCGGCCACACGTTCCGTGTTACAACTTGCCTCTCAAATCGAGGCGCAGCTTGGCGACACTGTGGCATCCGGTCGTTATCTGCAGCGAATTCGCGACGAATTTCCGCAGGATGCGGCTCCTAATCCCCGGGGTTGAAGCATTGTGATTGATGACCAGACTGTGAACGCTCTTGATGCTGCCGCCGGCTGTGGCGCACGCCTCCGCCAGGCGCGGGAAGCGGCAGGGCTGACGCTCGAGGAAGTGGGGCAGCAGCTGCGCATGCCCATGCAGGTGGTGAAGTCGCTTGAGGATGAGCAATGGGAGCGCCTGGGCGCGCCGGTGTTCGTCCGCGGCCAGCTGCGCAGCTACGCGCGCCTGTTGAAGGTGGACCTGGGCGATGCGCTGGAGCAGGCCCGGATCGGGGCGGTGGTGCCGCCGCAGCTGGTCAGCCACACGCATACCCCGCGCACCCGCCGCATTGCCGAGAGCCTGGGCCGCAAGGCGCTGTACGTGGGCATCACGGCGGCGCTGGTGGTGCCGACCTACTTCACGACCCGGGGCTTCTTCGACGCGGGCAGCCCCGCCCCGAGCACCGCCTCGCTGGATGTGATCCCGGCGGCCGTGCCGGTGGCCGGTGGTCCGGCCCCGGCCGACACCCCGCCCGCGCCGGCCGCTGCCCCCGCCGGTGCCGTTCCCGCCACGCCCAACGCGCCCTACGTGGCCTCGCTGACGGCGGTTCCGCGCCCCGCGGCCGCCGCCGCCCCGGCCCCGGCCGGTGCCTTGAACCTGCAGTTCACCGGCGACAGCTGGGTGGACATCACTGCGCCCGATGGCAGCAGCGTCGAGAAGGCCCTGATCAAATCCGGCGAGACGCGCAGCTTCAGCCCCGGCCAGGTCGGGCGCATGGTGCTGGGCAATGCCTCTGCGGTCGAGGTTCAGCAGGCCGGCACTATCGTCGACCTTTCGCCGTACCAGCGAGCCAACGTGGCACGCTTTACGGTATCCTCTGACGGCTCCGTGGCCCCAGTTTCGCACTGAGTCGCGTTTCCCAATCCAATTCAACTAGCTCCCCTTCACGGGCGGGGCGAGAGTACGCATGGCGATCGACGATCTGCTCGACGAGCACGAACAAAGTGAACGCGTCCGCAGCTGGCTGCGGAAGAATGGTGTCAGCATCATCGCGGGTGTCGCGATCGCAATCGGCGGCATCGCCGGTTGGCAGTGGTGGCAGAAAGAGCACAGCAATTCACTGGCCGGCGCCAACGTCCAGTACCAGGCGGTGCTCAAGCACCTCCAGGACAAGGACCTGGAGCAGGCAGCCAAGGGCGTGAAGGCGCTCGATGAAGGCAAGGCCAACATCTACGCCGACCTGGCGGCGCTGCAGCTGGCCAAGGCCCAGGTGGAGGCCGGCAAGAACGACCTCGCGCTGGCGACCCTGCGCGGTATCAAGGCCGATCCGGAATTCCAGCCGGTCATCGAGCAGCGCATCGCGCGCCTGCTGCTGGCCACCGGCAAGTACGACGAGGCCAGCAAGGCACTCGGCGGCGCCAGCGACAGCGCCAGCCTGGAAATCCAGGGCGACGTGTTGATGGCGCAGGGCAAGCGTGATGACGCCCGGCAACAGTATGAGAAGGCGCTCAAGACGCTGGACGTGGCAGCGCCGCAGCGGCGACTGCTTGAAACCAAAGTGATGGATGCCGGTGGCACCGTCACCGATGCTGCGGAGTCGGTGTAATGAAGCAGATGGTCATGATCAAGCGCGTTGCCACCCTGGTCCTGCTGGGCGTTGCATTGTCCGGCTGCACCACCGTCAAGGGCTGGTTTGCCGGCAAGGACGCGGCCGCCAAGAAGGCGCTGGAGCCGGCGGAGCTGGTGAAGTTCGAGCCGACCGTCAAGGTCGACAAGCTCTGGAGCGTCAACGTCGGCAAGGGCGAAAAGCGCATCGGCGTCCGCCAGGGCCCGACCGTGGCCGATGGCCGCGTGTACGCGGCGGCCATCTACGGTGGCGTGCATGCCATCGACCTGCAGACCGGCAAGAAGGTCTGGACCTGGGAGCCGGCCAAGGAAAAGAAGAAGCCCAAGCTGCGCCTGTCCGGTGGTCCCGGCGTGGGTGACGGCCTGGTGGCCATCGGCACGCTGGACGGCCAGGTGATCGCCCTCGATGCCAACGATGGCACCGAGAAGTGGCGGGCCAAGGTGACCGGTGAAGTGATTTCCGCGCCGGCCATCGCCCAGGGCATGGTGTTCGTGCGCAGCAACGACGGCCGCGTGACTGCCCTGGACGCCGGCAACGGCACCCAGCGCTGGTTCAATCCGCGTGAGCTGCCGGCCCTGACCGTGCGTGGCAATGCCGCCGTGGTCGCAGGTCCGGGTGTCCTGTTCATCGGCAACGATGACGGCAGCGTCTCGGCGCTGGGCATGCAGGATGGCCGCACCGTGTGGGACCAGATGGTCGCCAACGGCGAAGGCCGCACCGAGCTGGAGCGCATGTCCGACGTGGACGGCGCCCCGGTGCTGGAAGGCAACACCCTGTTCGTGAGCAGCTTCAAGAGCCAGACCATGGCCATTGAAGGCCCGACCGGTCGTCCGCTGTGGGCCCGCGATCATGGCGGCGCCGGCGGCCTGGCACTGACCTCGGGCAATGTCTTCGTCACCGACAACAAGGGTGGCGTGTTCGGCCTGGACAAGAGCAGTGGCACCGCGATGTGGTCGCAGACCGGCCTGGCGCGGCGCTCGCTGACCGGCCCGGCGGTGCAGGGCGATTACGTGGTGGTCGGCGACTACAAGGGTTACCTGCACTGGTTGCGGACCGACAATGGTGAGTTCGCGGCGCGCGCCAAGAGTGGCGGCGACGCCCTCCTGGCACAGCCGGTAGCTGCCGATGGGATTCTGCTGGTGCAGAACGTTGATGGAAAGCTGACCGCATTCCGGTTGGCACAATAAGGAGTTACCGCGATGCTGCCCTTGGTCGCCCTGGTTGGACGGCCGAATGTCGGCAAGTCCACGCTGTTCAATGCGTTTACCCGTACGCGCGACGCGCTGGTCCATGACCAGCCCGGCGTGACCCGGGACCGTAATTACGGTGTTTGTCGTCTTAACGAAGACCACCCGTTCCTGGTGGTCGATACCGGTGGTATCGCCGGTGAAGAAGAAGGTCTGGCCGGCGCTACCGCCCGCCAGGCCCGCGCCGCCGCCGCCGAGGCGGACCTGATCCTGTTCGTGGTCGATGCCCGTGAGGGCCCGATGGACGACGAGATCCTGTCCTGGCTGCGCAAGCTGGCACGTCCGACCCTGCTGTTGATCAACAAGATCGACGGCATGAACGAAGATACCGTGCGTTCGGAGTTTGCCCGGTACGGCTTTGGCGAAATGCTGACCGTCTCGGCCGCGCATCGCCAGGGCCTGGACGACCTGCTGGACGAGGTCGTGGAGCGGCTGCCGGAAGAAGGCACCACCGAGACCCTCGACACCGATCCGAACCGCATCCGCATCGCCTTTGTCGGCCGCCCCAACGTGGGCAAGTCGACGCTGGTCAATCGCCTGCTGGGCGAAGAGCGCATGATCGCCTCCGAAGTGCCCGGTACCACCCGCGACTCGATCGCGGTGGACATGGAGCGTGACGGACGCGAGTATCGGCTGATCGACACCGCCGGCCTGCGTCGCAAGGCGCGGGTGGAGGAGGTGGTCGAGAAGTTCAGCGTGATCAAGACGCTGCAGGCCATCGAGCAGTGCCAGGTGGCGGTGCTGATGCTGGACGCCGCCGAAGGCGTGACCGACCAGGACGCCAGCGTGCTGGGTGCGGTGCTCGATGCCGGCCGTGCCCTGGTGGTGGCGATCAACAAGTGGGACGGCCTCACCGATTACCAGCGCGAGCAGGCCGAAGCGCTGGTGTCGCGCAAGCTCGGGTTCGTGCCGTGGGCGGAAGTGGTGCGGATCTCGGCCAAGCACGGTTCGGGCCTGCGCGAGCTGTTCCGCTGCATCCACGCCGCGCACGCCTCGGCCACGCATGAGTTCAGCACCAGCGAAGTCAACAAGGCGCTGGAAGTGGCGTACGAGACCAACCCGCCGCCGGCGATCCGGGGTCACGTGTCCAAGCTGCGTTACGTGCACCCGGGCGGCTCCAATCCGCCCACCTTCATCGTGCACGGTACGCGCCTGAAGGACCTGCCGGAGTCGTACAAGCGCTACCTGGAGAATTTCTTCCGCAAGCGCTTCAAACTCGTTGGCACCCCGGTGCAGTTCATCTTCCGCGAGGGTGTGAACCCGTACGAAGGCAAGAAGAACGTCCTGACCGAACGCCAGATCAAGCGCAAGCGGCGCCTGATCAAGCACGTCAAGGGCAAGTAATCCAGAAGAGCCGGCGAAAGCCGGCTCTTCTGCATTACCGGTAGTGCCGAGCCATGCTCGGCAAGGCAGCGCGCAACAATTCACCCCGGTAGTGCCGAGCCATGCTCGGCAGGCCCCCGCAAAGGGGCAATGGCCGATGCCAACGGCAGCCGAGCATGGCTCGGCTCTACCCACGCCCTGCCTGCGCGATCGTCCCGGGATGAGCAGCGCGCAATCATCCCCCCGGCAGTGCTGAGCCATGCTCGGCAGGGCAGCGCGCAACAATCCAGCCCGGTAGTGCCGAGCCATGCTCGGCAGGCCCCCGCAAGGGGGCAATGGCTGATGCCAACGGCAGCCGAGCATGGCTCGGCTCTACCCGCGGCCTGCCTTCGCGATCATCCCGGCATGAGCAGCGCGCAATCATCCACCCTGTAGTGCCGAGCCATGCTCGGCAGGCCCCCCAAGGGGGCAATGATCGATGCCAACGGCAGCCGAGCATGGCTCGGCTCTACCCACGCCCTGCCTGCGCGATAATCCCGGGATGAGTACCGTCCCCGAAATCACCCCCGAGCAGGCCCGCGCGCGCATCGTCCATGGCGCCCTGCTGATCGACGTCCGCGAGGCGCACGAGCGCGCTACCGGCATGGCCGAGGGGGCGCTCGGCATCGCCAAGGGCGATCTCCAGGCCGAGCCTTCTATCCATCTGCCCGCCACCGACCGCGAGGTCGTGCTGATCTGCCAGAGCGGCAAGCGCTCGATGGAGGCTGCGCGGGTGCTGCACGACCTGGGCTACACCCACCTGGCCTCCGTGCAGGGCGGCACCACCGCCTGGCGTGCCGACGGCCTGCCGCTGGTGCAGCCGCTGCAGGGCGATGCCGAGCGCGACTTCAACGAACGCTATTCCCGGCACCTGCTGCTGCCGCAGGTGGGCGTGCCTGGACAGCAACGCCTGCTGGGATCGCGGGTGCTGGTGGTCGGCGCCGGAGGCCTGGGCGCACCGGCCAGCTTCTACCTGGCCGCGGCCGGGGTAGGGCACCTGCGGATCGCCGATGACGACGTGGTGGAGCGCAGCAACCTGCAGCGCCAAATCATCCACACCGACGCCAGCGTCGGCACGCCGAAGGTACTGTCCGCGCGTGAGCGCCTGATGGCGCTCAATCCGCACCTGCAGGTGGAGGCGCTGCAGGTGCGGGTCACCTCCGGCAACGTGGACCCGCTGCTGGACGGCGTGGACGTGGTGCTGGATGGCTCGGACAATTTCCCGCTGCGCTACCTGCTCAACGATGCCTGCATCCGGCACGCCATCCCGCTGGTGTATGGCGCGGTGGAGCGCTTCACCGGCCAGGTGAGCGTGTTCGATGCCGGCCGCCAGCGCGGGCACGTGCCGTGCTATCGCTGCCTGTTCCCCGAGCCGCCGCCGCCGCAGTTCGCCCCCAACTGCGCCGAGGCCGGCGTGCTCGGCGTGCTGCCGGGGATGGTCGGGCTGCTGCAGGCCACCGAGGTGCTCAAGCTGCTGCTGGGCGTGGGCGAGCCGCTGACCGGCCGGTTGCTGAGCTTCGATGCTCTGGGCATGCGTTTTCGTGAGACCCGCCTGCGCCCCGATCCGGCCTGTCCGCTGTGCGCGCCGGGCACGGCCTTTCCCGGGTATATCGACTACGCCGCGTTCTGCAACGCCCGCTGATGCGGGTCACGGGCAGGGTAGAGCCGACCCATGGTCGGCTGCCTTTGGCGCGGTCTTCGGCAGCGTGAGCAGCCGAACATGGGTCGGCTCTACCGGGTTGCGTGGTGCCACCCCTGTTTGCGGGACGATATGCCGTGTGAATCCCGCCATCGTTCTGTTTTCGGCACAATCATGCGCGACATGCGTGCTATTGCCGCCAGGCGCTTTGCCCTATCGTTGACCCCTCTATGTAGTCCGGGGAAGCAACCGCATGGCGGTCGAAGCAGGTGCCAGCGAGCTGGTGAAAGTAGTGGCGCTGCTGGGCGCGGCGGTGGTGATGGTGCCGCTGTTCCGCCGGCTGGGCCTGGGCTCGGTGCTGGGCTATTTCGCCGCCGGCCTCGCCATCGGCCCGTTCGGCTTCGGCTGGTTCTCCGATCCGCAGGCGATCCTGCATACCGCCGAACTCGGCGTGGTGATGTTCCTGTTCGTGATCGGGCTGGAAATGCGGCCCTCGCACCTGTGGAGCCTGCGCAACGAGATCTTCGGGCTGGGCACGCTGCAGATCGTGGTCTGCGGCACGGTGCTCACCGGCGTGTGCATGCTGCTGGGCTTCCCGTTGCCGGTGGCCTTCATCGGCGCGGCGGGTTTCGTGTTGACCTCCACCGCGGTGGTGATGCAGTTGCTGGCCGAGCGAGGTGACATCGCTTTGCCGAGCGGCCAGAAGATCGTTTCGATCCTGCTGTTCGAAGACCTGCTGATCGTGCCGCTGCTGGCCGTGGTCGCGTTCATGGCGCCGGTGCACAGCGACGCCGGCGAGAGTTCGCGCTGGGTCACCGTCGGCATCGCCGCCGGCGCGATCGTCGGCCTGGTGCTGGTCGGCCGCTTCCTGCTCAACCCGTTGTTCCGCATCCTCGCCGCTGCCAAGGCGCGCGAAGTGATGACCGCCGCCGCGCTGCTCGTCGTGCTGGGCGCGGCGTTGCTGATGCAGCTGGGCGGCTTGTCGATGGCGATGGGCGCGTTCCTGGCCGGCGTGCTGCTCAGCGAGTCCACGTTCCGCCACCAGATCGAAGCGGACATCGAACCGTTCCGCGGCATCCTGCTGGGCCTGTTCTTCCTCAGCGTGGGCATGGCGCTGGACCTGACCGTGGTCGCCAACAACTGGCCGCTGATCGTCTCCGGCGTGTTCGCACTGATGCTGGCCAAGGCGGTGTGCATCTACGTGGTCGCGCGGATCCTCGGCAGCGATCATCGCCAGGCGCTGGATCGCGGCGTGGTGATGGCGCAGGGCGGCGAGTTTGCGTTCGTGCTGTTCTCCGCCGCGGCGGTGGCCGGTGTGATCGACGTACAGGTCAACGCCAACTTCACCGCGATCGTGGTGCTGTCGATGGCGCTGACCCCGTTGTTCGTGCTGCTGCACGACAAGCTGATGCCCGACCGCGAAGTGTCGCTGGACGGCGTGGAGGAGGCCGACGGCCTGTCCGGCAGCGTGCTGATGATCGGCTTCGGCCGCTTCGGCCAGGTCGCCAGCCAGTCGCTGCTGGCGCGCGACGTGGACGTGACCATCATCGACAACGACGTGGACATGATCCACAACGCCGAGCGCTTCGGTTTCAAGATCTACTACGGCGATGGCACCCGCCTGGACGTGCTGCATGCCTCCGGGGCCGGCTCGGCCCGGGCGATCGCGGTGTGCGTCAACAACGACCAGGACGCCGACCGGATCGTCGAGCTGGTCACCCATGAATTCCCGCAGGCCAAGGTGCTGGTGCGCTCGTTCGACCGCGAGCATTCGCTGCGCCTGATCCATGCCGGCGTGGACTACCAGATTCGCGAGACGTTCGAGTCGGCGCTGCAGTTCGGCCAGGCCGCGTTGATGGAACTGGGCGCCGACCAGGACGACGCGCGCGAGATCGCCGAGCAGATCCGCGAGCGCGACGCCGAGCGCTTCGAGCTGGAAATGGCCGGCGGCAGCCTGCGTGCCGGCGCGCACATGGTGTTCGGCAGCGCGCTGCCAGGCGTGCCCACGCCCACCCCGTTCACCGCGCCCAAGCGCAAGGCACGTACGCTCAACGCCTACGAAGTGCCCGAAGAGGAATGACGCAGCGGTGGGCGGGGCCGGCGTAATCGGGGACAATACCGTCCCCGCCGCCCCACGCCTGCCGCCCTCGATGAGCTCACCGACCCCCGCATCCGCCGCCCCCGCCCGCATCCTGGACGGGCGCCGCATCGCCGAAGACCTGCTGGACAGCCTCAAGGTGCGGGTGGATGCCCGACTGGCCGCCGGCGGCACCCGGCCCGGCCTGGCCGTGGTGCTGGTGGGCGGCGACCCGGCGTCGACCGTATACGTGCGCAACAAGCGCCGCGCGGCCGAGAAGGTGGGCATCGAGGCCTTCGACTACGACCTGCCGGCGGGCACCAACGAGGCCCAGCTGCTGGACCTGATCGACCAGCTCAACGCCGACCCCAAGATCCACGGCATCCTGGTGCAGCTGCCGCTGCCGGGCATCCCCGATGCCAGCCGCCTGATCCACCGGATCGACCCGCGCAAGGACGTGGACGGCTTCCACCCGGAAAACGTCGGCCACCTGGCCCTGCGCGAGTTCGGCCTGCGCCCGTGCACGCCGCGCGGCATCGTCACCCTGCTGGGCCACACCGACCAGCCGGTGCGCGGCCGCAACGCCACCATCGTGGGCGTGAGCAACCACGTCGGCCGCCCGATGGGCCTGGAGCTGCTGATCGCCGGCTGCACCGTGACCAGCTGCCACAAGTTCACCCCGCGCGACGTGCTGGAGCGCAGCGTGCGTGACGCCGACATCCTGGTGGTGGCGGTGGGCCGCCCGGGCATCGTGCCGGGGGAGTGGGTGAAGCCGGGCGCGGTGGTGATCGACGTGGGCATCAACCGCCTGGACGACGGCCGCCTGGTCGGCGACGTCGGTTTCGAGGCCGCCGCCGCCCGTGCCAGCTGGATCACCCCGGTGCCGGGCGGGGTAGGGCCGATGACGGTGGCCACGCTGATGCAGAACACGATCGAGGCGGCGGAAGCCTTCTGACCGCCCGGGGCTGACTCGCGGCCGGCACCTGTCGCGGCTGCGGTTCCGGGCCGACCGATGCCTGCCGTGGCGGCGATCCCGGACCGAGCGATAGCTGCCGCCGCCACGGTCTCGGGCTGACCGATACCTGCCGTGGGGGCGATCTGGGGCCGAGCGATAACTGCCGCCGCTGGGATCTCGGGCCGACCGAGACCTGCTGCGGCCGCTATCTAGGGCCGACCGACCGGTGCCGCTGCCGCGATGTCGTGCCGACCGACCGGTGCCGCTGCCGCGATGTCGTGTAGAGCCGACCGTTGGTCGGCTGTTTTCGGCGCGGTGGCTCATCGATCCAGGCGCAGCCGACCAACGGTCGGCTCTACCCGGTTCGGCGGAAGGTTCAGGCGCAGCCGACCAACGGTCGGCTCTACCCGGTTCGGCGGAAGGTTCAGGTGCAGCCGACCAACGGTCGGCTCTACCCGGTTCGGGGCAGGGTTCAGGTGCAGCCGACCAACGGTCGGCTCTACGGCCCCCGCTGGCGCGACACTGCGTCGCATCCGCCCCCTGCCCAAGACGGCCGAATCAGGGTAAAATGTCGCGCTTCCCCACATCTCGGGTATGCCGATGCTGCGCATCCAGGCTGAAGCTCTCACCTACGACGACGTCTCGCTCGTCCCCGCACACTCCACGATCCTGCCCAAGGATGTCAGCCTGGAAACCCGGCTGACCCGCGACCTGCGGCTGAAGCTTCCGATCCTCTCCGCGGCCATGGACACGGTCACCGAAGCCCGCCTGGCGATCGCCATGGCCCAGCTCGGTGGCATGGGCATCATCCACAAGAACCTCAGCGTGGAGCAGCAGGCCGCCGAAGTGGCCAAGGTCAAGAAGTTCGAGGCCGGCGTCATCCGCGACCCGATCACCGTCGGCCCGGAAACCACCATCCGCGACGTGCTGGCCCTTACCCAGGCGCGCAACATCTCCGGCGTGCCGGTGGTGGACGGCGGCGGCCAGCTGGTCGGCATCGTGACCCACCGCGACATGCGCTTCGAGACCGAGCTGGACGATCCGGTCCGCCACATCATGACCAAGAAGGATCGCCTGATCACGGTCAAGGAAGGCGCCGCGTCGGAAGAAGTGCTGCAGCTGCTGCACCGCAACCGCATCGAAAAGATCCTGGTGGTCAATGACGAGTTCGCCCTGCGCGGGCTGATCACGGTCAAGGACATCCAGAAGAACACCGACTACCCCAACGCCGCCAAGGACACCGCCACGCGCCTGCTGGTGGGTGCTGCGGTAGGCGTCGGCGGCGACACCGATCGCCGCGTCGAGGCGCTGGTCGCCGCCGGCGTGGACGTGCTGGTGGTGGACACCGCGCACGGCCATTCGCAGGGCGTGCTGGACCGCGTGCGCTGGGTCAAGAAGAACTTCCCGAACGTGCAGGTCGTGGGTGGCAACATCTGCACCGGCGAAGCCGCGCTGGCGCTTCTGGACTGCGGCGCGGACGCGGTCAAGGTCGGCATCGGCCCGGGCTCCATCTGCACCACCCGCGTGGTCGCGGGTGTCGGCGTGCCGCAGATCACCGCGATCGACCTGGTGGCCGAGGCGCTGCAGGACCGCATCCCGCTGATCGCCGACGGTGGCATCCGCTACTCCGGCGACATCGGCAAGGCGCTGGCCGCCGGTGCCTCCACCATCATGATCGGTGGCCTGCTGGCCGGTACCGAGGAATCGCCCGGCGAAACCGAGCTGTTCCAGGGCCGCTCGTACAAGAGCTACCGCGGCATGGGCTCGCTGGCCGCGATGGAGAAGGGGTCCAAGGACCGCTACTTCCAGGACGCCTCCAGCGCCGACAAGCTGGTGCCTGAAGGCATCGAAGGCCGCGTGCCGTACCGCGGCCCGGTCGGCGGCATCATCCACCAGCTGATGGGCGGCCTGCGTGCCACCATGGGCTACGTGGGCTGCGGCACCGTCGAAGACATGCGCAGCAAGCCGAAGTTCGTCAAGATCAGCGGCGCCGGCCAGCGTGAGAGCCACGTCCACGACGTGCAGATCACCAAAGAGCCGCCGAACTACCGCGCCTGATGCGGCATGAGCAAAGAGGAACGAGGAAGCTGATTCCCGTTCCTCTTTCTCTATCCGCCGCCGGTAACGAATCTGTGTTTCCCGTATTTACTCCTGCATTGCCCGGGCACCATGACCAACATCCATAACGACAAGATCCTCATCCTCGATTTCGGTGCGCAGTACACCCAGCTGATCGCGCGCCGCATCCGCGAGCTCGGCGTGTACTGCGAGATCTGGGCGTGGGACCACAACCCGGCCGACATCGCCGCGTTCGGCGCCAAGGGCATCATCCTGTCCGGTGGCCCGGAGTCGACCACGCTGCCGGGCGCGCCCGCCGCGCCGCAGGAAGTGTTCGACAGCGGCCTGCCGATCTTCGGCATCTGCTACGGCATGCAGACCCTGGCCGCCCAGCTCGGTGGCGCCACCGAAGCGGCCGACCAGCGTGAGTTCGGCCATGCCGAAGTCAACGTCGTCGCCCCCGATGCACTGTTCAAGGGCCTGAGCGACCACGGCGGCGAGCCCAAGTTGAACGTCTGGATGAGCCACGGCGACCACGTCTCCGTCGCGCCCCCGGGCTTCACCGTGACGGCTGTGACCGACCGCATCCCGGTGGCTGCGATGGCCAACGAAGAGAAGCGCTGGTACGGCGTGCAGTTCCACCCGGAAGTGACCCACACCCTGCAGGGCCAGGCGCTGCTGCGCCGCTTCGTGGTGGATGTGTGCGGCTGCGAAACCCTGTGGACCGCCGCCAACATCATCGACGACCAGATCGCCCGCGTGCGCGAGCTGGTGGGCGATGACGAAGTGATCCTGGGCCTGTCCGGCGGCGTCGATTCGTCCGTCGTGGCCGCGCTGCTGCACAAGGCGATCGGCGACAAGCTGACCTGCGTGTTCGTCGATACCGGCCTGCTGCGCTGGCAGGAAGGCGACCAGGTGATGGCGATGTTCGCCGAGCACATGGGCGTCAAGGTGATCCGCGTGAATGCTGCGGACCGCTACTTCAGCAAGCTCGAAGGCGTGAGCGACCCGGAAGCCAAGCGCAAGATCATCGGCAACCTGTTCGTGGACATCTTCGATGAAGAGTCCAACAAGCTGAAGAACGCCAAGTGGCTGGCGCAGGGCACCATCTACCCCGACGTGATCGAGTCGGCCGGCAGCAAGACCGGCAAGGCGCACGTGATCAAGAGCCACCACAACGTGGGCGGCCTCCCCGAGCACATGAAGCTGGGCTTGGTGGAGCCGCTGCGTGAGCTGTTCAAGGACGAAGTGCGTCGCCTCGGCGTCGAACTCGGCCTGCCGCGCAGCATGGTCTACCGCCATCCGTTCCCGGGCCCGGGCCTGGGCGTGCGCATCCTGGGCGAAGTGAAGCGTGAGTACGCCGAGCTGCTGGCCAAGGCCGATGCCATCTTCATCGACGAACTGCGCAAGGCCGATCTGTACGACAAGACCAGCCAGGCGTTTGCCGTGTTCCTGCCGGTGAA
Source organism: Stenotrophomonas sp. Steno-Z1 (assembly GCF_056393175.1). Taxonomy (NCBI): domain Bacteria; kingdom Pseudomonadati; phylum Pseudomonadota; class Gammaproteobacteria; order Lysobacterales; family Lysobacteraceae; genus Stenotrophomonas; species Stenotrophomonas sp. Steno-Z1. The sequence goes on along the minus strand of NZ_JBWJPB010000007.1, from coordinate 183,020 downwards.
GTCGGTGGGCGTGGTGGGTGACGCGCGTGCGTATGAGTGGGTGATCGCGCTGCGTGCGGTGGAGACCATTGATTTCATGACGGCGCATTGGGCGCACCTGCCGTATGAGTTCCTGGGTACGGTGAGTAACCGGATCATCAATGAGCTGCGGGGGGTGTCGCGGGTGGTTTATGACATCTCGGGGAAGCCGCCGGCGACGATCGAGTGGGAGTGATCCTGCAGGTCGATTGAAGTAAATGAAAAGAGCGCTTCGGCGCTCTTTTCAATTCAGGGGTCACGTTCTGTCGTCTCGTCTTGTCGATTCGGCATAGCGCCGCCGCCATTCAAGGCTGGAATCTTTGAAAACACGTCAGCCATGAAATCCATGAACACAACAGCCCGCGTGGGGAGCAGTCTATTGGCGACGTACACCATCTGTACGGGGACAGGGGGAGCCACATGCTGGGTGAGAATGAACTGTAATCTCCCGCTGCTCAGCCCGCTCTCGAACAGCCAGGCAGGTCCATGCGCCACCCCCAGGCCTGCCGTGGCCGCCGCGCTCACAGCGTCGGGCGAGTTGACCCTGAGCCTGCCGCCAATCGCAATTTCCGTATTCCGGAAGCGCCAGGTCGCCCCGGACGACAGCAGGGTGTAGATGATGCAGTCGTGGTGCCGTAGATCATCCGGGGTCTGCGGAACTCCGCGCTTGGCCAGGTACTCCTTGCTGGCGACGAAGACCCGGTCGTACGAGCCAAGGGGCCGGGCGCGCAGGGCACTTTCTTCAAGCTGACCTATGCGAATGGCGAGTTCGGTGCCTTCATTGACCAGGTCTACGTATCGATCGTTGAGTTGGAGATCCAAGTTCAATTCAGGGTAGCGCGCCAAAAAGACCGGCACATGCGGCAGCACAAACGCGTGTGCGAGCGCTGTCGGACAGGCCACGCGCAAGAGTCCCGATGGGGTGACGTTGTTCCTGAAGGACGATTCGGATTCATCCACCGCATCCAGGATTCGCCGGATGTCCGCATAGTAGCGCTCGCCCTCCGGCGTCAAGGAAAGCTTCCGCGTAGACCGGTGCAGTAGACGCGTCTGCAGATGGTCCTCCAGCGCCGCTACATAGCGACTCACATTGGGTTGCCCCAGCCCGAGATCGCGCCCTGCCGCCGAAAAGCTCCCGGTTTCTACAGCGCGCGCGAAGCATGTCATCAAAAGAAATCGGTCCACTTCTCCACCTTGATTCATGCTCGGATTGCATGAATTATATTCCCATGCGGGTTCTTATCCGATACGGCGCATAGGCGCATAGTTCTCCATGTCGGCCGCGGTGGTCGTCGTTCCTCGGAGAATTCAAATGTCGCGCTTGCAAGGTAAACGTACTTTGATCACTGGTGGCACCAGTGGCATCGGGCTGGAAACGGCAAAGCAGTTCCTGGCGGAGGGGGCGCGCGTGATCGTCACGGGCGTCAACCCGGATTCGATCGCAAAGGCCCAGGCCGAATTGGGGCCGGAGGTGCCGGTGCTGCGCGCCGACTCGGCCAGCGTTGCAGCGCAAAAGGAGCTGGCCCAAGCCATCAAGGACCACTACGGCCAACTCGACGTTGCCTTCCTCAATGCCGGCGTATCCGTCTGGCGGCCCATTGAGGAATGGACGGAGGACATGTTCGACCGTTCTTTCGACATCAACGTCAAAGGGCCTTACTTCCTGATGCAGGCGCTGTTGCCGGTCTTCGCACGCCCTGCATCCGTGGTGTTGACGACGTCCGTAAGCGCGCACGCGGGGGCGGATCGCTCGTCGGTGTATGCCGCGACGAAGGCCGCATTGCTGAACATGTCGAAGACGCTCTCGACCGAATTGCTGGGTCGTGGCATCCGTGTCAACGCAGTGAGCCCTGGCCCCGTCGAGACTCCGCTATACGACAAGCTCGGTATTCCGGAAGCGTATCGCGAGCAGCTCAATAAGGAGATCGCGGCGACCATCCCGCTTGGGCGTTTCGGTACCTCTGACGAGGTCGCCAAAGCAGTTCTGTATCTGGCCTCCGACGAGTCTCGCTGGACGGTCGGCTCTGAAATCGTTCTTGACGGCGGCCGCCTGCTGAATGGCTGAGCGAGCATCTGAATATTGCGCGGTGGTGGGGCGTCCGCAGACCAATCCACCGGGGTTGCCGAACCTGTGAGGCGGCAGGAGCAGCCGAGCATGGCTCGGCTCTACCCGAACGCGCCGGCGCGGTGCCGATACGGCGCTGGCCGCAACGTGCCCTGTAGAGCCGGGCCACGCCCGGCTGCCCTGCGGGGTTACCAGCGCGCCTCCAGCGTGCGGAACGGCCGCGCCAGCAGCACGCCGTCTGCATCGTAGTCGCTCACCGCGCGCCCATCCACGCGCACGCTGGCCGGCCGCGTGCGCGACGGCCACCACACGCGCACGGCGGCGTCCTTTCGCAGGCCCGGGCCCAACGTGAGCCGCAGCGCATCGTCGCGCTGCCGCGCCTGCAGTTGCAGGGTGCCGTAGGCGGTGGGCAGGCGCTCGATGGCCAGGCCTTCGCCAGCCACCCACGACGGCGGCGTGCCCGGCAGCAGCGACAGTGCGTCGTCGTCTTCGCGCATCAACATGCCAAACAGCGTGCGCCCGTATTCGGCACCGATCCAGGTGTGCGGCATGTCGCCGAGGTAGCGCGGGAAGCGCAGCCGCGAGTGCACCACTTCGGCCAGTACCTGCCATTCCAGCGGGCGGCGGTCGTGCAACAGGCCCTGCAACAGCTCCTCGGCCGCGGCTGGCTGGTCCAGGTGCACGTAGCTGAGTACGTTGCGGATCTCGTACGGGGTATAGGCATACAGCGCGCCGGGCTGCCTGCGCTTGCGCACGTCCTCCAGGTAGCGCGCGAAGCTGGTGCGCAGTGCCTCGGGTGGCAGCACGCTCTGTGCGCCGGTCGGGTCCAGCGCGATCGAGACGCCGGTCGGATCGCCGTCGCCGAGATCGGCCGAGGACGGGATGAAATCGATGCCCTTCCAGGCCATCGTCGCCCGGATCGACGCACCGAGGGCGTCGTACAGCGCCTTGTACTGCGCGCGTGCCCACGCGGCGGTTTCGTGGTCACCCAGCGAGTCGGCCAGCCACGCGCCGTCGTGCCAGCCCTTCAGGCCCCAGTAGTCGTCCCAGTAGCTGTGGGTGGGCGAGGGATAGCCTTCGTGGCTGATCGACGGCGCAAGGATGCCGGCGAAGCGCTCGGGCGAGGGTTGGCTGGCCATGTAGCCGGGCACCAGCGTGCGCTCGCGCAGTTCCTGCAGGAAGCGCAGTGCGGCCTTCACCTTGGGCAGGTAGTCGCGGACCGACTCGGGACCGCCGTCCAGCCGTGCGACGTCGGCCACCAGCGTGACGTACTGGCCCTGGCTGTCGTACTCGATATCCGAGCCGAACCCGGTGTTGACGCTGCCGTCGTCGTTGAGGATGGGCGATACCAGCCCGTTGGCGTGCACGCCGTGCTCGCTGTACCAGGCCAGGTAGTCGCGCGCGACCTTGGCCTCGCCCATGCGCAGCAGCACCGCCGAGGTGGCCATGCCGTCGCGGATGAAGGACCGGTTGTAGTTGCGTGGGCCGGGCTGCATGGCCGGCCCGGTCTGGTTGATCAGCATGTAGGCGGCCTGCGCGCGCAGCATGTCCACCAGTGACGGGTCGGGCAGGCGCAGGCCGACCTGGCCCAGGCGTGCCTGCCAGTCGTCGGAGGCGCGCCTGGCCAATGCGTCGAAGGCGGCATCGGCGTCGCGCGGGGCATCGGCCAGGTCCAGCGGGGGTGCCTCGGGCAACGCGCCATCGGAACCGGTCGCGGCGGTGCCGAGCGGGAAGGCCACCACCACGGCGCGGCTTTCACCGGGTGCCAGCTGCACGCGGTAGCGCAGCGCGGCCGCCGCCAGGCCGTCGGCGTCGCGGGCGTGCTGCGCGGTGGGCAGCACGCCGCTGGCGATCGCCGCGGTGATCTCGGCGTTGCCATCGGGCCCGAACGGCGCGGCACCGGCGGCATCCACCGCGCTCAGCGACTGCAGCAGGCGACGCCCATTGACGCGCACGCTGCGGCCGTCGATCGCGATCTCGCGGATCGGCGAAAGGCCGCCGTTCTGCCACGGCGGGTTCATCTGCATCGGCCGCACCACCAGCGCCAACGTTCCGTCCACCGGCGTGCTGCCAGTGTTCGTGAGGCGGTGGCGCAGGTATGTCACCGGCTGCCCGTCGCGTTCGATGGCGAAGGTTTCGCTGCGCAGTTGCAGCCCCGGTTGGGGCGACCAGGTGGCCGACGGCATGGGCTTCCAGCCGTCGCGCAGGGCGTGCTGCACGGGATGGTCGGCGGCGCCGGCGGTGCTGCCATCGGCGTTGCGCCAGATCGGCTGCACCAGCGGCGCCCCCTTGAATGCCTCGATGTTGCCGTACTCGTCGAAAATCGACTTCTGCCGGCCGCCGTGGATGCCGACCGCGGTCCAGTAGGTCTGCTGCATGTGCAGCGAGGCGGGGAACAGGCTGCGTTGCGCGCCACTGGCGGCGATCTGGTATCGCTTCATCGGCGTCATCACCGCCTTCGGGCCAAGCAGGCGCAGGCGCGCAACCCGCGGGGCGTCGCCGGCCACGCTCAGGCGCAACGCCTTGGCCGTCACGGGCGCGCTGCCCGCCAGCCAGCTCTGCGGGCGGCTGCCGGCCTGCGCGTCGGTGGCAAGGTCACGCCATGCGCCGTGCGTGTCCTGCGCCTGCAGCCGCGCCGCGCCGTGCGCGCCGGCCCATTCCACGACCAGGCCGGTGGTGGCCTGTGGGCGGGGCAGGGTGATGTCGAATGCGTGCGTGCCGCTCTTCAGCGGCGGCACCGGGACTGCTCCGCCGCCCTGCCACACGGCGGCGGCCTGTTGCGGGGTGAGCGCGGCCACGCGCGCGCTGCTGGCGGCGTCCAGCGGCTCCAGTTCGAAGATCGACACGCCCCAGTCGGAGGTGCGGTCCGGACTGGCCAGGCGCAGGTAACGCGCCTGGCGTGGGGCGAAGTACAGGGTTTCGATGCCGCCCAGCGAGTCGGCCATGGTGTAGGCGGGCTGCCATTGCGTGCCGTCCAGCGAGGTCTGCAGCGTGTAGCCTTCCGGGTTGGAGACATCCCAGGTGATCTGCGCACCGCTGAGCGACGCCGTGTTGCCCAGGTCCACTTGGAACCAGTGGCCGGGACTGAAGGCGCCGCCGGTGACGGTCTTCGGGTCGCCGTCGATGAGGTGGCTGACCGCCATCGCCGGGACCTGCTGCGAGGAACTGCTGGCGTGCCACTGGCTGCGCGGCGGCAGGTTCTGCGCGGCTGCGCCCAGGGCCAGCAGCAGGGCCGGGAGCAGAAGGCTGCGCGCGAGGCGCTCTGCAGGCGGGCGCGGGACGGTGCGGCGATCGGCAGGCAACCCCATCAAGCTCTCCTCGGCGACCCTCGACATGAGGTGGGGGCAACGCTAGCAGGGGATGTAACCGTTTACATGACGCGTCGCAATATCGTTTTCGACTGCGCCCTGCCGCCGGTACCGGTCAGCCCAGCCCCGCCACGATCCGTTCGCGCAGCCAGCGGTGCGCCGGGTCACGGTGCACGCGCTCGTGCCAGAGCATCACCATCTCGAAGCCCGGCACCTCGATCGGTGCGGGGACCGCCTTCAGCGCCGGATCCTGCGCGACCAGGCGCGAGGGCATCATCGCCACCAGGTCGGTGCGCAGCAGCACGCTGCGCAGGAACAGGAAGTGCGGCACCGACAGAACCACGTTGCGGCGTGCCCCGGCGTGCGCCAGCGCGCTGTCGGTATTGCCGTGGAAGCCGCCGCCATCGGGCGAGACGATCACATGGTCCAGCGCGCAGAACTGCTTGAGCGTGGGCCGGCGCTTGAGGCGCGGGTGGTCGCGGCGGCCGGCCAGTACGTAGCGCTCCTGGAACAGGGGGCGGTGGTGGAGGCTCGGTGGTGCTTCGGAGGTGATGTGGATCGCCAGGTCGATGGCGCCGCGCTCGCTCTGCGACACCATCTGGCCCGGTACCAGGCCGACCACGGCCAGCCGCGTCGAGGGTGCGGCCTGGCGCAGCGCGGGCAGGGCAGGCAGCACCACTGTGGTTCCCCCGAAGTCCGAGGCCATGATCCGCCAGGTGAGCGCGGCCTGTCCGGGATCGAACGGCTGCACCGGCGCAACCGCGCGCTGCAGCGCGGCCAGTGCGTCGGCGAGCGGCTCGCGCAGCGCATCGGCGCGGGCGGTGCTGCGCATGCCGCGGGGGCCGGGCAACAGCAGCGGATCGTCGAACACGTCGCGCAGCCGGCCCAGCTGCACGCTCACCGTCGGCTGGGCCAGGTGCAGTCGCTCGGCGGCACGGGTGACGTTCTGCTCTTCCAGCAGGGCCTGCAGGGTCACCAACAGGTTGAGGTCGATGCGACGCAAGGTATCGTCCATGGCAATGCCTGGAATGCAAGGAATTCATTTCTACTATAGCCGGGCGCCGCCTAAGGTGGTTGGCAGTCCCGTATTGGAGTGCCCATGAACGTCCTGCTTGTCTACGCCCACCCCGAATCCACCTCGCTCAACGGCGCGCTCAAGGACTTCACCGTCCAGCGCCTGCAACGCGCCGGCCACTGCGTGCAGGTGTCCGACCTCTACGCCATGCGCTGGAAGGCCCAGGTGGACGCGGATGACCATGTGGGGCGCGATCCGTCTGCGCCCTTCCACGCGTCGCTGGACTCACGGCAGGCCTTCGCCACCGGCGCCCAGAGCGCGGACATCGCCGCCGAGCAGGACAAGCTGCGCTGGGCCGATGCGGTCATCCTGCAGTTCCCGCTGTGGTGGTTCTCGATGCCGGCCATTCTCAAGGGCTGGGTCGATCGCGTGTACGCCTATGGTTTCGCCTACGGTGTGGGCGAGCATTCGGATACGCACTGGGGCGACCGCTATGGCGAAGGCGCGATGAGAGGCAAGCGCGCGATGCTGGTGGTCACCACCGGCGGCTGGGCGTCGCACTACGGCCCGCGCGGCATCAACGGGCCGATCGAGGACGTGCTGTTCCCGATCCAGCACGGCATCCTGTTCTATCCCGGCTTCGAGGTGCTGCCGGCGCACGTGATCTACCGCACCAGCCGGGTGGATCAGGCCACGTATCCCGCGCTGCTGGAGCAGCTGGGCAAACGCCTGGACGGACTGGCCAGCGATCCGCCCATTGCCTACCGTCGGCAGAATGGCGGCGACTACGTGATTCCCACGCTCACCCTGCGCGACGGGCTGGCCGAGGGCGAGGGCGGGCTGGGCATTCACATCGCAGGCTGATCGGCACCCGCGCCGGGCCGGAAGAACACCTGCTCCGGGTCGCCAGGGTCGAGGTTGTCGATCTGTCCGCTGGCGATGAAGCCGTTGCGCGCCAGCAGCGCGTGCATCGGCTGGTTGGACCGGTTGGTGGAGGTGAACAGGCGCGGTCGCTCGCAGCGTGACACCAGGTGCTGCAGCAGGGCCTCGCCCAGGCCGCGGCGACGGACGTGTGCACCGACCATCAGCATCTCGATGAAACCACTGTCGAAGAAGTGATGATGGAGCACGCCGTAGGCCGCCACATGCCCGTCGAGCAGCAGCAGGTGGCAACTGCGCGCCGCCACCCAGTGCTGCAACAGCTCGACGCGGCGCCGGTCGTGGGCGGCCACGCTGTCGATGTCGATCAGCGCAGGCAGGTCGCCGGCGTGGGCGAGGCGGAACTGGACGGTGTTTCCCACGGGGTATCCGGGTGTGGCAATGGGGCGAGCGTAGGCCAGGAGCGTGGCGGACGCCACCCGCCGGGCATCGCGCCCGACCCGCAGCGAAGGGCGTTGCATCGACTGCGGGACGAATGCGTCTGATCGTCGCTGCTTGACGCATCGTCAAGTGCGTGACGCGCCAACTTGACGGGCTGGCGGTTCACCCGCGGGTCGCCCATCCGCACACTTTCCCGGTGCCAGTCCACATCCAGGGCTGGCCATGACGATCACTACCGGGGGACCACCATGATCAGCATTCCCGTTTCCGATACCTCGCACGCACGCCTGACGCGCGCCGCGCGCTGGCTCTGCATCCTTGGCTACGTCGGCCTGGCCATCGGCTTTGCCTGGACCGCGCTCAGTGGCCATCGACAGGCGCAGGCCATCCTCAAGGATCCGGTCAGCGTGCAGGTGCCCGTGCAGCTGGACCACATCGAGGAGAGCCGGCGCAAGGGCCGGGTCAGCCACACCTATCAGTTCCGCTATCAGTTCGTGGTCGACGGTGTGGCACGGCACGGGGAATTCAGCACCTCCGAAGACAATGCGACGCCGTACCTGGAGGACGGGGCGCAGGTCGAGGTGGCGTATGCCCGCGCCGACCCGGCACGGTTTGAACGCATGGACCGGCTGCAGGGCCAGAAGGACCTGGGCGCGGTGCTGGGCCGGTTGTCGGTCGGCGTGGTGCTGCTCGGCGTGCTGGCCTTCGTGGTGTTCCTGCTGCTGACCCGCAAGCTGTTCGTGGTGCGCCAGCCACACGCCGCATCGGCAGCCTGATCCGGTCCCGACACGGCAGGCCGCCCCGATGGTTGACAGCAGAAACGGCCACGGTAGGGTGGCCGATTCCCACCCGTTCTGGTCCCCCTCCATGCCCGTCCCGGCGTTCGCGGAACTGCTCTCGCGCCACATGCGTCGCATCCGGGCCAGCGCCGGCGGCGTCGCCGCCGAGATCGGGATCAGCCGCGAGGCGGTCAACAACTGGCGCGCGGGCGCGTCATTGCCCAGCCGTCGTCACCGTGACCGCGTGCTGGCCTGCGCCAACTACCTGCGCCTGACCGAAACGGAAAGCAACGCACTGCTGTGCTCGGCCGGTTTCGAGCCGGAGTTCCCGGTGGAGCCGGCGGAGCCGGTCACGCATGCGCCGGTCCCGGCCACGGTGGTGCGTCTGTTCGACCGTCTACAGGCCCTGCGACCGTACCCGGTGAGCTTGTTGTTGACCCAGGCGCACTGGGGGCAACCGCCGGAACGCGAGGCGATGCTCGCCGAAGCGGTGCGCCGCTACGGCCACGATCGGGTGTTGCACCTGCAGCCACCGTTCCGTGCCGGCGTGGATGACCAGGACTACTTCGCGTTGCTGGCCGCGCAGTGCGGGCTGGACGGCATCGACTCCGATGCCGGTTTCGAAGCGGCGCTCGCGCGTCGCCTGCAGCAACCCGGCGCGCTGTTCTGCCTGGTCAGCCGCTTCGAACAGGGTGCGCCCGGCCCACGCGATGTGCTCGCCGGCATCCTGCGCAGCCTCAGCGAAATGTACAGCGGCAAGCTGCACCTGCTGATCTGTGGCGGTGCCGCACTGGCCGATCTGAAATACCAGGGCGGCGACCTGTCGCTGCTCAACATCGCCGCCAGCGAGCAGTGGCCCGAACTGGGCCTGGAGGACCTGCAGCGCAACGCAGCCAACGTGCCGGACGCCCTGCTGGCCCGCGCGCTGCACCTGTCCGGCGGCCACCCGCTGCTGGCCCAGGCCGCGCTGGCCCTGCTGACCACGCCCGCGCCGGCGCCCACGCTGGACGACGACGCGGTCATCGCCGCCCTGGCCACGCATCCGCGCCTGTGGGAAGCCCTGCTGCCGCTGCTGCGCGACCCGGCCGCGCGCGCCGCGGTGGATGCGTGGCTGGCGCGTCCGCGGCTTGCACCGGCACGTCCGTACCTGGTGGATCCGCTGCTGCGCCAGTTGTACTGGCACAACCTGCTGGCAGCGCGCGCGCACGCCGACGGTGCATGGCTGGAATGGCGCTGCGAGGCGATCCGCCGCGCGGCGCGGCAGGTGATCGACGGCCTCGCCGAGGTGCCCGCATGAGCCGCGGCACGGGCCTGTCGCGTGGGCGCGTCGTGCGCCTGCTGTTGATCGTGGCCGTGACCTGGTTCGTGGCCAGCCTGTTCGTGGCGCCCATGCTGAACCCGTGGGTGGCGTGGAAGATCTCGCACGACGGCGAAAGCATGATGCTGATGCAGCGTGCCCGCATCGACATGCTGCTGTTGCGCGAGGAAGCGCAGGGCTACTGGGAACGGGAGGGCGAGTGGCCCGCCGAGATCGCCGTGCCGGGTGTGCACGACCCCGCGGAGGCGCTGCTGGTGGCCGAGCTGCCGGCACCATTCGTGCTGCGGCTGCGGTTTACCGACCGCTTCCCGGCCAGCGCCGGGCTGGCTGGCACCGTGCTGGAGCACACACTGACCCCGGCCACCGGCGGTTGGCGTTGCCGGCCCGGCGAGCCGGCGCCACCGTCGCGCTGGCTGGCGCCGGACTGCCAGGCCAGTGCGCCCTGGACCATCATCGAATGGCTGGGCCTGTTGCTCGGGATCACCCTGGTGGTGCTGGTGGCGCTTGGCCTGGTCTGGTATCGCGTGCAGCCGGCCATTGCCGGCATCGTGCGCGCGCCGCGGCGCCTGTTCGAGCAGCCGCTGCAGGCGTTGCCGGCGTTGGACCGGCAGTTGGGCTGGGTACGCCTGCGCGCGCGCGTGCTGGCCGACGCCGGCGTGGCCACGGTGCGGTGGCGCGAGGCACTGCGCCATGCAGAGGCGCCCGCGACGCAGCAGGCGGCGGCATTGGCGGCGCGGATCGGTGCCGTCGACGCCCCGGCGGCGGGATGGTCGCTGCCCGGTTGCGTGCGCGAGTGGACGCTGCCCGATGCCATGCCCCTGGCGCTGGAGCGTCTATGGGTCTACCTCCCCGACGGCGGCCTGAGCGGCGAGGCGATCGTGCAGCACGTGCGCGGCATGCCCAACGGGCAGGACGTGGTCCTGGTGGTCAGCCCATCGCTGGCAGCCGAGCCCGCGCTGGTCGCCCATGCCGACGACCCCGCCAACCTGTGCGTCTGCCTGGACCAGGTCGCGCAGAGCCGCTGGCTGCTGCAGCCCAATGCCGCGGTCGCGCTGCTGGCGTTGCTGGCACGGCAACTGAAGGTGACCCGCATCTCCCCCTACCAGACGCATGGCGGCATCACCCGGCCGACGGCGTTTTTTGGACGCGAATCGCTGCTGGCCCGGGTGCTCAACCGCGAGCCCGGCAACTACCTGCTGGTGGGTGGCCGGCAGTTGGGCAAGACCAGCCTGATGAAGGCGATCGAGCGCCGTTTCGCCGGGCATCCGCGGGTGCACTGCCGCTACCTGTCGCTGCGCGACCACCGCCTCGGCGTACGCCTGGCGGTGGAGCTGGGCTTGCCTGAAACCGCCGACATCGATGCCGTGGTCGCCGCGCTGTCCGCGCAGGCCGGTGGGCGCCGGCTGCTGCTGTTGGTCGATGAGACCGACCTGTTCCTGCGCGCCGACGCCAGTGCCGGTTACCCGCAGCTGGCCGCCTTGCGCGCGATCAGCGAAGAGGGGCGCTGCCATTTCATGCTGGCCGGATTCTGGGACTTGTATGAAGCGGTCACCCTGGATTTCGCCTCGCCGCTGCGCAACTTCGGTGAGGTGATCCATGTCGGCGGGCTGGAGGAGGCGGCCTGCCAGGCCCTGGCAACCGAGCCGATGGCGCGCCTGGGCGTGCACTTCAGCGCGCCGGAGCTGCCCCGGCGGCTGGTGGCCGCGTGTGGCCGGCGCGCCAATCTGGTCGCGATCGTCTGTCAGCAGCTGCTGGCACAGCTGGGCCGCGGCGAACGCGTGATCGACGCGACGCACCTGCATGCCGCGCTGGTGGCCGAGCCGGTCTTCGATGCGTTGGCCGGCTGGGCCCGGCTGACCCCGGACGCGGAGGCCAACCGCATCGATCGGATCGTGGTGTACCGCGTCGCCTGCGCGCAGCTCAGTGGCACCGGTGAGCGCAGCGTGGGGCTGGACGAGTTGCTGGCCGACTTCGATGGGGCCGGCGTGCGCATCGATCCCGAAGCACTGCGCCGCGCGTTGGCGCGGCTGCAGCTGGCCTACGTGATCCGGCGCGAGGATGACGGCCCGCGGTTCGTGTTCGCGGTGCCGTTGTTTGCCACCCAGTTCCAGGGCGAAGAAGCGCGGACGCTGCACCAGCGTGAACTGCAGGCGATGGCGGGCAGGGTTGCAGAGCGCGATGCTGCCGGGCCGGCCGCGTAGCAAGCATGCCGGTCGCGCCGCAGCGTGACGCAATGCGCTGCTACTGCGCGGCGATTCTGCGATAGTGGGGCGATGCTCGTGCAACACGGCGGATGGATGCTGCACCCACAGGAACTCTCTTCTTCGCAGATTGGCGCGGTGCTGGCACAGGCCTGGGGCGTGCGCGCCACCTCGGTGGTGCAGCGCCCGGCCGGTGCCGACGCCGGCGCCACGGTCTACCAGGTGGGCGCGCACGACGGCGCCCGGTACTGGCTGAAATGTCGCCGCTACGCGGTGGAAGACACGGTGTGGCAGGTATTGCAGCACCTGCGCGGGCCGCTGGGCCTGGTGGAAGTCACCGCGCCGCAGCCCGCGCTGGATGGCGCCGCGGCGGTGCGTGCCGATGGCCTGCAATGGACCCTGTTCGCCTATATCGAAGGCCAGTCCGGCTTCGAGGCCGCGCTGTCGCAGGCGCAGTGGCGCCGTCTGGGCGAGGTGCTGCGCCAGGTGCACGAGGCGCGGCTGCCGCCCGCGCTGGCCGCCGGGTTGGCGCAACCGGGCTTCGATGACGACACCGCCGTGGAGCGGGTTGGCGCGTGGTTGCGCCGCGGCGATGCGCGCTGGCCGGTGCCCGATGCGCTGGCCGCCCAATACCTGGCCAGCTGGCGCCAGCACCGGCCGCGCATCGCCGAGGTCTGGCAGCGCTGCGTGGCGCTGCGCGAACGCCTGGTCCGGCAGCCGCTGCGGCGGGTGCTGTGCCATGGCGACCTGCACGCGGGCAACCTGCTGCTGCGTGCGGACGGGGGGTTGAGCCTGATCGATTGGGATGACATGTTGCTGGCCCCGCGCGAGCGCGACCTGATGCTGGTCGGCGCCGCCGTGGGAGGGCGCTGGGGGCGCGAGGATCCGCCGGGCTTCGGCGACGGTTACGGTCCGGTGGCGGTCGAGCCGGCGCGGCTGGCCTACTACCGGCATTGGCGGATCCTGCAGGACGTGCAGGAGTTCCATGACCTGCTGCTCGAACCCGGCGCGGCCTCCCGCCCGCCCACCCAGCGCCGCCAGGCGCTGCGCTACATGGACGAGCAGTTCGCGCCGGGCAACGTGGTCGACAGCGCCGCACGCAGTTGGGCAGCCGCGGTCGACTGAACGAGGAGGGCCACGAATGGCGTGGCGCGCTGCCGCTTGCGCCGCCGGCCGGGCCGGCTCACTCGCCCGGCTTGGCCGCGGCGGAGGCGGCCTGCGAGGCCGCGCGGCGCGACAGCACCGCCTCGCGATGGGCGATGTAGGCGTTGGCGGCGAGGATGATGCCGGCGCCGATCACCGTCCAGCGATCCAGCCGTTCGCCGAACAGCAGCCAGCCCAGCGCCGCCACCAGCGGCAGCTGCATGAAGCTGATCGGGGTCAACGCGGACACATCGCCCAGGCGCAGTGCGCGGGTCCACAGCAGTTGGCCGACGGTGCCGAACAGGCCGGTCGCCGCCAGCCACAGCCAGGCCATGCCCGCCGGCCAGACCCAGACGAACAGGGCCGGCACCAGCGACAGCGGCACCCAGAACACATAGGTGTACAGCACCACCGCATCGGCGCTGTCCACGCGGGTCAGCTGCTTGATCTGGATCGCCACCAGTGAACTGAGCACCGCGGCCAGCACCGCCACCAGGATGCCGGGGGTGAAGCTGTCCGAGCCGGGGCGCACGATGATCAACACCCCGATGAACCCGACCACCACCGCCGCCCAGCGCCGGGCGCGCACGGTTTCACCCAGCCACAGCACCGCGGCAATGGTCACGAACAAGGGCGTGGAATAGGACAGCGAGATCGCCTGCGACATCGGCAGGTGGCCGATCGCCCAGAACGCGCACAGCATCGAGGCCAGCCCGATCGCGCTGCGCAGCAGGTAGCGCGGCAACTGCTGCGTGCGCAGAGAGGCCCGGCCCGGGCGCAGCAGCATCGGCAGCAGCGCCAGCAGCCCGAAGGCGTTGCGGAAGAACGCCACCTCCTGGGTGGGGACCGAGCGGGTGGCGTAGCGGATCGCCACCGCCATCAACCCGAACGCCATCGTGCTGCCAAGCATCAGCAGTGCCGCACGCATCGGGGGTGGGGCGGGCAGGGTGAGTGGCGGGGTCACCACTGCGCGCCGATCAGGCGCGGCTCCGGCTCAATCGGCACGCCGAATTTCTCCAGCACCGAGGCCGATATCTGCCGCGCCAGCGCCAGCAGCTGCGCGCCGGTGGCCGCGCCATGGTTGACCAGCACCAGGGCATGCTGCGGCGACACCCCGGCATCGCCGTCACGGTAGCCCTTCCAGCCGCAGGCCTCGATCATCCAGGCCGCCGACAGTTTGCGGCGGTCGTCCTGGTCGGCCGGGTACACCGGCAGGTCGGGGAAGTGCTGCAGCAGCACCTCCACCTGTTCCAGCGGCAGGATCGGGTTCTTGAAGAAGCTGCCGGCATTGCCCAGCACGTCAGGGTCGGGCAGCTTGCGCCGGCGGATGTTGATCACCGCGTTGGCCACGTCCGCGGCGACCGGCAGCTCCACGCCCATCGCCTGCATTTCTCCGTCGATCCCGGCATATCCCAGGCGCAGCGCGTGCAGCAGCGGCAGGCGCAGTTCGATGGCGCTGATCAGGTAGCGGTCCGGGAACTGCTTGAACACGCTGTCGCGGTAGCCGAACCGGCAGGCATCCGCGTCCATCCGCACCCAGGCTGCCGCCTCGCGGTCCCACGCTTCCACGGCCTGGATGAACTCGTCCACCTGCACGCCGTACGCGCCGATGTTCTGGATCGGGGCGGCGCCGGCAGTGCCGGGGATCAGCGCGAGGTTTTCCAGCCCGGACAGCCCGTTCTGCAGCGACCACATCACCAGTCCATGCCAGTTCACGCCGGCACCGGCGCGCACGATGGTGTGGTCGGCGCGGTGTTCCAGGATGTCGATGCTGCGGTTGGCGAACACCAGTACGGTGCCCTCCACGTCGCCGGCCAGCAGCACGTTGCTGCCGCTGCCGAGCACCAGCAGCGGCCGGTCCGCCACCTGGGGCAGGGCCAGCACGTCCGGCAGCAGGGTCACATCGTCCAGTTCCAGCAACTGCGCGGCGCTGGCCTCGACGTGGAAGGTGTTCAGCGCCTTCAGCGAGGCGTTTTCAGTCAGGGTCCAGGCAGGCATCGCATTACTCATAGGGGGGCGACCGCGCCACGGCTGGGTGCTTCGCGGCGACGGCGGATGGCCTCCACGCAGTCCTGCACCAGGGCCGGGCCACGGAAGATCAGGCCGCTGTAGCACTGCACCAGCGCGGCACCGGCGGACATCTTGGCCACGGCATCGGCACCGGACAGGATGCCGCCGACGCCGATCAGCGGCATCGATTCGGGCAGGCGTGCGCGCAGGCGGCGCAGCACCAGGGTTGATTGGCCCAGCAGCGGCGCGCCGGACAGGCCGCCGGCCTCCTGCGCGCGCGGGTCGCCCGCCACGGCGCTGCGGTCGATGGTGGTGTTGGTGGCGATCACCCCGTCCACCTTCAGCTCGCTGAGCACGCGGGCGGCGGCGTCGATGTCGCGGTCGCTCAGGTCCGGCGCCACCTTGACCAGCATCGGCACGCGCTTGCCATGCCGCGCGGCCAATGTTTCCTGGCTGTCCCGCAGCTGCGAGATCAGCTGGCGCAGCGCGTTCTCTTCCTGCAGTTCGCGCAGGCCGGCGGTGTTGGGCGAGGAGATGTTGACGGTGATGTAGTCGGCCAGCGGGTAGACCTTCTGCAGGCAGTGCTGGTAGTCGTCGAACGCCTGCTCGTTGGGGGTGTCCTTGTTCTTGCCGATGTTGATGCCGAGCAGCCCGGTGCGGCGCTTGGCGCGTTCGACGTTGCGCACGAGCGCATCCACGCCGAGGTTGTTGAACCCCATGCGGTTGATGATGGCCTGGTGCGCCGGCAGCCGGAACAGGCGCGGTGTGGGGTTGCCCGCCTGCGGGCGCGGGGTGATGGTGCCGATCTCGACGAAGCCGAAGCCCAGCGCCAGCAGCGCGTCGATGTGCTCGCCATTCTTGTCCAGCCCGGCGGCCAGGCCGACCGGATTGGGGAACGCCAGGCCGAAGGCCTGGGTGGGCAGCGGCGCGATGCGGCCGGCGAGCAACGGCGTGGTGCCGGTGCGGTAGGCCAGCTCCAGGCCGCTCAGGCCAAGGCCGTGGGCACGCTCGGCATCGAAGGCGAACAGGAAGGGACGGGCAAGCGAGTACATGGCGTTCTATCAGTCCAGCGTGCCGATGGAGGCACGGGTGTGGTATTCGAAGGCGACCTGGCCGTCCACCGCATGGGCGTCGAACAGCTGCTGCAGCGCCTCCAGCATCGGCGCGTGGCGCGGGTGGCCGGCCTGGGGCGCGTAGGAG
This sequence comes from Stenotrophomonas sp. Steno-Z1, assembly GCF_056393175.1. Lineage (NCBI taxonomy): Bacteria > Pseudomonadati > Pseudomonadota > Gammaproteobacteria > Lysobacterales > Lysobacteraceae > Stenotrophomonas > Stenotrophomonas sp. Steno-Z1. The sequence goes on along the minus strand of NZ_JBWJPB010000007.1, from coordinate 166,643 downwards.
GACGACAGCAGGCGGCCGCGCAGGCCATCCAGGTCCATCCGCTGCACGTTGGGGAAGCTGGCCATTCCGCGCAGGCCGGGGCCGAACCAGGCACGCATGGCGTCATCGTCCTGGTAGCGCTCGGCGACCTGGGTGTAATCGGTGCCGAACTCCAGCAGCAACTGTTCGTAGCCGACCAGGAACGGCGAGGCATCGAGCAGCCGCGAGTTCCAGAACACCAGCGCCAGGCCGCCCGGGTGCAGGATGCGCGCCCATTCGGCGCGTACCGCGGTGGTGTCGAACCAGTGGAAGGCCTGCGCGGCCGCCACCAGGCCGACGCTGTGGTCGGCCAGCGTGGTCGCTTCGGCGGTGCCGTCGACCAGTTTCAGGCGCAGGTAGTCCGGCGCCAGCCACTGTTCGGCGGCCGCGCGCATGGCTGCATTGGGCTCCACCGCGATCACCGGGTGGCCGCTGGCCAGGAACAGGCGGGTGGAGATGCCGGTGCCGGCACCGATATCGGCGACCAGGGTCTCGGTCGGCACGCCGATATCACGGTGCAGCCAGTCCAGCAGCGCCGGCGGGTAATCGGGGCGGTAGCGGACGTAGTCGGCGACGCGACTGCTGAAGCGTTCCGTCGAATCCGATGCGCTCATGCCGACCTCACGAATGGGATGCGGCAAACAGGGCCAGTCCACCGAAGAACAACAGGAAGCCCATCACCACCAGGATGCTGCCGATCACCGCCACCCAGCCCAGGATCAGGCCGGCCAGGGCCAGTCCGTCGCCTTCCAGCGCCTGCGGCTGGCGACGGATGTCGGCGCGCGCCATGTGCCCGGTGATGATCGCCACCAGGCTGCCGATGAACGGCAGTACCGTCCAGCCGACGATGCCCATGACCAGGCTGACCACGGCCAGCGCGCTGGTTTGTCGAAGTGGCTGGTTCATCCGGTTCCTCCAAGGCAATGTGCCCATGATAGTGCCTGTGGCCGGTTTATCCCATCGACGGCAAGGCCCAGGCGTTGGCGGCGGCCGCTCAGTGCGAGCGGAGCAGCAGGGCGTCCAGCAGCACCTGGCCCGGCGCCTTCAGCGCTGGAATCACCCGGAACACCATCACCGCGGCCACCACCATCAGGACGATCAAGCCGATCCAGCCCAGCGTCAGCCCGGCCAGGGCGAACGCATCGGTGTCCATCGGCGCGTGGCGCCGCCGGATCTGCGCCCGTGCCCGGTGGCTGGTGATGATCGCGACCCACTGCCCGACGACGGGCAGGACCACGCAGTCGAGCAGGCCGACTATCAGGCTGACCCTGGCCAGGGTATTGCCGAGGGGTGGGGGCTGGGACATCGACATCCTCCGTGATGGCGATGCGGTGCATGGCGGAGCGGGAGGCTCAGCCCATGAGGACCTGGCCGCCATCCACGTTCAAGGTGTGGCCGGTGATCCAGCGTGCCAGCGGCGAGCACAGGAACAACGCGGCATCGGCGATCTCCTGCGGCTGCCCGAAGCGGCCGAACGGAATCTTGGCCAGGGTGCCGTGGTACAGCGTTGGGTCCTGCTCGCGGCGGCGTGCCCACAGGCCGTCCTCGAACTCGATCGAGCCTGGGGCGATGGCATTGACGCGGATGCGCTGCGGGGCCAGCGCCAGCGCCTGCGAGGTGGTGTAGTGCATCAAGGCGGCCTTGGCCGCCGCATAGGGCGCCGCGCCGGGGCGCGGTTGCTGGGCCGCGATCGAGGCCAGGTTGAGGATGCAGGCGTCGCTGGACTGCTGCAGCCAGGGCAGGGCCAGACGCGAGGCCCGCACGGCCGCCATCAGGTCGACGCCAAGGCTGGCCTCCCAGCCGGCCTCGTCATCGGCCATGCCGTAGCCGGTGGCGTTGTTGACCAGCACGTCGATGCCACCGAGCGCGCCGGCGGCATCGGCCAGCCAGCGGCCGATGTCGTCCAGCACCGCCAGGTCCGCCGACGTGGTATGCACGTCCAGGCCCAGTGCCTGCGCATCGGTACGCAGCGCGGCGAGCCCTTGCTCACCGCGTGCGCAGACCGAGACGCGGGCGCCCGCCGCAGCGAACGCCAGCGCCATCGCGCGGCCGATGCCCTTGCTGCCACCGGCCACCAGTACCCGGCGGCCGCTGAAATCCAGGCAGGGGCCGCTCACAGGTCGAACTTGATGCCCTGGGCCAGCGGCAGCGAATCGGAGTAGTTGATGGTGTTGGTCTGGCGGCGCATGTAGACCTTCCAGGCATCCGAGCCGGACTCACGACCACCGCCGGTGTCCTTTTCGCCACCGAACGCACCGCCGATCTCCGCACCCGAGGTGCCGATGTTGACGTTGGCGATGCCGCAATCCGAGCCGGCCGCCGACAGGAAGCGCTCGGCGGTCTTCAGGTTGGTGGTGAAGATCGAGGACGACAGGCCCTGCGGCACGCCGTTCTGCATGTCGATGGCCTCATCCAGCGTGCTGTACTTCATCACGTACAGGATCGGCGCGAAGGTTTCGTGCTGCACCACTTCGTCGCTGTTCTTCAGCCCGGTGACGATCGCCGGCAGCACGAAATTGCCGGCGCGGTCGATGCGGGTGCCGCCGGTTTCCACGGTGCCGCCGCTGGCCTTGGCCTTCTCGATGGAGGCCAGGAACTGCTGCACGGCGCCGTCGCTGTTGAGCGGGCCCATCAGGTTGGCCGGGTCGGTCGGATCGCCGATCTTGCCTTCCACCTGCTTGTACGCCTTGATCAGCGTGGCCAGCACGTCGTCATGGATGGATTCGTGCACGATCAGGCGGCGCGTGGTGGTGCAGCGCTGGCCGGCGGTGCCGACCGCACCGAACACGATGCCCGGGATGGCCAGCTTCAGGTCGGCCGTTTCATCCAGGATGATCGCGTTGTTGCCGCCCAGTTCCAGCAGGCAGCGGCCCAGGCGATGGGCGACCTTCTCGGCGACCTGGCGGCCGACCTGGGTCGAGCCGGTGAAGCTGATCAGCGGCACGCGCTTGTCGGCCACCATCTTCTGCGACAGCTCGGTGCCGGCATCGTTGATGAGGAAGAACAGGTCCGGGAAGCCGCCGTTGCGCAGCGCTTCGTTGCAGATGCGCATCGAGGCGATGGCGGTGAGCGGGGTCTTGTTGGACGGCTTCCACAGGCAGATGTCGCCGCAGATCGTGGCCAGGAACGCGTTCCACGCCCACACCGCGACCGGGAAGTTGAACGCACTGATGATGCCGACCAGGCCCAGCGGCTGGTACTGCTCGTACATGCGGTGGCCCGGACGCTCCGAATGCATGGTGTAGCCGTACAGCATGCGGCTCTGGCCCACGGCGAAGTCGGCGATGTCGATCATCTCCTGCACTTCACCGTCGCCCTCAGGCTTGCTCTTGCCCATTTCCAGCGCGACCAGCGAACCCAGCGCATCCTTGTTGGCGCGCAGCGCTTCGCCGCACAGGCGCACGGCTTCGCCACGGCGCGGGGCCGGGGTGGTGCGCCACACGTGGAAGGCTTCCTGGGCGCGCGCGATGATGGTTTCGTAATCGGCGTCGGTGGTGGCGTGCACGGTGGCGATCGCTTCACCGGTGGTCGGGTTGACCGGGGTGATCACACCGGCGCTGGTGGCGGTGGACCACTCGCCGTTGCCCAGATAGGTGCCAGCGTTGGTCGCGTCCAGGCCAAGGGCCTTGAGCAGCTCAGAGGACATGCAAACTCCTGTTGCGTATCAAAAAAGGGCGCAGCCGCTGGCAGGGTGGGGGGCGGCATGCAGAACGCCGATTCTACCCGGTCGACGCAGGCGATGCCTGGCTGCTCCCGGCGCGGACGCCCTCGCCCCAACAGGTAGAGCCGGGCCATGCCCGGCTGCTCTTCCCCTGCAACCGGATAGAATGTCGCCCATTGTTCGCCCCAAGGAATCTGAATGAACGTTACCGTTGCGGAAGGCGTGGTTGTCGGCAATCGACTGCCGTTCGTGCTGTTTGGCGGCCTGAACGTGCTCGAAGACCTCGATTCGACCCTGCACGCGGCCGAACACTTCACCACGGTCACCGCCAAGCTCGGCATCCCGTACGTATTCAAGGCGTCGTTCGACAAGGCCAACCGGTCCTCGATCAAGTCTTTCCGTGGCGTCGGCCTGGAGGAGGGGCTGCGCATCTTCGAGGAGGTCAAGCGTCGTTTCGGCGTGCCGGTGATCACCGACGTGCACGAAGTGGCCCAGGCCGCGCCGGTCGCCGAGGTGGTCGACGTACTGCAGATCCCGGCCTTCCTGGCGCGCCAGACCGACCTGGTCGAGGCGATCGCGCGCACGGGCCGCGCGGTCAACATCAAGAAGCCGCAGTTCCTCAGCCCCACCCAGATCAAGCACATCGTGTCCAAGATCCGCGAGGCGGGCAACGAGAACATCATCCTGTGCGAGCGCGGTGCGCAGTTCGGCTACGACAATCTCGTGGTGGACATGCTGGGCTTCCGCGAAATGATCGAATCCACCGGCGGCCTGCCGGCGATCTTCGACGTCACCCACAGCCTGCAGCGTCGTGACGCCGGCAGCGATGCCTCCGGTGGCCGCCGCCGCCAGGTGGCGGAACTGGCCCGTTCCGGCATGGCGCTTGGCCTGGCCGGCCTGTTCCTGGAAGCCCACCGCGATCCGGACCACGCCCGTTGCGACGGCCCCAGCGCGCTGCCGCTGGCCGCGCTGGAGCCGTTCCTGGTGCAGATCAAGGCGCTCGACGAGCTGGTCAAGGGCTTCCCGGAACTGGACATCCGCTGACCCGGCGGACCCGCGCGCTGCGGCGGTGGCCTTGGTCCCGCCGCTGAATGTGGGTATCCTTCACGGCTGCACCGCGCATCGCGCCGGTGCAGCCAGCGGCCGGGCGGATCTCGCCCCGCACCGCACTTGGCCCCGTAGCTCAGCTGGATAGAGCGTCTCCCTCCTAAGGAGAAGGTCGCCCGTTCGAATCGGGCCGGGGTCACCATCATTCCTGCAGCGTCAATCCCGCCGCTCGGCTGCCAGCCCACACGGGCCAGGCCGGGGTGCCTGTCGCCGCGTTCAGGCCCCCCGATTCGCTGCTAGCCCTGCCGCTCTTGCCGCAGCAGTCCATCAAACCGCGCCCGGCTGATCGCCTGCCGCGTCTTGCAGCCCGGGCAGGTGATGGCCACCCCGCCGGGGATGAGTTGCAAACCGTTGTCGCCGCTGGCGGTGAAGTGGCGCTTGCATGCAACGCAGGCGGCAGCCACCGAGCTGAGCCACGATGCGCGCGCGTCGCGCGCTTCGGTGGGGACGTTGACTTCAATCAGTTCGAAAACGCCTGTGCAGGTCATGGGTATCGATGTCCGTCAGTGTCGCCAGGGCGGGGCGGGTGGCGACGCAGTGCGCCAGGCCCCTTGGCTGGATATCGGCGGCGGTGGCCGGAACCTGAGCCCGGCAGGGGAGTAGCGCAGTCCCGGCTGGCCGCCGCGAGGGACGCAGCGGCCAGGTAGTCCAGAAGGCTCGCCGAGCCGGATGGGCTCATGCCGCCTTCGCAGGTTTCCCGTCGCCGCCCTTCGCGATGAGGGTCAGCTTGTCATCGGTGGCCTTCTCCTCCTGCAGCGTGGCCAGCAGATGCGGCAGCGCGTCCTTGTAGCCGAGCTGCTTGGCCAACGCCGCGATGGTGCCGTAGGACGCGATTTCGTAATGCTCCACCTTCTGCGCGCCGCCGATCAGGGCCGAATCCCGTACCGGACCCTCCTCGATGCTCTCGATGGCCTCCTTGCCTTCCTCGACCAGGCCTTCCATCGCTGCACACTTGATGCGCTTGAGCCGGATGCCGAGCAGCTCGACCACCGCGTCGATGCGCTCGACCTGGCCCTGGGTTTCCTCCAGGTGCAGCTCAAATGCGGCTTTCAGGGCCGGGTTGGTTGCGGCGCGGGCCAGCCGCGGCAGCGCCTTGGTCAACTGCTTTTCCGCACTGTAGATGTCGGAGAGCTCGTGGATGAAGAGATCTTCCATCGTCTTGATTGCCATGTGTCTGCACCGGGGTGTGTTGGAGAGTGCAGGCTAGGCGCATGGTTGTTACTTGAACGGGGGGTTCCTGTGAGGCTCGTCTAGACATGTCCTCGATGGATGCCGGTTGCTGCGCAGTGGGACCTCGCGTGGTGTGGCGGCGGTGCATACAGGGTGAGGGTGGCGTCGCAGGCAAGCCCCTTCCATATGACGCGGCGCGAATGCTCGCGTCGATACCCTCTACACGGCCGTGGTGGATCCTCCGGCCGCCCGCGTTCGACGGCGTTTGCGCCCGACCCAGGTCACCCAACCCGGTTCGAACGTCGCATGCGCTGGCCGGCGCCGGCCAGGTGCATGGTGATCGCCAGCCGGGTAATCTTGAACATCGCCAGGACGCGATGCCAGGAGACGGGGATGGAGTTTCGACAGATGACCACGTGGCCGGCCAAGGCCAGGGACGCAACGAAGCTGAAATCGGGGTGGCGGTTTGATCTGAGCCAGGGTGTCTGGTGGCTCGATCTGTGCCAGATGGAAGAGTTCCTGAAGCAGCGTTTGTCGGGGCAGAGCTTCGGCGCCGCTGTCGACGTTTTCATATTCGGATTCGAGATGTACGACGCGGTCGATGGCACTGCCATCGGCTCGTCCGGCGCCGTGCCGGCCGATTTTTCGCGTTACACGCCCAAGCTGCGGCAACTCCTTTCGGTCGGCCAGTTGGACTGGCACGACGTGCGCTTCCTTGATGCAAACGCTCAACTGGTCGCCTACAAGGCGGCCCTGCTGCGCGCGGTCGACAACTGGTACGCGCGCAAGCGTCGCCCGCGCGACTTCGACGTCGAGGCATTTCGCGCGTACCTGCTGGACAGCCTCGCCGGGCTTACGACCGCGCAGTGCGCGGTGGACCTGTCGCTGCTGGACCTGTCCTTGCCCGAATGGGATGAGGACGGTCGGTTCATCTACAAGAATCTCTCGGCCCACGACGTGCTGGAGTGAGCCGGTACGCGCTGCCCATGGTGCCTCAGCGCGGCGGAGCAGGCAGCGTCGCCTCCAGGTGCCTGGCAAAGAACCGCGCCATCACCCGGTACGCCTGCTGGCTCTCCGGGAGCTTGGCATCCAGGTGGAAGGCATGGCCCAGGCCCTCCCACACATGCAGGTCCGATTCGCGCCCCAGGTCCACCAGCCGGCCGTGCATGTAGGCCACGTTGCTCAGCTCGGCGGCGCGGGTGGCGGTGATGAACAGGGTGGGCGGAAACTGCGCCAGCAGCGGCTCGGAGAATATCGGGGACACCAGCGGATCGCGGAAGTCGACATCGCCGTAATACAGGTCCTCCATGATCGGCAGGCTGCCGTCGGCATGTGGCAGCAGCGCGTCGTTGAGCGCGGCCATCACGTAGCGGGAATCACCGCCGTAACGGGCATCGCCGCCCGCGCAGAAGAGCCCGGCGGCGCCCGGCATCGGCAGTTTTTCCTTGGCGAACCAGGCCAGCGATTCACCGGTGAGCACGCCCCCGGCGGAGCAGCCGAACAGGCCGATGTGCCTGGCTGGCATCTGCTCGAGGGCGGCGCGGTACACGCTGGCCACGTCTTCGCTGGCGGCGGGGAAGCGGTGCTCCGGGCCTTGCCGATACTCCACCGCCACGACGGTCATGCCAGTCATCGCCGCTACCGGGATCGCCTCAAGCAGGCCCAGGCTGTCGGCGCGGCCGAACACGAAGGCACCGCCATGCAGTTCGATCAGCAGGCGCCGCTGCGTCGGATCGGCCGGGGCACTGCGCGGTTGCACGCGCACCACGGGTACACCGTTCCAGGTTTCGTTGTGCAGCTCCACCGGGTAGCGCTTGCGCAGTTCGGCGATCTCGGCATACGCCCACTGGTCGGCGCCCGTGCGGATTGCCCCCAGCTGCGCGCGCACGGCGGTGTTGTCCAGCTTGGCGGTGGGATCGCCGTGGATCACGCCATTGCGCACGCTGGCCTGTGCTTCCGGGCTGAGGAAGGGCGAGATCGGCAGCGGAAAGGTGGGCACCTGGCGCGTGCCGTCGGCGGCGGGTGGGGTTGCCTGCGCGAGCGCGTTGCCGCCTGCAACCAGACCAAGGACCAGCAGTGATATCCGTATCGACCTACCCATGGGCGGATCCAGCAGTAATGGAGGAGGTCGCACAGGATAGCCGCATGCTGCGCGCGCCGCGCGCCAGCGCGTGGCGTCCTCGCGGGCTCGTGACGGCAGGCGGTGGATGCTGCAGGACGATACCCCGAAGGAGACCACTGAATGCACCACGATGCCATGCAGGAAACGGTCGCGCAGCGTCCGCTGTGCGCGCAGACACCCACGCCCGAGGTGCCGGTGCCACCGCCGGCACCGGTCGAAGAACCGGTGCGCGAAGACCCGCCCGCGCAGGAGCCGCCGACCGAGGTTCCGCCCGAGCGGGACCCGTCGCCGTCGACGCCGCCCATGGAAGATCCACCGCCGCCCGGCCATGCGCCGCACTGAGCGGCGAGCGCGCGCGAGGGGGCATGTTTCATGCTGCCGGATGCGCCATGGCGGGCGTATTCGTGACGGCGCCATGGCGCGGTCCACACGTCATGCAAACAACTGTTTTTCCGCGCGCACACCTCGCTGAACCGTCTGTTTTGGATGTCACGCCGACTTCATTGCCGATGCGGAAAGGTGGACCCACCCAAGCACGGGCAAGCCCAAAGAAACACAGGAGCAGATCTCAGTGACTACCGAAACCAAGACCACGCACACCCTGAACGACCTGATCGAAATCGCCCGCGATGGCAAGGACTTCTACACCGAAGCCGCCGGCAAGGTGAAGGACGCGGAACTGTCTTCGCTTTTCACCCGCATCGCCGGGGTGAAGGACGAGATCGTGCGTTCGCTCAGCGCCAGCGTGTTGGCCGCCGGTGGCAAGCCGGCCGAGCACGGCACCGTGGTCGGCTCGATGCAGCAGTTCTACGGCAAGGTGCGCGCCACCCTGGGCGACACCCAATACGGCTACGTGGCCGAACTGGAAGAATCCGAAGACCGTTTGCTGAAGGCGTTCAAGGACACCCTTACCGATGCGGACACCCCGCCGGCCGCGCGCCAGGAAGTGCAGCGCCTGCTGCCGCAGGTGCAGGAATGCCATGCGGTGATGCGCGATCGCAAGCACGCGATGAAGCAGTAATCCCACCCGCCCTGGTGCTTGCGCCAGGGCGTGGGTGAATGCGCGGGCCTTGCGCATGGACAGCCCCGGCACGCCCGGGGCTGTCGCTGTGTGGGGTCCGCACGGCCGCGTACGGGGCAGGAGGATTTGGTGCATACTCGATCGAAAGGGCTAGTTGGATCTGCTATGGAACACATGCGTTGGCTGACGCTTCGTCTTGGCAATAATCAATCCATCGGGCCCAAGGTTCTGTCGGACCTGTGGAGCAATGCCTGCGAAACAAACCAGTCGTCGGTGACCCGCGATACGATGCCGGGCAAGTCCACCTCGTATGCACTGCACGCGCCGCTGTCGCTGGCCTATCCCAAGCGTGCCGAGTTGCGCATGCGCAAGCTGCTCGAGGAAGCCGGCTACACCTTCACCCTGGGGTCGTTGGCCGACCGGCCCGCGCCGCAGCCGATGCGGTCGCGCTGAATCAAGGCGGCGCCAGCCGCCGCAGCATGACGCGCACCGGGAAGCCCCGTCGTGCGCCACCGGTTTTTCCAGCGGCGACCTGCCCAGTCGGCGATACAGGCGCCCATCGTCGGGCGCAGTCCGCACGGACATACTCCGCACCTCCAGCGCCGCCGCCCTGGCCATCAGGTCTTCGATCCGCGTGGCCGCCAGGCCCCGGCCGAGATGCGGGTCACTGACCTAGAGGCCGCCCAGGCGATGTTGGCGCCCGAGCCGCCCAGTGCGTTCATGGGAGGTGAGCGGCGCGGCAGCCACCACTGGCTCGCCCCAGCGGCAGCGCCGTCGTGCAGAAAGACGTGCCGACGCTGGCATCCGTCGGCGGCACGCCGGCCAGGGACAGGGCGGCCCCATTGCACGACGTACCACGCCGGCACGATAGGGACCTGCCTGACGATGGCAGCCACCAGCCGCCGCCAGCCGCCAGCCGCCAGCCGCCAGCCGCCAGCCGCGAGCCGTGAGCCGCGAGCCGCGAGCCGCCAGCCGGCGTCCGGCACGGCGCGTGATTGCGTCGCGGGTTGGCCACGCGCAGACTCCTGCATACCGCCGCCTGCCGCCGTGCCTCCCGCTCCATGTCTGCCGCTGCATTCAACCTGCGTCGTTACGACCGCTCATCGAGCGTGGACCGGCATGCGTTCGCGCAGTGGGTGGTGCCGGTGCGGGGCGAGCTGGCGTTCGAACTGGAGGGGAGGGGCGCGCGCCTGGATGTGTGGCAGGGCGCATTCGTGGCGCCGGCGGCCGGACATGCGCAGGCTGCGCTCGATGACGACCGTTTCCTGATCGTCGACTGCCCGGCGGCGCTGTTCGACGATGACACGCTGCAGCGGCTGCACCGCCACCCGGTGCTGGCGTTGCCGGTGCAGGTGCGCGCGATGGCGCAGCGGGTCTGCGCGCAACCGGAGCGGCTCGATGCCGACGTGGTGGCACGCGAGCTGCCGCTCCTGCTGCAGGCGTTTTCCCTGGCGGGCAGCGGCACGCGGCTGCAGGCGGTATGCGCGCAGATCGAGCGCCACCCGGGCCAGGCGTGGCCGGTGGAGCGGATCGCTGCGGAAGTGGGGGTCAGTGGCAGCCGCCTACATGCGTTGTTCCGCCAGGCCTTCGGCATGAGTCCACTGGCATGGCTCAGTGCCTGCCGGCTGCGCTGGGCACGTGGCCGCCTGGCCGAGGGCGACATGCCGATCGCCAGCATCGCCCAGCATGCCGGCTACTCCGAGCAGAGCGCGCTGACCCGGGCGTTGCGCCGCGAGTGGGGCATGACCCCGGCCGACTATCGCCGTCGTCACCGGCAGTAGCCTCGGTCAAGATTGGCCGCGCGCGCCTGCCTACACTGGCAGGCCTTTCCAGACCGCAGCCCGCGCACGCAGATGAATCGATCGATGGGAGTTGGCGTCGCCAACGGCATTGCCGCCGGCGCGCTGTGGGGCGTGGTGTTCCTGGCGCCGGCGATGCTGAGCCAGTTCAGTGCGGTGCAGCTGTCGGCCGGGCGTTACCTGGTGTACGGGCTGATCGCAGTGGCATTGCTGGCCCCGCGGTGGCGCGAGCTGCGCACGCGGATCGGCATGGCCGAATGGCGTGGGCTGCTGTGGCTCAGCCTGGCCGGCAACCTGGTCTATTTCGTGCTGCTGGCCAACGCGGTGCAGTGGGCCGGTGGTGCGGCGGCCTCGCTGATCGTCGGCCTGATCCCGGTGGTGGTCACGCTGGCCGGTGTGCGCGAGGCAGGCGCGGTGCCGCTGCGGCGATTGGCACCGGCGCTGCTGCTGTGCCTGCTCGGGGTGGGGCTGGTGGGCTACGAAGCGCTCCTGGCCGAGCACGCCGCCGGTTCCACCGGGCGCCGCCTGCTTGGGTTGCTGTGCGCGGTCGGTGCACTGCTGTCCTGGGCGGTGTACTCCATCGTCAACAGCCGCTGGCTGGCGCGCCGGCCCGACCTGTCCGGGCACGACTGGTCGTTGCTGACCGGCGTGGCCACCGGCGGCCTGGCGCTGCTGCTGGTGCCCAGTGCATTCCTGGCGTCCGGCCCATCGCATCCCGCCACGGACTGGGGCGGGTTCTGGCTGATCAGCGCCGGCGTGGCGGTGGTTGCCTCGGTACTCGGCAACGCGTGCTGGAACCGCGCCAGCCGCAACCTGCCGTTGACCCTGACGGGCCAGATGATCGTGTTCGAGACCCTGTTCGCGCTGCTGTACGGGTTTGCCTGGCAGCGGCGCTGGCCGAGCACGATCGAGGTCGTGGCGATCGTCTGCCTGGTCTCCGGCGTGCTGATGTGCGCGCACGCGCACCGGCCGCCCCGTGCGGTGGCCGAGCACGTCGGCTGAGCAAACGACGGCGAGAGCCCCGCGATGTCTGGATGGTGTCATTCGCAACTTTTTTGCCGACGTTGCAGGCCGATCGCGGCGCGGAATCTTTTGCGCTGCAACACTTGACAAGCCCCCCGGCGCCGTAGTTTTCTTGGTCCATGGTCTCCATCGCCGCCACCGCCCCGCTGTCCAACGCCGCCCTTGCGGGCGGTCGGGCCGTGCCGCGCCAGACCACCGGTACCACCACCATTACCACCGTCACCACTCGCCCGGTGCGGCCCGTCGTCTTCGCGTAATTTCCGAACACAACGGCCCCGCACCCGGAACAGGTTGCGGGGGAGCACCTTCAGCCTGAGCCGACGCGGGGCCTCGAATCGAGGTCCACATGTCATCCGTCGCCGTCCCCGTTGCTGAATCTCCCGCCCCCGTCCTGCGGGCCGCCTCCACCGTCGTGCACAAGTTCGGTGGCACCTCGGTGGCCGATGCCGAGCGTTACCGCCACGTGGCCCAGTTGCTGCTGGCGCGCGACGACGCCGTGCAGGTCACCGTGGTCTCGGCGATGAAGGGCGTGACCGACGCGCTGATCGGCCTGGCCGGGCTGGCCGCGGACGACGCCCCGCAGTGGCGTGATGACTGGCACGCGCTGCGCGCGCGCCATCGCGGCGCGGCAGTGGCGCTCCTCGGCGAGCATGCCGGGCCCACCGTGGAATGGCTGGACGCGCGCTTTGCGCAGCTGGCCGACGTGCTGGGCGCGCTGGCGGTGATCGGCGAGCTGCCGGCCGAGGTGCTGGACCGCGTGCAGGGGCTGGGCGAGGTGTACTCGGCGCATCTGCTCGGGCATTACCTGCAGGGCCTGGGTGAAGACTGCGCGGTGCTGGATGCGCGTGACGTGCTGGTGGTGGACCGCGGCGAACTGGGCGTGGACGTGGACTGGGTGCAGAGTGCGCAACGCCTGGCCACCTGGCGGCAGTCGCATCCGCAGCGGCGGGTGGTGGCCACCGGCTTCGTCGCGCGGGACCGCCGTGACCGGATCACCACGCTGGGGCGCAACGGCAGCGACTACTCCGGCGCGATCTTCGCGGCGCTGTTCAATGCCGGCGAACTGCATATCTGGACCGACGTGGACGGGGTGCTCTCGGCCGATCCGCGGGTGGTGCCCGAAGCGGTGCAGCTGGAGGCGCTCAGCTACGACGAGGCCTGCGAGCTGGCCTATTTCGGAGCCAAGGTGGTGCACCCGCAGACGATGTCGCCGGCCATCGAGCGCGGCCTGCCGATCATCATCCGCAACACCTTCAACCCGGATCACCCGGGCACCCGGATCACGGCCGACCGCACCGTGGCCGGCCCGATCAAGGGCCTGACGCTGAGCCCGGACCTGGCCGTGCTGAACCTGGAAGGCACCGGGCTGATCGGCGTGCCCGGCACCGCCGAGCGCGTGTTCGCCGCGCTGCGCAACGCGCACGTGTCGGTGGTGATGATCTCGCAGGGCTCCTCGGAGCATTCGATCTGCTGCGTGGTGCGGCAGGCCGAGGCCCAGCGCGCACGCGATGCGCTGCTGCAGGCCTTCGCCCACGAGCTGGGCCTGGGCCAGGTGCAGCGCGTGCAGCTCACCGACAACGTGAGCGTGCTGGCGGCGGTCGGCGATGGCATGGCCGGGCAGCCCGGCGTGGCCGCGCGCCTGTTCGAATCGCTGGGCCGCGCCCAGGTCAATATCCTGGCCATTGCGCAGGGCTCGTCCGAGCGCAACATCTCGGTGGCGGTGGACAGCCGCCACGCGACCAAGGCCCTGCGCGCGGCGCATGCCGGGTTCTGGCTGTCGCCGCAGACGTTCTCGGTGGGCGTGATCGGGCCGGGCAACGTGGGCGCGGCGCTGCTGGACCAGTTGCAGGCCGCGCAGGCGCACCTGCTTGGGCGTGCCAAGGTGGACCTGCGGCTGCGCGCGGTGGCCTCGCGCAGCCGCATGCTGCTCGACCAGCGCGGCGTGCACGGCGACTGGCGTGCCGCACTGGCCGGGCCGTCGCAGCCGACCGACCTGGAGGCCTTCACCGCGCACCTGCTGTCCGCGCACCTGCCGCACGCGCTGATCATCGACTGCAGCGGCAGCGCCGATGTGGCCGATCGCTATGCCGGCTGGCTGGCCGCTGGCATCCACGTGGTGACCCCGAACAAGCAGGCCGGTGCCGGGCCGCTGCCGCGCTACACCGCGATCCGCGAGGCGGCCGCCGCCAGCGGTGCGCGCTTCCGCTACGAGGCCACGGTGGGCGCCGGGTTGCCGGTGATCACCACGCTGCGCGACCTGGTCGATACCGGCGACGAAGTGCTGGCCATCGATGGCATCTTCTCCGGCACGCTGGCCTGGCTGTTCAACATGTACGACGGCCAGGTGCCGTTCTCGCAGCTGGTGGCGCAGGCACGTGGCATGGGCTACACCGAGCCGGACCCGCGCGACGACCTGTCCGGAGTGGACGTGGCGCGCAAGCTGGTGATCCTGGCGCGCGAAGCCGGACGCGAGCTGAGCCTGGAGCACGTGGAGGTGGAAAGCCTGGTGCCCGAGGTGCTGCGCCAGGCCAGCGTCGAGGATTTCATGGGCGGGCTGGATGCCGTCGATGCGGTGTTCGCCGAGCGCCTGGCCCAGGCCCGCGCGCGTGGCGCGGTGCTGCGCTACGTGGCGCGGTTGTCGGATGCGGGCGCGCAGGTGGGGCTGGTCGAGCTGCCGGCCACGCATGCCTTCGCCAACCTGCGCCTGACCGATAACGTGGTGCAGTTCACCACGCGTCGTTACTGCGAGAACCCGCTGGTGGTGCAGGGCCCGGGCGCCGGCCCGGAGGTCACCGCCGCCGGCGTGTTCGCCGATGTGCTGCGGGTGGCGGTGGGCGAGGGGGCGCGCCTGTGATGGCCGTGGCATCGGCGGTGGCGCGCGCGTTCTCGCCTGCATCGGTAGGCAATGCGGCGGTGGGCTTCGACATCCTCGGGCATGCGATCGCCGGCGTCGGCGACACCGTCAGCGTGCGTCGCATCGACGCGCCTGAGGTGCGCATCGCCGCGATCCGTGGCACGCCGTTCGCGCTGCCGCTGCAGGCCCCGGACAACACCGCCGGGGCGGCACTGATCGCGCTGCGGGACGCACTGGCGCTGCCGTTCGGCTTCGAGATCGAGATCGACAAGGGCATCGCGCTGGGCTCGGGGATGGGCGGCTCGGCCGCTTCCTGCGTGGCCGCGCTGGTGGCCGCCAATGCACTGCTGGACACGCCGTTGCCGCGCGCGGGGCTGTACCCGTTCGCGCTGGCCGGCGAGGCCGTGGCCAGTGGCGGCCGGCATGGCGACAACCTGGGGCCGATGCTGCTGGGCGGGTTGGTGCTGAGCACCGCCGAGCGGCTGGTGCCGGTGCCGGTGCCCGACGCCTGGCACAGCCTGCTGGTGCATCCGGAGGCGGTGCTGGAAACGCGCCGGGCACGCGCCGCGTTGCAGGGCCACTACGCGCTGGGAGAGTTCGTGCAGCAGAGCGCCAACCTGGCGCTGGTGTTGTGTGGCTGCTTCAACGCCGACGCATCGCTGGTCCGTGCCGGCCTGCGTGACGTGCTGGTGGAGCCGCGCCGGGCGGGCCTGATTGCCGGCTTTGCCGCCGCACGCGATGCCGCGCTGGCGGGCGGCGCGATGGGCGCCAGCATCTCCGGTGCCGGCCCCAGTGTGTTCGCCTGGTTCGAACAGCGCGCGCAGGCCGAGGCTGCGCAGGCGGCGGTGCAACGCGCGTTTGCCGAGGCTGGCTTCGACAGCCAGGGCTGGGTGTCGCCCTTGAACGCGCCCGGTGCGCAGTTGCTGTGATTCCCGATGTCCCTCTTCCCGCAGGATCTCCGATGAATTTTGTTTCCACCCGCCACGCCGCCCCGTCCGCAACGCTCAGCCAGGCCATCGCCGCGGGCCTGGCCCCCGATGGCGGGCTCTACGTACCCGCGCAGCGCCCGCAGCCGCATGCCTGGCAGGCACAGGGTTCGCTGGCCCAGGATGCCGCCGCGGTGCTGGCGCCGTTCTTTGACGGCGATGCGCTGGCACCGCAGCTGGCCGCGCTGTGCGAGCAGGCCTTCGACTTCCCTGCGCCACTGCATGCGTTGAGCACGCCCGGTGACCACGTACTGGAGCTGTTCCATGGACCCACCGCGGCCTTCAAGGATTTCGGTGCACGCTTCCTGGCCGCCAGCCTTGCCCGGTTGCAGCAAGGCCAGGTGCGCGAGCTCACGATCGTGGTCGCCACCTCCGGCGATACCGGTGCGGCGGTGGCCGCCGCCTTCCATCGCCAGCCCGGCATCCGGGTGGTGGTGCTGTACCCGGACGGGCGCGTGTCGCCGCGCCAGGCGCACCAGTTGGGGTGCTTCGGCGACAACATCCAGGCCCTGCGCGTGGCCGGCTCGTTCGACGATTGCCAGGCGATGGTCAAGCAGGCGCTGGGCGACCGCGAGCTGCAGGCACGGGTGCCGCTGAGTTCCGCCAACAGCATCAGCCTGGGGCGCTGGCTGCCGCAGATGAGCTATTACGCGCACGCCGCGCTCAGCCACCAGGCCGCCACGGGCAACGTGCTCAACCTGGTGGTGCCGACCGGCAACCTGGGCAACGCGATGGCCGCGGTGCTGGCGCGTGCGATGGGCCTGCCGCTGGGGCGCATCGCACTGGCCACCAACGCCAACGATGTCTTGCCGCGCTTCTTCCACGGCGGCGATTACCAACCGGTCGCCAGCGTGGCCACCCTGGCCAACGCCATGGACGTGGGCGCACCGAGCAACTTCGAACGCCTGCGCTGGCTGTACGCCGCCGACGACGCGGCGCTGCGCGCGGCCTTCCGGGTGGAGGCGGTGGACGATGCGGCGATCCGCGAGGTGATCACCCGGCGGCATGCGCAGGCAGGCGAGGTGTTCTGCCCGCATACCGCGACCGCCGTCGCGCTGCTGGAGAGGATGCGGGCCGAAGGCGTGCAGGGCGATTGGGCGGTGGCGGCCACCGCGCATCCGGCCAAGTTTGATTCGGTGGTGGAGCCGTTGATCGGGCGTTCGCTGGCGGTGCCGGCTGCGCTGGCCGAATTGCTGCAGCGGCCGGCGCATGCCGAGGCGTGCGCGCCGGCGTATGCGGCGTTGCGCGCGGTGCTGATGCAGGGGCGGTAGGGCTGCGCGATGTGCGGGCGAGCCGCCGGCCAGCCCGGCGCACCCGATGCGCGGCGGCTTATTCGTCGCCGGAGAGCGTGTGCAGGCCGGCTTCGTCCAGGATCTCGACGGTGTTCAGGTGGGGCAGGGCAATCAGGCCCTGCTGGCGCAGCTTGGTGAAGGTGCGGCTCACCGTTTCCATGGTCAGGCCGAGGTGGTCGGCGATGTCGCCACGGCCCATCGGCAGGGTCACGCGCAGGCCGTCGGCACCGAGCCGGGCTTCGCGCGCGGCCAGCCGCAGCAGGAAATCGGCCAGCTTTTCGGCCGGCTGCAGGCGCGCCAGTGACAAGGCCGCATCCTGCGCGTCATCCAGCGCCTGGCAGGCACGCTGCAGCAGCTTGCGCTCCAGGTGCGGGTAGCGTTGGCGCAGGTCTTTCATCTGCGGCAGGGTGACGCGGCAGACGCGGCTGTCGGCGATCGCTTCGATGTCGTAACGGTGGTTGTCGCTGCCGGTCAGGCCAAGATAGTCGCCGGGCAGCACGAAGCCGCTGATCTGGCGGCGGCCATCGGCCAGGGTGCGGACCAGGCGCAGCGCACCGGCCGTCAAGGTATAGACATGTTGGCGCGGCTCGCCGCTGCGGGCCAGGGTGGCGCCCACTGGCAGGGCCTGCGATACGGTCACCCGTTCCAGTGCCTGCACCTCGTCCGGGGACAGCGCCGAGCACACCGCGAGGTGGCGCACCGAGCAGTGCAGGCAGTCGCGCAGCGTCGAGCAGCCCGGGCTGGCGGGGTCTTCAACGGCGGAAAGGGCGTTACCGGAGTGGGGCCGGGTCATGTCGAACCAGGGAGCGGGGCCTGCTCATGATACTTCATGCGGCCGTTCACCCGGGCCGTGGCGCCGGCCTGCGGTCGCGCCGCCCGGCTGCGGCTAGAATATGCCGCTAGCTCATCCCCCCGATTCGCAGGAGTCCCGCAAGTGATCAAGCCCCGTACGCCGCCCGGCATCATGGAATTGCTGCCGCGCGAGCAGATCGCGTTCCAGCGCATGCTGGACGTCATCCGCCGCAATTACGAGCGGTTCGGGTTCCTGCCGGTGGAAACCCCGGTGTTCGAGCTGTCCGACGTGCTGCTGACCAAGTCCGGCGGCGAGACCGAGCGCCAGGTGTATTTCGTGCAGTCCACCGGCGCGCTGGCCAATGCCGCCGAAGCCGGCGACAAGACGCTGCCCGAGCTGGCCCTGCGCTTCGACCTGACCGTGCCGCTGGCCCGCTACGTGGCCGAGCACGAACATGACCTGACGTTCCCGTTCCGCCGTTACCAGATGCAGCGCGTGTACCGCGGCGAGCGTGCCCAGCGCGGCCGCTTCCGCGAGTTCTACCAGTGCGACATCGACGTGATCGGCAAGGACAGCCTGAGCACGCGGTACGACGCCGAGGTCCTGGCGGTCATCCACGCGGTGTTCGCCGAACTGCGCATCGGCGATTTTTCGGTGCAGTTGAACAACCGCAAGCTGCTGCGCGGCTTCTTCGAAAGCCTGGGCGTGGCCGACGGCGAGCGCCAGCTGGCGGTGCTGCGTGAAGTGGACAAGCTGGACAAGCGCGGCGCCGATTACGTGCGCGAGACGCTGGTGGGCGAGGGCTTTGATATTCCGGCCGAGCAGGTCGAGCGCATCCTGGCCTTCGTCGCGGTGCGTTCCAGCAGCCACGCCGACGCGCTGGCGCAGCTGGACGCGCTGCTGGCCGACCCGGCCGCCAGCGACACGCTGAAGCTGGGCGTGGCCGAGCTGCGCGAAGTGCTGGAGCTGGTCAAGGCGCTGGGCGTGCCGGAGACCGCGTACTGCCTGAACTTCTCCATTGCCCGCGGCCTGGATTACTACACCGGCACGGTCTACGAGACCACGTTGACCGACCACCCGCAGATCGGCTCGATCTGCTCGGGCGGCCGTTACGAAGACCTGGCCAGCCATTACAGCAAGTCCAAGCTGCCGGGCGTGGGCATCTCCATCGGCCTGACCCGCCTGTTCTGGCAGCTGCGCGAGGCTGGCCTGATCGCCGGCATCGAGGACAGCAGCGTGCATGCGCTGGTGGCCCTGATGGACGACGCCAGCCTGCCGCAGTCGCTGGATATCGCCCGTCGCCTGCGCGTGGGTGGCATCAACGCCGAAGTGCAGATGGAGCCGAAGAAGATCGGCAAGCAGTTCCAGTACGCGGCGAAGGCGGGCATCCGCTTCGTGGTGTTGGCAGGCGAAGACGAGCTGGCGCGCGGCGTGGTGGCGGTGAAGGATCTGCTGCGCGAGCAGCAGTTCGAGGTCTCCCGCGAGGAGCTGGCCAGCACCCTGCAGGTGGAACTGGAGCAGGCCAAGGTCATGCCGTGAAGCCGGTAGCGGCAGGGGCACTGTTGCTGCTCCTGCTCTGCGCCTGCCGGAGCGATCCGTCGCTGCACAGCGATCGGATCGGCCCGGGGCAGTACCGGTTGGTGGTCGATCGCTGTCATGTGATCGACCCGAAGCAGCTTGAGCAGGACCTGCGCACATTGGCCGGCACGCTGTGTCCAGACGGGGCAGGGGCGCTGGACGCCCTGCAGCCGATCCCGAGCCGCCAGGGCGGCCTGTTGGGCGAGTGCCTGCGCGGCGGGGCCATGCGCGCCGAGGTGCGTTGCACGGTGCGATAGCGGCGTCTGTTGGTTGGCTGGCGCCCGTCCGTTGCCTTCCATCTTCAGCTGTGCAGCCGACCATGGGTCGGCTCTACCCCCGACGCCCGCTACCGCGGGCGTTTTTTCGTTTTCAGAGGCTGAACGGGTCCCTTGTGGACCCTGGGGCGGTTTGACCCAAGACCCTCGTTTGCGCTAATGTAATATCACGCTATTACATTGATACGATGAAACTACGCCCCGCCCCCCGTGAAAAAGACGCCCAGGCCGATCTGGCCTCGCTGGCGCGTGCCTTTGCCGCCGTCACCGATCCCGAGGCGGTGACCGCGTTCCTGCGCGACCTGTGCACGCCGGCCGAGCTGGAGGCGCTGTCCGACCGCTGGAAGGTCGTGCCGCTGCTGCAGCAAGGGGTGCCGTATCGCGAGATCCATGAGTTGACCGGGGTGAGCGTGACCACCACCGGGCGCGTGGCGCGCTCGCTGGACCACGGCCACGGCGGCTATGCCGCTGCCATCGCCGCCACGCCGACCTCCCCCGAATCCGAGTAGAGACTTCCCCCATGAGTGCAACCCAGACCGCCCCGGCACGCGACCGGCTGCGTATCGCCATCCAGAAGAACGGGCGGCTGGCCGAGCCCGCGCGCAGCCTGCTGACCGCCTGCGGGCTCAGCTGGCGGCAGAGCCGCGACAAGCTGTTCTGCTACGGCGAATCGCTGCCGGTGGACCTGCTGCTGGTCCGCGATGACGACATTCCCGGCCTGATCGCCGATGGCGTCTGCGATTTCGGCATCGTCGGTCGCAATGAGCTGGACGAGCAGGGCGCTGCGCGCCGCCGGATCGGCCTGCCGGATGCCTACCAGGCGCTGCGCGGCCTGAACTTCGGCCAGTGCCGCTTGATGCTGGCCGTGCCGGACGAATGGGAATGGACGGGCGTGGAGCAGTTGGCCGGCAAGCGCATCGCCACCAGTTATCCCGCGATCCTGGCCGACTGGCTGGCCGAGCGCGGCGTGGACGCGCAGGTGGTGGAACTGTCCGGCTCGGTGGAAATCGCGCCGCGGCTGGGCACCGCCGATCTGATCTGCGACCTGGTCTCCAGCGGCGCGACGCTCGCGGCCAACCAGCTCAAGCCGGTGGAAACTCTGCTGGAAAGCGAAGCCGTGCTGGCCGGCCCGGTCCGCACGCCCGACGACGCCCGCGCCGGCCTGATGGCCATGCTGCTGCGTCGCCTCGATGGCGTGGTCAAGGTGCAGGACAGCAAGCTGCTGATGTTCCGCGCCGCCCTGGACCGGGTCTCCGAGTTGACCCGGCTGCTGCCCGACGCCGATCCGCTGGTGCAGTTGCCCGATGACGGCGGCCACCTGCGTTTGCAGACCATGTGCCACGGTGCGTTGACCTGGCAGCGGTTGGAGGACCTGGAGCGCGCGGGCGCGCAGGGCTTGATGGTGTTGAGCGTGGAGCGGTCGCTGGCATGAATCGTCTGACGTGGTCCCAATTGAATGCCGGCGCCCAGGCGCAGGCCCTGCAGCGCCCGGTCCAGGCCGTGGCGGCGCGTACCCGTGAATCGGTGGCGGGCTTGATCGCCGCGGTGCGCGCCGATGGCGATACGGCGCTGCGCGAGATCAGCCTGCGCTTCGATGGCGTGGCGCCGGCAAGCTTTGAAGTGGGCGAGGCCGAATTCGCCGCGGCCGAGCAGGCGGTGTCGGCCGAGCTGCGCCAGGCGATGACCGATGCCGCCGCGCGGATCCGCACGTTCCACCAGGCGGGCATGAGCCAGGGCTATGCGGTGGAGACCGCGCCGGGCGTGCGCTGCGAGCGGGTGGTGCGCCCGATCGGTCGCGTCGGCCTGTATGTGCCGGCCGGCAGTGCGCCGCTGCCGTCGACCGCGCTGATGCTGGGCGTGCCGGCACAGCTGGCCGGCTGTCGCGAAGTGGTGCTGTGCACGCCGCCACGCAAGGACGGCAGCGCCGATCCGGCGGTGCTGGTGGCCGCGCGCCTGACCGGCGTGCACCGGGTGTTCAAGCTCGGCGGCGCACAGGCGATCGCGGCGATGGCCTACGGCACCGACAGCGTGCCGGCCTGCGACAAGCTGTTTGGCCCCGGCAACAGCTTCGTCACCGAAGCCAAGCAGCAGGTGGCGCAGGACGGTGCGGCGGCGATCGACATGCCGGCCGGTCCTTCGGAAGTGCTGGTGATCGCCGATGCGGGGGCCAATCCCGCGTTCGTCGCCGCCGACCTGCTGTCGCAGGCCGAACACGGTCCCGATTCGCAGGTCCTGCTGCTCACCGACGACGCGCAGATGCTGGCGCGGGTGGAAGCCGAGGTGCAGGCGCAGTTGGCCCGGCTCTCGCGTGCGGACATCGCCGCGCAGGCCCTGCAGGCGTCGCAGCTGATCCTGGTCGACACGCTGGAGCAGGCCTTCCAGATCAGCAATCGCTACGCGCCCGAGCACCTGATCCTGGCGCTGCGCGACCCGCGCGCCTGGCTGGCGCAGGTCGAGGCGGCCGGTTCGGTGTTCCTCGGCGACTACACGCCCGAAGCACTCGGCGACTACTGCAGTGGTACCAACCACGTCCTGCCGACCGCCGGCGCGGCACGCGCCTACAGCGGTGTGAGCGTGGCCAGCTTCCAGAACCTGATCAGCGTGCAGTCGGCCACCGCGCAGGGCATCGCCGTGATCGGCGGCTGCGCGCGCGTGCTGGCCCGTGCCGAAGGGCTGGATGCGCACGAAAATGCCGTCGCCCTGCGCATGGAGGCTGCGGCATGAGCGCCGCTTCGTCGGTGATGGCGCTGGTGCGCCCGGACCTGCAGGCGTTCGCGGGCTATTCGTCCGCGCGCAGCAGTGCGCTGGTGGGCGATGTGTGGCTCAACGCGAACGAGTCGGCCTGGGCCAACCCGGCGGACAGCGAAGGCCGCGCACGGCGTTACCCGGACCCGCAACCGGCCGCGCTGCGGGCACGCCTGGCCGACCTGTACAAGTGCACGCCCGAGCAGTTGCTGATCGGGCGTGGCAGCGATGAAGCGATCGACCTGCTGGTGCGCGCGCTGTGCGAGCCCGGCCGTGACGCGGTGCTGGTCACCCCGCCGGTGTTCGGCATGTACGCGGTCTGTGCTCGGCTGCAGAACGCCCCGCTGCTGGAGGTGCCGCTGCGCGATGACGGCGAGGCGCTCAATGCCGATCTCGACGCGGTGATCGCCACGGCGCTGGCGGGCAATGCCAAGCTGGTGTTCCTGTGCTCGCCATCCAACCCCGCCGGCAGCACGATCGCGCTCGATCAGATCGAGCGCGTGGCGCGCGCGCTGCAGGGCAGGGCACTGGTGGTGGTCGACGAGGCCTATGCCGAGTACGCGGCGCTGCCATCGGCGGTGTCGCTGCTGGCCACGCATGACAACGTGGCCGTGCTGCGCACGCTGTCCAAGGCGCATGCGCTGGCCGCGGCGCGGATCGGCAGCCTGATCGCCGCGCCCGCACTGATCGCGCTGCTGCGCCGGTGCCAGGCACCGTATCCGATTCCCGGCCCGTGCGCCGATCTGGCCCTCGCCGGGCTGAGCGACAGCAACCTGCAGCTCACCGCCTCGCGCGTGGAGCGGATCAAGGCCGAGCGCAGCCGTCTGCAACTGGCCCTGGCGGTGCTGCCGGGCGTGCTCCGGGTGTATCCCTCGCAGGGCAACTACCTGCTGGTCCGCTTCGCCGACGCGCAGCAGGCCTTCGACGCGCTGCTCGATGCGGGCGTCGTGGTGCGCGACCAGCGCGCCGCGCCACAGCTGCACGACGCGCTGCGCATCACCGTGGGCAGCACCCTGGAGAACGACCGCGTGCTCAGTGCGCTGGCGGCACGGAGGGTTGCCGCATGACGCCCATCCTGTTCGTCGACCGTGACGGCACCCTGATCGAAGAGCCGGCCGATTTCCAGATCGATGCCTACGAAAAGATCCGCTTCGTCCGCGACGTGATCCCGGCCATGCGCAAACTGCGCGATGCCGGCTACCAGTTCGTAATCGTCAGCAACCAGGACGGGCTCGGCAGTGAAGGCTATCCGCAGGCCAGTTTCGATGGCCCCAACGACCTGATGCTGCAGATCTTCGCCAGCCAGGGCATCGAGTTCCGGGATGTGCTGATCGACGGTACCTGGCCGCACGACAACGCGCCCACGCGCAAGCCCGGCATTGGCATGATGCTGCCCTACCTGCAGGACCGCAGCATCGACTGGACGCGCTCGGCGATGGTCGGTGACCGCCCCACCGACATCCAGTTCGCCGAGAACATGAACATCCGCGGCTTCCAGCTGCGCACCGGGCAGTTCGGCGGCGAGTGGGACTGGAATGCGATCGCCCACGAGCTGGCCGATGCGCCGCGTCGCGCCACCGTGCAGCGCAACACCAAAGAGACCAGGATCCGGGTGGAGGTCGACCTGGACCGCACCGCCGAGCCGCAGACCCACACCGGGCTGCCGTTCTTCGACCACATGCTGGAGCAGATCGGCAAGCACGGCGGTTTCGCCTTGAGCGTGCAGGCCGAGGGCGACCTGCACATCGACGAGCACCACACCATCGAGGATACCGGCCTGGCGTTGGGGCAGGCATTGCGCGAGGCGCTGGGCGACAAGCGCGGCATCGGCCGCTACGGCTTCACCCTGCCCATGGACGAGACCCTGGCCAGTGCCGCGCTGGATTTCAGCGGGCGCCCGTATTTCGTGTTCAACGGCGAGTTCAAGCGCGAGCGCGTGGGCGACATGCCGACCGAGCTGGTGCCGCACTTCTTCCGCTCGCTGTGCGATGCGGCCGGCCTCAACCTGCACCTGAGCGTGCACGGCGACAACGACCACCATAAGGTCGAGGCGTGCTTCAAGGCGCTGGCGCGGGCATTGCGCCAGGCGCTGCCGCGCCAGGGCACCGCGTTGCCCAGCACCAAGGGGGCGCTGTGAGTGAGGTCGCGCTGATCGATGCCGGCGGCGCCAACCTGGGCTCGGTGCGCTACGCACTGGAGCGGCTGGGCGTGCAGGTACGGCTGGTGCGCGATGCCAAGGGTCTGCAGGGCGTGTCGCGGGTGATCCTGCCCGGGGTGGGCGCCGCGCCGCACGGCATGGCGCGGCTGCATGCGCAGGACCTGGTGCAGCCGCTGCGCGAGCTGCAGGTGCCGCTGCTGGGCATCTGCCTGGGCATGCAGTTGCTGTTCGAGGGCTCCGAGGAAGGCCACGTGGAGTGCCTGGGCCTGCTGCCCGGCGTGGTCCGCCACCTGCACCCGGCCACTGGGATCCGCGTGCCGCACATGGGCTGGAACCGGCTGCTGCCGCTGCGCGAGTCGACCCTGCTGGCGGGCGTGCCCGAGCGTGCCAGCGCGTATTTCGTGCACAGCTACGCCGCCCCGCTGGGCGAGCACACCGTGGCGGCCTGCGACCACGGTGGCCTGTTCGCGGCCGTGGTGCAGCGCGGCCGCCACAGCGGCGCGCAGTTCCATCCCGAGCGATCGGCCGCCACCGGCGCGCGGATCCTGCAGAACTTCATTGAGAACCCGCCGACATGAGTTTTACCGTCTATCCCGCCCTGGATATCCGCGAGGGCCGCGTGGTGCGGCTGCTGCAGGGCGACTATGCCCAGCAGACCACCTACGGCGACGACCCGTTGCCGCGTGCGAAGGCGTTCGCCGCCGCCGGGGCCACGTGGATGCACCTGGTCGACCTGGATGCGGCGCGGGCGGGCGGTTACACACTGGCACCGCTGCTGTCGGCCATTGCGCAACAGACCCCGCTGCAGGTGCAGACCGGTGGCGGCGTGCGCTCGCGCGACGACGTCGCGCGCATCCTCGACGCCGGCGCCGCCCGCGTGGTGGTTGGCTCGGTGGCGGTGCGTGAGCCGGAGACGGTGATCGGCTGGCTGGCCGAGTTCGGCGCGGAGCGGCTCACCCTTGCGCTGGATGCGCGCCAGGCCGAGGACGGCCGCTGGCTGCTGCCCGTGCATGGCTGGACCGAGACCGCCGAGGCTACCCTCGACGCGCTGGCCACCCGGTTCGCCCAGGCCGGCATGCGTCATCTGCTGTGCACCGATATCGCCCGCGATGGGATGCTGTCCGGGCCCAACATCGGGCTGTACCAGCACCTGGCGGCGTTGCTGCCGGGCGTGGCCGTGCAGGCCTCCGGTGGCGTGCGCAGTGCCGCCGACGTGGCCGACGCCAAGGCCGTGGGATGTGGCGGCGCGATCCTCGGCAAGGCGCTGCTGGAAGGCCGCATGACCCTGGAAGGAGCGCTGGCATGTTGAGCCGGCGGCTGATTCCCTGCCTGGACGTGCGCGATGGCCGCGTGGTCAAGGGCGTGCGCTTCCGCGACCACGTGGACATGGGCGACATCGCCGAGCTGGCACTGCGCTACCGCGACCAGGGCGCCGACGAGCTGGTGTTCTACGACATCGGCGCCAGCCCGGAAGGGCGCGCGGTGGACGTTGGCTGGATCGAGCGCATCGCCCGGCTGATCGATATTCCGTTCTGCGTGGCCGGCGGCATCTCCGATGTGGAGACCGCGCGCCGGGTGCTGTATGCCGGCGCCGACAAGATCTCCATCAATTCACCGGCACTCGGTCGCCCCGCGCTGATCGAGGAACTGGCCGACGCGTTCGGCGTGCAATGCGTGGTGGTCGGCATCGACTCGGTGCGCGAGGCCGACGGCGAGTGGCGGGTGCGCCGCTTCAGCGGCGACCCCGACAAGACCCAGGCCGTGCCGCTGCGCACGCTGGACTGGCTGGTGGAGGCGCAACGCCGCGGTGCCGGCGAAATCGTCTTGAACTGCATGGACAGCGACGGCGTGCGGCGCGGCTATGACGTGGCCCAGCTGCGCCAGGCGCGTGCGCTGTGCCATGTGCCGCTGATCGCCTCCGGCGGTGCTGGCGAGATGCAGCACTTCGTCGATGTGTTCGACCAGGCTGACGTCGACGGTGCCCTGGCCGCCAGTGTTTTCCACAGTGGCGCCATCGCCATTCCCGCGCTCAAGCAGTTCCTGCGCGCGCAGCAGATCGAGGTTCGAGATGTCTATTGAGGTATTGCCGTCGCGCGAGGCGCTGGCCGGGTTGGA
Organism: Stenotrophomonas sp. Steno-Z1; assembly: GCF_056393175.1. NCBI lineage: Bacteria > Pseudomonadati > Pseudomonadota > Gammaproteobacteria > Lysobacterales > Lysobacteraceae > Stenotrophomonas > Stenotrophomonas sp. Steno-Z1. The sequence goes on along the minus strand of NZ_JBWJPB010000007.1, from coordinate 139,926 downwards.
CTGGAACAAGGGCGATGGCCTGCTGCCGGTGGTGGTGCAGGACGCCGACAGCCTGGCGGTGCTGATGCTGGGCTACGCCAGTGCCGAGTCGCTGGAGCTGACCCTGGTCACCGGCCACATGACCTTCTACAGCCGCAGCAAGCAGCGCCTGTGGACCAAGGGCGAGTCGTCGGGCAACGTGCTGGCGGTGGTGGCGGTGCGCATCGATTGCGACAACGACACCCTGCTGGTGAGCGCGCGCCCGGCCGGCCCGACCTGCCACACCGGCAGTGAAAGCTGCTTCGAGCGGGCCCCGGGCAATTTCCTTGGCCGGCTCGATGCGCTGGTGCAGCAGCGTGACCAGCAACGTCCGGCGGGCAGCTACACCACGCGCCTGTTCGAGGACGGCATCCGCCGCATCGCACAGAAGGTGGGCGAGGAGGGCGTGGAAACCGCGCTGGCCGGCGTGGTCCAGGACGATGCCGCCCTGCTGGGCGAATCGGCCGACCTGCTGTTCCACCTGATCGTGCTGCTGCGCGCACGCGGGCTGTCGCTGGATGACGCCGTGCAGGTGCTGGCGACGCGGCACGCGCGCTGAGCACGTCGAGGCGCGCCGTTTAACGTCGGTGAAACGCGGCACACGCGATGATGTGCCGCTTTACAATCACCCACCCCCGAACGGACCGTCCCGATGACCCGCACTGCTGCCTGGCTGGCCTGCCTGCTGTTGACCACCGCACCCGCCCTGGCCGCCGAGGTGACCGTCACCGGCAAGGTCTACCAGGAACGCGACGGCAAGCCCGGGCGCGGCCCCACGGATCCGGGCATGGGCGGAGTGCAGGTTTCCAATGGCGAGACGATCGTGCGTACCGCCGCCGATGGCAGCTACAGCCTGCCGGTGCGCGAAGGCCAGACCGTGTTCGTGATCAAGCCGGACGACTACCGCTTCCCGGCGGCGGCCAACGGCCTGCCGGCCTACTGGCGACATTACGCGCCCCAGGGGTCGCCGCGCCTGAAGTACGACGGCATCCAAGCCACCGGCAGCGCCACCCGCAACTGGGATTTCGCGCTGGAGCCGGCCAAGGGCAGCGATGCGGCGCGGTCCGGTTTCGAGATGCTGGTGTTCACCGATTCGCAGACCGCCAGCCGCCAGGACATCGACTACTACCAGCGCGCCATCGTCGAACCGATCATCGGCAAGCATCCGGCCCGGCTGGGCACCACGCTGGGCGACATCGTCAATGACGACCTGGGCCTATACCCGGCCATCAACAAGGTCACCGCGCAGCTGCAGGTGCCCTGGTTCCATGTGCCGGGCAACCACGACCTGGATATGGACGCCGGCGATGACCGCCACTCGCTGGACAGCTGGCGCGCGGTGTACGGCCCGGATACCTATGCGGTCGAGGAAGGCGGCGCCAGCTTCGTGTTCCTCGACGACGTGGTGTACGACCCTGCCGCCAAGCCGAGCTACGTCGGTGGCCTGCGCCCGGACCAGTTGACCTTCCTCGGCAACTACCTCAAGGGCCTGCCACGCGATCGGCTGGTGGTGTTGGGCATGCATATCCCGCTGTTCGATGCCGCGCCGGGCCGCGAAACCTTCCGCCATGCCGACCGGACGCGCCTGTTCGCGCTGCTGAAGGACTTCCCCAACGTGCTGGTGCTCAGCGGCCACAGCCACACCCAGCAGCACTATTACCACGGCGCCGCCGAGGGCTGGCAGGGCAGCAAGCCGCTGCACGAGTACAACGTCGGCGCGGCGTGCGGTGCATTCTGGTCCGGGGTGAAGGACAGCAACGGGATTCCGGACGCCACCATGAGCGACGGCACTCCCAACGGCTATGCGCTGCTCTCGGTCAAGCCGGGTGGCGCGTACAGCCTGCGCTACCACGTCGCGCGGGCGCCGGATGACTACCAGATCGCACTGCACGCGCCGAAGGTGCTGCGCAAGGATGCCTATCCGGCCTGGGGCGTGTACGCGAACGTGTTCATGGGCCAGGCCGACACCCAGGTGGAGTTCCGCGTGGACAATGGCGCCTGGCAGCCGATGAAGCGCGTGGAGCAGCCCGATCCGCGCCTGCTGGTGGAAAACGTGGCCGACGACGAGGCAGAGCGCCTGCGCGGCTTCGACCGCTCGCCGGAGGCCACGCCGTCGCCGCACCTGTGGCGGGGGGCGCTGCCCACGAACCTGGCCGCCGGGGCGCACAAGGTGGATGTGCGTGCGATCCATGCCGACGGCCCCACCGCCACGGCCAGCACCAGCTACCGGCTGCAGGTCGCCAAGCCCTGATGGCGCATACGCCCCTGTACGGCACCGCGCGCTTTGCAAAGCCCGAAGGATCGCCGAAAATCGCGCCGAGTTATTCGATCCCAGCCAAGGCCTGCGAGTGAGCGTTGCGGTACCGTTCCCGGAACACATTCCGGCCCCTTCCGGCGCGCCCTCGGTGGTGACGCCCGGCCTGCCGCCGCAGTCCGGGCCGATCATCGTCGCCGACGTCGGCGGCACCTTCGCCCGTGTCGCGCTGGCGCAGTTGCCTCCCGGCCAGCCGCCGCAGCTGACCGGGCTGCGCCGTTACGAGTGCGCCAGCTACCCCAGCCTCGCCGCGATCCTGGCCGATTTCATCGCCGTCAGCGGGCACGCGCTGGATACCGCGGTGGTCGCCATTGCCGGCTTGTTGGAAGGCGACCACCTGGTCAACACCAACCTGCCCTGGGCAGTGTCGGTGCAGGCGACGCAGGCGCAGGCGCGGTTGCGCTCACTGGCGTTGATCAACGATTTCGAGGCGGTGGCCTACGCCATCCCGCACGTGCAGGCCGACACCCTGGCCGCACTCAACGGCGCCCCCGATGCGCTGCGGTCGTGGCCGGCGCTGGTGCTTGGCCCGGGCACCGGGCTCGGCGCGGCACTGCGTTTCCAGGGCGGCGAACAGCCGGTGCTGGCCAGCGAAGCCGGGCATGCCGCGCTCACAGCGGTAACCGCGCTGGAGATGGACATCCTGGCCCGCATGCAACAGCGCTGGGAGCATGTGGACCAGGAGCGGATCCTGTCCGGCAGCGGCCTGATGAACCTGTATCCGTGCCTGTGCGACATCCGCGGGGCCAGCCCGCGCTGGCAGTCCACCGAAGCGCTGATCGCCGCGGCGCACGCGGGCGAGGACCCGCTCGCGGTGGAAACGCTGGAGGTGTTCAGCGCCTGGCTGGGCAGCCTGGCCGGCGACCTGGCGATCACCTTCGGCGCGCGCTCGGTCTACCTGGTCGGCGGGATCCCGCCGCGGATCGCGCATTTCCTCCATGCCGGCGGTTTCCGCGCACGGTTCCTGGCAAAGGGCGTGATGGGACGGGTGCTGGCGCAGGTGCCGGTGTGGCGGGTGGAACACGGCGAACTGGGCATGCTCGGCGCCGCGGTATGGCAGGCGGCACGGCGCGACCGCGCGGCGGCCTGAGGCGAGCCCGGCCGACGCCGGGCGCTGTAACCCCATAGGGCAGGGAGTGGTTTCAGATGACCGATCGCAGGCAGTTTCTCCAGGCCGGCGCGCTCGCCGCCGGCGCCTTGGCGTTGCCACGCGCACGCGCACAGGGCAGCAACGGCGCGCGGGTAGTGTCCACCTGGGACTTCGGGGTGGGCGCCAACCAGGCGGCGTGGGCGGTGTTGTCCGGCGGCGGCAGCGCGCTGGACGCCGTGGAGGCCGGCGCGCGCTGGGCCGAAAGCGAGCTGTGCAACCCGACGGTGGGGCGCTGCGGCAACCCCGACCGCGACGGCGTGCTCAGCCTGGATGCCAGCATCATGGATGGCGATGGCCGCTGTGGTTCGGTGGCCGCGCTCACCGACATCCTGCATCCGGTCTCGGTGGCCCGCAAAGTGATGGAGAACACCCCGCACGTGATGCTGGTCGGGGAGGGCGCGCAGCAGTTCGCGGTGGCGCAGGGGTTCGAGCGGCAGAGGCTGCTCACTCCGGCCGCCGAGAAGGCGTGGCGTGACTGGCTGAAGACCGCGCAGTACACGCCGGAGATCAACGTCGAGCGACGCGGTCGCCCCGGCGACAGCAGCAACCATGACACGCTGGGCATGTTGGCCATCGACGCCAACGGCCGCCTCGCCGGTGCCTGCACCACCAGCGGCATGGCGTGGAAGCTGCATGGCCGGGTCGGCGACAGCCCGATCATCGGTGCCGGCCTGTACGTGGACAACGAGGTGGGCGGCGCCACCGCGTCGGGCGTCGGCGAGGAGATGATGCGCAACGCCGCCTCGTTCCTGGTGGTGGAACTGATGCGCCAGGGCCGCTCGCCGGCCGAGGCCTGCCGCGAGGCGATCGCTCGCCTGGTGCGCAAGCGCCCGGAGGCCAGCAAGACCCTGCAGGTGTGTTTCCTGGCGCTGGACAAGCACGGGCAGGTCGGCGCGTATGCGCTGCACCGGGGTTTCGTGTTCGCGGTGTGCGACAAGGACCGCCAGGACGACCTGCGTGATTCGGCCTCGGTCTACCGCAGCGAGCAGACCTGAGCATGACGCGCCGGCTGCTGGAAATCGCCTCCAATTCGGTCGCGTCCGCGTTGGCCGCGCAGGCCGGTGGCGCCGACCGCATCGAACTGTTCGACAACCTCGCCGAGGGCGGCACCACGCCGTCGCACGGCAGCATCGCGTTGGCGCGCGAGCGCTTGCGGATCCCGCTGTTCGTGTTGATCCGGCCGCGCCCGGGCGATTTTCATTACGGGGCGCTGGAGGTGGACGTCATGCTGCGTGATGTCGCGCAGTGCCGCGCGCTGGGCTGCGATGGCGTGGTGATCGGCGCGCTGGATGCCGACGGCGGCATCGATATCGCTGTCTGCCACGAACTGGTGCAGGCGGCCGGACCGATGCAGGTGACCTTCCACCGTGCGTTCGATGCGGCACGCGACCTGCCCGCCGCGCTGGAGCAGGTGATCGCGCTCGGCTGCCAGCGCGTCCTGAGCTCCGGTGGCCAGGCCAGTGCGGAAGCCGGCGCGGATCGGTTGGCGTCGCTGGTCGCCCAGGCCACCGGCCGCGTGCGGGTGATGGCCGGGGCAGGGCTCAACGCCGACAACATCGCCACCGTGGCCGCCCGCAGCGGATGCCAGGAGCTGCATGCGTCGGCCAAGGCCGTGCAACGTTCGGCCATGCGCCACCAGAACCCGGCGCTGATCGGGTTGTCCGCGGATTGGACCGCCACCGACACCGCGAACGTCGCCGCCCTCCGCGCCGCCCTCGACACGTAGCGCCACGCCATGCGTGGGTGCGCTTTGAACTGGCAGGGCGCGCAGCCACCCATGGGGTGGCTCTACGGGGGGCTACGGTGGGTCACGGTGTGCGTGGGTGCGCTTCGATTTGGCACCGCGTGCAGCCACCCACGGGGTGGCTCTACGGGGCTACGTTGGGCCACGGTGTGCGTGGGTGTGCTTCGATTTTGCACTGCGTGTAGCCACCCATGGGGTGGCTCTACGGGGGCTACGTTGGGTCACGGTTTGCGTGGGTGCGCTTCGATTTGGCACCGCTTGCAGCTACCCATGGGGTGGCTCTACGGGGCTACGTTGGGCCACGGTGTGCGTGGATGCGCTTCGATTTGGCACCGCGCTCAGCCACCCATGGGGTGGCTCTACGGGGCTACGGTGGGTCACGGTGTGCGTGGGTTCGCTTCGATTTGACACCGCGTGTAGCCACCCATGGGGTGGCTCTACGGGGCTACGGCGGGTCACGGTTTGCGTGGGTTCGCTTCGATTTGGCACCGCGTGTAGCCACCCATGGGGTGGCTCTACGGGGGCTACGTTGGGCCGCGGTGTGCGTGGGTTCGCTTCGATTTGGCGCCGCGTGTAGCCACCCATGGGGTGGCTCTACGGGGACATCGTAGAGCCACGCCATGCGTGGCTGCGCTTCGACCCGACCACGCGGGCGACACAAAACGGCAGCCACCTGTACCAGCGTGGCTGCCGTGGAGGACCGTTATCCCTGCCTCGGGGCAGGGCGGGCGATGCTTAGAACTTCCAGTTCACGCCGAAATACAGCTGGCGGCCGGTGTAGGTGTTGGAGATCAGGCGGGCCTTGCTGTCGCTGCCCAGGTAGATGCGCTGCTCGGACTTGGTGGCGTTGAGCACCGAGGCGGTCAGGGTGAGCGCGTCGGTGAGGTTGTAGGCCACGTTGAGGTCCAGCTGGTCGTACGGCTCGGAATACTGGGTGAGGCCATTGACCAGCCCGCCCACCACTTCACCGCGACGGTTGTACGAGGCGCGTGCCAGGAACTTCTCGTTCTCGTAGAACAGGGTCACGTTGGCCTGGTTCTTGGCGCTGCCCACCAGCGGCGAGGAGCCGATGTTCTGGCCGTCCAGCACGATCGACGCCAGGTTGGTGTCGTTGTAGGTGTAGTTGGCCTGCACGCCAAAGCCCATCTGGAAGGTGTACTGGCCGTACAGCTCCACGCCCTGCGAGACGCCATCACGGCCGTTGGCTTCGGTTTCGTACTTCTGCACGGTCACCGTCTGGCCGCCGACCGTCATCTGCTGGTCGCGCACCACCGGCACGGTGAAGTTGTCCACGTTCTTGCGGAACAGCGCCGCACCGGCCACCGCGCCGGGCTGGAAATACCACTCCAGGCCGATGTCGAACTGGGTCGCTTCGAACGGCTCCAGGTTCTTGTTGCTGCCGTGCCCGTACCAGCCGGGGGTGTCGGTACCGCCGGCCACGCGACGGTCGTTGCTGTATTCCTCGCTCACATAGCTCAGGCTGCCCGGCGCGGCGATGCTGGTGTAGCCGGGGCGTGCGATGACCTTGGAGGCCGCGCCGCGCAGCACCAGGTTGTCGGTGATGTCCCAGGCGATGTTGAAGCTCGGCAGGAAGTCGGTGTAGGTGCGCTCCAGCGAGGCGAACTCGTAGGTCTTCTCGCGCGCCAGCGCGTCGGGCAGGCGCACGAAACCGCTCTGGCAGACGTAGCCGGTGTTGGAGGCGATCAGCGGGGCGGCGGCCGGGTCGTTGCAGCCCATCGGCGCGCCGGCGGCGTTGTCCTGGAAGTAGTCATTGAACCGTTCGACCGAATCGCTGGACTCGGCGAACTGCTGGGTACGCACCACGCGCACGCCCACGTTGCCGCGCACGCGCTCGGTGCGGAAGTTGGCCTGGAAGTAGCCGGAGTAGATCTTCTCGTTGACGTTGTAGACGAAGTCCTCTTCCTTGCGGCTGTACGAGCCGCCGTACTTCTGGTTGAGGAAGTCGATGTAGGCCGGGTAGTTGATGCCCGGGAACACGTTGGCATTGAAGCCGCCGGCGATGTTGCTGATCGGGCTGGACAGGAAGAAGCCGGGCTGGGCCTCACCGGCGGTGGAATCGCACCCGGCCTGGTAGCGGTTGTTGTCGTAGTCGGCCGGGTCCTTGCCCTGGCACACCCAGTAGGTGTTGCCGGTATTGCGGTGGACCTCGCCGTCGCGGTACTTGGCGCCGAACTGGATCGAGTCCAGCCAGCCGCTTTCGAACATCTTGGTGACGTCGGCCTGGAAGTAGTTCTGCTTGACGCTGGTCTGCATCCACGATGACCCGGTCGAGCCGGTGTCGATCTCGGCGACGCCGGCCATCAGCTGGTCCTGCAGGTTTGGCGAGAAGGTCACGCTCGGCGTGCCGGTCAGGTCCCAAGCCGTGTAGGTGTTGCCGGACTGCCACACGCCGTCCACCTGGCGGCGCGGTTTTGCCGACATGCCGAAGTTCATCGACGGACCGCCCTCGGACCAGGTCCGGCCACCGGTGAAGGAGGCCTTCCACAGCGGACTGATGTCCCAGTCGATGGTCAGGTCGGCGGTCTGCGAGAGCGCCTTTTCCTTGCTGTAGGTACCGGTCAGCTGCGGGGTGGGGATGGTGCAGTCATCCGGGCCCCAGCCGCCTGGCGGCATGCCCGCGGCAGCTGCCTGCTCTTCGCTGCAGTAGTAGGTTTTGCCGGCCAGCTTTTCGTACTGGGCGCCGGTGACGATGCTGCCGCTCGGGTCGAAGTCCAGCCCGTTGAGCAGGCGCCCGCCGGCCCAGTTGCCGTCGCCGTTGAAGCGCGCCAGGTTCCATTCGGGAACCTTCAGCATGTTCTGGGTGTAGTTGCCTTCCAGCTCGAAGCGGAAGTAGTTCGCGGTCAGGGTCAGGTTGTCGATCGGCTTGAACTGGAACGTCAACTGCCCGCCGGTGCGCTCGCGCTTCTCTTCCTTCACGGCGAAGTTCGCCGAGGTGGGCATGAAGAACTCGCTGTAGTTGCGCCCGCCCTGGTCGTTGAAGCCGGACTGGCCCCACCAGTAATGGATGCCGTCCTGGCCCAGCACGTTGCCGTTGGCATCCACGGCATCGGTGCCGTTGCCGTACCACTGGTAGTCCTCGGTGCTCACCTGCATGGTGCGACTGGTGCGCTTCTGCTTGGTCGCGCCGACCAGCACGCCGAAGCGCTCGTCCTGGCTGTGCCAGGAATACAGCGCCGACGCCTGCGGGTCCACGTCGTGGCTGGTATCGGAGGAGGTGCCTTCCAGGTTGACGTAGCCGGAGTTGGCTTCCATCTCCAGCGGGCGCCGGGTATGCAGGATCACCGTGCCGCCGATGCCGCCTTCGTCGATGCGCGCTTCCGGGGACTTGAACAGTTCTGCGCTGGACAGCATGTTCGACGGCAGCAGTGTGTAGTTGAACGACCGCGTGGCCTCGTTGTTGGTTTCCGAGGTCGCCACGTAGTTGCCGTTCAACTGGGTGAGCGTCAGGTCCGGTGCGAGGCCGCGCACGCTGACGGTCTTGCCTTCGCCGCCGCTGCGCTCGATGACCACGCCGGGCACGCGCTGCAGCGCATCGGCCACGTTCTTGTCGGGGAACTTGCCCACGTCCTCGGCGGTGATCACTTCGACCACGGCGTTGGCGTCGCGCTTCTGCTGCAGGCTCTTTTCGATGGCGTAGCGATAACCGGTGACGGTCACGCTGTCGAGCGTGGTGGCCTCCGGCGACGACGCGGGGCTGGCCTGCTGTGCGAAGGCACCAGCGGGCACCATCGCGGCGGCGAACAGCGCGGCGGTAATGGCGGCCGACAGCGTGTCGCGGTTGCGCATGCGGGACATCTTGTTCATTCCACTCTCTCCCTCTCCTGGATTGAAACGGTGGCGATACGTTGTTGAATCGATCTAATGTTTTGGGAGGGCTGTTGCCAGCGCTCAACTCCCGTGCGTCCCGCGTGCTGCCTGGTGGGCCCCCACCCACCGCTCCGGCAATCGTGACCGTTTGAAGTTGGATCGATCTAAACGATTGACGGGGGAATTTTTAGCACGGGCGGGGCAGGGAAGCATGCTGCTCCGCAATATGGCCAACGACGACCGGGGACCGGGCCGATGACGTCCGAGGGGTGAAAACGTTTTCTTGCGCTGGACGCCGGCAGGGCGTGCGCCGGCGGTCCGCAGGCGACCCTGGGATATGGCGTTGTGGTGTGCGCCTTGCCGCAACCACTCGGCGCCGCTTAACCCATACCCGGGGACTCTGCGGCGACCGGCGTGGCAGCCCCTTCAGGGAGAGACCTCGACCCGCCCATGTTGCGCCGCAGAATGCATCCGTCGAAATCTCCGTGCTTTACTTGAATCGATCTAAATCCACGGCAACGTGGATCTGGACCGGTGCCAGCGGGGGAATGGCTGGCGCGCCACGGCGGGCATCCGCCGTGCTTTTTCCGTCTGCCGTACCGACATCGACCCACAGGATCCACGCATGCGCCGACTGCCGTCCGTCATCGCCGTTACCCCGTTGCACCGCCCACTGCCGCGCCTGGCCTGCCTGCTCGCGCTGGCCTTCGCGCCGGTCCTGCAGGCCGCCGCGCCGGTCGCGCTGGAGCGCGAGGTCAACACCTTCATCGGCAGCAAGGATGACGGCAACACCTTCCCGGGCGCATCGGCCCCGTTCGGCCTGATCCAGGTGAGCCCGATCGGCGAGCATTACGCCGGCTGGCGCTACGACGACCCGAAGATCCGCGGCTTCGGCCATTCGTTCCTGTCCGGTGCCGGCTGCTGGGAGCAGGGCGGTCAGGTCTCGGTACTGCCGGTCACCGGCAGCATCGGCAAGGGCGGCGACTTCGGCACCGACGATGCCAAGAGCTTCGACCACAAGCGCTACGCCGCCAGCTACACCCACGACGGCGAGATCGGCCAGGCCGGCTACTACAAGGTGCGGCTGACCAGCTACGGCGGCATCGATGCCGAGGCCACCGCCCGCACCCGTGCCGCCGCCGAGCGCTACACCTTCCCCGCCGATGCCGGGACCGGCCATGTACTGGTCAACGTCGGCCAGGCCAACGAGCGCCATTCGGTGATCGGCAGCGTCATCGACGTGGTCGGCGACCGCACGGTGGAAGGCAAGCTGGTCACCAAGAGCTTCTGCGGCGGCCACCAGTACACCACCTGGTTCCGCATCGAATTCGACCGCCCGTTCAAGGCGTTCGGTACCTGGGGCGAAGAGGGCGGCCTGGCCGGCGCGCGCCACCGCATGGAAGGCGAGCAGAAGCCCAGCGGCGCCTGGTTGAGCTTCGACGTCGGCAAGGATGGGAAGCGCGCGGTCACCGCGATCAGCGCCATCTCGCACGTGGACGCAGAAGGCGCGCGCAACAACCTGCGCAGCGAGGGCATGCAGGGCGGCAAGCTGCTCGGCTTCGAGCAGATGCGCACCCGGTCGCAGCAGCAGTGGCGCCGCGAGCTGGCCACCACGCGCGTGCAGGGCGGCACCAGCGATGACCGCACCGTGTTCTATTCCGCGCTGTACCACGCCCTGCTGCAGCCACTGACCGGCAGCGATGCCGACGGTCGTTACCGCGGCTACGACGATGCCATCCACCGCGCCGACGGCTGGACCTATTACGAGTATTTCTCGCTGTGGGATACCTACCGCGCGCAGAACCAGTGGCTGGCCTTGACCCGCCCCACCGTGGCGCGCGACATCGGCCGCAGCCTGCTGGCCATCAACGAACAGGGCGGTTGGCTGCCGCGCTGGGGCTATGCCAACTTCGAGACCAACATCATGACCGGCGACCCGGTCACCCCGTTCCTGGTCGACCTGTGGCGCTTCGGTGCCCTCGCCGGGCGCGAGGGCGAGGCCTACACGGCGCTGCGCCGCAATGCCTTCGAACAGCCGCCGCTCAACTCGCGCCACGCCGGCCGTTCCGGCAACCCCGGTTACGTGGAAAACGGCTATGTGGCCTATGACCGCGCCTTCCCCTCCAAGGGCATGGACGTGGACCCGCACCACGGCGGTTCGGCCACGCTGGAATACGCGCTGGCCGACTGCGCGCTGGCACAGATGGCCGACGGCCTCGGCCACGCCGACGATGCGGCCACGCTGCGTACGCGCGGCGGCAACTGGCACAAGGTGTGGGATCCGCAGGTGCGCGATGAGGAGACCGGCATGAGCGGCTTCCCGCGCCCGCGCATGGACGATGGCAAGTGGTACGTGCCCTCCGACGGCCACTACAGCCCGCGTTCGCACCATGGGTTCCACGAAGGCACCGCGTGGCAGTACCAGTGGCTGGCGCAGCAGGACATGCCGGGCCTGGTCCAGGCCATGCACGGCCGCGAACAGGCCGGCAAGCGCCTGGATGCGTTCTTCGCCTACGACGCGCTGGTGCGGTCGCCGCTGACCGCCGCGCGCAAGGAATGGGTGGTGGGGCCGTACAGCTACTACAACCAGTACCGCTACAACCCCAACAACGAACCGGACCTGCACGCGCCGTGGATGTACACGCTGATCGGCCAGCCGTGGAAGACCGCCACGGTGGTGCGCGCCGCCCAGCAGTTGTTCACCAATGCGCCCAACGGCGTGACCGGCAATGACGACCTGGGCACGATGTCGGCCTGGTACCTGTTCAGTGCGATCGGCCTGTACCCGGCGGTGCCGGGCAGTGGGCAGTTCCTGCTGCATACCCCGCGCTTTGCCAAGGTCGAGGTGGACCTGGGCACCGGCCGCACCCTGACCGTCGCCGCCGCCGGTGCCGACGGGCGCCGCCTGCAGTATGTGCAGGGCGTGCAGGTGGACGGCCAGGACCACGCCCCGGTGTGGTTGGACTGGGCCCGGCTGCAGCAGGGCGGGCGCATCGCGTTCGCCCTGGGGACGGACGCGCCGACCACGGGCTGGGGCACCCGTGCCGAGGCGCTGCCGCGTTCGTTCTGCGCCACCCCGGGTGCGGTGCTGGAATGATCCGTCGCAGCGGCCGCAGCCCCTACCTGACCGACGGCACGGGCACGGTCCGCTTGCCGATGCGATCGTTTAGGCTTGCGGCATGACAAGGAACGGGCAGACAGCATGAACGACAAGGCCACCCCCGCAGGCAAGGGATCGCGCGCGGTCACCGTGACCGACATCGCCGAGGCGATCGGCGTGTCGCGGGCGACCGTGTCGCTGGTGCTGCGGGGCAGTCCGCTGGTCAACGTGGACACCCGTGCGCGGGTCGAGGCCGAACTGCGCCGGCAGCGCTACGTCTACAACCGTGGCGCGGCCAACCTGCGCCGGCGCACGTCTTCCAGCGTGGCCCTGGTGATCAACGACCTGTCCAACCCGTTCTTCGCCGAATTCGCCTCCGGGGTGGATGAGGCGCTGGGTGCCAAGGGCTTCGTGACCCTGCTCGGCAGTACCGGCGAATCGCCGCAACGGCAGCAGGCGGTATTGAGCACGCTGATGGAGCACACCCCGGCCGGGTTGATCCTGTCGCCCGCCGAAGGCAGCGATGCCAGCGAACTGCGCCAGGTGCTGGGTTTCAACGCCAACGTGCTGCTGTTCAACCGCGAGCCGCCCGGTGCCGACTGGGACTTCCTTACCCTGGACAACCAGCAGGGCGCCTACCTGGCCACCCGCCACCTGATCGAGCGCGGCCACGAGCGCATCGCGTTCTTCGGTGGCCACGCCGACTCCAGCTCCTGCCACCAGCGTCGCCTCGGTTACGCGCAGGCGCTGGCCGAAGCGGGCAGGGCGGTGCACCCGGACTGGCTGATCGAATCGGCGCCGAATCGTCTCGAGGCCGCCGCGCGCACCAATGAACTGTTCGCGCGCGATCCGGTGCCCACCGCCGCGGTCTGCTACAACGACAGCGTGGCGCTGGGGCTGATGCTGGGCCTGGCCTCGCGCGGGGTGCGGCCCGGCGTCGATTTCGCGGTGACCGGGTTCGATGACATTTCCGAAGCAGCCGTCGCCCTGCCGCCGCTGACCACGCTCACGGTCAATCCGCGCGAGCGCGGCCGCCAGGCGGCCGAGCTGCTGCTGCAGCGGCTGGACCATCCCGACGCGGCGCCCCAACGCACCGTGGCGCCGGTACAACTGCGCATCCGCGCCAGCAGCGGCCCCGTGGCCGCGTGATGGCGCTTCCTTCCACCTGCTCGCGCAATGAGGCGCGTACCTGATGCCCATCTCACCAACGCCCCGACTGCCGTCTTCGCCTGCGTCCGCGCCCGTGGTCAACACGCGCATGGCCCTCGCCGTGGCGACCACGATCTTCTTCATGTGGGGCTTCCTGACGTGCCTCAACGACATCCTCATCCCGCACCTGAAGGCGGTGTTCGAACTGAACTACGCCAAGGCGATGCTGGTGCAGTTCACGTTCTTCGGCACCTATTTCCTGATGTCGCTGCCGGCCGGCCGGCTGGTCGCGCACCTGGGCTACAAGAAGGGCATCGTGGCCGGCCTGGCGATCGCCGCGGTGGGCGCGCTCGGCTTCTGGCCGGCGGCCGAACTGCGGGTGTATGAAGCCTTCCTCGGCGCGTTGTTCGTGCTCGCCACCGGCATCACCGTGCTGCAGGTGGCGGCCAATCCGTACGTGGCGCTGCTTGGCCCGGAGCAGACCGCCTCGAGCCGGCTGACCCTGGCCCAGGCGCTGAACTCGCTGGGCACCGCGATCGCGCCGATTTTCGGCGGCCTGCTGATCCTCGGCAACACGGTCAAGAGTGCCGACGAACTGGCTGCGCTGCCGTCGGCCGAGCAGATCGCCTATCGCGTGCAGGAAGCGCAGTCGGTGCAGGGCCCCTACGTGGGCCTGGCCATCGCGCTGGCGTTGCTGGCGGTGTTCGTCTACCTGTTCCGTCTGCCGGCGCTGACCGAAACCACCGAGCAGGCCGACAGCGGCACGCACACCCTGCTCGACGCGCTGCGCCACAAGCACGTGCTGTTCGGCGTGCTGGCGATCTTCTTCTACGTGGGCGCCGAGGTGTCGATCGGCAGCTTCCTGGTCAACTACCTGTCGATGCCGTCCATCGGCGGCTTCACCGAACAGCAGGCCACCCACTATGTGTCGGCGTACTGGACGCTGGCGATGATCGGCCGGTTCGCCGGTTCGGCGATCATGACCCGTTTCTCGCCGCGCCTGCTGCTGACCCTGTTCGCGGCGGTCAACGTGCTGCTGCTGGCGCTGACCATGCTCGCCACCGGCCACGTGGCGCTGTACGCGGTGGTGGCGGTGGGCCTGTTCAACTCGATCATGTTCCCGACCATCTTCGCGCTGAGCATCGAGCGCCTGGGGCCGTTGACCAACAAGGCGTCCAGCCTGCTGATCATGGCGATCGTCGGGGGCGCGGTGGTGCCGTACCTCCAGGGCGTGCTGGCCGACCACATCGGCTTGCAGCCGTCCTTCATCCTGCCGCTGGTCTGCTACGGCTACATCATTTTCTATGGCCTGTCGGGTTCGCGCCCGAGCGCCGCATTCCGCCAGGGAGCCTGAGGCCCGAATGAGCAAGATTGTCTGTTTCGGCGAGATTTTGATCGATCTACTCGCCCAACCACCGGCCAACGCGGACACCCCGCGCGCGTTCCTGCAGTACGCCGGTGGCGCGCCGGCCAACGTTGCGGTGGCCGCCGCGCGGCTGGGTGCCGATACCCATTTCGCCGGCATGCTCGGCCAGGACATGTTCGGCGACTTCCTCGCCGACAGCCTGGCCCAGGCCGGCGTGGCCACCGACTGCATCGTGCGCACCGATGCCGCCAAGACCGCGCTGGCTTTCGTGGCGCTGGACGCACATGGCGAGCGCAGTTTCAGTTTCTACCGGCCGCCGGCGGCGGACCTGCTGTTCCGCAGCGAGCACTTCCAGCCCACCTGTTTCGAGGGCACGCGCAGCTTCCATGTGTGCTCCAACAGCCTGACCGAGGCGGAGATCGCCGCGACCACGCTGGACGGCATGCGCCGCGCCCGCGCGGCCGGGGCGATGGTCAGCATCGACCTCAACCTGCGCCCCGCGCTGTGGCCGACCGGGGTCGACCCGCTGCCGCGGCTGTGGGAAGCGCTGGTGCTGGCCGAGCTGGTCAAGCTGTCGCGCGAGGAGCTGGATTACCTGGCCGCCGCGCAGGCCGGCGGCGCCGACGCAGTCATCGCGCGGCTGCTGGCCGCGCAGGCGCAGGCGGTGGTGGTCACCGACGGCGCCGCACCGATCCGTTGGCACACCCGCCACGCGCAGGGCGTGCTCACCGGCTTCCGCGTGCAGACCGTGGACTCCACCGCCGCGGGCGATGCCTTCGTCGGCGGCCTGCTGTTCGGCATCGGCGAGCGCGGCGGGGATGGCAGCGGCTTCGCCGACTTCTGCCAGGACCCGGCCGCACTCACCGGCGCGATCCGTTTCGGCGCTGCGGTCGGCGCGCTCGCGGTCACCCGCAAGGGTGCGTTCGCCGCCATGCCCAGCCTTGATGAAGTCCACCAACTGCTGCAGCAGCAACAGGAAGACGCCGCATGACCACCGCCTCCAACGGCACGCCCGTTCCGCCGACGCCCGATTTCCGTTCGCCCGCGTTCCTGCGCGCGCACATCGCGCAGACCATGGCGTTCTACCAGCCGCACGAGATCGACCCGAACGGCGGCTTCTTCCACTACTACCGTGACGATGGCAGCGTGTACGACACCGCGCATCGGCACCTGGTCAGCAGCACCCGTTTCGTGTTCAACCACGCCATGGCCTACCGCGAGTTCGGCAAGGCAGAGGACCTGGCAGCCGTCGAACACGGCCTGCGCTACCTGCGCGACGTCCACCGCAACCCGGCTACCGGCGGCTACGCCTGGACGCTGCGCGATGGCGTGGTCGAAGACGCCACCAACCACTGTTACGGCGTGGCCTTCGTGCTGCTGGCCTACAGCTGTGCGCTCAAGGTCGGCATCAGCGAGGCCCGTGCGTGGATGGACGAGACCTGGCAGCTGCTGGAACGTCGGTTCTGGGAGCCGGAATTCGGCCTGTACAAGGACGAAGCCGACGCAGAGTGGAACTTCAGCGACTACCGCGGCCAGAACGCCAACATGCACATGTGCGAGGCGATGCTGGCCGCGTTCGAGGCCAGCGGCGAGCAGCGCTACCTAGCGCGCGCGCTGTTGCTGGCCGACCACATGACCCGCCGCCAGGCCGCGCAGGGCGATGGCCTGGTGTGGGAACACTACGACCGGCAATGGCAGATCGACTGGGACTACAACCGCGACAATCCCAAGCACCTGTTCCGTCCATGGGGCTTCCAGCCCGGCCACCAGACCGAGTGGGCCAAGCTGCTGTTGATCCTGGACCGGCACGTGCAGGCCGACTGGCTGCTGCCGACGGCCCGGCATCTGTTCGACGTCGCGGTCGAGCGCAGCTGGGATGCCGCGCGCGGTGGGCTGTACTACGGCTTCGCCCCCGATGGCAGCGTCTGCGATGACGACAAGTATTTCTGGGTGCAGGCCGAGTCGCTGGCCACCGCCGCGCTACTGGCCAGGCGCACGGGCGATGCGCAGTACTGGGACTGGTACGACCGGCTGTGGGGTTACGCCTGGCAGCACATGATCGACCACCGCTACGGTGCGTGGTATCGCATCCTGGACGCGGACAACGGCAAGTACAGCGACGAGAAAAGCCCGGCCGGCAAGACCGATTACCACACCATGGGCGCGTGCTACGAAGTGCTCAACGTGGTGCGTTGAACAGGTAGAGCCGACCGTTGGTCGGCTACCCAAATCCCCGTAGAGCCGACCGTTGGTCGGCTGCTCCCGCAACCAGGCACATCACCATGCGCGCGCACCGCCGTCTCCATGTCGTTGCACCGGCCTGCTGGCTGTTTCTGGTCCTGCTGGTAGCCTGGGCACTGCCCGTCGCTGCCGCCCCGCTGGCGGCGGACTGGTCATTCCGCCTGCTGCCCGGTGATGCGCGCGGTGCCGCACACCCCGGCCTGCAGCAGTGGCGCCCGGCACAGGTGCCCGGCGCGGTGCACACCGACCTGCTCGCGCACGGCCTGATTCCCGATCCCTACGTGGGCGCGCCCGAGGCGGGCCTGCAATGGATCGGGCTGGCCAGCTGGGAGTATCGCGCCCGCTTCGACGTGGACGCCGCCACGCTGGCGCGCGCGCACGCCGAGCTGGCGTTCCAGGGCCTGGATACCTTCGCCACGGTCAGTTTGAACGGCGCGCCGCTGCTGCAGGCCGACAGCAGCCATCGCACCTGGCGTGCGCGCGTGGATGGCCGGTTGCGCGCCACCGGCAACGAACTGCGCATCGTGCTGCGCTCGCCGATCAGCACCCTGCTGCCAGGCGTGCAGGCGATGCCGCACAAGATCGCCGGCAATTACCCGTCGCCGTACGGCGATGAGCCAAAGGACGCGATGGTCGGCAACTTCGTGCGCAAGCCGGGCTACCACTTCGGCTGGGATTGGGGCCCGCGTTACGTGACCGCCGGCCTCTGGCGCCCCGTGCAGCTGGAAAGCTGGGATGCGCAGCGCCTGACCGCGCTGGCCGTGCAGACCCGCGCGCTGGATGCGGACCATGCCGATCTGGCGGTCACGCTGCAGGTGGAAAGCGCCGCGCCCGGCAATGCCGCAGTGCGCGTGGAGATCCTGGATCCGGATGGTGTGTCGGTGGCCCGCATGGACCGTGACGCCGCACTGCAGGCCGGGGACAACGCCATTGCCGTGCCGGTCTCGCTCAAACAGCCGCGCCGCTGGTGGCCGGCCGGCCAGGGGGAGCAGGCGCGCTATACCGTGCGCGCCACGCTGGCCCCGGGTGCTGCCGACGCGACCGGTATCGAACAACGCATCGGGCTGCGCACGGTGGAGCTGCGCCGCGAGGTGGACCGCCAGGGCGGGCAGGGCTTTGCCTTCGTCATCAATGGCGTGCCGATCTTCGCCAAGGGCGCCAACGTGATCCCGTTCGACATGTTTCCCGCGCGCGTGGACGCCGCGCGCATCCGTCGCGAGCTCACCGCCGCGCGCGATGCCAACATGAACATGCTGCGCAACTGGGGCGGCGGCTATTACGAGGACGACGTCTTCTTCGACATCGCCGACGAGCTGGGCCTGCTGGTCTGGCAGGACTTCATGTTCGGCGGCGGCATGCAGCCCGGCTACGATCCCGCATTCCGCGCCAACGTGGTGGCCGAGGCCCGCGACAACGTGCGCCGGTTGCGGCACCACCCCAGCGTGGTGCTGTGGTGTGGCAACAACGAAGAAGAGACGGCCTGGAAGGACTGGGGGCATGGCCGCGACCTGGCCGCCGCCGATCCGGCCTTCGCCGCCAGGGTGTGGCAGGGCTACGTGGACCTGTTCGGCAATGACCTGCGCCAGGTCGTGGCCGAGGAGGGGCTGGGCGTGCCGTACTGGTCCAGTTCGCCCGGCAACGACCTGGACGAGAAGGCCAACGATTCCACCCGCGGCGACAAGCACTACTGGCAGGTGTGGGGCAACCCGGCGCTGCCGGTGAGCGCCTACCTGCGCGAGACCCCGCGCTTCATGTCCGAGTACGGCCTGCAGGCATGGCCGGTGCTGCGCACGCTGGACGGGATCATTCCCGCTGCCGAGCAGGAGGTGGACAGTGCCACGGTGCGCGCGCACCAGAAGTTCATGGCGGGCGAGGGCAACCAGCGCCTGCTCAAGTACATCGAAGAGGAATACGGCACGCCGCGCGATTTCCCGGCGTTCGTCTACCTCAGCCAGGTGATGCAGGCCGATGGCATCCAGCTGGCCGCGCTGCACCACCGCGCCTCGCGCCCGTACACGATGGGCTCGCTGTACTGGCAGCTCAACGACGTGTGGCCGGGTGCGTCGTGGTCCAGCATCGATTACGCCGGGCGCTGGAAGGCGCTGCACTTCCACGCCAGGCGCTTCTTTGCCGACCAGGCGGTGGCCGCACTGCGCGACGACGGCGTGACCCGCATCAGCCTGCTCAACGACCGCCAGCAGGGCCTGCGGGCGACCTGGCGGCTGCGGGTGATGGATCTCGACGGCACGCTCCGCCACGCCCGGCGAAAGACGGTGGACGTGCCACCGCTGGCCGCGCTGGAGGTGGGCCGATTCGACGACACCACGCTGCTGAAGGGCGCCGACCCGACGCGCACGGTGGCCGTCGTCGAGCTGCTGGATGGCGCGCGGGTGCTGTCGCGGCAAGCGGTGTACTTCGTGGCGGCCAAGGATCTCGCACTGGCACCGGTGACGATCGACACGGACCTTCGCGCCGATGGCGAGGGTTACGTGCTGCAGCTGCGCGCCCCGCAGTGGGTACGCGCGTTGTGGATCGCGTTCGAGGGGCACGATGCCACGCTGGACGACAACGCCCTGGACCTGCTGCCGGGCGAAACCGTGACCCTCCATCTACGCAGCGACGCCGACCTCGCCGCCCTGCGCCGCAGCCTGTGCCTCACCTCGTTGACCGACACCCGGTAGCGCCCGGCCAAGCCCACACGTAGAGCCACGCCATGCGTGGCTGAAGCGCCCATGATGCCCGTAGAGCCACGCCATGCGTGGCTGATGCGCGGCTTGGTCCGCGCGAAGAGCATCCACGCATGGCGTGGATCTACGGGTCGGGTCCCCGCGGCGGGGCACACATAGGCTGAGGCGATGCAGGATTCCCGTAGAGCCACGCCATGCGTGGCTGACGCGAGGTGTGGTCCGCGCGAACAGCATCCACGCATGGCGTGGATCTACGGGTTGGGCCCCCGCGGCGGCTCACACAGCGGCTGACGCGACGCAGGATTCCCGTAGAGCCACGCCATGCGTGGCTGACGCGCGGTGTGGTCCGCGCGAAGAGCATCCACGCATGGCGTGGATCTACGCGTTGCGGCTCCGGGGAGGCGCACACAGCGGCTGACGCGATTCAGGATTCCCGTAGAGCCACGCCATGCGTGGCTGACGCGCGGTGTGGTCCGCGCGAAGAGCATCCACGCATGGCGTGGATCTACGGGTTGGGTCCCCGCGGCGGCTCACACAGCGGCTGACGCGATGCAGGATTCCCGTAGAGCCACGCCATGCGTGGCTGACGCGCGGTGTGGTCCGCGCGAAGAGCATCCACGCATGGCGTGGATCTACGGGTTGGGTCCCCGCGGCGGAACACACAACGGCTGACGCGATGCAGGATGCCCGTAGAGCCACGCCATGCGTGGCTGACGCGAGGCGTGGTGCGCGCGAAGAGCATCCACGCATGGCGTGGATCTACGGGTTGGGTCCCCGCGGCGGGGCACACAACGGCTGACGCGATGCAGGATTCCGGTAGAGCCACGCCATGCGTGGCTGACGCGAGGTGTGGTCCGCGCGAAGAGCATCCACGCATGGCGTGGATCTACGCGGTGGGGCCCGCGGCGGCGGCTGACGCGACGCAGGATTCCCGTAGAGCCACGCCATGCGTGGCTGACGCGAGGCGTGGTCCGGGCGAAGAGCATCCACGCATGGCGTGGATCTACGCGGTGGGCCTCGGGGCGGCGCACACAGCGGCTGACGCGATGCAGGATTTCCGTAGAGCCACGCCATGCGTGGCTGACGCGAGGCGTGGTCCGGGCGAACAGCATCCACGCATGGCGTGGATCTACGCGTTGGGTCCCCGCGGCGGCTCACACAGCGGCTGACGCGATTCAGGATTCCCGTAGAGCCACGCCATGCGTGGCTGACGCGAGGCGTGGTCCGTGCGAACAGCCATCCACGCATGGCGTGGATCTACGGGTTGGGCCCCCGCGGCGGCTCACACAGAGGCTGACGCGATGCAGGATGCCCGTAGAGCCACGCCATGCGTGGCTGACGCACGGCGTGGTTCGCGCGAACAGCATCCACGCATGGCGTGGATCTACGGGTTCGGTTCCCGCGGCGGCGCACACAGCGGCTGAGGCGATGCATGATTCCCGTAGAGCCACGCCATGCGTGGCTGACGCGAGGCGGGGCCCGCGCGAACAGCATCCACGCATGGCGTGGATCCCCGCGTCGGGTCGCCCCGGGGTGGCGCAATTACAGCGTGATCTGCTGGAAATTCTCGACGCGGTCGTGGCCATGGGTGGCTTCGCCCGTGCGCGGCAGCGGGTAATCGTCCAGGCGGTCGAGCAGGCGGGTCTGCAAGCCTGCGTCGCGCGCGGCGTCCAGCTCTTCCACCACGTCGGAAAGGAACACGATCTGGTTCGCCGGCACGCCGATCGTCTGCACGATGCGGCGGTAGCTGTCGGCCTCACGCTTGCCACCGACTTCGGTGTCGAACCAGCCGGAGACCAGACCGGTCAGGTCGCCGGCCTCGCTGAAACCGAAGAACTGCTTCTGCGCCGGCACCGATCCGGAGGAATACACGTACAGCCGCTTGCCTTCGGCGTGCCAGCCCTTGAGCACCGCGCCCACCTCCGGGTAGAAGTGCGCCTTGTAATCGCCGTTGCGGTAGCCGCTTTCCCAGATCATGCCCTGCAGCGCCTTGAGCGCGGTGTGCTTGCGGTCCTGGTCGATCCAGCCCTGCAGGGTCTCCACGACCAGGCTGTCCTGGCAGGCACCGCCGATCTCCACGGCCACCGCGTCCAGCCAGCGGCGCACCTCCGGCTGCTGGCCATGTGCGGCGACGAATGCCGGCAGGGCCTTGCGCGCATACGGGAACAGCACGTTCTTGACGAACGAAATGCTGCTGGTGGTGCCTTCGATATCGGTGAGGATGACAGTGGGATGCGGCATGGATCAGTCGGCCTGGTGCTGTGCGGGGTGGTAACGCGGGAACTGCTGGGCGATGTCGCTGCCGGTGAAATGACCCACCCAGCCATCGGCCTCGGTGAAGAAACGGATCGCGACGAAATTGGGCTCTTCGCCCATGTCGAACCAGTGGGTGATGCCATCGGGCACGGCGATCAGGTCGTCCTTGACGCACTCGATCTCGTACACCTTGCCGTCCACGTGCAGGGTGAACAGGCCGGAGCCGGCGACAAAGAAGCGCACCTCGTCTTCCTTGTGGAAGTGTTCGTCGAGGAACTTCCTGCGCAGTTCGGCACGGTTGGGGTTGTCTGGTGCGATCGACGCCACGTCCACGCTCTTGAAGCCGTGCTGGGCGACCAGGCGGTCGATGTCGGCCTTGTAGGCGGCGAACACCTCGTCCTGGCTGGCGCCGGGGGCGACCTCCTGGGTGGCCTGCCAGCGTTCGAAGGTGACCCCGATCCGGGTCAGTTCGGCCGCGATCGCCGCGCCATCGCGGCTGTCGAACAACGCGGTGTCCGGGGCAGTGTCGTCAAAGATGCGGAGTCGGCTCATGGCGGCGGCAGCGAGGCGAAAGGGGGAAGGAAAGGGTACCAGCGCAGCGCCGGGGCAGGGGCGCTGCGCTGATGGTGAACGGCGGAATACAGATTCCCTTCAGGAATCTGCACGGGGCACGCCCGGTCCGTGCAGCGTGGCCCGGCGCCCGCCCAACCCGTTCAGCCGCGCAGTTTGCGCAGTTCCAGCTCGCAATGGAACAGGAACTCGAAGGCTTCCAGGTGCCGGCGCGCCTCGGCCATGTCGCGGCCCCAGGCATACAGGCCGTGGCCGTCGATCAGGTAGCCCCACAGGCATTGCTGGTCGAGCAGCGCATCCACCTGCGCCGAGAGCACGTCCATGTCCTGGGTGTTGGCGAACACCGGCACGTCGATGGCCATCTCGTGGGTGCTGTTGCCGTGGAAGGCCTTGAGCAGCTCGTAGCCTTCCAGGCGGATGTGGCCTTGCGGCGCATACAGGCGCGAGGCCACCGTCTGCACCGGCGAATGCGTGTGGAGCACGCAGCCGATCTCCGGGAAACGGCGATACAGCTGGGTGTGCAGCAGGGTCTCGGCGGACGGGCGCAGGGGGCGGCCAACGGCCTTGCCGTCGAAGTCCACCACCATGATGTCGTCCTCGACCAGCCGGCCCTTGTCCTTGCCGGACACGGTGATCGCCGCGTGGCGGTCATCCAGGCGGTGGGAGAAGTTGCTGCTGGTCGCCGGGGTCCAGCCGGCCTGGGCCAGCTCGCGGACGTTGTCGATCAGCACCTGGGCCAGGTCGCTCAGGCGGGCGGTGTCGTAGGGGAAGGTCGGGGTGGTCATGCGGCCATTTTACGGCGCTTCGCTGATTCGCGCGCGCCCGGCGCCGGCCAATGGCCGGCGGCAAGCCCTTATTTCCCGCGCAGGCGGCTGTGGCGGTAGCCGTAGCCGAAGTAGATGGCAAAGCCCACTGCGGTCCAGACCCCCATCAGCATCCAGTTGTGCGCGGTCATCGCGGTCAGCAGGGCGATGCAGCTGAGCACGCCGAGGCTGCAGATCAGCCACGCCATCGGCATCCGGAACGGGCGCGGCAGGTCCGGCTGGGTACGGCGCAGGATCAGCACGCCGGCGCAGACCGCGGCGAAGGCGATCAGCGTGCCCATCGAGGTCAGTTCGCCGAGGATGTCCAGCGGGAACAGCGCGGCCAGCAGGGCGATGCCGATACCGGTGATGACGGTATTGATGTGCGGCGTGCGGTAGGTCGGGTGGATCTTGGTGAACACCGGCGGCAGCAGGCCGTCGCGGCCCATGATCATGAAGATGCGCGGCTGCCCGATGATCATCACCAGCACCACCGACGACAGGCCGATCAGCGCGCCGATCTCCACGATGATGCGCAGCCAGCCCAGCTGCGGGTGCGCGGCCACCGCGGTGACCACCGGCTCGTCGGTGCCCAGCAGCGTGTACGGCACCAGCCCGGTCATCACCGCCGCCATGGCGATGTACAGCACCGTGCAGATCACCAGCGAGAGCAGCATGCCGATTGGCATGTCGCGCTGCGGCTTGTGCGATTCCTGCGCGGCCACCGACACCGCCTCGAAGCCGATGTAGGCGAAGAACACCATCGCCGCGCCGCGCAGCACGCCTTCCATGCCGTACTTGCCCGGGCCCTCGTTGGCGGGGATGAACGGGGTCCAGTTGGCCGGGTCCACGTACCGCCAGCCGGCGATGATGACCAGGACGATCAGCCCGGTCTTGAGCACCACCATGGCCATGTTCATGGCCGAGGACTTGCTGATGCCGACGTAGCACAGCCAGGTCAGCAGCAGCACCAGGATGGCGGCGGGGATGTTGGCGATCGCCCCGGTCGGGCGCAGCTGCGCGTCCAGAGGGGCACTGACCAGCGCCGCGGGGAGGTGGATGTCGAAATGACTGAGCAGGCTGAGGAAGTAACCGGTCCAGCTGACCGCCACCGCCGAGGCCGAGACGCCGTACTCGAGCACCAGCATCCAGCCGATGAACCAGGCCGACAGCTCGCCGAAGGTGGCGTAGGTATAGGTGTAGGCGCTGCCGGAGACCGGCACCATCGCCGCGAATTCGGCATAGGCCATCGCACAGAACGCGCAGCAGATCGCGGCCAGCACGAAAGACAGCATGATCGCCGGGCCGGCGTGGTTGGCTGCGGCCTGGCCGGTGATCACGAAGATGCCGCCGCCGATCACCGCGCCGATGCCCAGCGCGGTCAGGCCCCAGGGGCCGAGGGTGCGGCGCAGGCTCAGGCCGTTGGCGTCTTCATGGGCGGCGTGCGGATGCTTGGTGGCCCACAGTTGCTTGAACATGGTGTTGACTTCTTCTCAGGCGCGACGGATCAAACGACCGGGCCGGCACTTGGCCGGCCCGGCAGCACTCAGGCGGACTTCTTGTTGAGCTTGCTGTGGCGCATGCCGTAGCCGAAGTAGATGCACAGGCCCAGCAGGGTCCAGCCGACGAACAGGTGCCAATGCACCACGAACGCCTGCCAGAACAGGAACAGGCACGACAGCGCGCCCAGCGGGCAGATCACCCACACCAGCGGCACGCGGAAGGGGCGCGGCAGTTCCGGGCGGGTATAGCGCAGGATCAGCACGCCGATGCAGACCGTGGCGAAGGCCAGCAGGGTGCCCATCGAGACCAGCTCGCCGAGCACGTTCAGCGGGACCATGCCGGCCAGCGCGGCGGCGATCACGCCGACCACGATCGTGGCCCAGTACGGGGTGCGGAAGCGCGCGTGGACCTTGCCGAACACCTTGGGCAGCAGGCCATCGCGGGAGATCGTGTAGGCGATGCGGGTCTGGCCCATCATCATCACCAGCACCACCGAGGAGAGGCCGGCGATCGCGCCGATTTCCACGGCGGTCTTCAGCCAGGACAGGCTCGGGTAGGCTTCCAGCGCGGTGGCCACCGGCTTGTCGGTGCCCAGCAGGTGGTAGGGCAGCATACCGGTCAGCACCGCGCAGACGATGATGTAGACGATGGTGCAGACCGCCAGCGAGCCGAGCAGGCCGATCGGCATGTTTCGCTGCGGGTCCTTCGTTTCACCGGCTGCGGTAGAGACCGCATCGAAGCCGATGTAGGCGAAGAACACGATGGTGGCTGCACGGAACACGCCGCTCCAGCCGAACTCGCCGGACACGCCGGTGTTTTCGGGGATGAAGGGGTGCCAGTTGGCCGGGTCCACGTGTGCCGCGCCGATGCCGATGAACAGGCAGATCACGAACACCTTGATCGTCACGATGATCGCGTTGACGAAGGCGGACTGGGTCACGCCCACGTACAGCAGGCCGGTCACGGCTGCCACGATCAGCACCGCTGGCATGTTGAACAGCTTGCCGGAGGCGATGAACTCCTGGCCGGTCCAGGCGATCGGCGCGGCACTGAGCGCATCCGGGAACGGCATGTGCAGCGTGGTGGTGATGAAGCTGATCAGGTACGCCGACCAGCCCACCGCGACCGATGCCGAGGCGAACAGGTACTCCAGCACCAGGCACCAGCCGATGAACCACGCCATGCCTTCGCCGAGGGTGGCGTAGGAATAGGAGTAGGCGCTGCCGGAGACCGGCATCATCGCCGCGAACTCGGCGTAGCACAGGCCGGCCAGCGCGCAGGCGATGCCGGCGAACACGAACGACAGCATCACCGCCGGGCCGGCGTGATTGGCTGCGGCCTGGCCGGTGAGCACGAAGATGCCGGCGCCGATCACCGCGCCGATGCCGAGCATGATGAGGTGCTTGGCTGTGAGGGTCCGTTTCAGCGTGGCTTCGCCGTCCAGGCTGCCTTCGATGGGCTCGCCGGCATCGACGTGCCCGGCCGGTTCGACCGGTTTGACCCTCAACAGAGACTTCAGCATGCAGTGCTTCCCTAAAATGGACAAAGGTGAGGCGCGCGGTACTTTGCCGCGCGCCCTGATGGCAACTGGGCGCCCCAACGGAGCGGGGCCCGCTGTACCTTAGCCAAAGCTGAAGCCTGCACACAAGCACAAATGCAGCATGACCCCGGCGATAATCGACAAATTCCGCCCGAACCCGCCGCTGCCATGCCGATGAACCCTGAATCCGTTGTCGTTGCTGATGCCGAACTGCGCGCCGAACTGGCCGCCTATGCGCAACGCCAGCCCGGACACGCCGCGCTATCTGCCGAATTCAGCACACTATTGGATGATCCGGAAAATCCGTTCCTGCGCGAGCGCCTGGCCGGCCACTTCACAGGCAGTGCGTGGCTGGTCAGCGCCGACGGGCAGCGCGTGCTGCTCACCCACCACCGCAAGCTGGACCGCTGGCTGCAATTGGGCGGCCACGCCGATGGCGACCGTGACCTGGCCCGGGTGGCGCTGAAGGAGGCCGAGGAAGAGTCGGGTCTGAGCGGGTTGGTGCTGGAGGATGGCGAGCTGTTCGACATCGACAAGCACTGGATCCCCGAGCGCAAGGACGTGCCCGGCCACTGGCATTACGACGCGCGCTACGTGGTGCGTGCGCTGGGCAGCGAGCAGTTCGCGCTCAGCGAAGAGTCGCTGGCCTTGGCCTGGCGGGATATCCGTGACGTGGCCAATGCGGCGATCGAGACGCCGGACGGTGACGATTCGCTGCCGCGGATGGCGAAGCGCTGGCTGGCGCGCTAACCCGAGGCCGAATTCGCTTCGCGGGCAAGACCCGGCGCGAACAGGGAGTGCCGAACCGCGCTCGGCAACCGCGCACCAGCGCGGCAACCGTCCGCAACCGGATGCCGCGCGACAGGCAACGCGTCGGTCGGGCGCCTGATCGCCGTCCGACGTCTGGGTCAGGCCATCGCGAGCCCGTAACGAAAAGCAGCCGAGCATGGCTCGGCTCTACCGGGATCCGGGTGCACCGCACCATGGCCGCCAATCCAGGGCGCACCGGTAATGCCGAACCATGCCCACCAACCGCGATCCGGCGCGCACCGCACCATGGCCGCCAACCGCGATCCGGCGCGAACCGCACCATGGCCGCCAACCGCGATCCGGCGCGAACCGCATCATGGCCGGCAATCCAGGGCGCGCCGGTAGTACCGAACCACGCCCAGCAACCGCGATCCGGTGCGAACGGGTAGTGCCGAGCCATGCTCGGCAACCGCGCACCGGCGCGGCAACCGTCCGCAACCGGATGCCGCCCGACAGGCAACGCGTCGGTCGGGCGCCTGACCGCCGTCCGACGTCTGGATGAGGCCATCGCGAGCCCGTAACGAAAAGCAGCCGAGCATGGCTCGGCTCTACCGGGATCCGGGTGTAAAGGGCCATGGCCGCCAATCCTGGGCGCACCGGAAATGCGGACCATGGCCGCCAACCGCGATCTGGCGCGAACCGCACCATGGCCGGCAATCCGGGGCGCACCGGTGACGCCGAACCATGGCCACCAACCGCGATCCGGTGCGAACGGGTAGTGCCGCACCATGGCCGCCAACCGCAATCCGACGCGAACCGGTAGTGCCGAGCCATGCTCGGCAACCGCGCACAGCGCGGCACGACATCCCGCCGCCGGGGAGCCCGGCGGGCGATCAATACAGTACGCGCGTCCGCAGCGTGCCCGGGATCGCGGCCAGCTCTTCGCGCACGGCCGTCGCCTGGGCCTCGCTGGCGGTGATGTCGATGACCACGTAGCCCACCTTGGGGTCGGTGCGCAGGAACTGGCCGTCGATGTTGACGTTGTGGCGCGAGAAGATCTCGTTGACCTTGGACAGCACGCCCGGCACGTTCTGGTGGATGTGCAGCAGGCGCAGGCTGTCTTCGTGCTCGGGCAGGGTCACTTCCGGGAAATTGACCGCCGACAGCGTGCTGCCGTTGTCGCTGTAGCGGACCAGCTTGGCCGCCACTTCCACGCCGATGTTGTCCTGCGCTTCCAGCGTGCTGCCGCCCACGTGCGGGGTCAGGATCACGTTGTCGTGCGCGGTCAGCGGCGACACGAACGCATCGCCGTTGCCCTTGGGCTCGATCGGGAACACGTCCACCGCCGCGCCGCCGATATGGCCGCTGTGCAGCGCCGCGTCCAGCGCGTCGATGTCGACCACGGTGCCGCGCGCGGCATTGATCAGGTGCGCGCCAGGACGCATGCGCGCCAGTTCGGCGGCGCCGATCATCCACTGCGTGGCCGGGGTTTCCGGCACGTGCACGGTGACGATGTCCGCGCGCGCGAGCAGGTCGTCCAGGCTGATCGCCGCGCGTGCATTGCCCAGCGACAGCTTGGTTTCCACGTCGTGGAAGATCACCTGCATGCCCATCGCCTCGGCCATCACCCCGACCTGGGTACCGATGTGGCCGTAGCCGATGATGCCCAGCGTCTTGCCGCGCACTTCATGGCTGCCGGCGGCCGATTTGGACCAGCCGCCGCGATGGCATTCGGCATTCTTCTGCGGGATGCCGCGGGTGAGCATGATCGCTTCGGCGATGACCAGCTCGGCCACGCTGCGGGTGTTGGAGTAGGGCGCGTTGAACACCGGGATGCCGGCCAGCTCGGCAGCGTCCAGGTCGACCTGGTTGGTGCCGATGCAGAAGCAGCCCACCGCCATCAGGCGCTTGGCATGGGCCAGCACCTCGGCGCTCAGCTGCGTGCGCGAGCGGATGCCGACAATGTGCGCCTCGGCGATGCGCGCCTTCAGTTCGTCTTCGGGCAGCGCCTTGCTGTGCAGTTCGATCTGCGAATAGCCGGCGGCGGTGAACACGTCGATCGCGGTCTGGCTCACCCCCTCCAGCAACAGCACGCGGATATCCTGCTTCGGGAACGAGGTCTTCTTCGGCGACATGGGCGGGTGCGGCATGGTGGGCGGGAGCACCCAACTATGCCAGAACGGGCCGCCGATTGTGCAGTGCGCCAATGGGCGCGGAGATGGTTTCAGATGCATCCGTTGACACGCGCCGGGTCGATGCCAGCGGTCGGGCCAGCGGCGGGGGTCTGCTACGCTTGGGAATTCCCTCGCCCAGTCCTGCTGCCATGACCGATCCGCGCCTTTCTTCGCTGTTGCAGGACTGCCCCGGGCTGCGGCTCAAGACCGATCCGGCCGACCTGGAGCACTACGGCCGCGACTGGACCCGGCGCTGGACCCCGGCGCCGCTGGCCATCGCGCTGCCGGGCAGCGTGGAGGAAGTGCAGGCGATCCTGCGCTGGGCGAGCGCCCAGCAGGTGGCGGTGGTGCCCTCCGGCGGCCGCACCGGCCTGTCCGGTGGCGCGGTCGCCGCGCAGGGCGAGCTGGTACTCAGCCTGGAACGCATGAACAAGCCGCTGGCCTTCGATGCCGTGGACCGCACCTTGACCGTGCAGGCCGGCATGGCGCTGGAAGCGGTGCACAACGCCGCGCTGGAACACGGCCTGATCTACCCGGTGGATTTCGCCGCGCGCGGGTCGTGCTCGATCGGCGGCAACATCGCCACCAACGCCGGCGGCATCCGCGTGATCCGCTACGGCAACACCCGCGAGTGGATCGCCGGGCTCAAGGTGGTCACCGCCAGCGGCGAGCTGCTGGAACTCAACAAGGGCCTGATCAAGAATTCCAGCGGCTACGATTTCCGCCAGCTGCTGATCGCCTCGGAGGGCACCCTGGGGGTGATCGTGGAGGCCACGTTGCGGCTGACCGATCCGCCGCCGGCCAGCAACGTGATGCTGCTGGCGCTGCCCAGCTTCGAGGTGTTGATGCAGGTGTTCGCCGCGTTCCGCGAGCGGTTGCAGCTGCAGGCCTTCGAATTCTTCACCGACCGCGCGCTCGAACACGTGCTCGCGCATGGCGCGCAGGCACCGTTCGCCGAGGTGCACCCGTTCTACGTGGTCACCGAGTTCGCCGCCGGCGACGAGGCCCAGGAGGCCGCCGCGATGGCCGCCTTCGAGGCCTGCATGGAGCAGGGCTGGGTCAGCGATGGCGTGGTCAGCGCGAGCGATGCGCAGGCCGCGCAGTTGTGGCGCCTGCGCGAGGGCATCACCGAAGCGGTGGCGCGTTACACGCCCTACAAGAACGACGTGTCGGTGCGGATCTCGGCGATGCCCGCGTTCATGGCCGAAACCCAGGCCCTGATCGGCCAGGCATATCCGCAGTTCGACGTGGTCTGGTTCGGCCACATCGGCGACGGCAACCTGCACATCAACGTGCTCAAGCCCGACGCCACCGCGAGCGCGGAATTCCTTGCCCAGTGCGAGCACGTCACCACGCTGCTGGCGCAGGTGCTGGCCCGTTTCGATGGCAGCATCTCGGCCGAGCATGGCATCGGGCTGGTCAAGAAAGGCTACCTGGACAGCACCCGCAGCGCGCCGGAAATCGCCTTGATGAAGGCGGTCAAACGTGCGTTTGATCCCCAAGGCCTGCTGAATCCCGGCAAGCTGTTTGACCTGTAGGCCGCGACAGGATTTCACCCAGCCTATACGCTCTGCGTTTTCCACCGCGAACGACACCCTGATGATGCGTCCGATCCTGCTTCTTGCCGTCCTCGCCCTGCCGCTGTCGGCGCTGGCCTCCAGCTTCGCCGGCTCCTCGGCCGGTTCCGCCTCCGGCGCGTCGTCGGCCGGTTCGTCCAGCTCGGACGATGACAAGATCGTGCTCGACGCGCGCGACGATGCGGCCGCGTTCGTCGCCAGCGATGGCGCCATCCGTGGCGCGCGCCTGGAGGCGGCGTTGCTGCACCTGCGCGAGCGCGATGTCGCCCAGCGCGACGCCAGCGACCTGGCCCTGGCCAAGGCGCTGCTGGCCCGTTGATGCACGTGCGTGGCCAGGCCCGCCGCTGGCGATGGGCGGCCCTGGCGGCGCTGCTGGCCGCGCCGCTGGCGCAGGCCGGTCTGCGCCTGGAACTGCAGGCCGACGGCCTGGATGCGGCCCAGCGGGTGGCCGCGCAGCGGGTACTGGACGAGGCGCCGCTGCCCGCCAGCTGGCAGGCGCGCTTCGATGCCCCGGTGCGCGTGCGCTGGAGCGATGCGCTTCCCGCGCAGGTGCATGGGCGCGCGCGCAACGGCGCCATCACCCTGCGCCGGCAGCTGCTCGACGAGGTGCAGGACGGGCAGCCGCTGCCGCGAGCGGTGCAGGCCGCGCTCATCCATGAACTGACCCACGTGCTCGACCGCAGCCGCGCTGGCGGCTGGTCGCGCAGCGCACGCTGGCGCGACCTCAGTGGCTGGCAGCAGCGCCCGTGGCGGATGGGGCGCAGCGGCAATCATTTCAGCCAGCGCAGCCCGGACCCGTACGAGCGCGCCAGCCCGGCCGAGTTCCTCGCCGTCAACGCCGAACACTTCCTGCTCGACCCTGGCTATGCCTGCCGCCGTCCCGCGCTCGCGGCGTGGTTCGACAGCACCATCGGCACGCGCGGCGACGATGCAGCGCGTTGCGATGCGCGGATGCCCCTGGTCCAGAGCGACGATGCCACCGGCGCGGCGTCGCTGCTGGAGCTGGACCCGGCCCGTGTGTACGCGGTGGATTACCTGCTGGCCGAGGGCAACGACCAGATGATGAGCCGATGGGGCCACAGCATGCTGCGGCTGGTGATCTGCGCGCCGGGGCGGCCGCCGGGCCCGGCCTGCCGCATGGACCTGGCCCATCACCGCGTGCTGTCCTTCCGCGCATTCGTCGGCGACGTGCAGATCTCCAGCTGGCGCGGCCTGACCGGTTCCTATCCCTCGCGCCTGTTCGTGCTGCCGCTCAACCAGGTGATCAACGAATACACCCAGGTGGAGCTGCGCGGGCTGGCCTCGGTGCCACTGCGGCTGCAGCCGACCGAGATTGCCAGCCTGCTCGAACGCGTGGCGCAGGTGCATTGGAGCTACGACGGCCGCTACCTGTTCGTCAGCAACAACTGCGCGGTGGAAACCGGCAAGCTGCTGCAGGCGGGCGTGCCGGGGTGGGCCACGCCGGGATTGAACCGGATCACGCCGCGCGGCCTGCTGGCCAGGCTGCAACGGCAGGGGCATGCGGACGGTTCGGTGTTGCGTGATCGCGATGCCGCGTTGCGCCAGGGCTACTACTTCGCCTCTGCCCAGGACCACTACCAGCAGCTGTTCGACGTCGCGCGGGCCGAGCTTCCGCTCGGCGCGGACCGCGTCGAAGAGTGGCTGCGCCAACCGGCGGCCCGGCGCGCAGCCTCGCTGGAGGAGGGCGGGTTGCGTGCCACCGCCGCGCTGCTGCTGCTGGAACAGGCGGTGCGCCAGCGCGAGGAGCTGCGCGCGCGCGACCTGCTCAAGCGCACCCTGGCGGCCCCGGCCGATGCCGGCGACGACGCGCGCCAGGCCTTGATGGCCCTGCTGCGCGATTCCGGCCAGCTGGTCAGCCCTGCCGCACTCGTGCCGGCCGGTGGCTATGGCCTGCCGCTGGGCAGCGAGCGCGCCGCCGCGGCGGCGTCCACTGCGGCGATCAGCCAGCGTGCGGTGCCGGGCTGGCAGGCGCTTGCCCAGCGACTGCGCGCGCGGCTGCCGGCGGCGCACCAGGAGGAACTGCGGATCACCGACGACAACCTGGAACGGCTGGGTGCGCGGATGCGTTTGCTGGCCCGCGCCGACACCGCCGCCGGCGCTGACCTGCACTGAGGTCGCTGCCGCGCATGCGCGCGCCGAGCGCCGGCGACGCGATGGCGCGGACGGGGCCGGAGTCAGTGCCGCTTCACCTGCGGCTGCAGGGTGCGGGCTAGGATGGTGCGTTGAATGCAACAACCGCAAGGAGTTCCACATGCGTGCTTCCCCCTGGCTTTTGAGCCTCGCCATCGCGGCCGGGCTGGCCGCCTGCCAGCCGGCGCAACAGGGTGGCGACACCGCCAGTGCAGGCGCGACCGACCAGGCCCCACCGCCGCCGGTCGCGGCTACGTCCGACGAGCGCAGCTATGTCTTCCAGTGCGGCGAGCTGACGGTGCATGCGACGTATCGGGGGCAGGATTCGGCCACCGTGGTGGTGGGCGACCGCACCTTCGCGATGTCATCGCAGCCGGCCGCCTCCGGGGCCAGATACAGCGACGGTCAAGGCACCACGTTCTGGACCCGGGGCACCACCGACGGCACCCTGGCGTTGTACGGGGAGCCGGACCGCACCTGCACCGGGTCGGGTGCGGAAGGGGTGGCAGCGCCGGGGCCGGCCGCGGCGGGCACCGCGGCGGCGGGCTTCCGGGCGACCGGCAATGAGCCGGGCTGGCTGGCGGAAGTAGCCGCCGGCGCGACGCCCAGCCTGCGGGTGGAAACGGATTACGGGCAGCGTACCTTCGAGATTCCGCTGCCGACCCAGGGCAAGGATGGCTGGTCGGGCAAGGCCGCCGATGGCACCGACATCAAGCTCACCTTCCAGCGCACGGTCTGCCAGGACGACATGAGTGGGCAGGCGTTCGGGACCACGGCGATGCTGACCGTGGGCGCGCGGCAGTACCACGGCTGTGGTGATTTCGGCGGGGCGCCGACGCTGGCCGCCAAACCGTGAACCGAGGGTGGATCAGCGCACGTCCTGCGGGCGGCAGTGGTCCGCCGCGACGTCGGTGAACAGGTCGTAGCGGTTGCCCACGCCGATCAGTGCTTCGCGCAGCGCGCAGTCGTCATGATGGCGCTCGTAGAGGTCGGCGAAGATGCGTTCGCGGCCATCGCAATAGCGCTCGCTGGCGGTCTCGAGTTCCAGTCGCCGCGCTTCATCGTAGGCTTCTTCGCCCGCGAAGTGCTGGCAGGTGTTTTCGCGTTCGAGGAACGCGCGCACGTCGGCCGGCATCTGGCAGTAGATGCGGATGTCGTCCAGGTCGCCGATGTCGTTGGAGACCGCGCAGCCGGCGGCAGCCCGCGCCTGCTCGAGCTCATCCATGTCGGGCATGCCGCCACTGGGGTCGCTGTCGGCGTCCGAGGGGGCGTCCACGGCCGGTGCAGCGGCAGCCGGGGCGTCGGTAACGCGGTCCGCTGCGGCGACGTCGCCCTGGCTTGACGCCGGCGGGGCGGCATCCACTGCATCAATGCTGCTGTCCGCTGCCCGCGGCGCGCACGCCGCGAGCAGGGCCAGGCAACCGAGCAGCGCGACGCGCTTAGTCGGCACGGCCGGCAAATTCACCGGTGGTGGTGTTGACCAGCACGCGCTCGCCGTTGGCGATGTACTCGGGCACCATGATCTCGATACCGGTGCTGAGCTTGGCCGGCTTCGGGCGTTTGGTGGCGGTGCCGCCCTTCATTTCCGGCGGGGTTTCGACCACTTCCAGCACCACGCTGGTCGGCAGCTGCACGCCCACCGGGGTTTCGTCGATCACCTGCACGTAGATGCCGGTCAAGCCGTCGGTGATGTAGCCGGCGTCGTCGCCGAGCACGTCCGCGTCGACCATGTACGGGGTGTAGTCCTCGTCATCCAGGAACACGAACGCATCGCCGTCCTTGTAGGAATAGGTGGACTGGCGGCGCAGCAGTTCGACTTCCGGCAGGTTGTCGTCGGCATCGAAGCTGGCATCGAGCTTGTTGCCGCCCGGCACGCTGTACATGATGAAGCGGAAGCGGACGTTGCCGCCGCGGCCCTGCGGCGAGCTGCGCTCGATGTCGCGGATCTGGTAAACGCCGTTGTTGTATTCGACGACGTTGCCTTTCTTGATGTCGTTGGCTTTCATGGACTGAAGGTCGGTTCGTGGGAGGTCAGGGCGCCAGACCGGGCGCCCGGCGGGATGGGAATGCGGGTTACTTCGGCGCCAGCCGCACCGCGCCGTCCAGGCGGATGGTCTCGCCGTTGAGGTAGGTGTTGCCGAGGATGTGGCCGACCAGGCCGGCGAAATCCTCCGGCTTGCCCAGGCGCGGCGGGAACGGGATCGAGGCGGCCAGCGACTCCTGCACGGCCGGCGGCATGCCATCCACCATCGGCGTCCAGAAGATGCCCGGGGCGATGGTCATGACGCGGATGCCGAAGCGCGACAGCTCGCGCGCCATCGGCAGGGTCATGCTGACCACGCCGCCCTTGGAGGCGGCATACGCGGCCTGGCCGATCTGGCCCTCGTAGGCAGCCACGCTGGCGGTGTTGATGATGACCCCGCGCTCGCCGTCCTCGCCCGGGGTGTTGTGCTGCATGCGGTTGGCCGCGGCCTTGGCCACGTTGAAGCTGCCGACCAGGTTGACCATCACCGTGGCCTGGAAACTGGCCAGCGGCATCGGCGCTTCCTTGCCGAGCACGCGGCCGGCACCGAGGATGCCCGCGCAGCTGATCGCGGCATTGAGGCCGCCAAGGAAGTCGTGCGCGGCATCGATCTGCGCGGCAACGGCGGCTTCATCGCTGACGTTGGTGGTGAAGTAGCGGGCATTGGCCTCGCCAAGCCCGGCCACCGCGGCCGCGCCCTTGTCGTCATTGAGGTCGAACAGGGCCACCTTGGCGCCGTGGGCGACCAGGTACTGGGCCACGGACAGGCCGAGGCCGGAGACGCCACCGGTGATGACGGCACGGACTGAAGACAGCTGCATTGCGTGGTTCCGCTGGTTCGGGAACCGCCGATTCTAGCGGAAGCCGGCGCCGCCGCCGTTGTGCAGTGCGCGCGCGCTCAGTGGCGGTGGACCAGCCGCCGTGCGAATTCGTCGGCCGGCAGCCCCGGGGCGAACAGGAAGCCCTGGCCCACCGACACCCCGAGGGCCTGCAGGAAACGCCGCTGCGGCTCCGACTCGATGCCCTCGGCCACCAGCCCCAGGCCCAGGCTGCGCGCGATGCCGCAGACCGCCTCGCAGACCGCTTCATCGGAGCGGTTGCCGGGCACGCCTTCGACGAACAGCTGGCTGAGCTTGAGCCCGTGGATCGGCAGACGACGCAGGTAGTTCAGCGCGCTGTAGCCCTCGCCGAAGTCGTCGATGGTGAGCAGCACGCCCATCTCGCGCAGGCGGGCAAAGGTCTGCAGGGTGTCCGGGGCGTCCTCGATCAGCACCCGCTCGGTGAACTCCAGTTCGAGCGCGCTGCCGGGCAGGCCGAACTCGTCCAGCACCTGGCGCACGTTGCGGGCCAGGTCCTCGCCGACGAACTGGCGGTAGGACACGTTCACCGCCACCCGCACGATGCCCAGCCCGGCGTCCTGCCAGGCGCGGATCTGGCGGCAGGCCTCGCGCAGCACCCACAGCCCGATCCGGACGATGTCGCCGGTGCTCTCGGCATGGCCGATGAAGATGTCCGGCCGCAGCTCGCCCAGCTGCGAATTGCGCCAGCGGATCAGGGCCTCGGCCGCCACCATGCGGCCGTCATGCAGGTTCACCTGCGGCTGGTAGACCAGGTGGAACTCGTCGTCGTCCAGGGCCCGGTGCAGGCGGCTTTCGATCTGCAGGCGGTCGTGCTGGCGCTGCGCCAGCTCCGGAGAGAACACCTGCCAGCCGTTGCGGGTGCGTCGCTTGCAGTCGTACATGGCGATGTCCGCGTTCTGGATCAGCTGCTGTGGGCGCAGCCCATCCTGCGGGGCACGCGCGATGCCGATGCTGGTGGTGACCGCGAACTCGTCGCTGCCGAAGCGGAACGGGGTGCTGAAGCCGCGGGTGATCGCCTCGGCCAGGCGCTCGGGCTGGTCGGCCTGGTCGCGGGTGTCGCAGACCACCAGGAACTCGTCGCCGCCGAACCGCGCCAGCAGCCCTTCGGTACCGATCGCGGTGGCGATGCGGCGGGTGGCGTCGATCAGCAGTTCGTCGCCGGCGTTGTGGCCGAGCAGGTCATTGACCGTCTTGAACCGGTCCAGATCGATGTACAGCACGGCCACCCGGCAATGGGTGGGGTTGGCCATGCGCGTGGACAGGTCGTTGAGTACCGCGTCGCGGTTCATGATGCCGGTGAGCGGGTCGGTACGGGCCTGGATGCGCAGGGTTTCCTCGGCCTGCTTGCGCGCGGTGATGTCCTGCACGGTGCCGGCGATGCGCGCGGCGTCGACGTCGCCGGCCTCGGCCTCACCGATCATCCGCACCCAGAACGAATGGCCGTCACTGCGCTGGCCCTGCAGTTCCAGTTCGAACGGGGCCTGCTTGTCGATCACGTCCAGCAGCGCCTGCTGCAGCTGCGAGCGGTCGTCCACGCGCAGGCATTCCAGCAGGTGGGCCATGTCGTGCAGCGGCAGCGCCTGGCCGAGGATGCGGTTGGCCTCGTCGGTGAGATACAGCCGCTGCAGGCCGCGGTCCCATTCCCAGCCGCCGATGTGCGCCAGCGACTGGGCGCGGTCGAACAGCGCGTTGGTGCGCTTGAGTTCGGTGATGTCGCTGAACATGCCGAACACATGGTCCGGACAATCGCGGCCGGTGCCAAACACCGGCACGTTGGTGGTGGAGATCCAGATCATGCGGCCGCGCGGGCGGTGGTACAGCCCGACGATGGTGCTGCGGATGATCCGCCCGGTGCGCAGCGATACCGCCGCCGGCCATTGCTCGCGGGTGAGCGGGTGGCCGTGTTCGTCCACGCAGATCCAGTCATCCGGGGCCAGCATCGCCTGCAGGCTGCCGCCGTTGCCGGCGGTGCCGAGGATGCGATGCGCGGCCGGGTTGGCCGAGACCACGCGCAGGTGGGCGTCGAACAGGACCACGCCCTTGTCGATCGACTCCATCAGCAACCGGTAGCGCGATTCGGCCTGCCAGCGGCTGCTGAGGTCGCGCGCCACCGCCACGATGCAGTGCTCGCCCTGGTGCTCGAAACCCGCCGAGTGCACCTCCACCGGGAAGCGGCTGCCGTCGCCGCGCATGTTGGTGACTTCGATGACGTAGGTCTCATCGCGCCGCAGCGCCTCCCACACCGGGTCGAGGTGATCGCTGGGCAGGTCCGGGTTGAGCAGTTCGATCGGCTGCCCGACGATGTCCTCGCGCGGGCGGCCGTAGGCGCGCACGCCGGCCTTGTTGAGGTCCAGCACCACGCCGGTTTCGCTGAGGATGCTGACCGGGTCGGGCACCGCATCGAACAGCGCGGCGTAGCGGCGCAGTGCCAGCTGGCGCTCGTCCATCGCTTCCTGCAGCGCCTGCTGCACATCGCGCAGCAGGGTCCGCAGGTCGGCCTCGCCGGGGATGCGTGCGAGCGCCTGGTCCATGGCGGCCAGCGCGTGGACGTGGGCGGTGAGGTGGTCACCGACCGCAACGTTCCGGCGCGGGCCGCGGCGACTCATGTGGCCGCCAGCGCCTTGCCGGCCTTGCTGCCGGTCTCGCGGCCGAGCCGCGCGGCCAGCCAGCGGCCGGTCGTGGCCAGCGCCGGCAGGTCGATGCCGGTGCGCATGCCGATGCCGTGCAGCAGGTACACCACGTCCTCGCTGGCGACGTTGCCGCTGGCCCCCTTGGCGTAGGGGCAGCCGCCCGCGCCGGACACCGCCGAATCCACCACGCGCACGCCTTCCTCCAGGCACGCGTCGATGTTGGCCAGCGCCTGCCCGTAGGTATCGTGGAAGTGCACCGCCAGCGCGGCCATCGGCACTTCGGCGGCCACGGCGTGCAGCATCGCGCGCGCCTTGCGCGGCGTGCCCACGCCGATGGTGTCGCCCAGCGAAATTTCGTAACAGCCCATCGCGTGCAGCGCGCGCGCCACCCGCACCACCTCGCTGACCGGCACCTCGCCTTGGTAGGGGCAGCCGAGCACAGTGGAGACATAGCCGCGCACCTTCACCCCATCGGCCCTGGCGCGTTCGAGGATCGGAGCAAAGCGCGCCAGCGATTCGTCGATGCCGGCGTTGGTGTTGGTGCGGTTGAAGGTTTCCGAGGCGGCGGTGAACACCGCCACTTCCTGCACGCCCACGGCGCGCGCCCGGTCATAGCCCTGCTCGTTGGGCACCAGCACCGGGTAGGCGATTCCGGGCCGGCGCTCGATCCCGGCGTAGACCTCGGCGGCGTCGGCCAGTTGCGGCACCCAGCGCGGGCTGACGAAGCTGGTGGCCTCGATGGTGCGCAGGCCGGTCAGCGACAGCTGCCGGACCAGCTCGATCTTGTCGGCGGTGGCCACCGGCTGGGCTTCGTTCTGCAGGCCATCGCGCGGGCCCACCTCGACGATGCGGACGAAGGTGTCATCCATGGCAGGCCTCCCGGCGAACGGGATGGCGCACAGCAGGCTGCGTAGGGGGCGGGGTTGGGGTCACAGGGATACCAGGGAAAGGAGGGTGGCCCACGGTCCCCGGCGGGCCACGAAAGGGGGATACGCGGGATGGGCGACAAAGCGGCCATCCTGCGCCAGGCGCACGCGGTCGTCGGGGGCGACCGCCGGGCGTCAGCCCGGGCGGTGGCAGACCGCTTCGATGTTGTTGCCGTCCGGATCGAGGACGAAGGCCCCGTAATAGTCGGGGTGGTAATACTCGCGGATGCCCGGGGCGCCGTTGTCGCGGCCACCGGCGGCCAGCGCCGCGGCATGGAAGGCATCCACTTCGGCGCGGCTGTCGGCACTGAAGGCGACGTGGACGCCGCCGTGGGCGCCGGGCGCATTGCCGATCCAGAAGTCCGGCTTGCCGGTGCGGCCGAAGCCGGCGTGGTCGTGCGCGCCGGTCTGTTCGGCGCCGACCTGCATCACCACCGTGATGCCGAGTGGCGCCAGGGCCTGCTGGAAGAAGGCCAGGCTGCGCGTGAAGTCGGCGCAGCGGATACCGATATGGTCAAGCATGTCCGAGTCCTCAGTCCTGGGTAACCCAATGCGGGGCGCGCTTGTCCAGGAAGGCGCCGAGGCCCTCCTGGCCCTCGGCCGAGACCCGCAGCCGCGCGATCAGCGCGGCATTGTCGCGGTCCAGCGCATCGCGGTCGCGGCCCGCGCTGACCCGACGCACCAGGTCCTTGGCCAGGGCCGAGGCGATCGGGCCGGCCTTGTCCAGCAGGCCTAGCTGGCGTTGCACGGCCTCGTCGATGCGTTCAGGTTCGATCAGCTGGTGGACCAGCCCGATCCGCAAGGCGGTGTCGGCGTCGAAGTGCTCGCCGGTGGCGAACCAGCGCCGTGCCTGGCGGGGGCCGATGGCGTCGATCACGTACGGGGAGATCACCGCCGGCAGCAGCCCCAGCCGGCTTTCGGTCAGGCCGAACCGGGCCGTGGTGCTGGCGATGGCGATGTCGCAGCAGGCCACCATGCCGACCCCGCCACCGAAGGCGGCGCCGTGCACCCGCGCGATGGTCGGCTTGGGCAGCTCGTCCAGCGTGCGCATCAACTGCGCCAGGGCCAGCGAATCCTGGCGGTTGGCCTCTTCGCTGGCGGCGGCCATGCCGCGCATCCACTGCATGTCCGCGCCCGCCGAGAACGAAGCCCCCTGGCCGGCCAGCACCACCGCACGCACCTGCTCGTCGCGCCCGGCGGCGTCCAGCGCCGCGGTGAGCTGGGCGATCAGGGCCGCATCGAAGGCGTTGTGCAGGGTGGGGCGGTTCAGCCACAGGGTCAGCACCGAGGCGCTGCGTTCTATCCTTAATGCATCACTCATGGGGGTCTGCGGTCGGTCCATACATGTACGGATCATAGCGGGCCATTGGTCACGGGCAATGACGCGGCGCGGCGATGGTAGAATTGATAACCATTCCTATCATCGAGAAGGCGCTCCGTGACGTTGTCCGATCTGGCGCTGTACGACTCCGCCCTGGTGGCGTCCGTGCAGGAACTACACGCAAACGATGCGATCGCCCGCCGTCTGAAGGAGCTTGGCTTCGTCGAAGGGGAAGAAGTGCGTCTGGTAGCCCGTGGTCCGGTCGGCGCCGAGCCGCTGCTGGTGCAGGTCGGGTTCACGCGCTTCGCCCTGCGCCGCAGTGAGGCGTCGCGCA
The DNA here is from genome assembly GCF_056393175.1 of Stenotrophomonas sp. Steno-Z1. Taxonomy (NCBI): domain Bacteria; kingdom Pseudomonadati; phylum Pseudomonadota; class Gammaproteobacteria; order Lysobacterales; family Lysobacteraceae; genus Stenotrophomonas; species Stenotrophomonas sp. Steno-Z1. The sequence continues at coordinate 98,911 of NZ_JBWJPB010000007.1, read as the reverse complement.
TCGTGGTGACCGCGCTGCCGGGCGGGGAGGCGCGCGCATGAGCGCTGCGACCGCCGCCCTGCGCGTGGCGCTGGTGGGTAACCCCAACAGCGGCAAGACCGCGCTGTTCAACCAGTTGACCGGCAGCCGCCAGAAGGTGGCCAATTACACCGGCGTGACCGTGGAGCGCAAGGAAGGCCGCCTGCGCGCGCCGTCCGGGCGCGAGTTTGCCGTGCTCGACCTGCCGGGTGCCTACAGCCTGCAGCCCGCCAGCCTGGACGAGGCGATCACCCGCGACCTGTGCCGGGGCTTCTACCCGGGCGAGGCCGCGCCGGACGTGCTGCTGTGCGTGATCGACGCGACCAACCTGCGCCTGCACCTGCGCTTCGCGCTGGAGCTGCGCGAGCTGGGCAAGCCGATGATCGTGGCGCTCAACATGGTCGATGCCGCCCAGCGTCGGGGCATCAAGATCGACGTGCGGGCCCTGGAACAGGCGCTGGGCGTGCCGGTGGTGGAAACCGTGGCCGTGCGCCGCAATGGCGCCCAGGCGCTGGTCGAGCGGCTGGACGGCATGGTGCCGCACCTGCAGGCGCCGGTGGCGGCACCGGCCGAAGACCGGGACTACCACGCCCAGGTGCGCGCCATCCTGGCCGCCGCGGTGAGCATGCCCACGCGCACCGCGAAGGTGGACGATGCGCTGGACCGCTGGCTGCTGCACCCGGTGTTCGGGTTGTTGACCCTCGCAGTGGTGATGTTCCTGATCTTCCAGGCGGTCTATGCCTGGGCCACGCCGGTGATGGACCTGATCGAGGCCGGTACCGGGGCGCTGGGCGAGTGGGTCGGTGGCGCGCTGCCGGAAGGGCCGCTCAACAGCCTGCTGACCGACGGCATCATTGCCGGCGTGGGCGGGGTGATCATCTTCCTGCCGCAGATCCTGATCCTGTTCGCCTTCATCCTGGCGCTGGAGGAATCGGGATACCTGCCGCGGGCCGCGTTCCTGCTGGATCGGATGATGGCGGCGGCGGGCCTGTCCGGGCGCTCGTTCATCCCGCTGCTGTCCAGCTTCGCCTGTGCCGTGCCGGGCATCATGTCCACCCGCAGCATCCAGGACCCGCGGGATCGCCTGGCCACGATCCTGGTGGCCCCCTTGATGACCTGTTCGGCGCGCCTGCCGGTGTATGCGCTGCTGATCGGTGCGTTCATTCCGCAGAAGCAGGTCTGGGGCGTGTTCAACCAACAGGGGCTGGTGCTGTTCGGCTTGTACGCGGCCGGCATCGTCAGCGCGCTGCTGATGTCCTGGTCCATGAAGAAGTGGCGTCGCGACAAGAGCGAGCACCCGTTGATGCTGGAGCTGCCGTCCTACCGCATTCCGCACCCGCGCGACCTGGCGGTGGGGCTGTACGAGCGCGGCATGATCTTCCTCAAGCGCGTGGGTGGCATCATCCTGGCGCTGACCATCCTGTTGTGGGTGCTGCTGTCGTTCCCGGGGGCACCGGAGAACGCGACAATGCCGGCGATCGACTACAGCTTCGCCGGCCAGATCGGGCACGCGATGGCGGTATTCTTCGCGCCGCTGGGCTTCAACTGGCAGATCTGCATCGCCCTGATCCCGGGCCTGGCCGCGCGTGAAGTGGCCGTGGCGTCGCTGGCCACGGTGTATGCGCTGTCGGCTGCCGATGACGACGCCGCCAGCCAGGCGCTGACCCCGCTGATCAGCGATGGCTGGTCGCTGGCCACCGCGCTGTCGCTGCTGGTCTGGTACATCTACGCGCCGATGTGCATTTCCACGCTGGCCACGATCAAGCGCGAAACCAACTCGTGGAAGCAGATGGGCTTTGCCACCTTCTACCTGTTCGCGGCCGCCTACATCGCCTCGCTGGTCACCTACCAGGTGACCGTGGCACTGGGCGGCGGCTGATGGACGCCGGCCTGCTGCTGCAGTACGCCGTGATCGCGCTGGCCGTGCTGGTCAGCGCGTGGGTGGTGATGAAGAAGCAGTTCCCCGGCGTGGTGCGCAGAATCCGCGGTGCGATCGCGCTGATGCTGGTCAAGCCGCAGCGCGCCGCCTGGCAGCAGGCGTTGGGGCGCAGGATCGCACCGCCGGCCAGCGGCGGTGGCGGGGCCTGCGGCGGCTGCGACAGCTGCGGCCCGACCCCGCCCAAACAGCATTGAGCCGGCGCACCCGACGCACCAACACCGTAGAGCCACGCCATGCGTGGCTGGCAGAAGCCGACGCACCATCACCGTAGCGCCACGCCATGCGTGGCTGGCACAAGCCGACGCACCATCACCGTAGAGCCACGCCATGCGTGGCCGGCACAAGCCGACGCACCATCACCGTAGAGCCACGCCACGCGTGGCCGGCACAAGCCGACGCACCAACACCGTAGAGCCACGCCATGCGTGGCTGGCAGAAGCCGACGCACCATCACCGTAGCGCCACGCCATGCGTGGCTGGCAGAAGCCGACGCACCATCACCGTATCGCCACGCCATGCGTGGCCGGCACAAGCCGACGCACCATCACCGTAGCGCCACGCCATGCGTGGCCGGCACAAGCCGACGCACCATCACCGTAGCGCACGCCACGCGTGGCTGGCAGAAGCCGACGCACCATCACCGTAGCGCCACGCCATGCGTGGCTGGCAGCCGTCCGCACGCCGGAACCAAGGGCAGCCCCGCATGGCGTGGCTCTACCCCCTCCATTTCACCTGGCCTGGCGGCCCAGTTGCTCGGCGTGTAGCAGCCACGCATCCCGCTGCGCCGCGGTGCTGCTGCGCACCGGGCCGAGCCCGGTGATCCGCACCGGCTTGATCCCGCAGAACTCCAGGATGGTGCGCCGGATCTGCTGGTGCCCCGGCATCCGGTACACCCAGCGGTAGTACCAGGGCGGGGTGTCCAGCGTGGTGATCACCCGCGCGCTGCGGCCGGCCAGCAGCCGGTCCCACCACACCGAATCCTTGCGGTAGCGGAACGCCACGCCCGGCAGGAAGGCGCGGTCGAAGAAGCCCTTCAGCAGGGCCGGCATGCCGCCCCACCAGGTCGGGTAGACCAGCACCAGGTGCTGGCACTCCGCGATGGCGGCGTTGACCTGCTGCAGGGCCGGCTCCAGCGGCTGGATCTGGCGGTAGCCATGGCGCAGGATCGGGTCGAAGGCGAGTTCGCCGAGCGCGAACAGCTGCACGGGGTGGCCGGCGGCCTGCGCGGCCTGCCGGTAGCGCTCGGCCAGAGCCCCGCACAGGCTGTCGCGGTCGGGGTGGCCAAGCAGGATAACGATCGAACGGGACATGGGGGCGCTCGTGAGGGGAGCGCGCAGCCTACGGTCTGCCCCATGGGGCAGAGTCAAGCGGCCAGGCAGTCACCGCTGGCCATGCACGCATCCAGCGGCCCGGTGTCGCCGTGGCCGATCAGCACGACCACCTCGGCGCGAAGCTGTGTCAGCGCGGCATCCAGTTGCTGCAGGCGCTGCATGTCCGCGCGCACCGCCTGCTGCCGCTGCGCCAGCAGCGCCTGCACGCGCAACCAGTCGATGCCGCCATCGGCGCGCCGCAGCGCGGCCACGTCGGCCAGCCGGAAGCCCAGTGCAAGGGCCTGCCGGATCAGCAGCACCAGGTTGAGATCCTGCTCGGTGTAGTCGCGGTAGCGGTTGATCCGCGCCACCGTGGCCAGCAGCCCACGCGCCTCGTACAGGCGGATGGCCTTCTGGCTGGCGCCACTGCGCCGCGCCACCTCGGAGATGCGCATCAGTCGCGCACCAGGCCGCCGTCCACCACCAGGTTCTGCCCGGTGACCGCGCGCGACCAGGGCGAGGCGAAGAACAGGGCGGCATCGGCGAACTCGGCCGGGGTGGTCACGCTGCGCAGCGGTGTGTTGGCCGCGATGTAGTCGAATACCGCCTCCGGCGTGGCCGCACTGGCATCGGTGCTGCGCAGCAGGCCGCCGGACAGCATGTTCACGGTGATCCCGTCCGGGCCGAGGTCGCCAGCCAGGGTGCGGGTGAGCGACAGCAGCGCGGCCTTGGCCGCGGTGTAGTCGTGGTAGGGCACCACCGGGTTCTGGAACAGGTTGGTGCCAATGTTGATCACGCGCCCGAAGCGCTGCGCGCGCATGCCGGGCAGGGCGGCCTGCACGGTGTTCAACGCGCCGCGCACGCTGCCTTCGAACTGCGCATTGAATGCCTGCCAGCCGATCGCATCGGCCTGGGCGCGGGCGTCGCCGTTGAACGAGAAGGCGGCCAGCGCGTTGTTGACCACGCTGGTGACCTCGCGACCGAAGTGCGCGCGGGCCTGCGCGAACATCGCCTGCACCTGCGCGGGGTCGGTGACATCGGCGCGCACCGCGAGCGCGGCCGGGCCCAGGTCGGCGGCCAGTGCGCTGGCGGCGTCGGCGCTGTGCAGGTAGTTGACCAGCACCTGCGCGCCTTCGCGCGCAAAGGCGCGTACCAGGTGCTGGCCGAGGCCGCGGGCGCCGCCGGTGACGAGGACGAGTTGCTGGGAAAGCTGCATGGCGGACCGGCGGCAAGGAGGGGGCGCACAGGGTAGCAAGCGACATCGCGCCCCGGCCGGGCGCCTGCCTGCATGGCGGTGGCGTTTTTCCCCTTGTGCAGGCTTGCCGCCACCCGCTAGCCTGCGCGCATGACCAACACACCTCTTCGCCTGCTCATCCACGGTGCCTCCGGACGCATGGGCCAGGCCCTGCTGCGCCTGGCCGCCGACCATCCCGACCTGCAGGTCGTCGCCGCGGTGACCCGGCGCTCGCCGGTACAGCGCGTGATCGACGGCGTGCCGCACTTCGCCGCCAGCGAGCTGGCCGGCGCGCCGCCGTTCGACGTGGCGATCGATTTCAGCCTGCCCGAGGGTTTCGACCCGGTGCTGGCGCTGTGCGTGGAGCGCCAGGCCGGGCTGGTGTCGGGCACCACCGGCATCAGCGAACAGCAGCGTCAGGCCCTGATCCAGGCGGCCACCGGCATCCCGCTGGTGTGGGCCTCCAATTTCAGCCTGGGGGTGGCGGTGCTGGACGAGCTGGTCGAGCGCGCCGCGTCGGCGCTGGCGGGCTGGGACTGCGACATCGTTGAATCGCACCACGTGCACAAGCAGGACGCGCCGTCGGGCACCGCGCTCACCCTGGGCGCGGCCGCGCAGAAGGGCGGGGCCGAGCCGCACTACGCCAGCCTGCGTGCCGGTGACATCGTCGGCGAGCACCTGGTCCAGTTCACCGGGCTGGGCGAGCGCATCGAGCTGACCCACCGGGCCACCAACCGGGACATCTTCGCCCGTGGCGCGCTGTTCGCCGCGCGCCAGCTGAATGGGCGGGCGCCCGGCAGCTACCGGGTGCGTGACCTGTTGGCCGGCCCGGCGCCCGCCAGCGCCGGCTGAGCCGCTCCCGGCACAGGCCACCGTCGATCGCCGCCAGTGCGCGGGATCGGCGGGTCGGGCCAGGCTGAACAGGCCCGGGCCAGCCTGAACCGAGGGCGGGCCCGGCATCGCCGTACGTCAGCGCATGCATGTAAACGCTGGCATCGCAGGCCCCTTGCCTTTACAATTCCCGCTCGCCGAATCACGACAGCCGGACCGGTCCCGCACCGCCGTCCGCGCTTTTTTGCAGCCGCTTTTTCGTGAAGCGCAGGCGTGACTTCGGTGACCCCATCGGTAGCCAAAGTGAGAATTCCGTGACCCAAGCCGCAATCCTCGTCCTCGAAGACGGCACCGTATTCGAGGGCGAATCCGTAGGCGCGCCCGGCCTGTCCGTCGGTGAGGTGGTGTTCAACACCGCGCTGACCGGTTACCAGGAAGTGCTGACTGACCCTTCCTACGCCCGGCAGATGGTCACGCTGACCTACCCGCATATCGGCAACACCGGCATGACCGACCAGGACGACGAGGCCCACAAGGTCTGGTCGGCCGGTCTGATCGTGCGCGACGTGCCGCGCCGTCCCAGCAACTGGCGCAGCCAGGTGTCGCTGCAGGACTGGCTGCTGCAGCGTGGCGTGGTGGCCATTTCCGGCATCGATACCCGCAAGCTGACCCGCATCCTGCGCGAGCGCGGCGCGCAGAACGGTGCGCTGATGGCCGGTGACGGCCTCAACGTGGAGACGGCGCTGGAAGCGGCACGCAAGTTCCCGGGCCTGAAGGGCATGGACCTGGCCAAGGTGGTAAGCACCGACAAGGCCTACCCCTGGACCGAAGGCCAGCTGGACCTGGACAGCAACGAGTTCGTCAGCGCTGCGCCGAGGTTCAAGGTGGTGGCCTACGATTTCGGCGCCAAGCTCAACATCCTGCGCATGCTGGCCGAGCGCGGCTGCGAGATCACCGTGGTGCCGGCGCAGACCCCGGCCGCCGAGGTGCTGGCAATGAACCCGGACGGCGTGTTCCTGTCCAACGGACCGGGCGATCCGGAACCGTGCGACTACGCGATCGAGGCGATCAAGGTGTTCCTGGACAAGAAGCTGCCGGTGTTCGGCATCTGCCTGGGCCACCAGTTGCTGGCGCTGGCCTCCGGCGCCAAGACGGTCAAGATGGGCCACGGCCACCACGGTGCCAACCACCCGGTGCAGGACCTGGACGATGGCCGGGTGATGATCACCTCGCAGAACCACGGGTTCGCGGTGGATGAAGCCACGCTGCCGGCGACCCTGCGGGTCACCCACCGCTCGCTGTTCGATGGCACCAACCAGGGCATCGCGCGCACCGACGTGCCGGCGTTCTCTTTCCAGGGCCACCCGGAAGCCTCGCCGGGCCCGCACGACGTCAGCCCGCTGTTCGACCGTTTCGTGGACCTGATGGCGCAGGCCAAGGCCTGACGCGTCGCCGCCGGCGAGCCCGGCGGCATCGCGACGGATCGCGACGTCCTGCACTGCCGCTGCCTTCGGCGCGGCGCTGCACCCCGGAAGTTTCCTGATCGACAGCGTGCGATCACCCCGACACGCTGTACTGACTTAGAGAAGACAATGCCCAAGCGCACTGACCTTAAAACCATCCTCATCATCGGTGCTGGCCCGATCGTCATCGGCCAGGCCTGTGAGTTCGATTACTCCGGCGCGCAGGCCTGCAAGGCGCTGCGTGACGAGGGCTACCGCGTGGTGCTGGTCAACAGCAATCCGGCCACGATCATGACCGACCCGGAGATGGCCGACGCGGTCTACATCGAGCCGATCAACTGGCAGACGGTCGAGAAGATCATCGCCAAGGAAAAGCCCGACGCCCTGCTGCCGACCATGGGGGGCCAGACCGCGCTGAACTGCGCGCTGGACCTGGCCGACAACGGCGTGCTGGAGAAGTACAACGTCGAACTGATCGGCGCCAAGCGCGACGCGATCCGCATGGCCGAAGACCGCGAGCTGTTCCGCGTGGCGATGGGCGAGATCGGCCTGGAATGCCCGTCGGCGGCGGTGGCGCACACGCTTGAAGAAGCGATCGAGATCCAGACCCGCGTCGGCTATCCGACCATCATCCGCCCCAGCTTCACCCTGGGCGGCAGCGGTGGCGGCATCGCCTACAACCGCGAAGAGCTGGTCGATATCGTGACCCGCGGCCTGGAACTGTCGCCGACCACCGAAGTGCTGGTGGAAGAGTCGGTGCTGGGCTGGAAGGAGTTCGAGATGGAGGTGGTGCGCGACACCGCCGACAACTGCATCATCGTCTGCTCGATCGAGAACCTGGACCCGATGGGCGTGCACACCGGTGACTCGATCACCGTGGCCCCGGCGCAGACCCTGACCGACAAGGAATACCAGCGCCTGCGCGATGCCTCCATCGCCGTGCTGCGCAAGATCGGCGTGGATACCGGCGGCTCCAACGTGCAGTTCGGCATCAGCCCGACCACCGGCCGCGTGGTGGTTATCGAGATGAACCCGCGCGTGTCGCGCTCCTCGGCGCTGGCGTCCAAGGCCACCGGCTTCCCGATCGCCAAGGTCGCCGCCAAGCTGGCGGTGGGTTACACCCTGGACGAATTGAAGAACGAAATCACCGGCGGCCTGACCCCGGCCTCGTTCGAACCGTCGATCGATTACGTCGTCACCAAGATCCCGCGCTTCGCCTTCGAGAAGTTCCCGGCGGCCGACGCGCGCCTGACCACCCAGATGAAGTCGGTGGGCGAGGTGATGGCAATGGGCCGCACCTTCCAGGAATCGCTGCAGAAAGCGCTGCGTGGCCTGGAAACCGGCAAGATCGGCCTCGACCCGACCGGTCTGGACCTGTCCAACGAGGACGACATCACCACCCTCAAGCGCGAGCTCAAGGCCCCGGGCCCGGAGCGCCTGTTCTTCGTCGGCGATGCGTTCCGCGCCGGTTTCAGCGTGGAAGACGTGTTCGCGCTGTCGCACATCGACCCGTGGTTCCTGGACCAGATCGAAGAGATCATCCAGGCCGAAGCGCAGGTCGCGGCCGAGGGCATCGATGCGCTGGACGCCGCGCGCCTGCGCAAGCTCAAGCGCGCCGGCTTCTCCGACGCCCGCCTGGCCGAACTGACCGGCACCAACGAAGCGGCCGTGCGCGCGCTGCGTCGTGCCCACAAGGTGCGCCCGGTGTACAAGCGCGTGGATTCCTGCGCGGCCGAGTTCGCCACCAGCACCGCCTACCTGTACTCGACCTACGAGGACGAGTGCGAAGCGGCGCCGAGCAACCGCGACAAGATCATGATCCTGGGCGGCGGTCCGAACCGCATCGGCCAGGGCATCGAGTTCGACTACTGCTGCGTGCACGCGGCACTCGCGCTGCGCGAGGATGGCTTTGAAACCATCATGGTCAACTGCAACCCGGAAACCGTCTCCACCGATTACGACACCTCCGACCGCCTGTACTTCGAGCCGCTGACGCTGGAAGACGTGCTGGAGATCGTCGAGCTGGAGCAGCCGAAGGGCGTGATCGTGCAGTACGGCGGCCAGACCCCGCTGAAGCTGGCACGCGCGCTGGAAGCCAATGGCGTGCCGGTGATCGGCACCTCGCCGGACTCGATCGACCTGGCTGAAGACCGCGAGCGTTTCCAGCAGCTGGTGGACAAGCTCGGCCTGAAGCAGCCGCCGAACCGCATCGCCCGCAACGACCAGGAAGCCCTGCTGCTGGCCCGAGAGATCGGCTACCCGCTGGTGGTGCGTCCGAGCTACGTGCTGGGCGGCCGTGCGATGGAAATCGTCTACGGTGAATCCGATCTGGCCCGCTACGTTCGCGACGCGGTCAAGGTCTCCAACGACTCGCCGGTGCTGCTGGACCGCTTCCTGGACAACGCCGTGGAAGTGGACGTGGACATCATTGCCGACAAGGACGGCAACGTGCTGATCGGCGGCGTGATGGAGCACATCGAAGAGGCCGGCGTGCATTCGGGCGACTCGTCCTGCTCGCTGCCGCCGTACTCGCTGTCGGCCGAAACGCAGGCCGAGCTGCGCCGCCAGGTGGTCGAGCTGGCCAAGGCCCTGAACGTGGTCGGCCTGATGAACACCCAGTTCGCCATCCAGGCCGGCGAGAACGGCGAAGACATCGTCTACCTGCTGGAAGTGAACCCGCGTGCGTCGCGCACCGTGCCGTTCGTGTCCAAGGCCACCGGCATGGCGCTGGCCAAGATCGCCGCGCGCTGCATGGCCGGCAAGACCCTGGCCGAACAGGGCGCCACCAAGGAAATCGTGCCGGATTACTACTCGGTCAAGGAAGCGATCTTCCCGTTCGCCAAGTTCCAGGGCGTCGATCCGATCCTCGGGCCGGAGATGCGTTCCACCGGCGAGGTGATGGGCGTGGGCCGCAGCTTCAGCGCCGCCTTCGCGCGCGCGCAGGAAGCCGGCGGTATCAAGGCCCCGCCGCTGGGCAAGGCCTTCGTCTCGGTGCGTGACCCGGACAAGCAGCGCGTGCTGCCGGTCGCCCAGGCCCTGCTGGAGCGTGGTTACACCCTGGTCGCCACCCGTGGCACCGGTGCGTGGCTGCAGCAGCACGGCATGGACTGCGAGATCGTCAACAAGGTCGTCGAAGGCCGCCCGCACATCGTCGATTCGATCAAGAACGGCGAGATCGTGTATATCGTCAACACGACCGAAGGTCGCGCGGCGATCAACGACTCGTTCTCGATCCGTCGCGAGGCGCTGCAGCACCGCGTCACCTATTCGACCACCATTGCCGGCGCCAAGGCGCTGGTGCAATCACTGGAATTCCGCGGTACCGGCCCGGTCTGGTCGCTGCAGGAACTGCACAAGGAGTTGAACGCATGAGAGCACCGATCACCCTGAAGGGCGCGCAGCGTCTGCGCGAAGAGCTTGACCACCTGAAGTCGGTCAAGCGCCCCAAGGTCATCGCGGCGATCGCCGAGGCGCGCGAGCACGGCGATCTCAAGGAGAACGCCGAGTACCACGCCGCGCGCGAAGAGCAGGGCTTCATCGAAGGCCGCATCAAGCAGCTGGAAGGTGAGCTTTCGCACGCCGAGATCATCGACATCACCAAGCTCAACGCCGGCAGCAAAGTGGTGTTCGGCGCGACGGTGGAGCTGTCGGACGTGGAAAGCGATGAAGAGAAGCGCTACCAGATCGTGGGCGACCTGGAGGCCGACATCAAGCTGGGCCTGATCGCGATCTCGTCGCCGCTGGCGCGCGCCCTGATCGGCAAGCTGGAAGGCGACGCGGTCACCATCGACGCACCGGCCGGCCAGCGCGAGTACGAAATCGTCAGCGTCCAGTACCTGGACTGACATGGCCACCGCCACGCTGCTGCTGCCGGCGCGCAGCCGGTTTCCGGCCGCGCCTTTGCCCGATGACGTGGCCAAGGCGCTCGGTCGTGCCGAACGCAGCAGCGTGGACGGGGGTGAACGCGCCCAGTTGCAGCGGCATTTCCAGCTGCAGCCGGCGCAGTGGCCGGTTGCAGCGTTGACCCGACAACTGGATGTCGGCGACGCCGGGGACGCGATCTGGTTGCGTGCCGACCCGGCCAATGTCGTGCCGGACATGCAGGGCGCACGGATGATGGGCCACGGCGACACGCTGCGGCCCGATGCCGAGGACGTGGCCCAGCTGCTGCCGGCCTTGCAACCGTTGTTCGCCGGGTTCGGGTTCATCCTGGATGCGCCGGTGCCCTCACGCTGGTACCTGCGCCTGCCGCCGGGCACCACGTTGCCGGACTTCCACAGCCCCGATGACGTGCTGGGCGACGATCTCTTCGCGCATCTTCCCGACGGCGATGCGGGGCGCCGATGGCGCGCCCTGCTGACCGAAGCGCAGGTCGTACTACACACCCACGACTGGAACCAGCAGCGCGTGGCCGACGGCAAGCGTGCGATCAATTCGCTGTGGTTCTGGGGCGGCGGCGCGTTGCCGCAGTCGGTGCATACCGCCCATGCCCAGGTCCGCAGCCGCGAGGCGTTGCTGCAGGCCTTGGCCAAGGCAGCCGGGCTGCAGGCCGACAACGAACAGCAGGTGGACGCCCTGGTCGACCTGCGCCAGCTGCGCTCGCTGGACCAGTTGGGCAACGATGCGATCCGTCCGTTGTTGTCGGCGCTGCAGCGTGGCGAACTGCGCCGGCTGGTGCTGGATTTCGAGGACGGGGTACGCTTCGAGATCGACAAGGGCCAGCGCTGGCGCTTCTGGAAAAAGCCGGTACAGCTGCACGACGCGTGAGGCGCGGCCGCCCATAGGGGGGCGCAACCGGATCGGCATCACCTCGTAGAGCCACGCCGTGCGTGGCTGCTCTTCGTTCTTGCACTGCGCAGCCACCCATGGGGTGGCTCTACACGCCGGCACCGCGCGCAGCCACCCATGGGGTGGCTCTACCGGATCGGCATCACCTCGTAGAGCCACGCCATGCGTGGCTGCATTTCGTTCCGGCACCGCGCGCAGCCACCCATGGGGTGGCTCTACCCGACCCGTGTGTGCGGCAGGTCGCCGCCAGCAGCCGGTATCATGGCGCGCGTCGACACCTGTTCGGCGTTCCGCCTGCCATTCGAGTCTGCCTTGTCTTCTTCCGATACGCCCCAGATCCAGCGCCGCCCGCTTGCGCCTGCCGCCACGGCGTGGCCCGCCGATATGCTCCCGTTGCTGCAGCGCCTGTACGCCGCGCGCGGTGTCACCGATGCCGCGCAGGCACACCCCAAGCTGGCCCAGCTGCATGCGCCGGAGCTGATGGGCAGCATGCAGGCGGCGGTGGAACTGCTGGCGACGGCCATCGCCAACGACCAACGGATCCTGGTGGTGGGTGATTTCGACTGCGATGGCGCCACCGCCTGCGCCGTCGGCGTGCGCGGGTTGCGCATGCTCGGCGCGCGCGACGTGGTCCACGCCGTGCCCAACCGCATGCTGCACGGCTACGGCCTCTCTCCCTCGCTGGTGGCCGACCTGGCCCCGCTGCAGCCCGGCCTGCTGGTCACCGTCGACCACGGCATCGCCTGCCATGCGGGCGTCCGCGCCGCCAAGGCGCTGGGCTGGAAGGTGCTGGTCACCGACCATCATCTGCCCGGCGAGCAGTTGCCGCCGGCCGATGCGCTGGTGGACCCGAACATCGATGGCGATGCGTTCCCGAGCAAGTCGCTGGCCGGCGTCGGCGTGATCTTCTACGTGTTGATGGCCTTGCGCCGGCACCTGCGCGGGCAGGGTGCGTTCGGCGCCGGCCCCGAGCCGGACCTGCTGACCCTGCTGGACCTGGTCGCCGTCGGTACCGTCGCCGACCTGGTGGCGCTGGATGCCAACAACCGTGCGCTGGTCGCCGCCGGCCTGCGCCGCCTGCGTGCGGGGCAGGGCTGCGTGGGCCTGCAGGCGTTGATCGAGGCCAGCGGCCGCGACCCGGCCCGGCTGAGCGCGACCGATATCGGCTTCGCGCTGGGGCCACGGCTCAACGCCGCGGGCCGCCTGGAAGACATGGCGCTGGGCATCGAGCTGCTGCTCACCGAAGACCGCAGCCAGGCCCGCGACATCGCGCAGACGCTGGAGCAGATCAACGCCGAGCGCCGCGCCGTGCAGCAGTTGATGACCGACGATGCCGAACTGGCGGTGTCGCGGGCGGTGCTCAGTGCCGAAGGCGAACGCCCGATCGCCGCGTGCCTGTTCGATGCCGAGTGGCACCCGGGCGTGGTCGGGTTGGTCGCCTCCAAAATGAAGGACCGCCTGCACCGCCCGGTGATCGCCTTCGCGCCCGCCGAACCAGGCAGCGACGCATTGCGTGGCTCGGCCCGTTCCATTCCCGGCTTCCACATCCGCGACGCACTGGCGCTGGTCAACGCGGCGCACCCGGGCCTGATCGACAAGTTCGGTGGGCACGCGATGGCGGCCGGCCTGAGCCTGCCGCACGCGCGCCTGGACGACTTCCAACGCGCTTTCGTGGCGGTGGTCGCGGCGAGCATGGACCCGGCCGCGTTGCAGCAGCAGTTGATGAGCGATGGCGAGCTGGCGCCCGCCGAACTCGACTTCCGGCATGCCGAGGCGTTGCGCCTGGCGGGCCCGTGGGGGCAGGGCTTCCCCGAGCCGCTGTTCGATGGCCACTTCCAGGTGGCGCGCTGGCAGGTGCTGAAGGAAAAGCACCTCAAGCTCAGCCTGCGGGTGCCCGGCCGTGCCGAGCCGCTCAACGCCATCCATTTCAGTGGCTGGAAGGGTACCGCCCCCGCCAACCACGTGCATATCGCCTACCGGCTGGTCAGCGATGACTACCGGGGCGGCGGGGCGATCCAGCTGATCATCGAGCATTGCGCCGATGCCTGACGCCGCCCGGCGCTGCACCGGGGCACGGCGCGGCGAACGCGCAGCGCCCGGTGCGCGGGTTTACTTCTGGACCTTGGTCACCAGCGTCGGCAGGTCCCACGGACCGCCGGCCGAGACCAGCCGGCACAGGCCCGAGCTGGATACCGCGGTGCGCACGAACGCAGTGCCGTTCCAGGCCCAGCTGGCGGTGTACCAGCAGTCGCCCAGGCCACGGCCCTTGTGGCCCTCCTCGATGGTCACCGTGTCATCGGCCACGGCGGAGGCGGTGACCAGCGTCGGCTGGTACGGCGCGCGGTCGTTGACCACCCAGTAGCCGTCGCCGGTGTTGTAGGCCGCACGCCAGCAGGCCTGGGACACCAGCAGCTTGCTCGCGCTCAGCCGCTGCACGGTGATCTCCTGCGGGCCTTCATTGGCGATCATGCCGTCGCCCGGGTGCAGCGCTTCGCAATCGTCGGCCGAGGTTGCCGCGGCCAGCGCCGCACGCAGGGCGGCCGAGGTGGCCAGCGCCTCGTCGGCAGGGCGGGTGGCCACGGCCTTGACCAGCTTCACCACCGGCACCGGCAAGGCCGGCAGCACCGTGCTTTCGGGGTTCTTGCCCTTGCGCACCAGCGCGCCGGGCGTGCCCAGCCGGCCCTGGTACTCGTCCATCTTCAACAGCACCGCCGAAGCACCGCGATCGGACACGGTCCAGCGCCTGCCGTCGTTGCCGACCAGCACGATGCGGCTGCTGCGGGTCAGCGAGGCAAGCAGGGCCGTCACCTGCGCGGGTGACAGCTCCGCAGTGCCCTCGGCGGCGGCGTACTTCAACGCGCCGAGCTTGGCGTCGTTGATCTGCAGCGACAGCTGCTTCGGCAGCGTGACCTCGTCGTACTGGCCCAGCATCAGCTCGGCGGAGACCGGCTGGTCGGGGCCGGCGCGGCGGGTGAGCAGGATCGAGACCGGCGGGTTGTCGCCGTCGTCATCGTTCTGGTAGCCGGCCGCGCGGCAGGTGCGGGTGTTGTCGCAGGCCAGCGTCCAGTCATTGTGGGTGAAGCTCAGCCCGCTGGTGGCGGGGGCGGCGTGGGCAGCCAGGGCCGGGGCCAACAGCAGCAGCGGCAGCAGGGCAGTCGGGCGCATCGGGACATCCTTGTAGACGTGGTTCGGGGGAGCGGCATCTTGGCCCACGGCGATGCCCGCGCCAAGCCTTGCATTGCCTCAACCCCGTTTGCCCGCATGATCCGTTCAACCTGCTGTCATCGGATCGGGAGCGTCACATGCAATGCGCACTTCGTGGGATCGGCATGCTCGGCATGCTGTGGCTGGGAAGCCAGGTGGGCATGGCGCAGGCGCGCCCGGCGCTGGCGCCGCGCCCGCCGGCAACGGCGCCGCTGCTGCAGGTGGCAGGGGCGGAGCGGCCGGTGCAGCTGCGCACGGTGCGCCTGGACAGCCACGTGGTGGTGGGCCTGGGCGAGACCCGCATCGAGATGGAGTTCCATAATCCCAATGCGCGGGTGCTGGAGGGCCAGCTGGAATTCCCGCTGGCCGATGGCCAGCAGGTGGCGGGTTTCGCGCTGGATATCGACGGCACGCTGCGCGACGCGGTGCCGGTGCCCAAGGCGCAGGGACGGCAGGTATTCGAGGCGATCGAGCGGCGCCGGGTCGATCCGGGCCTGCTCGAGCAGACCGCAGGCAACCAGTTCCGGCTGCGTGTGTACCCGATCCCCGCCAAGGGCAGTCGTCGCGTGGCGCTGACCCTGCGGCAGACGCTGCCGGTGGATGCGCAGGGCCTGCGCTGGAACCTGCCGCTGCAGTTTGCCCGCGGGGCGGGGCAGGTCAGCGTCCGGATGGACGCCAGCGGGACCGGGGCGCCGGTGCCCAGCACGCCGTTGCCGTGGCAGTTCCGTGCCCGCGACGGTGCCTACGTGGCGCAGTGGCAGGGCGCCGGCGACGCCCTGCCGGGGCAGGCCCAGTGGCGGTTGCCGCAGGTGCGCCAGGCGGATGTGGTGACCGGGTTGCATGACGGGCAGCGCTACCTGCTGGCGCAGGTGCCGTTGCCGGTGCAGGCCACGCCGCGGTCGCTGCCGCGTCGCATCGGGCTGCTGTGGGATGCCTCCGGCTCGGCACGCCAGCGCGACCGCGATGCGGAACTGGCGGTGCTGGAGGGCTACTTCCGTGCGATCGGCGAGGGCGAGGTGGCCCTCACGGTGCTGCGCGATCGTGCCGAACCCAGCCGCAGCTTCCGCATCCATGGCGGCGACTGGAGCGCGCTGCGTGCGCACCTGGCCAGCCTGCCGCTGGATGGCGCCAGCGCGTTGACCGCATGGACCCCGCGTGCGGACATCCCCGAGTACCTGCTGGTCAGCGACGGCCTGTCCAACTACGGGGCGCCGGCCTTGCCGCCCCTGGGCGCCGACCAGCGCCTGTATGCACTCAGCAGCGCCGGCGCACGCACCGACGTCGCTCGGCTGCGCGCCTGGACCCAGGCCCACCACGGCCAGGCGCTGGTGCTGTCCACGCCGGCCGACGTTGCGGCGGCGCTGCCCCTGCTGTTGCAGCAGCCGGCCGAGGTCGCGGCGCTGCACGGCACCGGCGTGGATCAACTGACCGCCGATGCCGGCAGTGCAAACCAGGGCTGGTTGCGGATTACCGGGCGCGTACAGCGCGACGATGGCCAGATCGACGTCGCGCTGCGCCTGGCTGACGGTCGCCTGCATCGCGAGCGCATTGCGGTGCGCTCGGCGCGTGCGCTGGACGGCGGGCTGGTCGCGCAGGCCTGGGCCAACGCGATGCTGGCCACGTATGCCGCCGATCCGGCTGCCCACGCCGCCGACATCCGCACGCTGTCGCAGCAGTTCGGCATCGTCGGCGCGGATACCTCACTGCTGGTCCTGGAGTCGCTGGACGACTACCTGCGCTACGGCATCCGCGCGCCGGCCCCATGGCGTGCCGAGTACGACCGCCTGCACGCGCTGCGGCTGGACGATGAAACGCAGGCGCGCCGCCAGCGCCTGGACCAGATCGCACGCCAGTTCGCCGACCGCGAGCGCTGGTGGAACACGCGCTGGCCGAAGGACCGCCCGGCACGCAGCGAGGGCCTTGAAAAGTCCGCGCCGATGACGATGACGATGCCGGTGGCGGTCGCTGCGCCTGCACCCCAGGCGCAGATGGAGGCCCTGGCCAACGACGGGGTCACCCCACCGTCGCCGCCCGCACCGCCTGCGCCGATGGCGCTGGCAGCCCCTGCCAGGAGCCATCTCGAGGGGGTGGAACTGACCGCCGCCCGCGCCGTCGCCCCGGCCAACCGCGGTGCCATCGCCATCAGCCTGGCGCCGTGGGCACCGGATTCGGCCTATGCCCGCCGCCTGCGCGATGCCACGCCGGCCCAGCTCTATGCCACCTACCTCGACGAACGCGCGCAGCACAGTGACAGCAGCGCCTTCTACCTGGACGTGGCCGACCTGCTGCTGGCCAAGGGCCAGCGCGACCTCGCGCTGCGGGTGCTGTCCAACCTGGCCGAGATGCAGCTGGAGAACCGCCACGTCCTGCGCGTACTTGGCTACCGGCTGATGCAGGCCGGCGCGCCGGAGCTGGCCGTGCCCGTGTTCCGCGAGGTGCTGCGGCTGGGCGAGGAAGAACCGCAGAGCTTCCGCGACCTCGGCCTCGCACTGGAGGCCAGCGGGCAGTACGCGCCGGCCGTGGCGATGCTCAACGAAGTGGTGGAGCGCCCGTGGGACCGGCGCTTCGACGGCATCGCGCTGATCGCCCTGGACGAGTTGAACACGCTGGCCGCGCGCGAGCGCGTGGACCTGGGCGCGGTCGATCCACGCCTGCGCCGGGCGATGCCGCTGGACCTGCGGGTGGTCCTCAGCTGGGACAGCGACAACAGCGACATGGACCTGTGGGTGACCGATCCCAATGGCGAGCGCGCGTACTACGGCAACCGCCTCACCTACCAGGGCGGGCAGATGTCGCAGGACTTCACCGGCGGCTACGGTCCCGAGCAGTTCTCGCTGCGCGATGCCAAGCCGGGCAAGTACAAGGTGGAAGCGAACTTCTTCGGCAGCCGCGAGCAGCTGGTCACCGGTGCCACCACGCTGAGCCTGCGCCTGAGCACGCATTGGGGCACCCGCCGGCAGCGCGACCAGCAGGTCACGATGCGCTTGAAGGACCGCGCCGACACGGTGCTGGTGGGCGAGTTCGAGGTGAAGTAGCGCCTGCATGCGGGGGCTTGCCTTCACCGCGGCAACAGCGGCGGCGAAGGCGGCCCCGAACCGGCAGGCAGTGACCAATGACGGGTTCAGGGGATGCATGGCGGCAGCTAGAATCGGACTTCTGCCGCATCCTGTCGGGCCTTTCGCGTGAATACCCCCATGGTCACTTCCAAGCCGGTGCGCTGGCGCCCGGCCAGCCGCCTGCTGGTCTGGACGGCGATCCTGCTCGGCAGTGCCGTGGCCAATGCGGTGGTCGAGGTGATGGACGCGCAGCGCCGCGGCGAGATGCTCGCCTTCTGGCAGCCGCTGGTCTGGGAAGCGAGCAGCGCGACGCTGATCCTGCTCACGCTGCCCCTGCTATGGTGGGGCTGCCAGCGCTGGCCGCTGCACGCCGATACCTGGCGGCGCCGACTGCCGCTGTACCTGCTGGCCAGCGTGGCGTGGTCGCTGGTCCACGTAGTGGGGATGATGCTCCTGCGCCACCTGGCCTACGCCAGCGTGGGCGAGCACTACGTGGACGGTTCCAGTTGGCCCACCCGGCTGCTGTACGAATACCTCAAGGACGTGCGCGCGTTCTTCACCTTCGTGGCGCTCGAGCACTTTTTCAGCTGGTTCGGGCGCCGGCGCCAGGGCGAGGCGCATCTGCTGGTCGCGCCCGAGGACGTGCCGCCGGAGGAACCGGTCGATCGCCCGGAGCGGTTCCTGGTGCGCAAGCTGGGGCGCGACTTCCTGGTAGCGACCGCCGATATCGAATACGCCCAGGCCGCGGGCAATTACATGAACCTGCACGTACGCGGCCACGACTACCCGCTGCGCAGCACCATGGCCGCGCTGGAGGCCCGGCTGGACCCGGCCCGGTTCGTCCGGATCCACCGCAGCTACGTCCTCAACCTGGGCTTTCTGGTGTCCATCGAGCCGCTGGACAACGGCGAGGCGCGCGCCCACCTGGCCGATGGCACTGCGCTGCCGTGCAGTCGCCGCCAGCTGCCGGGGCTGCGGGCGGCGCTGGGGCAGGGCGGCACGCCGCCGGTCAGCGCGGCCACGCCAGCATGAACGGGCGGCCTGGGCTACAATTCCGGTCTTGTCCCAAGCCTTCAACACCGCCGATATGATCGAGCTCAATCCCGTGCGCCAGCGAATCACCGATCTGACCGATCGCGTGCTCTCGCTCAGGGGGTATCTTTGACTACGACGCCAAGAAAGAGCGTCTGGAAGAAGTAACCCGGGAACTGGAAAACCCAGACATCTGGAACAACGCCGAGTACGCCCAGAACCTTGGCCGCGAACGCGCAACCCTGGAAAAGACGGTCGGCGGCATCGCCACCATCCTCGACGGGCTGTCCGAGTCGGGCGAACTGCTGGAACTGGCTGAGAGCGAACAGGACGAAGATACCGCCCTGGCCGTGGTCGCCGACCTGGACAAGTACCAGAAGCACGTGGAGCAGCTGGAATTCCAGCGCATGTTCT
Source organism: Stenotrophomonas sp. Steno-Z1 (assembly GCF_056393175.1). NCBI lineage: Bacteria > Pseudomonadati > Pseudomonadota > Gammaproteobacteria > Lysobacterales > Lysobacteraceae > Stenotrophomonas > Stenotrophomonas sp. Steno-Z1. The sequence continues at coordinate 79,622 of NZ_JBWJPB010000007.1, read as the reverse complement.
CCGGCCAGATGGATACCGCCCCGGCGTTCGTGGACATCCAAGCCGGTGCCGGCGGCACCGAAGCCCAGGACTGGGCCGAAATCCTGCTGCGCATGTACCTGCGCTGGTGCGAATCGCGCGGTTGGAAGACCGAGCTGATGGAAGTGTCCGGTGGCGACGTCGCCGGCATCAAGTCGGCCACGCTGCGCGTGGAAGGCGATTACGCGTATGGCTGGCTGAAGACCGAGACCGGCGTGCACCGCCTGGTGCGCAAGTCGCCGTTCGACTCGGACAACCGCCGCCACACCAGCTTCACCTCGGTGTTCGTGTCCCCGGAAGTGGACAACAACATCGAGATCGACATCAACCCGGCCGACCTGCGTACCGACGTGTACCGGTCCTCGGGCGCGGGTGGCCAGCACGTCAACAAGACCGAGTCGGCGGTGCGTATTACCCACATCCCGACCAATACGGTCGTGGCCTGCCAGACCGGCCGCAGCCAGCACCAGAACCGCGACAACGCGATGAAGATGCTGGCCGCCAAGCTGTACGAGCTGGAAATCCAGAAACGCAACGCCGAGCGCGATGCGGTGGAGGCCACCAAGTCCGACATCGGCTGGGGCAGCCAGATCCGCAATTACGTGCTCGACCAGAGCCGGATCAAGGACCTGCGCACCGGCATCGAGCGCTCGGACACCCAGAAAGTGCTGGACGGCGACCTCGACGAATTCGTCGAAGCCAGCCTGAAGTCCGGCCTGGCCGTGGGCTCCAAACGCATCGACGCCTGACCGTCGGGCCGCCGCGCGCGGCCCGATGCGCCCGCCCCGGGCCCGCCCGGGGATTTCGCACTCTGCCCCGTCCATCGGCATGATGGCGGGGTTCGCACCTCCCCCCATACATAGACCCACGCCATGAACGATCAGACCCCCGCGCCGCAGCCCCCCGTCGACGAGAACAGCCTCATCGCCGAGCGCCGCGCGAAACTGACCGCGCTGCGCGGGCAGGGCATCGCCTACCCTAACGACTTCCGTCGCGAGCAGTTCGCCGGCAACCTGCAGGCCGAATTCGCCGATGCCGACCAGTGGACCGCCGAGGCGCTGGAAGCGACCGACCGCCACGTGAAGATGGCCGGCCGGCTGATGGCCAAGCGGGTCATGGGCAAGGCCAGCTTCGCCCAGATCCAGGACGAGTCCGGCCGCATCCAGCTGTTCCTGCAGGGCAGCACCCTGGGCGATGCCTACACCGCCTTCAAGGGCTGGGACGTGGGCGACATCATCGCGGTGGAAGGCGGCCTGACCCGCACCAAGACCGGCGAGCTGTCGGTCAAGGCCACCAGCATCCGCCTGCTGACCAAGTCGCTGCGCCCGCTGCCGGACAAGTGGCACGGCCTGGCCGACGTGGAGCAGCGCTACCGCCAGCGCTACGTCGACCTGATCGTGACCCCGGAGTCGCGCGAGGTCTTCATCAAGCGCTCGCGGATCATCCGCGCCATGCGCGCCTGGCTGGACAACCGCGACTTCCTGGAAGTCGAAACGCCGATGATGCATTACATCCCCGGCGGCGCCACGGCCAAGCCGTTCACCACCCACCACAACGCGCTGGACCTGGACCTGTACCTGCGCGTGGCCCCGGAGCTGTACCTCAAGCGCCTGGTCGTGGGTGGCCTGGAGCGCGTGTACGAGATCAACCGCAACTTCCGCAATGAAGGCGTCAGCACCCGGCACAACCCGGAATTCACCATGATGGAGCTGTACGAGGCCTACGCCACGTACACCGAGGTGATGGACCTGACCGAAGGCGTGATCCGCGACGTGGCCAGCAAGGTGCTGGGCACCACGACGGTGGAGTGGGACGGCGCCACGATCGACCTGGCCCCGGCGTTCCGCCGCTGGCGCATGGACGAGGCGGTGCGCCACCACAACCCGGAGATCAGCGCCGCCGACTGCACCGACCGCGACGCGCTGGCCGCCCATTGCGAGCGCCTGAAGATCCGCATCAAGCCGTCCTACGGCTGGGGCAAGCTGCTGCTGGAGATCTTTGAAGCCACCGTCGAGCACACCCTGGTGCAGCCGACCTTCATCACCGACCACCCGGTCGAGGTCTCCCCGCTGGCCCGGGCCAACGACGACCAGCCGGGCTATACCGATCGCTTCGAGCTGTTCATCAACGGCAAGGAACTGGCCAACGGCTTCTCCGAGTTGAACGACCCGGAAGACCAGGCGGCCCGCTTCCAGGCACAGGTGACGGCCAAGGAAGGCGGCGACGACGAGGCCATGCACTACGACGCCGACTACATCCGTGCGCTGGAGTACGGTATGGCCCCGACCGGCGGCCTGGGTATCGGCATCGACCGGCTGGTGATGCTGCTGACCGGCAGCAGTTCGATTCGTGATGTCCTGCTGTTCCCGTATATGCGTCCCGAAAACTGAGACGTAGGTCCGGCTGCCCGGGGAGGGCAGCCGCGACGGGGTTCCGCTCCCGCGGCTGCGCGCGTATGGTTTCGTGCGTGGCCATCCCGGTATCCGGGCGCGATGGCCAGGCGAGGATCGTTCAGGTGATGCATGACATGCGCATCACGCTATGAGCACGATCATGAACCGGCAGATCACGACGGGAGGCGGATCCATGCAAGGTGCCAGTGTGCAAAGTGGCGGAGTATCCTTTCCGCAGCATGTTCCAGTGTGGTCCAGGAAGACGGCGGAAGCATCCTTGAATATTGTCATCGTTGACGACCAGACGTCCGCGCGCACCATGCTCCGTCATGTCATCGAGGACATCGCGCCGGAACTGAGCGTGCACGACTTCGGCGATCCGCTCACCGCGCTGGCCTGGTGCGAGTCGCACCCGGTGGACCTGCTGCTGCTCGACTACCGCATGCCGGAGATGGACGGGCTGGAGTTCGCCCGCCGCTTCCGCCGGTTGCCCAAGCACCGCGACATCCCGGTCATCCTGATCACCGTGGTCGGCGACGAGCCGATCCGCCAGGCCGCGCTGGAAGCGGGCGTGATCGATTTCCTGGTCAAGCCGATCCGGCCGCGCGAGCTGCGCGCCCGCTGCTACAACCTGTTGCAGTTGCGCCAGCAGTCGGAGAACGTCAAGCAACGCGCGCTGTCGCTGGAGCAGCGGCTGCTGGCCAGCATGCACGAAGTGGAAGAGCGCGAACGCGAGACCCTGTCGCGGCTGGCGCGCGCGATCGAGTTCCGTGATGCCGGCACCAGCGCCTACCTGGAACGCATGGCGCACGTGGCCGGGCTGATCGCCGAGCAGCTCGGGCTGCCGGAAGAAGAATGCAAGCTGATCGAGATGGCCGCCCCGTTGCACGACATGGGCAAGATCGCCATTCCCGATGCGGTGCTGCTCAAGCCGGGCAAGCTCAACGAAGAGGAGCTGGCGATCATGCGCCGGCACCCGCGGATCGGCTATGAGCTGCTGAGCGGCAGCCAGAACCGGTTCATCCAGGTCGGCGCGCTGATCGCGCTGCGCCACCACGAACGCTACGATGGCAGTGGCTACCCCGATGGCCTGATCGGCGATGCGATCCCGCTGGAAGCGCGGATCGTGGCGGTGGCCGATGTGCTGGATGCCCTGATTTCGCCGCGCCCGTACAAGGAAGCATGGACGATGGAAGCGACCCTGGCCTACCTGTATGCACAGCGTGGCCGCCTGTTCGACCCGCGTTGCGTGGACGCGCTGCTGCGCGGCCGCGAGCAGCTCGATGAGATCTGCGCGCAGCATTCCACTGCGTCGTCCCGACCGGGGATGTGAGATGCAACCCCTGTACCCGTGGCTGAAGCGTCGGTTGGCGCAACGTCCGGATACGGAGCACAACCAGGCGATCGTCAGGATCGCGATGATCTCGTTGATCCTGGTGTACGTGCTGCTGGCCGGAGCACGCAACCACCTGCTGGACCAGTACCAGGCGGTGCTGGCCACGGCGCTGACCGGGCTCGGCGCATCGCTGCTGCTGTTCGGCTGGCTGCTGTGGCGGCCGCAGCGTTCGCACCCGCGCCGCGTGCTGGGCATGCTGGCCGACTATGGCCTGATCGCGGTCGGCATGGTGCAGATGGGCGAGCCGCTGGCCTGGGTGTACGTGGTGGTGATGTGGGTGACGGTCGGCAACGGCCTGCGCTACGGCAACCACTACCTGACTGCCGCGATGGTGTTGGCCCTGCTCAGTTTCGGCGCTACGACGCTGCTGACACCGTACTGGATGGACAACGCCAGGCTGGCCTTCTTCCTGTGGCTGGGCCTGGCGGTCGTGCCGATGTTCTGTTCGACCCTGCTGCGCCGACGCACGCGAGTAACCCCCATGAACGCACCCGTCTCCGGCGCCGCGCCCAAACGCCATCTTCTGGCCCGCTTCAAGCAGCGCCTGTCCGGGCGCCCGGACAGCGAGCACGCGCAGAACCTGATCCGCATCGCCATCACGGCGTTGTTCATCATCTACCTCGGCTGGCGCTACCTGGAGACCGACGGCGACACGCTGCTGGCCACCTGGCTGATCCTGGCCTTCGAGCTGACCATCTCGGCCGGCCTGCTGATCGGCATCCTGGTCCGGCCCGGGGTGTCGCACGTGCGCCGGGTGATCGGCATGCTCACCGACTACTCCTGCATGGGCGTGATCATGTCCATCCAGGGCGAGCCGGCCGCGCCGCTGTATGCGGTATGCCTGTGGGTGACCATCGGCAATGGCATGCGCTACGGCAGCACCTACCTGCGCGTGGCGACGGCGATGGGTTGCCTGGCATTCCTGTGCACGGTCACGCTCAGCCCGTATTGGCAGCAGCACAGCTACCTCGGCTGGGGCCTGCTGCTGGGCCTGGGCGCCATCCCGTTGTACTTCGATTCGCTGCTGCATGCGCTGACCCGGGCAGTGGCCGAGGCGCGCCAGGCCAACGAGGCCAAGAGCCGCTTCCTGGCCAACATGAGCCACGAGTTCCGCACCCCGCTCAACGGCCTGGCCGGCATGACCGAGGTGTTGGCCACCACCCGCCTGGATGAAGAGCAGCGCGAGTGCCTCAACACCATCCAGGCCTCGGCGCGCAGCCTGCTGGCGCTGGTGGAAGAGGTCTTGGACATCTCCGCGATCGAGGCCGGCAAGGTGCGCGTGGAGCGGCATGAGTTCGCGCTCGCCGACGTCCTCCAGGCGATCAACCTGATCCTGACCCCGCAGGCCCGGACCAAGGCGCTGGACTACCGGGTGGTCGTGGACGACGTGGTGCCGCCGCGGTTGTTCGGCGACGCCGGCCACCTGCAGCAGATCCTGCTCAACCTCATGGGCAATGCGGTCAAGTTCACCGACGAAGGTTTCGTGCAGTTGCGGGTCTCGGTGCTGGACGGGCAGGGCGCCGGGCGGGTGACGCTGCGCTTCGAGATCGGCGACAGCGGCATCGGCGTGCCGGCGGTGCTGCGCGACCGCTTGTTCGATGCCTTCGAGCAGGCCGACGTGGGCCTGGCCCGTCGCCACGAGGGCACCGGCCTGGGCACGTCCATCGCCAAGGGCCTGGTCGAATCGATGGGCGGCCGGATCGGCTACAGCCCCAACGCACCGCGCGGCAGCGTGTTCTGGGTGGAGATCGCGCTGGACGTGGCCTCCACGCCGGTACTGGTGGGGGAAACCACCGAGGGCGGCAACGTCATCGCCTTCTCCAACCCGTTCCTGCGCCATCGTGCGCGGGTGCGCAGCATGCGCGTGCTGGTGGCCGATGACCACGAGGCCAACCGCATGGTGTTGCAGCGGCTGTTGGAGAAAGCCGGGCACAAGGTGTTCTGCGTGAACGGTGGCGAGCAGGTGCTGGACATGCTCGAACAGGCCGACTTCGATACCGCGATCGTGGACCTGCACATGCCTGGCATGAGCGGGCTGGATCTGCTCAAGCAACTGCGCGTGATGCAGGCCAGCGGCATGCCCTACCTCCCGGTGATGGTGCTCAGCGCCGATGTCACCCCCGACTCGATCCTGCGCTGCGAGCAGGCCGGCGCACGGGCCTTCCTGGCCAAGCCGGTGGTGGCTACGCGGCTACTGGATATCCTGGCCGACATCGCGGCCAATACCCGGCCCGAACCTGGCCTGCAGGCGGTGCCGGCCGCACCGCTGACCGCGGGCGCGCTGGACCCGGCCGTGCTCGACGAGCTGGCCGCGCTGGGCATGGGGGATGGGTTCGAGAAACAGTTCATCGCCCAATGCCTGAGCGATGTGGACGGCTGCGTGGCGCGCATCCAGGCGAGCGGCGAAGCGCAGGCCTGGGACCCGCTGCGCGAACACGCCCACGCCCTGCGCGGGGTGGCCAGCAACCTCGGCCTGGTCCAGGTGGCCACCGCCGGGGGTGAATTGATGCGGATGCCCGACTGGCAGCTCAAGGCCGAGTGGAACCTCCGTGTTCCGAATCTGGTCAACGCGTTGCGGCAGGGAAGGAAGGCACTCGACGCCCGCGCGGCTGCGTCGCGGCAGCGCGATGGCGACGAGTGCGCGCCTTCCTGAGCTCACCCTCCTGAGCATGGCCGGACGTCAGCGAGCGTCGCCGGTGCGACGCCCCTGCGCGCGTACCAGCCGGTCCATGGTGCGCAGCGACTTCTCACCCAGCTGCATGGCCGTATCCACCCAGATCTCGGTGATCCGCATCATTTCGTGCAGCGGCACCATGCTGGACACCTCCGACACCTCGCGCATCGCCGCCCACGCATGCGGGATGCGGCGGCTGTCCTTGATCACCTGTTCGACCGCGGCCACGCCTTCGCCGACCGGCACCACCACGTCGACCAGGCCCATCTCGTGCAGTTGGCGTGCGGTGTAGAGGTTGCCCTCCAGCATGATCTTCTCGGCCAGGCGCGGGCTGATCCGCTGGCACATGAAGGAGTAGGCGCCCATGCCCGGGAACAGGTCGAACAGCACCTCCGGCAGGCCCATCAGCACGCCTTCCTCGGCCACGATGGTGTGGCAGCTCAGCGCGGCTTCGAAGCCGCCGCCCAGTGCATTGCCCTGGACCAGCGCGATGCTGTGCGCGCGCACACCCAGCCCGGCGTGGAAGGCATGCACCCCGCGCACGCAGCGCTGGGCGTAGTCGAGCAGGCGCGCACGGTCACCCTCGCGGATCAGGCGGCAGAACAGTTCCAGGTCGCCGCCGAGGTTGAACACGTCGCTGTCCGAGGCCAGCACGACGTGCGGGGACAGTGCATGGGAAATGCTCAGGCGTTCGCCCAGCTCGCGCTGGTAGCCCACGATGTCGTCCACCAGCCGCGAGGCGAAGCAGGGGCGGCCGGGCTCGTCGACCAGGTTGGCATGCATGTGGATCCAGTACACATCGCGCTGGGTTTCTTCGGTGATGCGCAGGGTCGGGTGCAGCTGCGGGCGCGGGGCAAAGGGATGGACTGCAGACATGGGAGTTCTCCGTAAGACCGTCCGGCCGACCGCGATGCGGACGGAGAATGAAGGGGGCGAGCTGGAACCTGCGGCGGCGAATGATTCTATGCGCGCGATGTGAACCGCCCGCAAGCGCCGCCCGGCCGGGCCCGGCCCCGGGCGCCCCAACGCAAAGGCCCCCGCCGTCGCCGGCAGGGGCCCATTACGTCCCGGATACCCGCAAAGCCTTACGGGGCGGGGCTGTCGCGCAACTCGCGGCGCAGGATCTTGCCGACGTTGGTCTTCGGCAGCTCCTTTCGGAATTCCACGATTTTGGGATGCTTGTAGCCGGTCAGGTTGGCCCGGGCGTGTTCCTTGACCATCTCGGCGGTCAGGTTCGGGTCCTTCTTGACGATGACCACCTTGACCACTTCGCCCGAGCGCTCGTCCGGCACGCCTACCGCGGCCACTTCAAGCACGCCGGGCATCATCGCGATGACGTCTTCGACCTCGTTGGGGTACACGTTGAAGCCGGACACCAGGATCATGTCCTTCTTGCGGTCGACGATGTAGAAGAAGCCGTGCTCGTCCATCCGCGCCATGTCGCCGGTGTGCAGCCAGCCGTCGGCATCGATGGCCTTGGCGGTTTCTTCCGGGCGCTGCCAGTAGCCCTTCATCACCTGCGGGCCCTTGATGCACAGTTCGCCCACTTCACCGGGGGTGAGGGTCTTGCCGTCATCGTCCTTGACGCAGGCATCGGTGGACGGAATCGGCAGGCCGATGGCGCCGTTGTACTCGGCCAGGTTGAGCGGGTTGATGCAGGCGGCCGGCGAGGTTTCGGTCAGGCCGTAGGCTTCCACCAGGGTCACGCCGGTGGCCTTCTTCCAGCGCTCGGCCACGGCGCGCTGCACTGCCATGCCGCCCCCCAGGGTGAACTTCACCGTGGAAAAGTCGATCTCCTCGAAGCCGGGGGTGTTGAGCAGGCCATTGAACAGCGTGTTGACGCCGGTGATGGCGGTGAAGCGGGTCGCCTTGAGTTCCTTGACGAAGCCCTTCATGTCGCGCGGGTTGGTGATCAGGTGGTTGCAGCCACCGAACTTCATGAAGACCAGGCCGTTCGCCGTCAATGCGAAGATGTGGTACAGCGGCAGGGCGGTGATGATCACTTCCTTCCCCGGCTCGATGCCCGAGGTGGACAGCCACGCCGAGGCCTGCTGCATGTTGGCGATCAGGTTGCGGTTGGTCAGCATCGCGCCCTTGGCCACGCCGGTGGTGCCGCCGGTGTACTGCAGGAAGGCGACATCTTCGTGGTCGATCTCGACCTTGGGCAGGGTGTGCCGGCTGCCCAGCTTCAGCGCCTGGTTGAAGCGCACCGCGCCGCGGATGCTGTAGTTGGGCACCATCTTCTTGATGTACTTCAGCACGAAGTTCACCAGTACGCCCTTGGCACCGAGCATGTCGCCCAGGCCGGTGGTGATCACCTGCTTGATCGGAGTGTCGGCCAGCACCTGCTGCACGGTGTCGCCGAAGTTGTCGACCACCACGAGCACCGCAGCGCCGGAATCGACCAGCTGGTGCCTGAGTTCGCGCGCGGTGTACAGCGGGTTGACGTTGACCACGGTGAGGCCGGCACGCAGCACGCCGAAGGTGGCCACCGGGTACTGCAGGCAGTTGGGCATCATCAGGGCGACGCGATCGCCCTTCTTGAGCTGCAGTTCGCCCAGCAGGTAGGCGGCGAACTGCTCGACCAGGGCGTCGGTTTCGCCGTAGGTGATGGTCTTGCCGAAGCTGGAGTAGGCGGGACGGTCGCGGTACTTGGCCACCGAGGTGTCGAATACGGCCGAGACCGAATGGAACTCGTTGACGTCGATCTCGGCAGGCACGCCGTTGGGATAGCTCTGCAGCCAGGGACGTTCCAGACTCATATTCCCCCTCCAGGAATCGTTGATGAAAGTGTGTTCTGGCCCTGAGTATCCGCCAGTTCACGTCCGGGCAGCATACCGGGCCGAATGGAAAAGGCGAAGGGGGCGTGAAGGGTGGGGCGGTCGTCGAGGCGCTGCGGGCGCATCGGACGGCGTCGGCCTGCCTGCGGCGGTAGTGCCGAGCCATGCTCGGCAGATGCCCGGTGCGGACATTGCTGTCGGTGCGGGTGGCGTGCGTGGGGCGGATGGGGGGACGGGGGCGAGCGTGGGTCTGGATTGCCGGCGCCGAGCATGGCTCGGCACTACCGGGGGCGCGCGTGGGTCTGGATTGCCGGTGCCGAGCATGGCTCGGCACTACCGGGCGTAGGACGGAAGCGGGCGGAGCGTCGGAACGCTGCGCCCGCTTCCATGCGCCGCCTGCGGTGCAGGCGGGGCATGGTGGCTGCTGTCAGCCCTTCGCCGCGAGCTGGCGCAGCACGTACTGCAGCAGGCCGCCGTGCTTGAAGTACTCCACTTCCTTCGGGGTGAGCAGCATGACGTGCGCCTCGAAGCGCTTCGTCGTGCCATCGGCCTTGGTCGCGGTGACCGTGGCGGTCTTGCTGGCGCCATCGCGCAGGCCGCTGATGTCGATGGTCTCCGACCCGTCCAGGCCCAGGCTCTGCGCGTTCTCGCCGGCCTTGAACTGCAGCGGCAGCACGCCCATGCCGACCAGGTTGGAGCGGTGGATGCGCTCGAAGCTCTCGGCCATCACCGCCTTGACGCCCAGCAGGTTGGTGCCCTTGGCTGCCCAGTCGCGCGAGGAACCGGTGCCGTATTCCTTGCCGGCAAACACCACCAGCGGCACGCCTTCGGCCTTGTACTTCATGGCCGCGTCGTAAATGGCCAGCTTCTGCGGTTCACCGCCGTCCTTGGGGAAGTACAGCGTGTTGCCGCCTTCTTCGCCGCCAAACATCAGGTTCTTGATGCGGATGTTGGCGAAGGTGCCGCGGACCATGACGTCATCGTTGCCGCGGCGGCTGCCGTAGCTGTTGAAGTCGGCCGGCTGCACGCCGCGTTCCTGCAGGAAGCGGCCGGCAGGCGAATCCTTCTTGATGTTGCCGGCCGGGGAAATGTGGTCGGTGGTGATCGAGTCGCCGAACAGGCCCATCACCCGCGCGCCGTGCACGTCCTCGATGTGCCCGACCTGCATGGTCATGCCCTCGAAGTACGGCGGGTTCTTGATGTAGGTCGAGCCACCGTCCCACTCGTACAGGTCGCCATCGGGCGACTTGATGGTGTTCCAGCGGGTGTCGCCCTTGAACACGTCGGCGTAGTTCTGCTTGAACATCTCCGGGCCGATGGTGGCGGCGATGACATCGCCGATTTCCTTGTTGCTCGGCCAGATGTCGCGCAGGTAGACCGGCTGGCCATCGCTGCCGGTGCCGAGCGGCTCGGTGGTCAGGTCGATGTCGGTGGTGCCGGCGATCGCATAGGCCACCACCAGCGGCGGGCTGGCCAGGTAGTTCATTTTGACTTCCGGGTGCACGCGGCCTTCGAAGTTGCGGTTGCCCGACAACACCGAGGTCACCACCAGGTCGCCGGCGGCGATGCCGGCACTGACTTCGGCCGGCAGCGGGCCGGAGTTGCCGATGCAGGTGGTGCAGCCGTAGCCGACCACGTAGAAGCCGATCTTCTCCAGCTCGGTGAGCACACCGGCCTTTTCAAGGTAATCGGTGACCACCCGCGAACCCGGGCCGAGCGAGGTCTTCACCCACGGCTTGCGGTCCAGGCCCCGGGCGGCCGCGTTGCGGGCGAGCAGGCCGGCACCGATCATCACCGCCGGGTTGGAGGTGTTGGTGCACGAGGTGATGGCGGCGATGACCACTGCGCCGTCCTTCAGGCGGACTTTCTGGCCGTCCAGTTCGACATCGCTGTAGCCCTTGGCCAGCTGCTCGTTGCCGACCGCCGCGCCACCGCCTTCGTTGACGAAGTTGGACACATCCTCGGTGCGCTTGTCGCGGTTGGTGGTGAGGCCGACCAGGCTGTCGCGGTAGTTCTGCTTGACGTCTTCCAGCAGCACGCGGTCCTGCGGGCGCTTGGGCCCGGCCAGCGACGGCTTGACCGTGCCCATGTCCAGTTCCAGCGTGGCGCTGTAGCTGGCGTGCGCGGTCTGTGCGTCATGCCACAGGCCTTGTGCCTTGGCGTAGGCCTCGACCAGGGCGATCTGTTCTTCGCTGCGGCCGGACAGGCGCAGGTAGTTCAGCGATTCGTTGTCGATCGGGAAAATACCGCAGGTGGCGCCGTATTCGGGGGCCATGTTGCCGATCGTCGCGCGGTCGGCCAGCGGCAGGTGCTGCAGGCCTTCGCCGAAGAACTCCACGAACTTGCCGACCACGCCGTGCGAACGCAGCATCTGGGTGACGGTGAGCACCAGGTCGGTGGCGGTGGCGCCTTCGGGCAGCCTGCCGACCAGCTTGAAGCCGACCACCTGCGGGATCAGCATCGAAGACGGCTGGCCAAGCATGGCCGCCTCCGCTTCGATGCCGCCCACGCCCCAGCCGAGCACGCCGATGCCGTTGATCATGGTGGTGTGGCTGTCGGTGCCGAACACGGTGTCCGGGTAGGCGACCGCCTTGCCGTCCTTGTCGGCCGTCATCACCACGCGGGCCAGGTTCTCCAGGTTCACCTGGTGGACGATGCCGGTATTGGGCGGCACCACCTTGAAGTTGTCGAACGCCTTCTGGCCCCAGCGCAGGAAGCCGTAGCGTTCCATGTTGCGCTGGAACTCGATCTTGCCGTTGAGGTCGAGTGCGTCGGGCGTGCCGAACACATCCACCTGCACCGAGTGGTCGATCACCAGTTCGGAGGGAATCTGCGGGTTGATCTGCTCCGGTCGGCCGCCGAGCTTGACCACCGCATCGCGCATGGCGGCCAGGTCGACCACGCAGGGCACGCCGGTGAAGTCCTGCAGCACCACGCGGGCGGGCATGAAGGCGATCTCAATGTCCGGCTCGGCCTTGGGGTTCCAGCGGGCGACCGCCTCGATGTGATCGCGGCCGACGGTGGCACCGCCGTCCTCGTGCCGGAGCAGGTTCTCCAGCAGGATCTTCATCGAGTAGGGCAGGTGGGAGATGTCGAACTGCTGTCCGAGCTTGGGCAGGCTGAAGTAGTCGTAGGTCTTGCCGCCGACGTCCAGCTGGCTGCGGGTGGAGAACGAATCGCTCATGCGGGGTGACTCCTCTTGCGGATGGCTTGCAGTGGTCCGCACGGGGCGGGCCTGCTTGCGTTCGCCGGTGGCTTATAGGCCCGGTGATCGTCCCCAGTATGAACGATTCAGTCGGCCTACCGCCTGCGGCATCGGGTCTCAGACTACATAGAGATATGTATCGCGGATGTCATCGGGGCTGCGTAACCTTTGCCTGGCAAGGGCGGGAAGGGCCCTGGACACTGCGGTGGTGGAAGTATGCCCCCGGAAGTATGTATAATTTGTGCATACTTTGGAGGGCCTACCGATGGAAGCCACCGTTGCAGAGCGCGGCCAGATCACCCTGCCCAAGGCGGTGCGTGATGCCCTGGGGCTGACCAAGGGCACCCAGTTGACCGTCGAGCTGGAAGGCGGCCGGATCATCCTGCGCAAGAGCGTGGACGACGCGATCTCGCGCGCCCGTGGCAAGTTCGCGCTGGATGGATTCGAGTCGTCCGACGCCGCCGTGAAGGCCGTCCGTGACGAAGGCTGAGCCCGCGATGATCGCCGTCGATTCGCCGGTGCTGATCGAGCTGCTGAGCAATGGCCCGCAGGCCGACGCCGTGGAGGCGTGCCTGCGCCAGAACCTGGTGGGCGGGCGCGTGGTGGTGTGTGGCGCGACCCTGGCCGAACTCTGCGCCGCGTTGCGTGGCGGGGCCGAAGTGCTCGAAGCACTGGAAGAGATGGGCGTCCATTTCAATGCGCTGGAAGCCAAGTCGGCGCTGCGCGCCGGCGAGATGCAGCGCCGCCACCGGCAGCGTGGCGAAGGCCGCCGCAGCCTCGACGATTTCATGATCGGCTCGCACGCACTGCTGCAATGCGACGGCCTGATCACCTGGAACGACAAATTTTACCGCGACTACTTCAAGGGCCTGAAGCTGATCGTGCCGCACGCCTGAGCCCATACTTTTAAACCGCATTCTTTCAAAGAATCACCCGGGAGTTGTCATGTTGGAAGCCTACCGCCACCACGTAGCCGAGCGCGCCGCGCTTGGCATCCCGCCGCTGCCGCTGAGCGCCCAGCAGACGGCCGACGTCATCGAACTGCTGAAGAACCCGCCCGCCGGCGAGGCCGAGTTCCTGCTGGAACTGCTGACCCACCGCGTGCCGGCCGGCGTCGATGACGCCGCCAAGGTCAAGGCCTCCTACCTGGCCGCGATCGCCTTCGGCAGCGAAACCAATGCGCTGATCAGCCGCGAGCGCGCCACCGAACTGCTGGGCACGATGCTCGGTGGTTACAACGTCGCCCCGTTGGTGCAGCTGCTGGACGACAGCGCCGTCGGCGCGATCGCCGCCGACGCGCTGAAGAACACCCTGCTGGTGTTCGACGCGTTCCATGACGTGCAGGAAAAGGCCAAGGCCGGCAATGCCAACGCCCAGGGCGTGCTGCAGAGCTGGGCCGATGCGGAGTGGTTCACCAGCCGCCCGCAGGTGCCCGAGAGCCTGACCATCACCGTGCTCAAGGTGACCGGCGAAACCAACACCGACGACCTGTCGCCGGCCCCGGATGCCACGACCCGCCCGGACATCCCGCTGCACGCGCTGGCGATGCTGAAGAACAAGCGCGATGGCATCGAACCGGAAGAAGACGGCAAGCGTGGCCCGGTCAAGTTCATCGAATCGCTGAAGGACAAGGGCCACCTGGTGGCCTACGTGGGCGACGTGGTCGGCACCGGCTCCAGCCGCAAGTCGGCCACCAACTCGGTGCTGTGGTTCACCGGCGAAGATATTCCGTTCATCCCGAACAAGCGCTTCGGCGGCGTGTGCCTGGGCTCGAAGATCGCCCCGATCTTTTACAACACCATGGAAGACGCCGGCGCGCTGCCGATCGAACTCGACGTGTCGCAGATGAACATGGGCGATGTGATCGAGCTGCGCCCGTACGACGGCAAGGCCCTGAAGGACGGCGCGGTCATCGCCGAGTTCAAGGTCAAGTCCGACGTGCTGTTCGACGAAGTGCGCGCCGGTGGCCGCATTCCGCTGATCATCGGCCGCGGTCTGACCGCCAAGGCGCGTGATGCGCTGGGCCTGGCCCCGACCGATCTGTTCCGCCTGCCGATGGACCCGCCGGACACCGGCAAGGGCTTCTCGCTGGCGCAGAAGATGGTTGGCCGCGCCTGCGGCCTGCCGGAAGGCCAGGGCATGCGCCCGGGCACCTACTGCGAACCGAAAATGACCTCGGTGGGCTCGCAGGACACCACCGGCCCGATGACCCGTGACGAGCTGAAGGACCTGGCCTGCCTGGGCTTCTCGGCCGACCTGGTGATGCAGTCGTTCTGCCACACCGCCGCCTACCCGAAGCCGGTGGACGTCAAGACCCACCACACGCTGCCGGAGTTCATCTCCACCCGTGGCGGCATCTCGCTGCGCCCGGGCGACGGCGTGATCCACAGCTGGCTCAACCGCATGCTGCTGCCCGACACCGTCGGCACCGGCGGCGACTCGCACACCCGTTTCCCGGTGGGCATTTCGTTCCCGGCCGGCTCGGGCCTGGTCGCCTTCGCCGCGGCCACCGGCGTGATGCCGCTGGACATGCCCGAATCGGTGCTGGTCCGCTTCAAGGGCAAGATGCAGCCGGGCGTGACCCTGCGTGACCTGGTCAACGCGATCCCGCTGTACGCGATCAAGTCCGGCCTGCTGACCGTGGCCAAGGCCGGCAAGAAGAACATCTTCTCCGGTCGCATCCTGGAAATCGAAGGCCTGCCGGACCTGAAGGTCGAGCAGGCGTTCGAACTGTCCGATGCCTCGGCCGAACGTTCGGCCGCCGGTTGCTCGGTGCACCTGAACAAGGAGCCGATCATCGAGTACCTCACCAGCAACATCACGCTGCTGAAGTGGATGATCGCCGAGGGTTACCAGGACGCCCGTTCGCTGGCGCGCCGCATCGAGAAGATGGAAGCCTGGCTGGCCAACCCCGAGCTGCTGGAAGGCGATGCCGATGCCGAGTACGCGGCCGTCATCGAGATCGACCTGGCCGACATCCACGAGCCGATCGTGGCCTGCCCGAACGATCCGGACGACGTCAAGACGCTGTCGGACGTGGCCGGCGCGGCGATCGACGAAGTGTTCATCGGTTCGTGCATGACCAACATCGGTCACTTCCGTGCGGCCGCCAAGCTGCTGGAAGGCAAGCGTGACATCCCGACCAAGCTGTGGGTGGCGCCGCCGACCAAGATGGATGCGTCGGAGCTGACCAAGGAAGGCCATTACGGCACCTTCGGCACCGCCGGTGCGCGCATGGAAATGCCGGGCTGCTCGCTGTGCATGGGCAACCAGGCACAGGTGCGCGAGGGCGCGACGGTGTTCTCGACCTCGACCCGCAACTTCCCGAACCGTCTGGGCCGCAACTCCAACGTGTACCTGGGCTCGGCCGAACTGGCCGCGATCTGCTCGCGTCTGGGCCGCATCCCGACCAAGGAAGAGTACATGGCCGACATCGGCGTGCTCGATGCCAGCAGCAAGGACATCTACCGCTACATGAACTTCGACCAGATCGAGGATTACCAGGACGTGGCCAAGACGGTTGCTGCCTGATCTGCTGATCGGTTGATGTGTTAACGAAAAACCCCCGGCGCAGGCCGGGGGTTTTTTGTGTCGCCTACCGGATATCCCAGTCTGCCTCGCCGTGCAGGCGCCGGCCCAGGAAGCGCACATCCCCCTGGCTGCCGACGACGTCCAGCTCGAACCACGGAAGGCCGTCACGTTTGCGCGGGCGGACATAGAGGCGCTGTCTGGCACGGTCGAACTCGACGTAGTACTGCCGGTAAGGAAGATTACGGTCCGCCGCTGGCGCACCCGTCCAGACCACGTGGATCGCACCGATATCCTCACGACCGTGCATCATCAGCGTGAAGCTGACATCCCCTTGGGTGGCGTTGAACTGAAATAGATCGCCGCTGGCGACGGTGGGGGCGATCGGGGCTGCCAGCAGCAGCGCGATCGCCAACAATCGCATCCAGGGGTGTTTCATGCTCACGCTCCGTTGTGAGGGACAGGGTGATTCGCGTCGGCTGCGATACCCTGAGCGGGTAAGGACGACAGCCAGAGATTGCATTACATTCCGCAGACCGACCTACTTGAACACGCCGAACGGGCACGCGCAACGGCGAGTGTCTGCATTTGGAAGACGAATCGACTGCAGGGGGCAGAAAAGTCTGATTCCCTGCCTGATGTGATCTAAATGGCTTCTGCCATATTGATTGTCATACCGATTGATTGGCTCAATGCGGGAACGGGAATCTTGATTGGCCTGGCAAGGTCTTGCGTCAGCCGCGGCGTGGCAGCCAGGGAGGGGAAAATAATGAAATATCGTGATCTTCACATCGGCACTCTGCCGGGCGCGGCGGTAGCAGGGCCGTCGATGGTCTCGGGCGCCGCAGGTGCTCAGGATTTCTCGGCCTTAACGACGTGCTGCTGGCATGATGCGGCGCTTCCTGCGAGGACCTGTGAGCGTAAAAAACGCAATTGACGTGCCAGCACGGGGAATGAGGCTGTTAGGCATGGGTGTTCCTCGACGTTTGCGCCGACCTGCACCCGTCTGCGAGCCTGTCTAGTAAGAACCAGATGTTGACGTGGTCACATGGCGACTGGGGCTTCCACCATCGACGTGATGATTGCGGATACCCTGGATTTCGCGAGAGATTCGCCAGCAGGGGATGCTTGCCAGAGACAAGCTTGAGAAGTTGGGTGAGATGCGCTCAGAGGGGCGGGATCTACTGCTGTAGGCCAAGAACAGGGGAGGCCCGAGGGAGCCGTTCTCTTTTCGGTTGGCTGCGCCTGATTTGAGGCCGGTTGAACGTTGGATGGGCGAACAGATGCCTATTATGTATTGCGAGCAGGTGGTCATCCGCGGAGAGTTGCCGGACGCCGCGCGTGGTCGTCGACCCAATGCGGGATGTGGCGAAGCTCAAGCTCAGAACTGGGAGGATGCAGATATCAATCAGGCTAAAGATCAACTCTCTTCGGATCTATCGGAGGCAGCGCTTTACAGCGTGCCCAGTCGTACGCAATGTGGATGTGGCCAATGAAACGAATTCACACTCTCCGCCTGCCATTCCTGGGGATCTGTTGCCTCCTGGCATCCTGCCAGCCGCCAGGCGAGGGCCGTAAAGCGGTGCATGGCATGGAAAAAGGCGCGGAAATCATCAGTGCTCTGGAAGCTTTCCGTTCAACAGCTGGACGATATCCACGGAGCCTTCAAGAGCTTGGCGGCGGTTATGAGGGTGCTGATCTCGATTACGACTCGGTTGGTGTGATGTACCACTACTCATCCAGCGCAGAGGTGAGATTCAGCCTCTCCTTCAATTATCACGGTCCGGGTACCAATACGTGCTCCCTCGTGCCTGACATCAGTCCGCCTGATTGGAATTGCACCGGGGCGTATTGAACGAACTTACGCTGCAGGTACAGGCTCGTCCCCGCACCAGCCGGACGTGCATCTTTTATCAGGCTGGATTCGGCAACTGCTGTTATCTACGAGAGAAGGACGTGGTGGCGATCGCGGTCGGCTTCGGCCCATGAGCGCTCGTAGGGATCGCCGAGTTCGACCATCAATGTGCTGCAGCGACATTCCCGGCGTCGGTCACGGGTAGCGGAACGGCCACGCAGCATCGGTGCCGTCATCAGTGCGCTCGGCACATACCCGCCGGAAGGTTTCCACGAACGCTTGCTGCAGCCGGGTAGGGTGCCAGTCGGCGCGGGTGGTAAGTCCGATGCGGCGGCGAAGGTGGTCGCCGGCGCTGCCAATCTCGCGGAGCAGCCCGGCACGGCGTTCGAGCACGAACTGGTCGCGCGACATCAGGGTGAGCCAGTCGTCTTCCAGCAGCAGGCCACGGGTGATCAGGACCGAGCCGCATTCGATGCGCAGGCGCGGCGGTTCATGGCCCTGCTGGCGGAACATGCGCTCCCAGCGGGCGCGGACCGGGGCGCCGGTGGCAGCGATCACCCAGGGGTAGGCGAGCAGGCGGGTGAACGCGAAGCGCGGGTGGCTGGCCAGCGGGTGGCCGCTGCGCGCCACGATCACCGGATCATCGTCGAACAGGCCTTCCTGGGCGACGTCGCGCGCCGGAAGGCTGTCGCGCATCGCGCCAATCAGCAGGTCCAGGCTGCCTTCGCGCAGGTCACCCAGCAGTTCCGCGTAGGGGCCTTCGATCACGTTGACCGAGGCGCCGGGGTGGGCGCGGGCGAAGCGGGCCAGCACCTGCGGCAGCAGGATGGCGCGGGCCAGTGGCATGACACCGAGGGTTACCCGGCCGGCAAGTTCCGATCGCAGCGTGGCGAGGTCGTCCACGCCGGCCGCCAACTCTGACAGCGCCAGCCGCACCGGTCTCAGCATGCGCGTGGCCGCCGGGGTGGCCTGCACGGTTTTGCCACGGCGCAGCGTAAGGGGAATTTCAATGACCTCGGCCAAGTCATGAACCGCGCGATATATGGCCGGCTGCGAGACGCCGCTTCGAGCGGCGGCCAGGGTGAAGCTGCCGGCACTATCCACGGCGGCCAGTGCGCGTAGCTGGCCAAGGGTGACGCGGCGCTCGATGGCCGGTAACGCAGGCAGGCGCTGGGTGCGTCGGGCGGCACGCACGCCGTGGGCGATGTAGGCCAGCGCCCGTTCGATGCGCGGTACCAGCAGGCGCGCGGCTTCGGTGGGGGCCATGCCTCCGGGCTGGCGGTCGAACAGCACGCTGTCCAGCTGCTTCTCCAGCCGGGTGATGGCTTGGGTCAACGCGGGCTGGGACAGGTTGACCTGTGGCGCGGCGGCGCTGATGCCGCCGTGGTGGTACACGGCCGCCAGTGCATGCAGGTGCTTGAGGTTCAGGTCCAGGGTCGCATCCATGGATCAACTATAACCAAACCCAATGGCTGTAACGAAAAACGATCTTGAGGGGGTGCGGGCAGCCAGACAAGACTGAGCCATCACCAACGAAGGATGGATGGATGTCCCGCGTAGTCACCCAGATCGAACGCGCTGATCCGGCGCTTATCGCGGTACTGGCCCAGGCTGGTGTCGCCACCGCACACGAAGCGCAGGGCCGCTCTGGCCTGCTGCATCCCCGGTTGCGCCCGATCTACAGCGGGGCGCGCATTGGCGGCAGCGCAATCACGGTGTCGGTGCCGCCAGGCGACAACTGGATGATGCACGTGGCCATCGAGCAGCTGCGCGAGGGCGACATCCTGGTGGTGGCGCCGACCAGCGACTGCACGGATGGTTATTTCGGCGACCTGCTGGCGACGTCCGCGCAGGTACGCGGTTGCCGGGGGCTGGTGATCGATGCCGGGGTGCGCGATGTGCGCGACCTCACCGCGATGGGCTTCCCGGTGTGGAGCCGGGCCATTCACGCCCAGGGCACGGTCAAGGGAACGTTGGGGTCGGTGAACGTACCGGTGGTCTGCGGCGGCGCTTTGGTGAACCCCGGCGACGTGGTGATCGCAGACGACGATGGCGTGTGCATCGTGCCGCGCACCGACGCGGCGCGCGTGGCCGGCGAGGCGCAGGCGCGCGAGGCCCGCGAAGCGGACAAGCGCGCGCGGCTGGCCAACGGCGAACTGGGCCTGGACATCTACGCCATGCGCGAACGCCTGGCGGCCAAGGGCCTGCGCTATGAGTAAGGGCGTGCGCGCGATGTGGATGCGCGGTGGCACCTCCAAGGGCGGGTTCTTCCTCGCCTCGGAGTTGCCCGTCGACGTGGCTGCGCGCGACGCCTACCTGCTGCGTGCCTACGGCTCGCCGGATGCACGCCAGATCGACGGCATGGGCGGGGCTGATCCATTGACCTCCAAGGTGGCCGTGGTGTCACCGTCCGCAAGTGACGATGCCGACGTGGACTACCTCTTCCTGCAGGTGTTCGTGGGCCAGGCGCTGGTCAGCGATGCACAGAACTGCGGCAACATGCTGGCCGGTGTCGGCCCGTTCGCGATCGAGCGTGGGCTTGTCGCCGCGTCCTCCGGGCAGACTGATGTGCGGATCTTCATGGCCAACACCGGCAAGATCGCGCGTGCGACGGTGCAGACGCCCGATGGGCGCGTGCGCTATGAAGGTCGGGCGCGCATCGACGGCGTTCCGGGCACGGCCGCACCGATTCCGCTGACCTTCGAAGATACGGCCGGGTCCAGCTGTGGTGCGTTGCTGCCGTCCGGGCGTGCGGTGGACCTGATCGACGGCATCGAGACGACCCTGATCGACAACGGGATGCCGTGCGTGGTGCTTCGCGCGGCCGACCTGGGCATCAGCGGGTACGAGGATCGCCAGACGCTGGACGCCGATGAGGCACTGAAAGCACGACTGGAAGCGATCCGCCTGCAGGCCGGCCCGATGATGAACCTGGGCGATGTCAGTGCGCAGTCGGTACCGAAAATGATGCTGATAGCCGCGCCGCGCGACGGCGGGGCGATCTGCGTGCGCTCGTTCATTCCGCATCGCTGCCATGCCTCGATCGGGGTGCTGGGCGCGGTGAGCGTGGCCACTGCCTGCCTGCTGCCGGGCTCGCCCGCGCATGCGTTGGCCGTGCTCCCCGCTGGCACCAGACAGACGTTGGCGGTGGAACACCCCAGCGGGAGTACAGGCTGCGTGCTGGACCTGGACGAGGCGGGGCAGGTGACCCGCGCAGCGGTGCTGCGAACCGCCAGAAAACTGTTCGATGGCGTGCTGTTCGACTGAATACGCGCGACGTCCCTATTCTTGCAACCTGGGAGGGTTGATATGACCGTTGTAGAGAAGCGGCCGGGCCGCTTCGGCATTCTTGGCCAACTGTGGTTCCAGGTACTGGCCGGTACCGTGATCGGGGTGGTGCTGGGGTGGCTGCAGCCGGATATCGGCTCTGCGATGAAACCCTTTGGTGACGCCTTCATCAAGCTGATCCGGATGATGATCGGGCCGATCATCTTCGTGACGGTGGTGCACGGCATCGCCGGCATGCGCGACATGCGCAGTGTCGGGCGGCTGGCGCTGAAGTCGCTGGTCTATTTCGAGGTGATCACCATCCTGGCGCTGATCATCGGCCTGGTGGCGGTGGACCTGTGGCAGCCAGGCGCGGGCATGAACATCGACCCGGCGACCATCGACATGGCCAGCATCCAGGGCTATGTGCACACCGCGCATGACCAGTCGATCGTGTCCTACATCATGGCGATCATCCCCAACACGCTGGTCAGCGCGTTCACCGAGGCGCATGTGCTGCAGGTCCTGTTCGTGGCAGTGCTGTTCGGCGTGGCGCTTGCGGCGGTGGGCGAGCGCGGCGAGCCGGTGATGAAGGTGATCGAGGCGACGTCCTCGGCGTTGTTCAAGATCATCGGCTACATCATGTACTTCGCCCCGATCGGCGCGTTTGGTGCGATTGCCTTTACGGTGGGTCAGTTCGGTGCCGGCTCCCTGTTGTCGCTGGGCGAGCTGATCATCGAGTTCTTCGTGGTCTGCGGCGTGTTCACCGTACTGGTGCTGGGCAGCGTGTGCTGGTGGACCGGCGCCAGCCTGTGGCGGCTGCTGGGCTACCTGCGCGATGAGATCGTGATCGTGGCGGCGACCACCTCCACCGAGACCGTGCTGCCGCGCCTCATCGAGAAGATGAAGAAGCTCGGCTGCGAGGAGGGCGTGGTGGGGTTCGTGATCCCGGCCGGCTACTCGTTCAACCTCGACGGCACGTGCCTGTACCTGACCACCGTGGCGCTGTTCCTGGCGCAGGCCACCAATACCGAGCTGACCGTCTGGCACCAACTGGGCCTCATCGCGGTGCTGCTGCTGACCTCCAAGGGTGCCGCTGGCGTGGCCGGTGCGGCGTTCGTGGTCCTGGCCGCGACGCTGGGCACCACCGGCACCATTCCGGTGGCGAGCATCGCGCTGATCCTGGGCATCCACCGCATCCTCGCCGAAGGGCTGACCTTCGTGAACCTGATCGGCAATGCGGTCGCCGTGCTGGTGATCGCCAAGTGGGAAGGCAAGCTGGACGAGACGGTGCTGGCCGAACAGATCGGCACGCGCCGACTGCGACGCCGCGTGCTGGGCGTGCAACCGGTCTGATCCCGCGGCTGCAGCACCGCTGCGGCCCTTCCGAATTCCACTTCGTTCCGGTGCCCTGGCCCCGGACAGGAGGCGCTTGTGTCGTTGATTTCCCGCCGCACGCTGTGCGTGCTTGTTGCCGCCAGTCTGGCCGCTCCCGCGTTCGCTGGGGCACCCGCCTCCAAGGGCAGCCTGCCCGACGGGGTCGATCTCACCCTGGATCTGGTCGGCAACGTGGCCTCCAATCCGGTGGGCGGTGTGGAGCAGGGCACCGAGGGCTCTTACTGGGTGATGGCCCAGTCCAAGTTCGACCTCGATACTCTGTGGGGCGTGCACAACACCGACGTCGATGCGCAGTGGGCGTGGTTTGCCGGTCGCAACCTGGCGCGCGAAAAGATCGGCAATTCGATCAGTGCCCAGCAGACCTGGCGGCCGGTGGCCGGTGGGCGTCTGACCCGGCTCACCGTGCGTCATCGCTTCGATAACGGGCTGAGCATCACCGCCGGTCGCGCGCCGGTGAACAGCTACTTCAACAGCTCCGCGCTCAACTGCGTATTTATGAGCAACGCGATGTGCCTGACCCCGTATGGGGCGATCACCGACCTGGGCATCACCGCGTATCCGAATTCGTCCTGGGCCGGCATCGTGCGCTACGACGTGGGCGACCGCTGGTACGCACAGGCCGGCGCGTTCGACTACAACAATGCGTTGAACCAGGCCGGCAAGAACGGGCTGGACTTCTCGGTGGGCGAGGGCACCGGCACCATCACCGCTTACGAGGTGGGCTACCAGACCACCTTTGCCAACGACCGCCTGCCGCGGACCTACCGCCTAGGCATGTACCGCAACAGCGATGGGGGCAGGAGCTCCTACTACGACGCCAACGGCAACTCGGCGGCGCTGACCGGCAGACCGACGGCGGTGCAGGAGGGGGCACGGGCGGGCGGGTATGCGATGGCCGACCAGACCGTCTGGCGGGGTGCCGGCAAGCGCAGTCTCGCGTTGTTTGCACGCGCGTACGTAAACACGGGCAACGAAGCGCCGATCGACACCTTCTTCTCGGCCGGCTTCGTCAAGACCGGTACCTTCGCCGGCCGCGACCAGGACACGATGGCGATGTTCGTCTCCAACACGCATTTCAGTGACGAGCAGATCGACTACCTGCGTGATCGCCGCACCCGCAACGGCGGCAGCGGCGCACCACACGCCGACGAGATTATCGCCGAGCTCAGTTACGGCTGGGCGGTCTACAAGGGCGTGCGGCTGATGCCCAACCTGCAGTACGTCATCAACCCCGACCCCATTTACGCACCCACCCGCACCACCGACATCCCCGATGCACTCATCGTCGGGCTGCGCGTGGACGTGCATTTCGCCCAGCTGTTCGGCTGGTGATTCCTCCCCCACGAGGCCATTCCATGATCATCGACTGCCACGGTCACTACACGACCGCCCCCGCCAGCCACGACGCGTTCCGCAAACAGCAGGTGGCGCATTTCAACGATGCGTCCCTGCCCGCGCCGGTCTACCCCCTGATCGGCGATGACGAGCTGCGCGAGAGCGTGGAGGGCAACCAGTTGCGCCTGCTGCGCGAGCGCGGCGCGGACATGACCATTTTCTCGCCGCGTGCCAGTACCATGGCCCATCACATCGGCGACGAACAGGTCAGCGCGGAGTGGACGCGCCGCTGCAACGACCTGATCGCGCGCGTGGTCGGTTTGTACCCGGACACCTTCATCGGTGTCTGCCAGCTGCCACAGTCACCGGGTGTGCCGATCGCCCATTCGATTGCCGAACTGGAGCGTTGCGTCAACGAGCTCGGCTTCGTCGGCTGCAACCTCAACCCGGATCCTTCCGGCGGGCATTGGACCGGCCTGCCGCTCACCGATCGCGCCTGGTACCCGTTCTTCGAGAAGATGGTGGAGCTGGACGTACCGGCGATGGTGCACGTGTCGGGCAGCTGCAATTCCAACTTCCACGCCACCGGCGCGCACTATCTCAACGCCGATACCACCGCGTTCATGCAGTTCTTGCAGGGCGACCTGTTCCGTGATTTCCCGGACCTGCGCTTCATCATCCCGCATGGCGGCGGCGCGGTGCCGTACCACTGGGGCCGCTTCCGTGGGCTGGCGGACATGCTGGGCAAGCCATCGCTGAACGAGCATGTCATGAAGAACGTGTTCTTCGACACCTGCGTCTATCATCAGCCGGGCATCGACCTGCTGTTCAAGGTGATCGATATCGACAACATCCTGTTTGGGTCGGAGATGGTAGGGGCGGTGCGCGGCATCGACCCGGAGACCGGGCAGTACTTCGACGACACGCTGCGTTATGTGGAGGCGCTGGGGCTGTCCGACGCCGACCGGCGCAAGGTGTTCGAAGGCAACGCGCGCAGGGTATATCCGCGTCTGGACGCGCAATTGAAGGCGAGGGGGCTGTGATGAGTGCATTCGTGAAAGACGCTGACTGGCTGGATTTCTGCCCGGCCCCAAGCGTGCCGAGGTTCGTGCCGCCGCCTGGCGCGGTGGACGCGCATTGCCATGTGTTCGGCCCGGGGGAACAGTTTCCGTATGCGCCCGAGCGCAAATACACCCCATGCGATGCGGGCAAGGACCAGCTGTTTGCGTTGCGTGACCGGCTGGGCTTCAGCCGCAACGTGATCGTGCAGGCCACCTGCCATGGCGCCGACAACCGCGCGCTGGTCGACGCGCTTCTGGCCTCCGAAGGCAGGGCACGCGGCGTGGCGACCGTGCGCGACAGCGTGACCGACGCCGAGCTGCAGGCGCTGCACGCCGCCGGTGTGCGCGGGGTGCGCTTCAACTTCGTGCGCCGCCTGGTGGACCCCAAGCCTGACGCGTACTACCGGGCAATCATCGAGCGGATCGCGCCCCTGGGCTGGCATGTGGTGGTGTATTTCGAGGCGGCCGACCTGGCCGAGCGCTGGGCGTTCTTCACCTCGTTGCCCACCACTGTGGTGGTGGACCACATGGGGCGGCCGGATGTGAGCCAGCCCGTGGAGGGCCCGGCCTTCCAGCAGTTCGTGCGGCTGATGGACGAGCACCCGAATGTGTGGAGCAAGGTCAGCTGCCCGGAACGTCTGTCGCAGAGCGGTCCGCCGACCTATGACGATGTGGTGCCGTTCGCACGCCACCTGGTGGAGCGCTTCCCGGACCGCGTGCTGTGGGGCACCGATTGGCCGCACCCGAACCTGACCTCGCACATGCCCGATGACGGCGCGCTGGTCGATGTCATTCCGCGCATCGCGGTGAGCGCCGAAGAGCAGCTAAGGCTGCTTGTAGACAACCCGATGCGGTTGTACTGGGGCCAGTGACGTTGCCGCGCCCCTGCCGACCGGCGGGGGCGCGGTTGCCATTCAAGGCGGTCTGGCGATCAGCGCGGATCGAACGCAGCCCGGGGCAGGCTCTGGCAATGCCGGGTGGCCGCAGCGAGGTCGATGGCGCTACCGGCGGCGGCGCCGCGCTTGAGATTGACCGTGGCGGCGGTTTCCCACAGGCCGGGCAGGGCCGGGCCCTTGTCCAGCACCATCGCCTCCAGCGGGCCATGCAGCGCGCTGGCGTAGTCCAGGTCGGGCACGACCACGCAGACGCGCGTGCCGGGCAGGGCAGCGGTCTGCTGCAGCACCTCCTCGAAGCGGGCGGCGTTGTCGGCGCTGTCGGGCAGGGTGTTCAGGGCGTCGTCGTTGCCCAGGCCCAGGCTGCGGTAGTGCACCGTGCCGGGCTCGAACAGGAACACCGCCATCTCCACGCGTGCGCGCAGCGCGGGCTGGGCCGGGGCCTGGCAGGAGGTGCGGGGCTGCACGACCGGGTTGTTCTGCAGCGTGCCGTCCTTTGCCACCTTGGTGCTGTAGAGCAGGCACATGCCGCCACCGATCTTCATGAAGACCTCGTAGTCGGCGCCCGGTTCGGGGATGAACTGCAGCGAGAGGTCGGCCGCGCAGCGGTAGTCGTTGGTGTTCTCGATGCGGGCATCGAAGATCAGCGGACGGCCGCCGGCCACCTCGAACTCCTGGTAGTTGGGCTTGGAGAAGGCGAAGCTCTTCATGTTGCGCACGGTGTCGGTCTCGGGCATGCCCAGCGAGACATTGTCCGGCGCACCGCCGAACACGCTGCCGATGGCCCGGCCCGCCGAACGCACTACCTCGATCTTGCCACTGTACTGCTCGCGGCACGGCGCATCGGTGAGCATGGTGATGCCCTGGCCATTGGCGCCGAAGATGCGGATGCGCGATTTGGCCGCGGCAGCGTCGCCTTCCTTCGGCGTGTTGTTGGCGGCGGC
This sequence comes from Stenotrophomonas sp. Steno-Z1, assembly GCF_056393175.1. Classification (NCBI taxonomy): domain Bacteria; kingdom Pseudomonadati; phylum Pseudomonadota; class Gammaproteobacteria; order Lysobacterales; family Lysobacteraceae; genus Stenotrophomonas; species Stenotrophomonas sp. Steno-Z1. The sequence goes on along the minus strand of NZ_JBWJPB010000007.1, from coordinate 52,875 downwards.
GAGCTTGAGCGCGACGGCCTCTTCGTTGGCCACGTCCTGCAACAGGTTGGGCAACTGCGCGGCGAACACTTCAGCGCACGCTTCGGCGACCTGGCGGGAGGCCTGCCGGACCTTGGCATAGTCGTCGGCCTGCCATTCCTGCAGGGTGGCCACCTGCGGCGGGGTGTTGCACTGCACGTTGCGACCGGCCGGCCCGCGCAGCACGCTGGCGATCGGGAACCCGATGTTCAGCTCGTGACGCAGCTCGTAGGCAGTGGCCCCGGGGGCCAGGTCCTGATACACCAGCGTCCATTGCGTGGTGCGCGCTTCCAGGACGTGGCTCTCGCCGGGAATGGCGCCGGGATGGGCGCTGAAATAGCGGTCCAGGCGCTCGGCGAGCAGGCCCGGCAGGGCGTCGTGGGCGGGGCTGGGCAGATCGGGGATGAGCTCACCCTTGAGGTCGTCCTTGGAGAAGGTGCGGGTGGTGCCGTAGCCGCCGAGCGCGCGCAGCGCGAACTCGCCGACCTTCAGCGCGGTCACCTTGGCGGTGTCGCTGCGGACCACCAGGCGCAGGGTGCCTTTGTCGTTCTCAGTGTCGCGGGTGCCGGTGCCGGGCCGGCTGCGCACGATGATCTGCTTGCGCCAGTCGACGGCGGTGGCCGGGGCGGCCAGCGCGGTGGCGAGTGTGGCATCGGTGCTGGCGTCGGTGACGGCGGCCGGTGTGGCGTTCGCGCCAGGGGCCGGGGCGGGCGTGGCGGCATCCGCAGTGGCGCTGACCGGGTCGGCGGCGAAGGCCGGCGTGGACAGCAGCAGGCTGCACAGCAGCATGCGACGGAGGGTGTGATGTGAGGCTCTCACGGTGGTGCTCCTTGGAAAAATCCGGGTGTACGGTGTGGCGTGCGTGCATGCGTGCGGCGGGGGTTGCCACGCATGGCGTGGCAGTACCGGGACGTGCGGTGCGGATGCGCGCGGTAAGGGGGTGCCACGCATGGCGTGGCACTACCGGCAGGCAGGGGCTAGGCGCGCGCCAGGGCCATCAGGCGGTCGGCGATGCGCTCCAGGGGCACCATTTCTTCGGCGGCGCCCAGCTTGTAGGCGGCGCCCGGCATGCCCCAGACCACGCTGGTGGCTTCGTCCTGCACCAGCGTGGGGGCGCCGGCGTTGCGCAGTTCGAGCAGGCCGCGGGCGCCGTCGTCGCCCATGCCGGTAAGGATGGCGCCGATGGCGTTGCCGCCGGCACTTTCGGCGACCGAGCGGAACAGCACGTCCACCGCCGGTTTGTGGCGGTTGACGGCCGGGCCGTCATCGACGCGGCAGCGCCAGCGCGCACCGTCGCGGATGATGCGCAGATGCTTGCCGCCGGGCGGCAGGTAGGCGTGGCCGGCCAGCACGGCTTCGCCGTCGGTGGCTTCGCGCACGGACATCGCCGAATGACGGTCCAGGCGCTCGGCGAAGGGGGTGCTGAAGGCGGCGGGCAGGTGCTGGGTCATCACCACGGCCGGGGCGTCGGCGGGCATGCCTTCGAGCACCACGCGCAGGGCTTCGGTGCCGCCGGCCGAGGCACCGATGGCGATCAGGCGGTCGGTGGTGCGGAACTGGATGCTGCGTGCCGGCGCGGTGGCTGCCACGGTATCGAGGGTGATGCGCGGGGTGATCGGGCGGGCGAGGGTGCGTACCCGCGAGCGCGCGGCCATCTTGACCTTGCCGATGATTTCCTCGGCATAGCCCTGCAGGCCACGGGCGACGTCGAATTTGGGCTTGGAGACGAAGTCCACCGCGCCCAGCGCCAAGGCCTGCAGGGTGGTGTCGGCGCCGCGCTCGGTGAGCGAGGAGATCATCACCACCGGCAGCGGGTGCAGGCGCATCAGGTTTTCCAGGAACGCCAGGCCATCCATGCGCGGCATTTCCACGTCCAGGGTGATCACGTCCGGGGCCAGGCGTTTGATCTTCTCGCGTGCGAGCAGCGGGTCGGCGGCGGTGCCGACCACCTCGATGCCGGGATCGCTGGCGAGGATTTCGCTGAGCATCTGCCGGACGACGGCGGAGTCGTCGACGATCAGCACGCGGCAGGGGCCGTTCTGTGTCATTCGAACAACTCCACGCCGCCGGTGACCGGGGCCTTGGACAGGCGCGCACGCACCGCCGATTCGGTCGCGGCCACTTCGGCCTCGTGGGCATGCGGCAGGCGCTGGACGACTACCCGGCCGGTGGTGGCGAAGAACCACACCTTGCGCGGATGGATGCCGCACAGGTCTTCGGCCAGCACCGGAATATGCTCGGCCTGCAGGTACTGGCGCACGAACTCGGCGTTGCGGGTGCCGACCGGGTTGCTGGTGAAGCCCTTGAGCACGTTGGCCCCACCGAACACCTTGGCTTCCAGGCGCTTGCGATGGGCGCCGCGCTTGAGCAGGTCGTTGATCAGCAGTTCCATGGCGTAGCTGCCGTAGCGCGCGGGCGCGCCGTCGCCGACGTTGCCCTCCGGCAGCAGGAAGTGGTTCATGCCGCCGATCTTCAGCACCGGGTCGCGCAGGCAGGCGGCCACGCACGAGCCCAGCGTGGTGGTCAGTGCGGTGTCGTCATCCACCACCAGGTACTGGGTGGGCAGCAGCTTGGCCGCGGTCACCTTGAAGCGGCTGTCGAAGTACCGCATCACATCGTCGTTGCGCACCGCTACATTCATGCCGGTGCTCCGGGCGCGCGCTTGTACAGAGTGCGACCGCACGGCTGGATCAGGTCGGCGGCGTGCAGGTAGTTCTCCGAGTGGCCGGTGTAAAGCAGGCCATCGTCGCCCATGTGCTGGATCAGGCGCGACAGGATGCCGCGCTGGGTGGGCTTGTCGAAATAGATCATCACGTTGCGGCAGAACAGCGCGTCGAACGGGCCGCCGACGTCATAGCGCGGGGCCAGCAGGTTGAGCGGGCGGAAGTCGATCAGGTCGCGCAGCGCCGGATTGACCCGGCAGTGGCCCTCGTTGGGGCCGCTGCCGCGCTGGAAGTAACGCTTCTTCAGCGCCGGATCGAGCCCGGACACGCGGTCGATGGCGTAGACGCCGCGGCTGGCGGTGGCCAGCACCTGGGTGTCCACGTCGGTGGCCAGGATGCGCACCGGCGGCTTGAGCGTGCCGAACGCTTCGCAGGCGGTGATCGCCATGGAGTAGGGCTCCTCGCCGGTGGAGGCCGCGCACGACCACAGCTGCAGCGTGCCGTGGCCGGCGCGCGCGCGCAGTTCGGTGTCGAGCTTCTCGAAGTGGTGCGGTTCGCGGAAGAACGCGGTGAGGTTGGTGGTGAGCGCGTTGGTGAACGCCTGCCACTCCTCGCCGCCGTCCTTTTCGAGCTGGTCCAGGTACTCGGTGAAGCTGCGCAGGCCGAGCGCGCGCAGGCGGCGCGAGAGACGGCCATAGACCATGTCGCGCTTGGCCGGCGCCAGCGAGATGCCGACGCGTTGGTAGATCAGGTCGCAGACCCGGCGGAAATCGCGGTCGGCGAACTCGAATTCGCGGCCGTTCTGGGCGGTGGCGGCAGGAGCGGAAGGCGTGGACACGGGCGCACTCGATGGGGGTGGGGAGGCGGCGGCCGGGTGGCCGCCGCAAGGGCTCAGAACTCTTGCCAGTTGCCGTCGTCAGGGGTGGGGCTGCGCTGCGCACGGGGCGCCGGCTGCAGCCGCGCGACCGGTGCGGCGCCGCCCTTGGCCGTGGGGCGCAGCGCGGCGGGCACGACCACGCGCGCGGTCACCGCGCTGACTGCGGCCGCGACCTGGTTGTCCAGGCGGAAGATGGCCACGGCATCGGCGAGCTGGGTGGCCTGTTCTTCCATGGCACGCGCGGCGGCGGTGGCTTCTTCCACCAGCGCGGCGTTCTGCTGGGTGGTTTCGTCCATCTGGGTGACGGTCTGGTTGACCTGTTCGATGCCGGCCGACTGCTCCTGCGAGGCCGCCGAAATCTCGGCCATGATGTCGGTCACCCGCTGCACCGAGGCGACGATCTCGCCCATGGTGCTGCCCGCCTTTCGTACCAGGGCCGAACCATCGGCGACGCTGGCCACCGAGTCATCGATCAGGCCCTTGATCTCCTTGGCGGCCCCGGCCGAACGCTGGGCCAGGGTGCGCACCTCGGAGGCGACCACGGCGAAGCCGCGGCCCTGCTCACCGGCACGCGCTGCTTCCACCGCGGCGTTGAGCGCCAGGATGTTGGTCTGGAAGGCGATGCCGTCGATGACCGAGATGATCTCGGCGATGCGGCGCGAGCTGGCTTCGATCGCGCTCATGGTGGTGACCACCTGGCCGACCACCTCGCCGCCCTGGCTGGCCACGCCATGCGCGCCGATGGCCAGCTGGTTGGCCTGGCGGGCGTGCTCGGCGTTCTGGCGCACGGTGGAGGTGAGCTCCTCCATCGAGGCGGCGGTTTCTTCCAGGTTGGCCGCCTGCTGCTCGGTGCGACGCGACAGATCGGTGTTGCCCGAAGCGATCTCGCCCGCGGCCTGGTTGATGCTGCCGGCCGAGGCCTGGATCTGGCCGACGATCTGGGTGAGCTGGCTGACGGTGGCGTTGGCGTCGTCGCGCATCCGCGCGAACACGCCCTGGAAGTCGCCGTGCATGCGCACGGTCAGGTCGCCCTCGGCGATGCCGGACAGCAGCAGCGAGAGCTTGCCCAGGTTGTCGTCGCTGACCTGCATCATCGCGTTGAGGTTGGCGATCATCAGGCGGAAGTCGTGGTCGAAGCGGGCGGTGTCGCCGCGCTGGCTGAAATCACCGGCTGCCGCGGCGCCGGCCAGGCGCTTGATTTCATCGTTGATGCTGCCCAGGTTGCGCTTGACCGTGTCCACCGTGGTGGTGATCCCGGCCTTCTCGCCCGGGTAGCGGGCAATGTCGGCGTGCAGGTCGCCCACCGCATAGCGCTGCACCACCTGCAGCACGTCGTCCATGGTCTGTACGTGGGCGCCGACCAGGGCATTGGTCTCGTGCACCATCAGTCCGTACTCGCCGGGAAAGGCGCTCTCGTCCATGCGGAAGCGGGTCTGGCCGGCCTCGTGCTGGCTGGCCATCTCGCGCTGGCCGCTGATCACCGCGTGCAGCTGTTTCTGCATGCGGCCCATGCTTTCGAGCAGGCGGCCCGGTTCGTCGTGGGCCTGGGCGCCGATGCGGCTGTCCAGCTTGCCCGCGGCGATGCTCTCGGCCACGTGGGTGGCCTGGCGCAGGGGCAGGGTGATGCGGTTGCCGATCAGCCAGCTCAGCGCCAGCACGATCAGCACGACCACGCCGCCGGCCACGGTCATCACGGCGGTGAAGGCCAGAGCGTCGGACTGCACATCGTCCATGTAGACGCCGCTGGTCACGACCCACTGCCAGGGCGCGTACATGTCGGCGTAGGTGACCTTCTCGATCAGGTCATCCTTGCCGGGCTTGGTGGTCTTGTAGTACGTGAAGCCGCCGCCGGACCGGGCCATGTCCACCTGCTGCAGGTAGATCGGCACGCCGTCCTTGGAGGTGTAGTCCTTCTGCACCTTGCCGACGCGGTCGCGGGCGAAGGGATGCATCAGCAGCGTGTATTTCGTGTCGAGCACGTTGTAGTACGCGCTGTCGTTGTCGGCGCGCATGACCTCCAGTGCCTGCAGCGCGGCCGCCTTGGCGGCGTCCTCGGTGAGCTCGCCGGTGGTGGCCAGGCGCTTGTAATGGTCCAGGATGCCGTAGCTGAGTTCGACCTGGGTCTTCAGCGCGTCCTTGCGGGTTTCCGCCAGATCCAGGTACTGCATGCGCGCGGCAATGATGGCCAGGGCGATGACGCCCACGGCAATGAGAGCGGTGAGCAGGTTGAGCTTGCGCCTGACCGACAGGTTGGCGAAGGACTGGTTCCAGCGGCTGAGCAGATTCATGGGCAGGGGTCTTTGATCGACGAACGTGTCGCGGCAATGCTGTTATCGGCCGCAGGGCGCGCGTATTGAGGTGGTGTGGCTGAGCGTATTCAGGTTGGAGCGGGGGGCGTGCGGTGCGACATCCCGCGTAGCGGCATCGCATGGGTGGCTGCATGTGGGGCTGGACGGAAGAGCAGCCACGCATGGCGTGCCTCTACGTGGCGTGGGGTCGCGTTTGTAGAGCCACCCCATGGGTGGCTGCGCGCGGTGCCAGACGGAAGAGCAGCCACGCATGGCGTGGCTCTACGTGGTGTGGGGTCGTGTTTGTAGAGCCACCCCATGGGTGGCTGCACGCGGTGCCGGACGTAAGAGCAGCCACGCATGGCGTGGCTCTACGTGGTGTGGGGTTGCGTTCGTAGAGCCACCCCATGGGTGGCTGCACGCGGTGCCGGACGGAAGAGCAGCCACGCATGGCGTGGCTCTACGTGGTGTGGGGTCGCGTTTGTAGAGCCACCCCATGGGTGGCTGCACGCGGTGCCGGACGGAGAGCAGCCACGCATGGCGTGGCTCTGCGCGGATTGCAGCTTGACCAACAAAAAGGCCCCGACGGGTGTCGGGGCCTTTTGCAGTACCGGTTTCTACGGGCCGCAGGCGGGCTTAGAACTCCTGCCAGTCACCGTCGGCCAGTTCGGTGGCGACGGGGCGGGCAGCCGCGCGGCGAGCCGGTGCTGCCGGTGCGGCGGCGGCCTGGCGCACGGGTGCGCGCGGGGCCGGAGCGCTGAAGGCGACCGGTGCCGCCACGTCCTGCTCGTCGAGCGTGAAGATCGACACGGCGTCGCTGAGGTGGCCGGCCTGTTCTTCCATCGAGCGTGCGGCGGCGGTGGCTTCTTCCACCAGTGCGGCATTCTGCTGGGTGGTTTCGTCCATCTGCACGACGGTCTGGTTGACCTGTTCGATGCCGGCCGACTGTTCCTGCGAAGCCGCCGAGATCTCGGCCATGATGTCGGTCACGCGCTGCACCGAGGCGACGATTTCGCCCATGGTGGCGCCGGCCTTGTGCACCAGCGCCGAGCCGTCGTTGACCTTGCCGACCGAGTCGTCGATCAGGCCCTTGATCTCCTTGGCGGCACCGGCCGAACGCTGGGCCAGGGTGCGCACTTCGGAGGCGACCACGGCGAAGCCGCGGCCCTGCTCACCCGCACGCGCCGCTTCCACGGCGGCGTTGAGCGCCAGGATGTTGGTCTGGAAGGCGATGCCGTCGATGACCGAGATGATCTCGGCGATCTTCTTGGACGAGGTCTGGATCGCGCTCATGGTGGTGACCACCTGGCCGACCACTTCACCGCCCTGGCTGGCCACGGTGTGGGCACCGATGGCGAGCTGGTTGGCCTGGCGGGCGTGCTCGGCGTTCTGGCGCACCGTGGAGGTGAGCTCCTCCATCGAGGCGGCGGTTTCTTCCAGATTGGCGGCCTGCTGCTCGGTGCGGCGCGAGAGGTCGCTGTTGCCGGTGGCGATCTCGCTGGCAGCCGAACTGATCGCCTGGCTGGAGTGCTTGATGCGGGTGACGATGCCGCTGAGCTGCTCGGCGGTGGCGTTGGCGTCGTCGCGCATGGTGGCGAACACGCCCTGGAAATCGCCATGCATACGCACGGTGAGGTCACCCTGCGACAGCGCGGTGAGCAGACCGGAGATCTGTTCGATGCTGGCCGCGTTGGCGTCCAGCAGGCCGTTGATCTGCTGGGCCAGCTGCAGGAAGAACCCGTCCTTGCCTTCGGCGACGATGCGGCCGGACAGGTCGCCGGCGGCGGCCTTGGCGATCACGCGCGCCACTTCGGCTTCGACCAGCGCTTCGGGGGTGCGGTCACGCCACTCCACGACGTGGCCGACGCTCTCGCCTTCCTCGTTGCGGATGGTGGAGACCACCTGGGCGAACTGGGCATCGCCGAACTGCATGGCGCGACGGGCCACGCCATGCTGCTTCAGGTTGGCCAGCAGGCTGGCGTCCATCTCGCCGCGGTGCTCGAGCACGGTGAGCGGACGGCCGACCAGCGAGGCGCCCGCGTCGAAATCGGGCAGGTGCTTGCGCAGCTCGTCCTGGTACTGGGACAGGCTCTGCTCCAGGGCGCGGTTGGCGTAGACGATGTTGAGCTGGTTGTCGGTGAGGTAGACGCCGGTGGAGCTGTAGTCCAGCGCGGTGCGGATGCGCAGGTTCTCGCGGGCGATGGCCTGGTCGGTCTCGGTGCGCTCGCGCAGGTCGCGCTGCATGCGCTGCATGGCCTGCATCAGGTCGCCCACTTCGTCCTTGCGGCTCACGTCGATGTGGCCATCGAGCTTGCCGCTGGCGACATCGTTGGCCACCGACACGGCGCCGCGCATGCTGCCCACCAGCGAACGGGCGAACAGGTACACCAGGACCAGCCCCAGGGCGGCACCGCCGAGCAGGGCGATGACGGTCAGGGTGGCCGAGGCGGCATAGGTGGATTCGGCTTCCTCGCGCGAGGCGCGGGCCAGCCGGTTGTCTTCGGCGATCAGCGCTTCGAGCGCCGACGAGGCCTTCAGGTGCTTGCTGCGGGTTTCGCCGACGAAGGTGTCGATGGCGTCGTCCGGCAGGTCCAGCTCGAGCATCTCGGTGACCGCGTCGTAGGAGGCCAGCGAGTCTTTCCAATCCTTGGCGAAGGTGTCGAACAGCTTCTTCTGCTGGGGATTGTCGATGAGTTCGGGGTACTTCTTGATGGCGAGGTCGATCTGGCCACGCAGGTCCTTGGCGCGCTTCTTCGCGTCGGCCTTGACGTCTTCGCTGGCGCGGATCAGGCCCTGGTAGGCCGAGTTGCGGTATTCGCCGACCATGCCGCGGATCTCACCGGCGGTACGGATGCTTTCCATCCGGTGGCCGGCCAGCTCTGTGGTGACGTTGTTGAGCGAGTAGAGGCCGCGATAGGCCACGATGCCCTGCAGCAGCATCACCAGCAGGAGGACGCCGAAAGTCAGCATCAACTTCGGCATCAGTTTGAGGTTGTTGATCCAGGGCATGAGCAGTGCGATCTCCAATGGCAGACGCGTCCGGGCGTCGTGCCCGGTTGCAACGTCCACGCCGGCCAGTGCCGGCGTGGCATGGCGTACGGCGGATTACTTGATGTTGGCGAGCTTCAGGCCGGCCGGCGAGCTGACTTCGATTTCAGCGCGCGATGCATCGCGGGCGATCTTGCCGATCACGCAGACGGTCTTGCCTTCCAGGGTTTCCAGCGGGAAGCTGAACTTGCCGCGGTTCGCACCGGCGATGCGGGCCGAGAAGGTGTGGCGCGGGAAGGCGCCGCCCATGTACAGGAAGGTCGGCTGGCCTTCGGAGCCTTCGGCGTAGCGGGCCTTTTCGACCTTGCCGCAGACCATGCCGTCCTTGCCGACCGAGCGCGGTGCCATTTCCGGCGGGATCATTTCGGCCGACTGGGCGAAAGCGGACGAGGCGGAGGTGGCGAGAACGGCAACCGAGAACAGCGCAAGCAGGGACTTCATCGGGAAAAATCTCCGGGGAAAATGGACGAATTGGCCCGGCCTTGGGCAGCCCCACACAGCCGGGTCCTGAAGCAGCTATCGGCCGTGCCGGGGGGAACTGAAGAACTTTTTTCGACCACGGCCGCAGGACGCCTTGGCCGGGGTGCTGCGGATCAGGCGGCGACGTCTTCGACCGGGGTGGGGTTGCCCATGTCGGCGCTGTCGAGGAGGGTCTCGATATCCAGCAGGATGAGCATGCGATCGTCCTGGGTGCCGATGCCGGAGATGAAGCGGGTATCGACGGCGGCGCCGAACTCGGGCGTCGGGCGGATCTGGTCGGCGCTGAGCGGGATGACGTCGGAGACGCTGTCGACGACGATGCCGACGACGCGGTCCTCGACGTTGAGCACGATCATGACGGTGAAGGCATCGTAGGTGGCCTTGTCCAGGCGCAGCTTGAGGCGCAGGTCGATGACCGGGACGATGGTGCCGCGCAGGTTGATGACGCCCTTGATGTAGTCCGGCGCATCGGGGACGCGGGTGACCGAGTCGTAGCCGCGGATTTCCTGCACCTTGAGGATGTCCACGCCGTAGTGCTCGGCGCCGAGGGTGAAGCTGAGGTACTCGCCACCGCTGCTGGCGGCGTTGGGGTTGCTGTCGTTCATCGAAGGAATCCTGGGTCGGGCGTGGCGGTAAGGAAAAACCGGGCGTCACGCTCAATATCGGCCTGGATGGGGGCGACTTTAGCGGGCGTGGAGAGGGCGGTCGGCTGTGCACTGCCGAGGCGCGGCGGGCGGTGCCAGGCCCACAGATTCCGCTATCGGTTGGATGGAGCCGCCGCTGGCGGGCAGGGGGAGTGCCGAGCGCTGCTCGGCACCTGGACCCCCGGACGCTGCGAGCGCTTGCTCTCTACGCGGCCAAAGCCAACTGTCCCGGGTCGGTACGGGTGGGTTGGCGGGACCCGTTTTGCGCCATGGATGGCGCAAATGGAGCGTACACGGACGTACTTGCGGCGTGTCCCGCCAGCCAACCCGTACCGACCCTGCGCGCCACAGACGAACCGCCGCAGTTGACGTTGCTCCCAGGAAAGGCAGCCCGCCTTAACTCTCCCCGTTCTTGCGCGCACTGCGCTGACGGTCGATGCGGAAGATGTAGCGCTGGATGGCGCTGTCGCCGCCGCGCGGCAACGTGTCGAAGCGCATTCCGATCCGCTTCATCTCCACCCCGTTGGGCAGCTTCACCGCCAACTGGTTGCAGACGATGAGCGATACCTGCAACGGCCCGCTGTCGGGCATGTCCAGGCGTGCGTCGTAGCGCTTCTGCAGGGAGAACACGTTGCAGTCCGGTGGCACCGTCACCGCCAGGCCGCCGCCGCTGATGTCCACCACCCGCAGGCTCAGTGCCTCGCTGCGATCCTCGTTGATCGGGAACAGCAGGTGTGGCGAGTCGGTGATCGGCGTCTCCAGCCGATACAGCTCGCGACGCTGGAGGTGCACCAGCTCGCTCGGGAACGCCACCCGGAAGGCCACGTGGCCCGAGCCGCCGGTGCGCTCCAGGTGATCCAGCCGGAACCGCACCATTACCCGGTCCAGCTGCGCGAAGCAGAGCAGGTGCCCGGCCTCCTCGGCGGCGCGGTTGGCCGGTTCGGACGGACTGCCGTCCAGCAGCAGCGTGTCCTCGTCCTCGTCCAGTTCCAGGATCGCGGTCGGGAAAGACTGGTCGCGGCCGCCCAAGTGGGCGTTGATCAGCGAACGCTGGTCGATCAGGGCCTGCAGCAACTGGCGGATCTGCCTCGGGTTGCGGACCAGGTAACGGTCGTCCGTGCCGTCGTCGTGGGCGGCATGGGTTCCGTCGTGTACGTCAAGGCTACCTTCGGACATGGACTCTTGCTGGCTTGGGCGGGCGCCGATGGCGGACTTTGCCAGGGCTCTGTCCGTTTATCGGCAGCAGTTCACGTTTATGTAGGGGGAATTATGCGTGGGGGGCGCTGATGCGGCGGCCGATGCCACGCCACCCGGTAGCCAAAACAGCGACACCCCGCCGGAGCGGGGTGTGGCGTTTTTTATCGAAACCCGCGGCGGCGGATCAGAACTCCTGCCAGTCGCCGTCGTTGGCCAGCACCGGCTCGCGTACCGCGGCGCGGCGCGCCGGTGCCGGGGCGGGGCGGCCGCGGCCGGGGGTGGCCGCCGGCGCGCGGCTGCTGCCGGCCGGCGCAGCGGCCAGCGCGGCCGACTGGCCATCCAGTTTGAACAGCGCCACCGCATCGGTCAGGTGACCGGCCTGCTCTTCCATCGAGCGGGCCGCCGCGGTGGCTTCCTCCACCAGCGCGGCGTTCTGCTGGGTGGTCTCGTCCATCTGGGTGATGGTCTGGTTGACCTGCTCGATGCCGGCCGACTGCTCCTGCGAGGCCGCCGAAATCTCGGCCATGATGTCGGTGACGCGCTGCACCGAGGCGACGATCTCGCCCATGGTGCTGCCGGCCTGGTTGACCAGCGCCGAGCCCTCGGCCACCTTGCCGACCGACTCGTCGATCAGGCCCTTGATCTCCTTGGCCGCGCTGGCCGAACGCTGGGCCAGGGTGCGCACCTCGGAGGCGACCACGGCAAAGCCGCGGCCCTGCTCACCCGCACGCGCCGCTTCCACGGCGGCGTTGAGCGCCAGGATGTTGGTCTGGAAGGCGATGCCGTCGATGACGGTGATGATGTCGGCGATGCGGCGCGAGGAGGCGTCGATTTCATGCATCGTGCTGACCACCCGGCCGACCACTTCGCCGCCCTGGCTGGCCACGCTGTGGGCACCGATGGCGAGCTGGTTGGCCTGGCGGGCATGTTCGGCGTTCTGGCGCACGGTGGAGGTGAGTTCCTCCATCGAGGCCGCGGTTTCTTCCAGGTTGGCGGCCTGCTGCTCGGTACGGCGCGACAGGTCGTTGTTGCCCGAGGCGATCTCGCCGGCGGCGGTGCTGATGCTGGAAGAGGCGTGCTGGATGCGCCCCACGATCTGGGTCAGCTGGGCCACCGTGGTGTTGGCATCGTCGCGCATGCTGGCGAACACGCCGTGGAACTGGCCCTGCATGCGTGCGGTGAGGTCGCCGTTGGCGATCGCCTGCAGCAGGTGCGAGAGCTGGGACAGGTTGCCGTCGGCCACTTCCATCATGGTGTTCAGGTGCTCGATCATCACCCGGAAATCGTGATCGAAGCGCAGTGCGTCGCCGCGCTGGCTGAAGTCGCCCGCGGCCGCGGCCTGGGCCAGCGACTGGATCTGGGTGTTGATCGCCAGCAGGCTGGCCTTGGCCGCATCCATCGATTCGTGCAGGATCGCGCGGCTGCCCGGCAGGCGGCGCGCGTTCTGCGACAGGTCGCCGGCCGCGTACTGGTTGAGCACGGCGATGGCGTCCTTGATCGCATCCAGGTGGTCGAACACCACCGTGTTGGTGCCTACGGCCAGTTCACCGTAGACGCCGGGGAAGTCCACCGGCATGCGGTGGGAGATATCCGGGCCGGCGTGCATGGCCGACATCTGACGGGTTTCGTCCGAGTAGCGGCGCAGCATGCTGGTCATCTCGCCGGTGGCGGCCAGCATCTGCCCGACTTCGTCGGCGCTGGTGGCACGGGTGGTGACGCTGAGATCGCCCCGGGCGACCGACTTGATGGCGTGCACGGCCTGCGACAGCGGCCGGGTGATCACCCGCGAGATGACGAACGCCAGGGCGGCGGCCACCACCGACAGGAGCACCATGCAGACCACGATGGCGATCACGCTGGCGCGGTGGGTGGCGTTGGCGCCGGCGATACGCTCGGCCATGAGGCTGTTGCTGTACGCGCCCAGCGCCTTGAGGTCTTCGAACAACTGGCGGCGCGCCGGACGCGACTTGTTGTCGGAGATATCGCGGGCACCGGCCGCATCGCCGGCGGCCACGGCGGCGCGCAGGTCGGTGTTGGCCAGGAAGTAGGCATCGGTGTCGGCGGCGACCTTGGCGTACAGCGCACGCTCGCGGTCATTGGCCGGCAGCGCGGCGTAGGCCGCCAGTTCGTCGCGGACAACCTTTGCCGAGTCGTCCATGCGCTTGTTGTAGTCGGCGACCTTGTCGGGCTGGTCGAGCATGCTGACCTGGGCCAGTTCGTAAGTGCGGAACTCACCCAGCACCGCGCGTGCCTCACCCAGGTGCTGCAGCGTGGGAATGTTGTTGCCGGCCATCGCGGCCAGTTCGGCATTGGCGCCGTTGAGGCGGACCAGGGCGAACACGCCCAGGACGACGGTCATCAGCGTGGTGAGGGTGAACCCCACCGCCAGCTTGCGGGCGATGGGCAGATCATGGAACCACTTCATGGTGTGAACTCCGGGCAGGGCGGGGGCGCACAGCCGTGGGGTGCTGGGCGAGAGGTCGTAACGAAGGCGGGGTGGGGCGCGGGACACGTGACGATGGCGTCATCGCTCTCCCGGGATAACGGCGCTGCCCCGTCGCAACTTGAGTGCTCGATGTCACATTTTTTTTGAAAACGACGCAGCGCAGGGCACACCGCATTGGTTGCAAGAGCAAGCAATGGCAAGGCTCCCGCGTGCGTCGCCCGAGAGACGGGTCAGTACGCCCGCGTATCGGCCAAGTTCGAAGTCACAGTTTCAAAAAAGGCGCGGACCCCGCACGCGCAGCGCAGCGCCGCGCCGTTGATCGCAGGCCCGGGTCTGCCGAAGGCGAGGCGGCAGCACGCAGCGCCGCAACCACCCGGCGTGTCGGCGCACGAAAGACCGCGAAGAGCCGGCCCACGCAAGGCACGGAACCCAAACACGAGGAGCCCCCGCTAGTAGCGGGGGCGCGCCGACAGGCGGGGGGTGTTGGGTGCGGGTGAGCCGGGGCCCGCGGTTTGCAGCGCAAACCGTGGGGATCTTTCGCGAATGCGAAAGATCACGCCGCCTGCGGCACCCGCAGCGACCGCACCAGCCCGCCGATGTCCACGATCAGCGAGACCCGGCCATCGCCGAGGATGGTGGCGCCGGACACACCGCTGATGCGGCGGTAGTTGTTCTCGATGTTCTTGACCACGACCTGCTGCTGGCCGACCAGTTCGTCCACTTCCAGTGCGATCTTCTGGCCATCGCCTTCGACCACCACCACCAGCGAATCGTCCTTGGTGCGCCCGCCAAACCCGTAGTACTCGCTCAGCGAGAGGATCGGCAGGTACTCGCCACGCACGCGCAGGACGCGGCCTTCGCCGGCCATGGTGCGCACGTCTTCCGGCTGCGGCTGCAGTGCTTCGAGCACGTAGGCCAGCGGCAGGATCACCGTTTCGCCGGCCACGGCCACGGTCATGCCGTCGAGGATGGCCAGGGTGAGCGGCAGGCGGATCAGCACGCGGGTGCCGTTGCCGGCCTTGCTCTCCAGCTGCACTTCGCCGCCCAGCGCCTGGATGTTGCGGCGGACCACGTCCATGCCCACGCCACGCCCGGACAGGTCGGTGACCGCATCGGCGGTGGAGAAGCCGGGCTGGAAGATCAGGTCCCAGACCTGCGCGTCGGTGGGGTTGTCGGGCACGCTCAAGCCACGTTCGAGCGCCTTGGACAGGATCTTGTCGCGGTTCAGGCCGCGGCCGTCGTCGCTGACTTCGATCACGATGTGGCCGCCTTGGTGCGAGGCCGCCAGGGTGATGGTGCCGGTCTCGTCCTTGCCGGCATCGCGACGGATGTCGGGCATTTCCAGGCCGTGGTCGATCGAGTTGCGGACCAGGTGGACCAGCGGGTCGGCGATCTTTTCGATCAGGCCCTTGTCCAGCTCGGTGCCTTCGCCGATGGTGCGCAGGCGGACCTGCTTGCCGAGCCGTGAGGAGAGATCGCGGACCAGGCGCGGGAAGCGGCGGAACACCGCATCCACCGGCAGCATGCGCACGCCGATCACCGCTTCCTGCAGGTCGCGGGTGTTGCGTTCGAGCAGGTCCAGGCCGGCGAACAGCTGCTCGGCATGGACCGGGTCGAGGGCATGCGAGACCTGCTTGAGCATGGCCTGGGTGATGACCAGTTCGCCGACCAGGTTGATCAGCGCATCGACCTTTTCCACGGCGACGCGGATGGAGGTTTCCGCTTCGTGCGCGGCGGCAGCCGGCGCGCCGGCCGCAGGTGCGGCAGCAGCGGCAGCAGGCGCCACTGCTGCGGGGGCAGCCGGGGCGCTGGTGGCCAGGCTCGGCGGGGCGGCCGGACGGATGTCCAGCTCGCAGTCGTCCACGACCCAGGCGAAGGTGTCTTCGATCTTGCTGCGCGGCACCTTGCCGACCAGGCCGAGGTCCCACGCCAGGTGCGCTTCCAGCGGGTCGAGCTGGTCGAAGCCGGGCAGGCGCTCCATGCGCGCGGCGACCTGCAGCGAACCGAGGTGTTCCAGCTCGCGGATGATGCGCAGGGGGTCGTTGCCGCTCATGAACAGCGACGGCGACGGCACGAAGCCGATCTGCCACGCTTCCGGGGTGTCATCGACCTTGGCGGCGGCGACCGGGGCGCTGGCAGCGGCCTGGCCGGACAGCACCGCTTCCAGCCGTGCCTTGATCGCGGCCACCGCCTGCGGGTCGGCGGGCTGGCCGTGTTCGGCCTCGCGCAGCAGGGCGCGCAGCACGTCCACCGAGGACAGCATGGCATCCACCGCGTTGGCTTCCAGGGCGCGCTTGGCGGCGCGCAGTTCGTCCAGCAGCGTCTCCAGCACGTGGGTGAGCGCGGCGATCGCATCGAAGCCGAAGGTGCCGGCGCCGCCCTTGATGGAGTGCGCGGCGCGGAACACCGAATTGATGATTTCCGGGTCCTGCTGGCCCGATTCGAGCGCCAGCAGGCCAGCCTCCATGGCATCCAGCCCCTCGCGGCTTTCTTCGAAGAACGTGGCGTGGAAACGTTGCAGATCCATGCTCATGGTGCGTGGGGTCCGGTTGCGAAGGGAGGGAGGGGCGAAGCGGCGCTGGGCTCAGCCCAGGACTTTCTGCACGGTGGCCACGAGCTGTTCGGGATTGAACGGCTTGACCAGCCAGCCGGTGGCACCGGCGGCCTTGCCTTCGGACTTCTTGTCGGCCGCCGATTCGGTGGTGAGCATCAGCATCGGGGTGAACTTGTAGTCCGGCAGCTGGCGCAGCTCGCGGATCAGCGAGATGCCGTCCATGTTGGGCATGTTGACGTCGGTCACCACCGCGTTGAAGCGCTGGCCCTTGGCCCGGCCCAGCGCGACGGCGCCGTCCTCGGCTTCTTCGACGGAAAAGCCGGCCGAGGTGAGGGCGAAAGAGACCATCTGGCGCATCGACGCCGAATCGTCCACCACCAAGATACGTGCGCTCATGCAGCGTTCTCCACAGATTTCAGGTTGTCATGGGTTGCGTCCAGGCCGAGGGCCTGGGTGACGCCGAGCAATCGCGCGGCATCACGGAAGGTTGCAGTGCAACCGTCGAATCCGGTCGGGTAGCCTGCCTGGCGGCGGGCGTCGACGAATGCGCACAGGACCTGCATTGCTGCGGTATGGATACGGCTCACTTCGCTGGCATCCAGCGTCAGTTCGCCGGCCTGGTCCACCAAAGGGGCCAGGCGGGTTTTCAGCTCGGTGCTGGTCTCGATACCGAGATCACCACCCAGGGCCACAGTGCTCATCGTTGCTCCGGACAAACGGTTCCGAGGTTTATAACGGCCCAAAGCGGGGAAGCTTTAGGGGGACGGGCCAAGGGATCTTCACCGTTAGGGGAAACCGCCCGGTAGAGCGAGCCCTTGGGGGGGGGCTGGCGCGGCAGCGCAACGGAGCCGTCCGGGCGCCATCGGGCGATGCTGGCGCCGGGGCGGAGAGCAGCCACGCATGGCGTGGCGCTACCGGGGAACGGGTGCCGAGGTGGAGCCAGGCCCTGTGGGGCTGCCCCGCAGGTGGCGGTCAATTCAACAGCTGGGTCGCATCGAGCAGGATCATCGGCTGTGCGGTGACCCGCGCCACGCCGCGGAACAGGTCGTTGGAAATCTGGCAGATGCGCGCGGTATCGGGCGGTTCGATCTGCGAGTCGGTGAGGTTGGCGACGTCCTCCACCGCCGACACGCGCAGGCCCATGGTTTCGCCATCTTCCTCCAGCACCACGATGCGGGTGTTGGCGTCGTCCTGGGCCGGGCCGGCGCCGAGATGGATGCCCAGGTCCATGACCGGCACCACCTGGCCGCGCAGGTTCATGATGCCCAGCATCGCCGAGGCGGTGCCGCGCAGCGGCAGCAGGGGTACCGGCAGCACTACTTCCTGCACCTTCAGCAGTTCCAGCGCATAGGCCTGGGCGCCGCAGCGCAGGCGCAACCAGCGCGAGGTGCGTTCGCTGGCACGGCGGCTCTCGCGCGGGCTGGAGGCCGGGTTCTGCGCCTGCGCCTGCAGTTCCTGCCAGCTGCCCGGGCGGGTGTGGGCCGGGGCGGGGGCGGCGGCACGGGCGCTGGGCGCGGACAGGGGCATCGTCGTCGGCATGGGGCGGGCGGCAGGCAGCGGGGCGGGAGCGGGGGCAACGGGAGCCGGGGAGATCGGTGCCGGCGCCGGTGCGGCGGCCTTGGGCGGTGCGCTGTCGTGCAGCACCTCGTCAGGCAGATCGTCCCAGCTGGGGCGGCCGGCCTCGGCAGCGGCAGGAGCAGCCGAGCGTGGCTCGGCTCTACCGGGCGAGGTGGGGGTTTCGTGAGCGGACGCGCGGTTATCGACCGGTGGGCCGAGCGCGGGGTCGTTCATCAGTTCGTCGAGCAGCGCGAGGTTGGCCGGGGAGCCGGGCGACGTCGGCGTGTCGTGCGCGGTCGCGACGCTCTCGACCGGCGGGCCGAGCGCGGGGTCGTTCATCAGTTCGTCGAGCAGTGCGAGGTTGGCGGGGCTGCCGGGCGAGGTCGGTGTTTCGTGCGGGGTTGCGATGCTCTCGACCGGCGGGCCCAGCGCGGGGTCGTTCATCAGTTCGTCGAGCAGCGCGAGGTTGGCCGGGGAGCCGGGCGACGTCGGCGTGTCGTGCGCGGTCGCGATGCTCTCGACCGGCGGGCCCAGCGCGGGGTCGTTCATCAGTTCGTCGAGCAGCGCGAGGTTGGCGGGGCTGCCGGGCGAGGTCGGCGTGTCGTGCGAGGCCGCGAGGCTGTCGACCGGAGGACCCAGGGCCGGATCGTTCATCAGCTCGTCGAGCAGCGCCAGATGGGCCGGCGCGCCCGGTGAGGTCGGGGTGTCGTGGCCGACCGCAACGGCCGCGTCCGGCGCAGGCGCAGCCTCGACGTCGCCGGCAGCCGACCCGGCAAATTCGGCACTGATCGCCAGGGCGACACCGGCTGCTTCAGCGCCGTCCTGGGCGGCCACCGCCGCCGCCGGGGCGACGGACAGTTCCTCCCGAGCGGGCGCGGCGGGCACAGCATCGCCGAGCAGCTGCTCCAGGTAGTCGTCGAGCACGCCGGTGGTGTTCATGCCGCGCGCTCCATCTGCAGCGCGTCGTCGGCCAGGATCCATTCCAGCGCACGCCGGTACGCGGCCAGGCCGCGACCGGGGTAGTCCTCCGACTGCGGCGGCACGGTCAGGCTGGCCGCGTTGCAGATGCGGGTGTCCACCGGGATCGCGTCTTCCCACACGCGCTGGCCGTGCTTGTCCTGCATCAGCTTGACCGTCTCGTTGCCGGCGCGGGTGCGGCGATCGAACAGGGTCGGCAGGATCGACATCGGCAGGGGACGGCGGCGCGAACGCTCGACCATTTCACCGGTCCGGACCATGCCATCGAGGCCGTGCAATGCCAGCGGCTCGGCCTGGGTGGGGATGATCAGGCGGTCGGCCGCGGCCAGCGCGTTGATCATCAGCAGCCCCAGGGTGGGCGCGCAATCGAGCAGGATGTAATCGTGTTGCCCACGGTGGCGGGCCAGGGCGTTCTGCAGGGCCAGGCCCAGGCCGGGCTGGTTGGCGCTGCGTCGCTCCAAGGTGGCCAGCGCGGCTTGCGCGCAGACGTAGTCCAGGCCCGGGATGTCGCTGCGATGGCCGAGGGTGCCCAGCTCGGCCGGCGGTGCGCCGAACAGTTCCAGCACGCCCTGCGGCGGCGGGTCCAGCGGCACGCCGAAGGCGCGGGTCAACGAAGAGTGCGGATCGAGGTCGATCAACAGCACGCGGTGGCCGAGCGTGGCCAGGCCACGGCCCAGGGCCAGGGTGGTGGTGGTCTTGCCCACGCCGCCCTTCTGATTGGCGATTGCCCAGATGCGCATTCGGTTCACTCCTTCATTGCAGGGGGAACGGCGGCGCCAACGCGGCTGCCGGCCGGCACCGGTGGCAACTGCACCGGGGCGAGGGGGGGTACGGAGGGGGTGGTCGGCCTGGCGGTTGGCGGCGCGTCGGTCTGCGCGCTGAGCTGCGGCCCGATCGGGTCTGCGCCGCGCGTGGTGTCGGCCAGGATGATGACCATGACGCGGCGGTTGCGGTTGCGCCCTTCGGCGGTCGCGTTGTCCTCGCGCGGGCGGAACTGGCCGTAACCCACCATGGCCAGCCGCGCCGGCTGCAGGCCCTGGTCGGCGAACAGGTGCACCACGCTGGCCGCGCGCCCGGCCGAGAGTTCCCAGTTGGAGGGGAACAGCGAGGTGGCGATCGGGACGTTGTCGGTGTGGCCTTCCACGCGCACGCCGTTGGGCGCATCGCGCAGGACCTGGGCCAGCGTGGAGAGCGTGTCGCGCGCGTGCACGTCCAGCGTGGCCGAGCCGGTCGGGAACAGGATGTCGCTGTTGATCTCCACCTCGATCCACAGCTCGGTGCGGCGCACGGTGATCATGCCGCGCTCGATCAGCGGGGCCAGCGTGGCGGTGAGCTTGTCGGCGATGGTGTTGAGCTGGCGCTCGGCACGCTGCAGCTGTTCCTGGTTGCGCACCGAGACCGGCATGCGCATCTGCGAGGCCATCGCCGGCAGCAGGGTGGGGTCGTTGGAGGGCGAGGGCGCGGAGGGGCCGACGCGGTTGCCGGCCTTGATCACCGACGGGCTGTCCCAGCCGCCGCCCTGCACCTGCTGGTTGCCCACCTGCACCGGGTTGATGGTGCGCGGCGCGCCGCCGAAGGCGGTGGTCAGCGCATCGGCCATGACCCGGTACTTGCCCTCGTTGAGCGAGGAGATGGCGTACATCACCACGAAGAAGGCGAGCAGCAGCGTCATGAGGTCTGCATAGGGGATCGCCCAGGCCTCATGGTTGGCATGCTCTTCGTGGTGCTTGCGGCGGGCCATGTCAGTGCAGGAATCCGGACAGGTTGGTTTCGATGTTGCGCGGGTTCTCGCCCTGGGCGATGGAGATCAACCCTTCGATGATCATTTCGCGGTCGCGGCTGTTGTGGTGGATCACGCTCTTGAGCTTGGCCGACACCGGCAGGAACAGCAGGTTGGCCGAGGCGATGCCGTAGATGGTGGCAGTGAAGGCGGCGGCGATGCCGTGGCCGAGCTTGCTCGGGTCGGCGAGGTTCTTCATCACCGCGATCAGGCCGAGCACGGCGCCGATGATGCCCAGGGTCGGGGCGTAGATGCCCATGCCCTCGAACACCTTGGACGCGGCCAGGTCCTGGTGCTCCTGGCTGCTCAGTTCGATTTCCATCATGTGCCGGATGGTTTCCGGCTCGACGCCGTCCACCAGCAACTGCAGGCCCTTGCGAAGGAACGGGTCGCTCTGCGCGTCCACCTGCGCTTCCAGGCCCAGCAGGCCCTGGCGACGGGCGATGTTGCTCCAGTCGACGATCTGCCGGATCAGCTCATGGCGGTCGCTGCTCGGCGGCAGGATCACCCAGCGCACGATCTTGAAGGCGTGCTTGAACACCGCCGGCGAGGTGTGCAGCAGGATCGAGGCGATGGTGCCCACGATCACGATCACGAATGCCGCCGGCGACCACAGCGACGCCAGGCCGGCCCCCTTGAGGATGCTGCCGCCGACCAGCGAGGCCAGGGCGAGGAAAAGTCCAATGAGGCTGAGTCTGTCCATGGGTCCGTTATCGGCTTGTGTGAATGGGACTTGAGACACCGACGGCGGCAGGTGTTGCAGCGGTCACACTTTTGCAGGGGGCAGGGCGGTCAATCGTGCGGGGTGCGCAGCCCGTCCACGTCCAGGATCAGCGACATCCGTCCGTCGCCGATCAGGGTCGCGCCGGCATAGCCGCGCAGCCCGCGCAGGGCCTTGGGCAGTGGCTTGATCACCACTTCCTCGCGGCCGCGGACCTGGTCCACCACCAGCCCGAAGCGCGCTTCGCCGGCCTGCAGCACCACGATGGTGAGCAGCGGCGAGGCGGCCGGCTCCACCGCCAGCCAATGGCGCAGGTCCACCAGCGGCAGGGTGTGCGACTTGCGGTCCAGCACGGCGCGGCCGTCGAACCAGCCCAGCGAGGTATTGGGCGCGTGCAGCACTTCCATCACGCGCGCCAGTGGCAGGGCGTAGACGTCCTCGCCGGCCTGCACCAGCAGGGTGGGCAGGATGGCCAGGGTGAGCGGGACGCGGATCATGAAGCGGCTGCCGCGGCCCAGTTCGGATTGGATCTGGATCTGGCCGCTGAGTTCGCGGATGCGCGACTGCACCACGTCCATGCCGACGCCACGGCCGGAAATATCGGTCACTTCCTGCTTGGTCGAGAAGCCGGGCAGGAACACCAGGTGCAGGCATTCCTCGCTGCTCAGGCGGGCAGCGGCTTCGGGATCGATCAGGCCCTTCTCGCGCGCCTTCTGGCGCAGCCGTTCCGGATCGATGCCGGCGCCGTCATCCTGCACTTCGATGCTGACGTAGTCGCCTTCCTGCTGCGCCGACAGGCGCACGTGGCCGCTGCGCAGCTTGCCCTGGGCTTCGCGCAGCTCCGGGGTCTCGATGCCATGGTCGATGGCGTTGCGGACCAGGTGCACCAGCGGGTCGGCGAGCGCTTCGACCAGGTTGCGGTCCAGTTCGGTTTCCGCGCCGACCAGCTCCAGCTCGACTTCCTTCTTCAGGTTGCGGGCGACGTCGCGGGCGACCTTCGGGAAGCGCGAGAACACCTTGCCCACCGGTTGCATGCGGGTGCGCATCACCGCCGACTGCAGGCGCGCGGTGGCGATGTCCAGGGTGGACACGGCGCGGTCGAGTTCTTCGTCGTGCAGGCGCGCGCGCAGGGTCTTGAGGCGGTTGCGCGAGAGCACCAGTTCGCCGATCAGGTTGACGATGGCGTCCAGGCGCTTGGTGTCCACGCGCACGGTGTGCTCGGCTTCGGCCACCGGCTTGTTGGCCGCCGGCTTGGCCGGCAGGGCCGGGGCGGCGGCGGGTGCGCGCGGGGTCGGTGCGGCGGCCACGGCCTTGGCGCCCGGGGCGGCGCCGCCGTGCAGCTGGTCCAGCAGGGCCTCGAATTCGTCTTCGCCGATCAGGCCGTCATTGGCCTTGTTCGCCGGCGCCACGGCGGTGGGCGCGGCGCCACCGTGCAACGTGTCGAGCAAAGCCTCGAACTCGTCGTCGGTGATCAACTCGCCGCTGGTCGGTGCCGCCGCAGCGGCGGCCACCGGCGCCGGCGTGGCCGGCCCGTTGACGTCGAACTGCGCGATCAGCTCCGGCGGGGCATAGCCGGGCTCGGTGCCGGCCGAGACCGAATCGAGCATCGACTGCAGGTAGTCCAGCGATTGCTGGGCCGCATCGAAGTGATGGGCCTGCAGCACCGCCTTGCCCGACCGCGCCATGCCCAGGGTTTCCTCGGCGGCGTGGCACAGTTCGACCATCGCCTGGATGCCGAGGAACCCGGCACCGCCCTTGAGGGTGTGGAAGCCGCGGAACACCGCGTTGAGCTGGTCGCTGTCCTGGGGCGACTGCTCCAGCGACACCAGCTGTTCGCCGAGGCGATCCAGGATTTCCTGGGCCTCGAGGATGAAATCGGCGGCAATATCGTCTGGAACAGCGCTCATGGTGTTACAGCCCCAAATCGGAAAGCAGGTCGTCAGCGTCGACCTGTGACACCTGGTGGCGATCCAGACCGTTCACGGCCGGGCCGGCCAGGCCGTTGTCGCGCTTGTGCGCGCTGTCGTCCTGCGGCGGCAGGCCGAGCGCGCCGAAGCCCTCGTGCACGCGGCGCACGATGCCCACCACGCGGCGGATGATCTGCCCGGTCAGGTCCTGGTAGCTCTGGGTGAGCGCGATCTCGGTGAGGTTGTGGCGGATCCGGTCCAGCTGCTGGTCCTGGTCGGCCGTCAAGCCATTGGCGCGCAGCTGCTCGGTGAGCGTGCGGCATTCCTCGGCCAGGTCCAGGGTGCGGTGGGTGGCCTGCTCGGTCATCGCCACCACGTGGTCCAGGCGTGCGCAGGCATCGTCCAGTTCGCCGGCCTCGCTGGGCAGGCTGGGCAGTTCGCCCAACGCCTGGCCCAACTCGCGGGCGAGCCGGTTCAGCCCGGCCATCATCGGCTGGGTACGCAACGCGGCCAGCGCGTCGATTTCCCGCCGCCAGCCGGCTTCGTCGCCGCTTTCCAGCGCGGCCAGGGCATCCTGCAGGCGCTGCACCAGCGCCGATTTGTCGCGGAGGGTTTCCATCAGGCGCTCGCCGCCAGGCGTTCGAAGATCTTGCCGAGCTTTTCTTCCAGGGTCTGGGCGGTGAACGGCTTGATGATGTAGCCGTTGACGCCGGACTGGGCCGCTTCGATGATCTGCTCGCGCTTGGCTTCGGCGGTCACCATCAGCACCGGCAACGTCTTCAGCTTGGCGTCGGCGCGGATCGCCTTGAGCAGGTCGATCCCGGTCATCACCGGCATGTTCCAGTCGGTGACCACGAAATCGAACGACTGGCTCTGCAACAGAGACAGCGCGGCATGCCCGTCCTCGGCTTCGGCCGTATTGGTGAAGCCCAGATCGCCCAGCAGGTTCTTGACGATACGACGCATGGTCGAGAAATCGTCGACGATCAGGATACGCATGTTCTTGTTCAAAGCACTTTCCTCGGTATCAATGGTTCTCGAGGCCGGCGTCGGCCGCCTCGAAGATCTTCAGTCGGCCACGCAGGCGCAGGACCGCCTGGCCGTGGATCTGGCAGACGCGCGACTCGCTGACACCGAGTACCGCGCCGATCTCCTTCAGATTCAGTTCCTGCTCGTAGTACAGCGACAGCACCAGCTGCTCGCGCTCGGGGAGCAGCCCGATCGCATTGCCCAGCTCGCGGCCGAATTCGCCGCGCTCAAGCACCTGCTGCGGGGTCGGACCACCCTGGGCGACGGTATCCAGCTCGCCCTGGTCTTCGATCCGCGACTCCAGGCTCAGCACCTGGCCGCGCGCGGCGTCTTCCATCAGCCGCAGGTAGTCCGGCAGGGGCATGTCCATCGCCGCGGCCACTTCGGTGGCGCTGGCGGCACGGCCGGTGCTCTGCTCCAGGCGGCGGATGGTGGAGGCGGCGTCGCGGGCGCGGCGGTGCACCGAACGCGGCACCCAGTCGCCGCGGCGGATCTCGTCGATCATCGAGCCGCGGATGCGGATCGAGGCATAGGTTTCGAACGAGGCGCCCTGGTCGGCGTCGTAGCTGCGCGAGGCCTCGATCAGGCCCATCATGCCGGCCTGGATCAGGTCATCCACTTCCACGCTCGCCGGCAACCGGGCGGCCAGGTGGTGGGCGATCCGCCGGACCAGGTCGGAGTGCTGTGCGATGCACTCGTTGGCGGCCGTGCGTTGCACCTCTTTGTATTGTGCGGCGCCTTTCATGCGGTCACCCCGCGTTGCTTGAGGATGCGTTCCAGGAAGAATTCGACCCCGCCTCGCGGCTCGGTCGGTGCCTGCCAGCGGGCGGTGCGGCGGGCGATCTCGGTGATCGCCTGCGCGGCCGGGCTGGACGGGTAGGCCTTGACCACCGGCTGCTGGCGCTGCACCGACAGGCGCAGCCAGTCGTCCTGCGGCACGCAGCCCAGGTAGTTGAGCGAGACATCAGCGAGGAACTTCTCGCAGACCCGGGTCAGCTTTTCGTAGAGCACGCGGCCTTCGTTGGGGTCGCGGACCATGTTGGCCACCACCTGGATACGGTCCACGCCGCGCTCGCGCGAGAGCACCTTGATCAGCGCGTAGGCGTCGGTGATCGAGGCCGGCTCGTCGCAGACCACTACCACGGTGTCCTGCGCGGCCTGGCAGAAGGTCAGCACGCCGTCGGTGATGCCGGCGGCGGTGTCCACCACCATGAAGTCCAGCTCACGCTCCAGTTCGGAGAACACGTTGACCAGGCCCACGTGCTCGGCCGGCTGCAGCTCGGCCATGTGGCGGCGGCCGGACGCGGCCGGCACCACCAGCACGCCGCCCGGGCCTTCGAGGATCACTTCTTCCAGGGTGCAGCGCCCGGCTACCAGGTCGGCCAGGGTCACCTTGGGCTGCAGGCCCAGGATCACGTCGATGTTGGCCAGCCCGAGATCGGCGTCCAGCAGCAGCGTGCGCTTGCCCATGTCGGCGAGCGCCACGGCCAGGTTGGCCGACACGTTGGTCTTGCCCACGCCGCCCTTGCCGCCGGTGACGGCGATGGTGCGCACAGGGCCCAGCGGCTGGCTGCGGGTGGCCGACAGCGGGAAGGTCTTGGTCAGCTTGGCATACTCACGCGACGGCATGGTTCAACTCCGGGTTGCAGGGCATATCGGCCGCGCGGCGCAAATCTTCAAGGCGAAGTACAAGATTGGCCGCACTGGCCCGGTGCAGGTCTTCGGGAACGTCCTGGCCATCGGTGACCCAGGTGATCGGCAGGCGGTGGTCCACGGCCACCGACAGGGCGGTACCGAAGCGGCCGGTTTCGTCCAGCTTGCTCAGCACCACGCCCTGCGGGTTGGCGGCGCTGAAGCGGCGGACCACTTCGTCCATGTCGCCAAAGCTGGTGTTGGCCGGCAGCACCAGCAGGGTGCGGATCTGCTGGGCGGCGCGCAGCCAGTGCAGCTGGGCAGCCAGGGCGCGGTCGCGCGGGCCCAGCCCGGCGGTGTCGATCAGCACCAGCTTGTAGTCCTGCAGGCGCTCCAGCAGCTGGTTGAGGTCGCTGCCGCTGTTGGCCTCGTGCACCGCGATGCCGAGCTGGCGGCCAAAGCCGTAGAGCTGCTCGCGGGCGCCGATGCGGCCGGTGTCGGTGGTGACCAGGGCCACGTCGCGGGCGGCGTGCTTCTCGGCGAAGCGCGAGGCCAGCTTGGCGATGGTGGTGGTCTTGCCGGCGCCGGTCGGGCCGACCAGGGCGATGATGCCGCCCGATTCCAGCGGGTCGACCGGGGCGATCGGCAGCTTCTTGGACAGCAGGCCGAGCATCAGCCCGCGGCCGCGGTGAGCTTCGGTGTCCAGCGGGATCTGCATGGCCACGTCGCGGCTGATGCCGGCGTCGAAGCCGTATTCGTCCATCAGGTCCAGGGCGGCGGCACGCACCGGCGAGCCGCGCAGGCGTTCGTCGGTGAAGCGGTGCATCTCGCGTTCGATCACCTGGCGCATGCCGGCCACTTCATGGCGCAGCTGGCGCAGTTCTTCGTCATCGCGCGGCACCACCACCAGCTCGGCGGCGGGCAGCGGCTGGGCCTGGACCTGGGCCGGTTCGGCGGGGGCCGGCAGGGCCACCGGCGCGGTTGCGACCGGCGCGCTGCCAACCTGTTCCTGGACCATGGCCGGCGCGTCCAGGCGCGGCTCGAATGCCATCGGGGCCGGCACGGCGGCCTGCACCGGTGCCGGTGCGGCGACCATGGCCGGGGCCGGGGCCGGGATCGCCGGCACGGTGACGCTCACCGGCAGCGGCGGCATCGCCACCTGTGCCGCAGGCACGTGCATCTGGAAGTGCGGTTCGTCGTCCAGCGGCGGGTCGATGATGAAGCGCGCGCGGTTGATCGGTGCCGGTGCCGGTGCGGCGACCGGTGCAGCCTCGACGATCGCGGCCAGCGTCTCCACCGGCGCCGGGGAGGCGGCCGCGGCCTGTTCGACGTTGAACGGGGCGAAGATCTGCTCCGGCAGTGCGGCAGCGCGCAGCGACGGGGCGACGGCCTGCGCCAGGGTGGCGGCAAAGCCGGTGCTGCCGCGCGGCGGCACGATTTCGTTGGCCGAATCCAGGGTGCGACCGGTCGCGCCGACCGCGGCGCGGGCCAGCGCGGCCACGGCGGAGGTGGTGGCGGCCACCGGCTCGGCGGCGGCGACGGGCTTGCGGCGGGTCACCGCGGCGATCACCGCATCGGCGGCATTGCGCGGTCGCGGTGCCGGCGCCGGCGCCACATCCTTGCGGGCCGCTTCCAGGGCACGCTGCACGGCGCCTTCGTCATAGTTCGCCGCGGCCACGATCTCCACGCCTTCCTCGATCCGCCGGTTGGACAGGATCACCGCATCAGGACCGTGTTCCTTGCGTACCAGGTTCATGGCCGAGCGCATATCGGAGGCGACGAAGCGTTTGATTTTCATGCTGTGGTACCGGGACTGGGGCGGCGGGGTGGTGGAAGGGAAGCGCTGGTTGTCGGTGGTCTGCACGGTCCGGGTTTCCCTTTATGTCCTGCTGCGTTGATATCGAATGGGGGTGTGTCTGTTTTCTGGCGCATCACCGTCGGGGTTCCGGCGTCAGCTGATCGTGCCGACCAGCTTCAACCGTTTGTCCTCGGGTACCTCGCTGTAGGCCAGCACCGACAGCGAGGGGACGCTGTGGCGCACCAGCCGTGCCAGCGCGGCACGCACCGGGCCTGGTACCAGCACGACCGCCGGCTCGTTCTTCGCTTCCTGCTTGCCGACGCATTCGGCCAGGCTTTGATGCAGTCGCTCGGCGAGTCCGGGTTCCAGCGCGGCGCCGTTGCCCTGCGTGGACTCCTGCAAGACGCGTTCCAGTTGTGGGTTGAGGGTGAACACCGGCAGCTCCGCCGACATCCCGGCGATCTCCTGCACGATGAAACGGCCCAGCGCGTTGCGCACCGCCGCGGTCAGCACCGAGGGGTCCTGGCTGTTGGGCGCGTTCTCGACCAGCGACTCGACGATCTTGCGCAGCTGGCGGATCGGAATGCGCTCGATCAGCAGGTTCTGCAGCACCCGCACCACCGCCGACAGCGGCAGCGACTTGGGCGTGAGGTCTTCGACCAGCTTGGGCGCGCTCTTGGCCAGGTTGGCCAGCAACTGCTGCACTTCTTCGTGGCCGAGCAGCTCGGGGGCGTGTTCGCGGATCAGGTGCGACAGGTGGGTGGCCACCACCGTAGCCGGGTCGACCACGGTGTAGCCCATCGATTCGGCGTGCGCGCGCTGGTGCGGCTGGATCCAGGTGGCGTCCAGGCCGAAGGCGGGGTCCTTGCCGGCGATGCCGTCCAGTGTGCCCAGGGCGCTGCCCGGGTCGAGCGCGAGTTCGCGGTCGGGGTGGATGTCGGCGGTGGCCACCGGCACGCCGTGGATCAGCAGGCGGTAGCCGCTGGCCGGCAGTTCCAGGTTGTCGCGGATGTGCACCGAGGGAATCAGGAAGCCGATGTCGTGGGTGAGCTTGCGGCGCACGCCCTTGATCCGCGCCATCAATTCGCCGCCCTGGTTCTTGTCCACCAGCGGGATGAGCCGGTAGCCCACTTCCAGGCCCAGCGGGTCGACCGGGCGCAGTTCGTCCCAGGTCAGCTCGGCGGTGGGCGAGGGCGCCGCGCCGGGCAGGCCCAGGGTTTCGCCGCGGCCGGCGGCCGGGGTCTCGGCGACGCGCTCTGCGGCGGTGCTCTTCTTCCAGGCCTTCCAGGCCACGAAGCCGAGGATGGCGGCCAGCGTCAAGAAGGCGACGTTGGGCATGCCCGGGACCAGGCCGACCACGCCCATGATCGCCGCGGCGATGGTCAGCGCACGGTACTGGCCGAACACCTGGCCCATCATGGCCTGGGCCATGTCCTGCGAGCGCGAGGCGCGGGTGACCAGCATGGCCACCGCCGAGGACACCAGCAGGGCGGGCAGCTGCGCCACCAGGCCGTCACCGATGGACAGCAGGGTGTAGGTCGCGGCGGCTTCGCCGAACGGCATGCCGTGCTGGAGCACGCCCACGGCCAGGCCGCCCAGCAGGTTGATGAACAGGATCAGGATGCCGGCGATGGCGTCGCCGCGGATGAACTTGCTGGCACCGTCCATCGCACCGTAGAAGTCCGCTTCCTCGCGCACTTCTTCGCGCCGGGCCTTGGCCTCCTCACGCGTCAGCAAACCGGCGTTGAGGTCGGCATCGATGGCCATCTGCTTGCCGGGCATGGCATCGAGGATGAAGCGGGCGGTCACTTCCGACACGCGCCCGGCACCCTTGGTGATGACCACGAAGTTGATGATGGTCAGGATCGCGAACACCACGATACCGACGGCGTAGTTGCCGCCGATCACGAACTCGCCGAACGCGGCGATCACCTTGCCGGCCGCCTCGTGGCCGTTCTGGCCGTTGAGCAGGATCACGCGGGTGGAGGCCACGTTCAGCGCCAGCCGCAGCATGGTGGTGATCAGCAGCACGATCGGGAAGATGGTGAAGTCCAGCGGGCGCTTCACGTACACCACCGCCAGCAGCACCATCAGCGAGATGGCGATATTGAAGGTGAACAGCGCATCCAGCACCGGGGCGGCCAGCGGCACCACCACCATGGCCAGCAGCGCCAGCACGATCAGCGGGGCGCCCAGGCCGTTGCGGATCATGTCCAGGGCCTTGCGTGCGTTCATGCCGGCACCGGCGGGCTGGGCGCTCACGGGCGGCCTCCCGTGCCGAACTCATCCACATCGATGCTGGGCGCAGCCGGCATCGGCCCGCCGCGCCAGGTGCGCAGCTGGTACACGTAGGACAGAACCTGGGCCACGGCCGAATACAGTCTCACGGGAATTTCCTTTCCAAGTTGACCTTCCCGATACAAGGCGCGTGCCAAAGGCGGGGCGGAGACGATGGCGACCTTGTTGCCGTCGGCCACTTCACGGATGCGCAG
Source organism: Stenotrophomonas sp. Steno-Z1 (assembly GCF_056393175.1). Classification (NCBI taxonomy): domain Bacteria; kingdom Pseudomonadati; phylum Pseudomonadota; class Gammaproteobacteria; order Lysobacterales; family Lysobacteraceae; genus Stenotrophomonas; species Stenotrophomonas sp. Steno-Z1. The sequence continues at coordinate 22,766 of NZ_JBWJPB010000007.1, read as the reverse complement.
GGCGGTTTCGTCCACGCCCAGGGCCACCACGGTGGGGGCGCCCATCTTGCCGCCCTCGTACTTGAGGGCCACCGCGTAGTGGGTGGGGTTGACCACCACCACGTCGGCGGTGGGCACCGCTTCCATCATCCGGCGGTTGGACAGCTGCTGCTGCAGCTGGCGGATGCGGCCCTTCACCTCGGGGCTGCCCTCGCTTTCCTTCATTTCCCGGCGCAGCTCTTCACGGGTCATCTTCAGCTTGCGCATCCAGTTCCAGCGCTGGTACGGCGCATCGATGGCGGCCAGCAGCATCATTGCCCCGCCGGTGGCCAGCATCAGCTTCAGGGTGAAGCCCAGGCCATGCACCATGGCCGCTTCCAGCGGCTGGTTGAGCAGGTCGCGCAGCGGCCGGATGCCGTGCCAGACCACCAGCCCGGCGGCGGTGCCGACGAAGGCGATGCGCAGCAGCGACTTGGTGAATTCGGCGATCGCCTCCGGGCCGTACAGGCGCTTCATGCCGGCCATCGGGCTGAGCCGGGTGAAATCGGGCACCAGCGACTTGTTGGACCAGCGCAACCCGCCCATCACCACCGGCGCCAGGAAACTGGCCAGCAGGCAGATGAGCACCAGCGGCCACATCGCCAGCAGCAGCTGCAGCAGCAGCTGGCCGAAGTGCCCGAACAGCGCCTGCGGATGCATGCGCAGGCCCGGTTCGGGGCTGAGCGCCAGCGTCATCCAGGCCTTGGCGCCGCTGCTGATGCTGCCCGAGTAGGCCATCAACGCCAGCACGCCGGAGCCGAACACCGCCGCCGTGGCCAACTCCCGCGAGCGCGGGATGTTGCCCTGCTCGCGGGCATCGCGCAGGCGTTTTTCGGTCGGTTGTTCGGTTTTTTCGCCGGCTTGTTCGTTCTCGGACATGGGCTGCACGACACGGGGGGGTACCCAGGGTGGTGCAAGAACCGTTCCGTGACGGGGCGCCGGACGTTCGCCGGCGGTCGGCGGTCGGCGGTCGGCCGGGGCGCGACCCTACCGGCGGCTGGCGCTGCCGGTATAGCCGGCCGCCACCTCCACCCGCGGCCGCGGGTGGTCGTGCAGTTGCATGAAGCGCTGTGCGTCCACCGGGCGGCCCAGCAGGTAACCCTGCAGGTAGTCGCAGCCCAGCCGCTCCAGGTAGGCGCGCTGCCCGGCGGTTTCCACGCCTTCGGCCACGATGTCCATATCCAGCGCGTGGCCCAGGGCGACGATCGCCGAGATGATCACCACGTCTTCGGAGCTGTTTTCCAGGTCGCGCACGAACGCGTGGTCGATCTTGATCTCGGTGGCGGGCAGGCGCTTGAGGTACAGCAGGCTGGAATAGCCGGTGCCGAAATCATCGATGGAGATGCCCACGCCCAGGCTGGCCATCGCCTGCAACAGCCTGAGGCTGGCATCGGTGTCGCGCATCACCGTGCTTTCGGTGATCTCCAGCACCAGCCGCCGTGGCTCCAGGCGATGGGTCTGCAGGACCTGGCGCACCTCCTGCAGCAGGTGGGGGGAGCTGAACTGGATCGGCGAGAGGTTCACCGACACCGTCCAGCTGTCATGCCCGGCGTCCTGCCACTGGCGCAGCTGGCGGCAGGCCTCGTCCAGCGCCCAGCGGCCGATCTCGTTGATCACGCCGCTGCGTTCGGCCAGGCGGATGAAGCGGTCCGGTGGAATCAGGCCCTGCTGCGGATGGTGCCAGCGGATCAGCGCTTCGGCACCGCTGACGCCCTGGCCGGCGACGCGGATCTTTGGCTGGTAGTGCAGGAACAACTGCTCGGTGCCGATGGCGCGGCGCAGGTCGGCCAGGAGCTGGAACTGCTGTTCGGCGCTGTCGTTCATCCAGTCGGCGAACACCGCGTAGGCGTTGCGGCCGGCCTCCTTGGCCTGGTACATCGCCGCGTCGGCGAAGGCCATCAACTGGCGCTCGCTGGCGGCGTGGTCGGGGCAGATCGCGATGCCGACGCTGGCGGTGACCTGCAGGTCGTGGTCGGGCAGCAACGGGCCGCCGCCGATCGCCTGCAGGATGCGGCTGGCCAGGGTGGCGATGTCCTCGTCGTTGTCGATGCGCACCACCAGCACGAACTCGTCGCCCCCCAACCGGGCCAGCACGTCGGACGGGCGCAGCAGGTGCCGGGTGCGCTCGGCGACCGCCACCAGCAGCGCATCGCCGGTCTGGTGGCCGTAGGCGTCGTTGACCTGCTTGAAGCCGTCCAGGTCCATGAACATCACCGCGAACCGGCTGCCGCGCTGCTCCGCTTCGGCCAGGGCGTTCTCGATGCGCTGTTGCAGCAGCAGGCGGTTGGGCAGGCGGGTCAGCGGGTCGTGCAGGGCGGCCTGGGTCAGTTCCTGCTGCGCATCGTCCAGCGAACTGCGCAGGATGTCGTTGCGGATGCGCAGCAGCTGCGCCTGCATGCGCTGGTCCAGCCAGGACACGATCAACACCACGGCCAGGATGGCGGTGGTCAACACCAGCACGATCGCCGCCAGCCACTGGGTCTGCAGCCCGTCGCCCGCCGCCGCCCCGCAGATGCTGCCGGCCTGGAAGCGGGCGGCGGCCATGCCGGTGTAGTGCATGCCCACGATGGCCGAGCCCAGCAGCACCGCCGGCAGCAGCCGGTGGCGCAGGCGGCGTTGGCTGAGGCGCAGGCGGAAGGCCACGAACAGCGCGCTCCAGGATGCGGCGAAGGCGATCAGCAGCGAAACCGCCAGCCACGCCGGGTCGTACTCGATACCCGGCTGCATGCGCATCGCCGCCATGCCCAGGTAGTGCATCGAGGCGATGCCGCTGCCCATCAGCAGCGCGCCCAGCGCCAGGCGGGTGTGCGGCAGGGTGGGGCGCGACACCAGCCACAACGCGAAGATGGAGGAGGCCAGGGCGGCCAGCAGCGAGATCGCGGTCCAAGCCAGGTCGTAGCCCAGGGGGATCGGCAGGCGGAAGGCGAGCATGCCGATGAAGTGCATCGACCAGATGCCCAGCCCCATCGCGCAGCCACCGCCGAGCAGCCACACCAGGCTCAGCCGCGTGCTGGGCGCGGTGGTGATGCGATTGGCCATGTCCAGCGCCGTGAACGAGGCGAGCATGGCGACCAGCAGCGAAACCACGACCAACCACGGTGTGTAGCTGCCGTCGAGCATCGATGACTCTCCTTGGTCAGCATATCTGCAATGGCGTTATGGCATGCAGGCCGCGCGTGCCTTTCCCCGGCGTGCGCGGCTCCCGGCCCGGCAACCGCGGGCGGTAGCGACAGCCTACCGCCAACGATGGGGGGGATCGCAAGTGTCGCGACGCATTATTTCGTGAGGGCTGCGTGAATCAATGGGTCACGCCGTCGGCGGCCTGGAAGGCGGCATCGAACAGGCGCTGTACCGGCGGTCCCATTTCCCCGGCCAGCACGGTGAGCAGGAACAGGCCCAGCAGCAACGCCACCGGCAGGCCGAGCTGGATCGGGTTCAACGCCGGCGCCGCGCGTGCCAGCACGCCGAAGGCCAGGTTGATCGCCAGCATCGCCACGGTGAGCGGCAGCGCCAGCCCCAGCGCGCCACGGAATACCTGCAGGGCAAACGTCGGCGCGGCACTCAGAAACGCGTTGATGTCGGGCAGCGAGGTGCCGATCGGCACGGCCTTGTAACTGTCCATCAGCAGCGAAATCAACGCGAGGTGGCCATTGCTGGTGAAGAACAGCAGGCCGAACAGCAGGTAGAACCACTGTCCGATCACGCCGGAACTGCCGCCGCGCAGCGGGTCGCTCATCTGCGCGAAGGCCAGGCCGGTGCCCTGGGCGACCAGCTCGCCGGCCATCGCGCCGGCCTCGAATACCAGTCGCAGCAGGAAGCCGATCGACACGCCGATGGCCAGTTCGCGGGCAATGCTCAACACGGTGGCCGCATCGAAGCCCGACCAGGCCGGCACCGGCGGCAGCATCGGCGACAGCGCCACGGCCAGCGCGCCGGCCAGGACCACGCGTACCCGCGAGGGCACCGCGCGGGTCCCGATCAGTGGCATGGCCATGATCATCGCGCCGATGCGCAGCATGGTCCACAGGATGGTGCCGATCATGCCGAAGGCCTGCAGGCCGTCGGCCGCCATCTGGGTGGCCGAATCCATCGTGGCTACCCGATCAGGTGGGGAATGCGCTGGAACAGCAGCGTGGTGTACTCCACCAGCTGGCCGATCAGCAGGCTGCCGAGCGCGAACAACACCGCGGTCAAGGCCGCGGCCTTGGCGACGAAGGCGATGGTGGGCTCGTTGAGCTGGGTGGCGGCCTGCACCACGCCGACCACCACGCCCACGATGAGCACGGTGAGCAGCAACGGGCCGGCCACCCACAGCACCACGATCAGCCCACCGCGCAGTTCGGTGAGGGCGAGTTCGGGGGTCATGTCACTGCACCGCGTTGAAGCTGGCGGCCAGCGTGCCCACCACCAGCACCCAGCCATCGACGAGCACGAACAGCAGGATCTTGAACGGTGCCGAGACCAGCATCGGCGACAGCATCATCATGCCCATCGACATCAGCACGCTGGCCACGACCAGGTCGATGATCACGAACGGGATGAAGATCAGGAAGCCGATTTCAAAGGCGGTCTTCAGCTCGCTGGTGACGAACGAGGCCACCAGCACCGGGAACGGGATCGCGTCCGGCCCGGAGTAGGTGCCGTGCCCGGCCATGCCGGCGAAGGTCATCAGGTCGGTCTCGCGGATCTGGGCCAGCATGAAGGCACGCAGCGGCGCGGTGGTGAGCGTCCAGGCGGTCTGGAAGTCGATCTCGCCATTGAGGTAGGGCGCCATGCCGGTACCCCAGGCCTTCTGCCACACCGGCAGCATCACCATCGCGGTGAGGAACAGGGCCAGGCCGAGCAGTACCTGGTTGGACGGGGTCTGGCCGGTGCCCAGCGCCTGGCGCAGCAGGCCCAGCACGATGATGATGCGGGTGAAGGCGGTCAGCACCAGCAGCATCGACGGGATCAAGGTGATCGCGGTCATCAGCAGCAGGGTCTGCAGCGGCAGGCTGACCGCTTGGCCGCCGATCTTGCCGACATTCACGTCCGGCAGCGACGGCGTGCCGGGCAGGCCGGGGGCGGCCATCGCCAGCGCGGGCAGGGCGCACAGCAGCAGGAGCAGCAGCAACGGCAGGTAACGGGTCCAGGAGGCGTTCGGGCCACGCATGATCAGGGTTCCTTGCGCAGCCGCTGTTGCAGCAGCTGGGCGAAATTCGGGAGATGTTTGAAGTCGGGCAGGCGCGCCGGGGCCGGCGTCGGCAGCGGTTCGGGCAGGTGGTGCAGGGTGTTGATGCCGCCGGCGGTCACGCCCAGCAGCAGCTGCTCACCGTTGACTTCCACCACCACCACGCGCTCCTTGGCGCCCACGTTGAGGCTGGCCACCACGCGCATGCCCTCGGCCGGGCGAAAGCCGCTGCCGGGCATGCGCTTGAGCAGCCAGCCCAGGCCGACGATCAGGGCCAGCACCGCCAGCAGCGCCAGCACCGCACCGAACATGCTCGGTGCGGCGGCCGCGTGCTGGCCGACCTTGGTCGCCGGGGTGCCGGAGGCGATGAGCAGCGATGCGATCAACGCAGTCTCCGGATCCGTTCGCTGGGGCTGACCACGTCGGTCAGGCGCACGCCGAAGCGATCGTTGATGACCACCACTTCGCCATGTGCGATCAGGGTGCCGTTGACGAACACGTCCAGCGACTCGCCGGCGCCGCGTTCCAGTTCCACCACCGAGCCCTGGTTGAGCTGCAGCAGGTTGCGGATCGGCAGGCGGGCGCGGCCCACTTCCAGCGACAGGGTCACCGGCACATCCAGGATCACATCCAGGTTGAGCTCGTCGCCGACGGTGGTGTCGTCGGACTGCAGCTGGGTGAACTGCGCCGGGGCCGGTTCGTTGGTGTCGATATCGTTCATTGCGGGTCTTCCTGCAGTACGGGAACGCGCGGGCGGGTGCCCGGGGGATGGGTGGCGGTGATCTTCACCGCGTTGAAGCCGTTGGCGACGCCGAACTCACCGGTGAACACCGGCACGTTCTCCACGCACACCGGCACCTGCTTGGGCAGTTCGATGGGCAGCACGTCGCCGATCTTCAGGCGGGTCAGGTCGCGCAGGCTCATGCGCTTGGTGGCCAGCACGCTGGACAGGGTGACTTCGGCCACGTTGAGCTGTTCGCGCAGCATCACGCCCCAGCTGGCATCGCGGTCGTTGCGGTCGCTCTGGATGCCGGCATCGAGCAGCTCGCGGATCGGTTCGAGCATCGAATAGGGCAGGGTGACGTGGATATCGCCGCCACCGCCGTCCAGTTCGACATGCAGGCGGCAGACCACCACGTACTCGCGCGGCGTCACGATGTTGGCGAAGTGCGGGTTGATCTCCGAGTTGATGTATTCCAGCTCGACATCCATCACCGGCGCCCAGGCTTCGCGCAGGTCGGCGAAGGTCTGCTTGAGCAGCAGCTGGATGACCCGCATTTCCGTGGCGGTGAACTCGCGGCCTTCGATGCGGGTCGGGTAGCGCCCGTCGCCGCCGAAGAAGTTGTCCACGATCGCGAACACCAGGGTCGGCTCGAACACGATCAGCCCGGTGCCGCGAAGCGGCTTGAAGCGGATCAGGTTGAGGTTGGTGGGCACGTACAGCGAGTGCATGTAGTCGTTGAACTTGATCAGCTCGATGCCACGCACCGACAGCTCGGCCGAGCGCCGGATCAGGTTGAACAGGCCGATCCGCCACAACCGGGCGAAGCGCTCGTTGACCATTTCCAGGGTCGGCATGCGCCCACGGATGATCCGGTCCTGGCTGGCGAAGTCATAGCTGCGCGCCTCGCCGGGCGTGGCGGCATCCACCTCGGTTTCGACCGCACCCGAATCCACGCCGTGCAACAGCGCATCGATTTCGTCCTGGGAAAGCAGGTCATTCATGGCAGGCCCTTACTGGGTGACGAAGCTGGTGAACAGCAGTTCGTCGGCGCCCGGCTTGCCGGTCTCGGCCTTGAGCAGCTTCTGCACCTCGGCCAGCGAGTCGGCCTGCAGGCGTTCCTTGCCGGCGCGGTCGGCGATCTGGTTCGGCTCGACCTGCGAGAACAGCATCAGCAGCTTGGCGCGGATGGCCGGGGCGTGCAGCTTGATCGCCTCCATCGCAACCGGGTCGCGGGTCATCAGCTGCACTTCGACCTGCAGGTAGCGCGGGCCGTCGAGGCTGCTGTTGAGGTTGACCACGAACGGCGGCTCCAGCCCGAAGTACTGCGCCGGGGCCGGCACCGCCTTGCTGGCGGTCGGCTTGGCGTCCTTGCTGTCGTGCTGGGAGGACGAGGCGAAATACCACGCGCCGCCACCGGCGGCACCGGCGGCCAGGACCGCCACCAGGGCAGTGATCAACAACGGACTACGCGGCTTGGCGGCCTTGTCCTTGTCGGCGGATTTCTTGGTTTTGTCGGCGGCTGCGGCCACGAGGGGAAGCTCCATTGGATTGCTTCCTGGCTACATGCAAAGCCCGTGCCTGAATGCCGGGGCCGCAGCGCGTCGGGTTTCTGGCGGCACGGCGACAGCGTGCCGCCACGCCACGCGTGGCCGAGGCCGCACAGACCCACCCAACGCGTAGAGCCACGCCATGCGTGGCTGGGCCGTACCGACCCACCCAACCGTAGCGCCACGCCATGCGTGGCTGGGCCGTACCGACCACCCAACCGTAGAGCCACGCCATGCGTGGCTGAGGCCGTACCGACCACCCAACCGTAGAGCCACGCCATGCGTGGCTGAGGCCGTACCGACCACCCAACCGTAGCGCCACGCCATGCGTGGCTGAAGCGCATACCGACCCCATCCAGCACCGCAAGGCCCCGGCCAACGCCCGGCACCCCGGGGTGGCGCTTACGCGTACGCGTCCACCAGCCCACGCTGGCGCATCAACTGCGCCGGCGACACGGTGATGTCGGCCAACGCCGGTTCCCCGTCGCCGCCGCCCGCGCCCGATTGACCGCCGCCCGCCGTGCCATCCTGCGCGGTGTGCTGGTGGCCGACATCGGCGTTGCCGAGCTGGAACCCCTGCTCGCCGAGCATTTCACGCAGGCGCGGCAGGCTGGTTTCCAGCGCGTGCCGGACCTCGGCATGCGCACTACTGAAACTGGCGTGGACCTTGTCGCCATCGATCTGCAGGCGCACTTCCACCTGGCCCAGGTCGTGCGGGGTGACCCGGATCACCGCGTGCCCGATCTTCTGGTCGGCCAGCCAGCCGATCCTCGCGCCCATGGCATCGCCGAAATCATCCGCGCCCACGTCCGGGGTGGCGGTCGGGCTGCCGCTGAAAACCGGGCTGGCCGTACTGCCCTTGAGCTCGGCGGCGGCATGCAGGGCGTGCAGCAGCGGCGCCTGCGGCGTGTCGCCGCCGTCGCTGCTGGCGATGGCATCGGTGACCGCCTTGAGCAGCTGGCTGTCGTCGGCAACCTCGGCATCGGCCGGCAGCACGATCGCGGCGGGCGCTGCGGCCGAGGCGGTCGCGCCCGTTGCCCCCGCAACGGGAAGCGCGGGTGCGGCCGCCGTCGGCGTGGCTGCGGCGGTGGCCAGCAGCGGGACGGTGGCAGCGCCGGTGGCGCCGGGAGCCGGCGCGGGCGCTGCGGCGGCCGGCGGTGCCGCCGGCGCCAGCCCAATCAGGGCGAGGCCGGCCAGGCCGAGCGGCGGCCATGGCGCGGCCTCGGTGTCCTCGGCCGGCGCCTCGCCGGGCTTGGCCGGGGTCGCTGGCGTGGCGGCAGTCGCCTCGCTGCCGGCGTCGATGGCGTCATCGCTGGCCGGGCGCTTGCCCGGTTCACCGGGTTTGGCGGCGTCTGCGTCGGGCGCCGGTGCGCCCTTCGCGTCCGGCGTGCCCGACCTGCCGGCGCGTCGTTCCGCGGGCTTGGCCACGCTGGTGGCGTCGCCCTTGAGCATCGCGTCAAAGTCCCGGCGGTCGCCAGTGGCGGCGCTGTCGGGACGCGGGCTGGCGCCGGTGAGCGTGGCGGTACCGGTGGCGGCGGCGCTGCCGAGCAGTGCGGGGGGCATCACGCGGTACCTCCGGTGTCGCTGTCGTCACGTTGCGCCTGGCGGCTGCGGCGCGCGCCCAGGTCATCCATCTCGCGCTGGTCGCGGCGGTCGGTGACCACCTTCTCCTGGGCACGGTAACTGGCGGCCAGCTGTTCCAGCACGGCCTTGTCGCGGCTGGCCAGGATCAAACGCGCGCGTTCGGCCTCGACCTTTTCGCGGTTGCTGTTCACGGTCTGGCTCTGCTGGGCCACCGCGCTGTCCAGCCGGTCCAGGAACGCGCGCCGGTTGAGCAGCTGCGCCGGGCTGGTCGCGGCCATCTGCGCGTTTGCATACTCTTCGGCGTAGCGGCGCAGTTCGTCCAGCCGCGACAGGTGGGTGTCGAGCGTGCGCTGGCGTTCGGCCAGGTCGCGCGCCACCTCGTCTTCGTGGTCCTGGGCCCGCTTGAGCAGGGGATCGAAACGCTTGGACTGGATCATGGCTTAGCTCTCTGGTTCCACCAGGCGCTTGAGTGCGGCCTGGCTATGCGGCAGGTCGGCTGCCTTGCCGACGTCCTGTCCGAGGAATTCGGCGATGTCCGACCAGCGCTCCAGCGCTTCGTCGGTGGCCGGATCGTTGCCACGCTGGTACGCGCCGATGGCGATCAGGTCGCGGTTGGACGAGTACGCCGAGACCAGCCGCTTGAGCTTGCGGATGCGCAGGCGCCACGGCTCGTCGGCGATCTCGGTGACCACGCGGCTGACCGAGGACTCCACGTCGATCGCCGGGTACAGGCCGCTGTCGGCCACGCGTCGCGACAACAGGATGTGGCCATCGAGGATGGCGCGCGCCGCGTCGGCGATCGGGTCCTGCGGATCGTCGCCTTCGGTCAGCACGGTGTAGAAGGCGGTGATCGAGCCGCGGCCCTTGGCACCGTTGCCGGCGCGTTCGACCAGGGCCGGCAGCTTGGCGAACACCGACGGCGGGTAGCCGCGGGTGGTCGGCGGCTCGCCCACCGACAGGCCGATCTCACGCTGGGCCTGGGCGAAGCGGGTCAGCGAATCCATCAGCAGCAGCACGTTCAGGCCCTGGTCGCGGAACCACTCGGCGATCGCAGTGGCGCGGTAGGCGCCGTGCAGGCGCGCCAACGGCGGGCGGTCGGCCGGGCTGGCCACCACCACTGCGCGGCGCAGGCCTTCCTCGCCGAGCGTGCTTTCGACGAAATCGCGGACTTCGCGGCCACGTTCGCCGATCAGCCCGACCACGATGACATCGGCGGCGGTGTAGCGGGTCATCATGCCCAGCAGCGTGGACTTGCCCACGCCCGAGCCGGCGAACAGGCCCACGCGCTGCCCGCGACCGATCGGCAGCAGCGCGTTGATCGCGCGCACACCCACGTCCAGCGGTTGGGTAATGGGTTCGCGGGCGAGCGGGTTGATCGACACGCCCGCCATGCTGACCGTGCCCTCGGCGCGGATCGGGCCCTTGCCATCCAGTGGCACGCCGTCGCTGTCGATGACCCGGCCAAGCAGGCCTTCACCGACTTCCACGCCCCCGCGGCCGAGCACCGGCACCACGCGCGCGTTGGGCAGCAGGCCATGCAGCTCGGCGCTGGGCATCAGGTAGGTGCGTTCGCCGGCGAAGCCGACCACTTCGGCGTCCACCCAGCCACCGTCGGCCACTTCGACCTTGCAGCTGGCGCCCAGCGGCGACTCGCAGCCCACCGCTTCCAGGGTGAGGCCCACGGCGCGGCGCAGCACGCCTTCGCGGATCAGCCCGCGGCCATGGGTGCCATCGGGCTGGATGCCGTCCAGGCGGGCGGCCAGGCGCAGATTGCGCGCGGCGGCCCAGTCGGCGGCGGGGGCCGGCGTCGGCAGGGGGTCGGCCATCATGCGCTGGCTCCGGAACGGCGCAGCACCGCATCGAGCGCGCCGCGCAGGCGCGCCTCGAGGGTGCCGTCGATGCGCACTGCCTCGGCATGCACGCGCAGATCGCCGCGGCTCAGGCTGAGGTCGGCGGTGAGGCGTTGGGTGGGCGACAGCTGCAGCAGCGGGGTGAGTGCGGCGATGTCGTCCGGGTGCAGGCGCACCTCGACCTCGCGGTTGGCGCCGCCCACGGCGTCCACGGCTTCGCCGACCAGCTGTGCGAGCAGGGCCGGGTCGGCCTCGTAGGCGCGGCCGACCAGGGTGCCGGCGATGCGCACGGCCAGTTCGCCGAGCGCGGCCACCACTTCGTTCTCCAGCCGCACCAGCGGCCGGCTGAAGTTGTCCAGGATGCCTTCGATCTGTGCGATCAGGCGGCGCACTTCGGCCTGGCCCTGGGCCAGGCCATCGGCGTGCCCCTGCTCGAAGCCGTCTTTCTCCGCGCTGTCCTGGATCGCCTGGATTTCTTCCAGCGTGGGCAGCTGCAGCAAGGGCTCCGGCTCGTGTTCGGGATCCGGTTCGGTGAGTTCGAACTGCTCCTCCTGCGGCGGCTCGGGCACCGCCAGCAGGTCCGGGGCAAGCCAGCGCACGGCGTTGTTCACAGCATCGCCTCCGCATTGCCGCCGATGGTGACGGTGCCTTCATCGGCCATGCGCTTGACGATGGCCAGGATCTCGCGCTGCGCCACTTCCACATCCGACAGGCGCACCGGGCCACGGGCTTCCATGTCTTCCAGCAGGATTTCGGCGGCACGCTGGGACATGTTGCGGGTGATCTTGTCGCGCACCTTGATGTCGGCGCCGCGCAGGGCCAGGCCGAGGCGCTCGCCGCTGACTTCGCGCAGCACCAGCTGCAGTTCGCGGTCGTCCAGGTCGACCAGGTCGTCGAACACGAACATCAGGTCCTGGATGCGGCCGCTCAGCGGCGCGTCGATGCGTGCGATTTCACCCAGGATCGCCTGGTCCTGGCCGCTGTCCATGAAGTTGAGGATGTTGGCCGCGCACTGCACGCCGCCGATGTTGGACGACTTCAGGTTCTGGTTGCCGGCGAACTGGCGCTCCATGATTTCGTTCAGTTCGTTCAGTGCGTTCGGCGGAATGCCGTCCAGCGTGGCGATGCGCAGCAGTACGTCCACGCGGGTGCGTTCGGGCAGCAGCTTGAGCGCGTCGGCGGCCTGGTCGGTTTCCAGGTGGGCCATCACGATGGCGATGATCTGCGGGTGTTCGTTGCGGACCAGGTCGGCCACCGCACGCGGGTCCATCCACTTCAGCGCGTCCAGGCCGGTGGTGTTGCGGCCGAGCAGGATGCGGTCGATCAGGTTGCCGGCCTTCTCGCTGCCCAGCGCCTGCACCAGCATGTTGCGGATGTAGTCGTCCGAGCCGACGCCGAGGGAGGTCTTGGAGCCCAGTTCGTTGCTGAACTGGTCCATGACCCCTTCGACCTGGGCGCGGGTGATGTCGGTCATGGTGGCCATGGCGATGCCGATCTTCTGCACCTCCTTGGGTTCCATGTGGCGCAGCACTTCGGCCGCGTCCAGTTCGCCCAGCGAGAGCAGCAGCACGGCCGCGCGCTGCACGCCGGTCAACGGTGCGTTGGGGGCGGCGTCAGTCATTGGCCACCCAGCCCTTGACCACCTGGGCCACGCGCTTGGAATCGGTCTTTACAGCTTCACGCGCCATGCGCAGTCGTTCCTCGTAGGAGTCCACCGGCAGGGCCAGGGTTTCATGTCCGGCCGCGCCCAGCCGCTCGCTACCGAGCGCGGGCAGGCCCTCGCCGTCGTCGACCAGCTGCACGTCGGCACTGTGCGGTTCCAGGGGTTCATCGCCAGGCTTCCGGGCCTGGCCGGTGATCGAGCGCAGCGCCGGGCGCAGCACGCCGAACACCAGCGCCAGCACCACGATCGCGCCGAGCAGCAGTCGCAGGCCATCCTGCACCTGCGGCAGCTCCCACCACTTCGGGCCTTCGACCGGGGTCACTTCGCGCACGAACGGGGCGTTCATCACCGACACGGTGTCGCCGCGCTCGGCGTCGAAGCCGACCGCCTGCTTGACCAGGGCTTCGACCCGGGTGAGCTCGGCGGCGGACAGCGCCTGGTCCACCATCTTGCCGTTGGCACCGGCGCGCGGCACGTTGTCCACCAGCACGGCCACCGAGACACGCTTGATGCGGCCAGCCGGCTGGCGGGTGTGCTGCAGGGTGCGGTCGAGTTCGTAATTGCGGGTGGCGTTCTTGGAGGTTTCGGTGGGCGTGGCCGCGGTGGTCGGCACGGCGGCCGGGCCGGGCGGGGTATTGCTGGCCGCGCCCGGCACGCCCTGCGGGCCCGGGGTGCTGCTGCTGTTCTCGCTCATCTGCTCGCTGCGCAGCTTCTGCGGCTCGCCGTTGTACAGCTCGCGGGCTTCCTCGATCACCGAGAAGTCCATGTCCACGCTGACTTCGGGGTTGACCCGGCCGGGGCCGGTCATGGGCTCGAGCAGTTCGCGGATGCGCTGGTTGAAGGAGGTCTCCTGGCGGCGCACCTGCTCGAACTGCGCCGCGTTCAGCGCCGCCTCGCTGTTCGGATCGGACACGCTCAGCATGCGCCCGCTCTGGTCGACCACGGTCACGCGTTCAGGGGTGAGGTCGGGGATGCTGGCGGCAACCATGTGCACGATCGCATCGATCTGGCCGCGCTCGAGCTGCTGCCCGCCGCGCAGTTCCAGCACCACCGAGGCGCTGGCCACGTCACGCTGGCGGGTGAAGGCGCTCGGCTTGGGGATGGCCAGGTGCACGCGCGAATCGCGCACCGGGCGCAGGGTGTTGATGGTGCGCGAGAGCTCGGTTTCCAGCGAGTGCTGGTAGCGCGCGTTCTCCATGAACTGGCTGACGCCGAAGCCCGGGTCACGCTCCATCAGTTCGAAACCGAGCCGGCCGCTGTCGGTCAGGCCCGAACCGGCCAGCTTGAGGCGCGCGTCGTGCAGGTTTTTCTCCGGCACGGTGATGCCCCCGGTGGCCGGGTCCAGTTCGAAGGGAATCTGCGCGGTGCGCAGCAGGTCGGTGGCTTCGGCGGTGGCCTTCTGGTCCAGGCCGGTGTACAGCGGCACCATGCCCGGTTTCTGCGACCAGAAGAACACGAACAGGCCTGCCGCCACGGCCACGGCGATCATCGCCATCAGTCCGAGCCGACGGGTGATCTGCAGGCTTTGCAGCCGGTCGAACCACTGGCCCGCCTTTTCGGCGTTCAGGGATTCCTTGGAGAGCGACAGGGCCATGCGTTTCTATCCTTACAGCGGCATGTTCATCACGTCCTGGTAAGCCTGGACGAGACGGTTGCGGACTTCCACGGTGGCGCGGAAGGCGATCTGGGACTGCTGCGAGGCGACCATGACCTTGGCCAGGTCGGCACCGGGTTCACCCAGTTCGAAGGCCTTGGCGAGGGCGCCGGATTTCTGTTGCGCTTCGTTGACGCCGGCAATGGCGCCGCGCAGGGTTTCGGTGAAGCTCGGGCCCTGTACTTCCTGCGGCGACACCAGGCCCTGGATGGCATTGCTCTTCGGCGCCTCCGTCAGCGGGCTGACGGCGGACTGCCCCATCTGGGTCTGGAGGGTGCGGATCTGGGAAAGGACGGAGGTGACGGAGTGCGACATCTGGAACGTTCCGAAGCTGGGATGGGGTTTCGAGTGAATACGTTGCAAGTGGCGTGCCGAAATCGCTGCACGGTTCAGTTTTGTTGGTGTAGCTGGCGATGCGGTGGGTCGGGCGGGCCCCGGTGCTGCGGGCGGGGGCTGCGGCAACCTGACGCGGCGCCGGGTCGGCTTACTGGCGTCGGAAAACCGGCGGCGGCGAATGGCTGGCGGGGTGGTGGGGAGGTGGGTTGTTTGTCTCCGTTCGGCGGTGTCGCGAGCGGTGGGGCCCCGTAGCGGTCGGTAGGCCCCTGGTGCAAATGTCCCCCGGCCGCAAGCGGCCTCCTCCTTTATTTTGCCCAGGGGCCTACCGACCGCTACGGGGCTCGGCTTGCGGTACGGACGGGGAGCGGAGCAGGCAGGACGGCCTTTGGTGGGGCGGGCGCTGGGCCCCATGCCCTTGGAGGCGAAATAAAGGGGGAGGGGGCGGCCGCAGGCCGACGCCGGAGGACATTCGCCGGAAAGGGTATGGGGCCCAGCGCCCGCCCCACCAAAAGCCGCGTCCGGAACGCGTCAAGGCATGCTTCTGCCGGCCACCCGGAGGGCTCGGGGACAAAAAAAAGCCCGGGCAGGCCCGGGCTTTTTGGGTGCTGCGCGGCGATCAACCGGCCAGTTCGGCCTGGTCGCGTTCGATACCGTACTTGCGCAGCTTTTCCACCAGGGTGGTGCGGCGCAGGCCGAGCAACTGCGCGGCGTGGGCAACCACGCCCTGGGTGCGCTCCAGCGCCTCGTTGATCAGGGTCAGCTCGATGTTGGCCATGTGGTTGCGCAGGTCCAGGCCGGCATCGGGCAGGCCGGTGGCGCGGGTGACCGGGCCGATGCCGTTCTCCAGCGGGGCAGCCGTGCCCGGGGCCGGGGTGTGGAAAGAGAAGCTGCGCAGGTCCAGGCGCTCGTCGACCGGCGCCGGCGGCGCGGCCACGGGGGCCGGTGCCGCCACGCTGAAATCGCCGCGGTACCGTGCCGGCAGGTCCTGCACGCGCACGTTGCCGCCGGGGTGCAGCACCGCCAGGCGCTCGACCAGGTTGGTCAGCTCGCGCACGTTGCCCGGCCACTCGTAGCTGGCCAGCGCCTGCAGTGCCTCGGCGCTGAAACGTACTTCACCACGGCCGGTGCGGGCCAGCTGCGCGGCGATGGTGGTCACCAGCGCCGGCAGGTCTTCGCTGCGCTCGCGCAGGGCCGGCACGTCGATCGGGAACACGTTGAGACGGTAGAACAGATCCTCGCGGAACTTGCCGTCGGCGATACGCGACTCCAGGTCGCGGTGGGTCGCGGCGATCACCCGCACGTTGCAGCGGATGGTCTGGTTGCCGCCGACCCGCTCGAAGCTGCGTTCCTGCAGCACGCGCAGCAGCTTGACCTGCATCGGCAGGCTCATGTCGCCGATCTCGTCCAGCAGCAGCGTGCCGCCTTCGGCCATTTCGAAACGGCCCTTGCGCGCGCTCAGTGCACCGGTGAACGCGCCTTTTTCGTGACCGAACAGTTCGCTTTCCAGCAGGTCGGCGGGAATCGCGCCGCAGTTGATCGCCACGAACGGGCCATCGCGACGCGGCGAGCGCTGGTGGATCGACCGCGACACCACTTCCTTGCCGGTGCCCGATTCGCCCAGCACCAGCACCGTGGTGTCGAACGCGGCAACCTGCTCGATCATCAGGCGCAACGCGCTCACCGCCGCGCCGTCACCGGTCGGGCCCTGTTCCTGCACGGCGCCGGCCTGGTGCTCGGCGTCCAGTCGCTTCAGGCTCGCGCGGCGCAGCAGCGCTTCCATCTGCGCATGGCGCAGCGGGGCTTCCAGCGGCCACACGTTGGCTTCGTGCAGGCCGTGCTGCTGGGCGAAGCTGGCGGCATCGCCATCGACCAGCATCACCGGCGGCGGCAGGGCGCCCTTGCCGACCCAGGCAAACAGCGCATCGCTGCGCGCGCCGGGGTCCAGGCTGCCGATGATCACCGCCACCCAGTCGTTGGGACGCTGGCGGGTGGTGTCGATATCGGCCGCGTCGGCCACCCAGCGCGGGTTGAAATCCATGAACTCGAGCAGGGCGACGGTGCGTTCGGCGCGGACGGCGTCGTTGTCCAGTACCAGGATGCGCGACTCACTCATGATCCTTCCCCTTCAGGCCTTCCAGGATAGGCATGACCTCCTGGATGTAGGACAGCTTGCTGACGAAGTTGTCGGCGCCGGCACGCAGCGCGTGTTCGCGGTGCTCGACATCGTCGAAATGGCTGGCGATGACGATGTAGGGCGCATCGTCCTGCGACTTGATCAGGCGGGTGGCCTGCAGGCCGCCCATCTCGGGCATGGCCAGGTCCATCAACACCACCTGCGGGCGCAGCGACTCGGAGCGTTCGATGGCTTCCAGGCCGTTGGCGGCGCTGCCGATCACGTCCAGCCAGTCGACCTTGCGGAAGTGGCGCATGGCGGCATTGATGAAACCCTCGTGGTCGTCGACCAGCAGGACGGTGAGCTTGTTCATGTCTTCCATTTCCTTCAGCCCACCCGGGCCAATTGCGGGGTGCGGGCATGCATCCGGCGGCGTTCGCGGGCCGGGGCGATGTCCAGTTGTTCTCGGTATTTTGCAACGGTACGGCGGGCGATGTTGACCCCCTGGCGCGACAGCAGCCCGGCAATGGCCTCATCGGCCAGCGGCCGGCCGACCGGCTCGGCATCGATCAGCCGGCGCACCATCGCCTTGACCGCCTGGCCGGAGACGCTGGCGCCTTCCAGCCGCACGGCGAAGAAGTGCTTCAGCTCCAGCGTGCCGCGCGGGGTCTGCAGGTACTTGCCGGTGGTGATGCGCGAGACAGTGGACTCGTGCATGCCGATCGCATCGGCCACTTCCTTCAGGGTCAGCGGCGCCATCGCTTCCTCGCCGCGGGTCAGGAACCCGGCCTGGCGCTCGATGATCACCCGGGTGGTGCGCAGCAGGGTGTCATAGCGCATCGACAGCCCACGGGTCAGCCAGCGCGCTTCCTGCAGCATGTCGCGCAGCGGCTGGGCGGCCTCGCCGGCGTCGGCCAGCGCGGCTTCGTAGCTGGCGTTGATGCCCAGGCGGCGGCTGGTGGCCGGGTTCAGCGCCACGCGCCACTGGCCATCGGCGTGCCAGGCGATCACGTCCGGGATGACCACGCCGTTGTCGTCCGGGCGCAGGCTGTCGCCCGGGCGCGGCTGCAGCGACAGGATCAGCCGCACCGCTTCGTGGATGTCGGCGATCTCGGCGTCGAGCTGGCGCGACAGGGCCAGGTAGTCGTGCGCGGCCAGCGCGGCCAGGCCCTCGTCGAGCACGCGCTGGGCGAGGTGGCGGGCGGGCACGCGGCCGGGCAGGGCGCGCAGCTGCACGCTCAGGCATTCGTGCAGGTCCTGGGCGGCCAGCCCGGCCGGGTCGCCGTGCAGGATCTGCTGGCGCACCGCTTCCACCCCGGCGGCATCCACGTCGCACCGCGCGCTGGCCAGCAGCTGCAGCTGTGCCAGCGGGGCATCGAGGTAGCCAGCGTCGTCGCAATGCTCCAGCCAGAAACTGGCCACGGCCAGTTCGCGCGCATCCAGCTCCAGCGACAGGCGCTGCAGGGCGCGCAGCTGCGGGTCGCTGGATTCGTCGGCGGCGATGCGCTGCATGCGGTCGTCGTCGCCGTCCTGCCAGCTGGCGCCGGGCACGTCCCACATGGCGCTTTCGGGAAGCTCGTCGAAGGCGGCCACTTCCTGCACGGTCACGCTCTCGCTGGTGTCACTGGCCGGCGCCTCGGGCGCTTCTTCCAGTTCCAGCAGCGGGTTGGTTTCCAGTGCGCGGCGGATCTCCAGCTCGAGCTGCATGCCGTCCAGCTGCAGCAGCCGGATCGACTGCAGCAGTTGCGGCGTGAGGTGGAGCTGCTGACCCAGCTGGGTCGACATCGTCGGCTTCATGTGTTTTTCCCCGTCGCACCGACTCCCCGGTGCGTTATGGAACACATCTTGCTTCTGATATCCCGACGCCGTAATCGGGGGGTTCCTGAGTGCTGTCGTTGGTTTCCTGACGCTCCGTCAGGAAAACCCCTACATGACCCCGGACTTTTGACGCTGCCTGCGGCGGGATCCCTTGTGTTTCCGTAGCCAAGGTGTCTGGGGGCGGTTCAAAAATCCGGCGGACCGCAGGCTGAAGCCTTCAGGGTGTCGGGGAACCGACGCATTGCCCGGGCCGGTTCACTCCAGCTCGTGCTGGTGGCGGGCGGCAAGCAGCAGCAGATCGTTGGCGCGGCGGCACCCCAGCGACTCCATCATGCGCGCGCGGTGGGTTTCCACCGTCTTGACGCTGATGCCCAGGTCGGCGGCGATTTCCTTGTTGCTCTCGCCGCGGCCGATCTGGCGCAGGATTTCGCGCTGGCGCGGCGACAGCGCCGCCACCCCGACCGGTTTTTCCTTGCCCAGCATGGGCGCCAGCATCTTGGCCGAGATCTGCGGACTCAGGAATACCTGGCCGGCGTGGGCGGCCCGCAGGGCCAGTTCCAGCTCCTGCGGCGCGGCATCCTTGACCACGAAGCCGACGGCGCCACGGTCCAGGGCATCGCGCACGTGCACGGCGTCGTCGTGCATGGTCATCATCACCACCCGGGTGCCGGGGGCGCGCAGCAGGATGTCGCTCAGGGCTTCCAGGCCGGTGCGGCCGGGCAGCGAGAGGTCCATCAGGATCACGTCCGGGCTGTGCTGGATGGCCAGTTGCAGGGCCTGTTCGGCGTTGCTGGCTTCTGCGGCGACGTCCACGTCGGCAAAGCCCTGGAGCAGGCGGCTGAGGCCGGCGCGGACCAGGGTGTGATCGTCGACGATGAGAACGCGCACAGGCAGGGCTTCGGCAGATGTTAAGGCGGGGTGACCACCTTAACGGAGTGGCGGCCTACCGCCAAGCCGATCCCGTCACGGTAGTGCCTGCCGTTGGCTGGCAACCCGTCAAAAAATGGGCTCAGGGGTCCAGCGGACGGCGGTCGGCCAGGCGCGCCTGCGCGACCTGGCGACGGTGCAGGCGGAACAGGTGCCGTTCCAGCGCCATCTCCAGCGCATCGCTCATCGGCTCGAAACGCAGCCAGAGGAAATGCGCGCCGGCGCCGGTGGCCGCTTCGGCCAGCACGGAGACGGGCAGGTCGATATGGTCCGGCAGCCAGTCGCAGGGCTGCAGCCGGATCACGCCCAGGCTGCCAGCCGTCGCGCCGGTACGCATGCCCTGTTCCAGGCGGATGCCGCGCCGCGACCAGCGCAGCGGGCGCAGGTCCAGGTCCTGCGCGGTCTGCCGCACCAGCCGGCCGAGCAGCACCATGGTCAGGTCCAGCTTGGCCTCCAGGCGCTGCAGTTGCGCGGTGGCTTCGCCGCGCTCGTCGTGGCCGTCATCGCCGCGCGAATCTTCCACCAGGGCCACGCTGCGCAGCAGGGTCTCGGCGCTGCCCGGACGCACCACCGCGCTGCCCAGGCGGAACTCGGCCGGCAGCGCCACCTCGCAGCTCAGCGTTTCATCGAACAGCTCGCTTTCGGCCGGATGATGGATGGCGCTGGGCCGCAGCTCGCTCATGACAGGGATTCCGCGGTGAGGTAGGCATGCGCGGCGCGGTTGGCGGCAGCGCCCTTGCGCACGTGGCCCGCGGCCTCGTCGCGCTGGCTCATGATCATCACCATCAGGCGCTGCTGGCGGCTTTCCAGTGCGCGCAGGCCGGCAACGTCATCCAGCCCGCCGGGCTGGGCCAGCAGTTGGGTCTGGTCGGCGTGCAGGGTGTCCAGGCAGGTGCCCGCACGTGCGTGGTCACCGTCCAGCAACGCTGCTTCCAGCGTGTCCAGCGTGCTGTTGAGGTCGGCCAGGGTGGGCGCGGTGGCCATTACACGGCGGCCTGCGCGGGCGCGCGCTGGTCGCGCGGGATTGCATTCCAGGCCGCGTCGATCTCGCCCAGCAGCTCCAGCGACTCGCGCAGGGCCTCCGGATCGTTGTGCAGGTTGGCTTCGGTCAGGCGCTGCATGACGTAATCGTACAGGGCCGACAGATTGCCGGCGATCTCGCCACCGGCTTCATGGTCGAGCGAGCCGTTGAGATGCCCGACGATCGCGCACACCTCGCCGATCGCCTTGCCCTTGCGCGCCTGATCGCCACGTTCCAGGCAGGCCTGGGCCAGCCGCACGCGTTCGAGTGCACCGGCCAGCAGCAACGCCACCAGCTTGTGCGGGTCGGCGTCGATGATCGAGCTCTGCACGCCGACCTTGCGGTACTGCTCGGTGAATTGACGGTTTGAACCGTACATCAATCATGTCTCCTTCGTGCGGGGCCGCGTGCCTTGCGGGGTCTGCGGCACCGGGGTGGAGCCTGCGTTGGCTGCTGCGCTGGTACCAGTATCGGCAGCGTTCGCGCTTTACTTGAGCAGGCGGCCGTGTCGATCAACCGGCCAGCTGACTGAGCTGCGAGGTGAGCGACGACGTGGTCTGGCTCAGCTTGCCCATCAATGCATCCAGGGCCAGGAACTGCTTCTTGTAGCGTTCCTCCACGCCGGCCATGCGCACGTCCAGCGCCGCGCGGCGCTTGTCGATGTCGGTCAGGGTGGCGTTGATGCTCTTGGTGCGCGAAACAAAGGCGCCTTCCTTGCCAACGGTGGTGCTGACATAGCCATCCACCATGTTGAACAGCTTGGTAGCCGCGCCGTCATCACCGGTCAGCGCCTGCCGTACCGCACCGGCCTGGTTGACCAGCGCCGCCTCGAACTTGGTGGCATCCAGCACCAGGCTGCCGTCGGCGTTGGGATAGGCGCGGGTCTGCAGACCCAGCGTCTTCGGGTCCAGGCCGACCGCGGCGAGGTCCTTGAGCACGCCGCCCATCATCGAGCGCAACTGGCTGGAGGCGCCGCGCATCTGCGCATCGCCGGTCAGCGAGGAGGGCTCCTTGTTCTCGATGTCGTACTTGGTGGCGGTGTTGATCGCGCTGATCGCACCGTTGTAGGCGGTGACGAAGTCCTGCATCACCTTGCGTGCGGCCGCCACGTCGGTGCTGACGGTGACGGTGGTGTCGCCCTTCTTCTTGAGGTTGAGGGTCAGGCCGGGAACCACGTCGGTGACGGTGTTCTCGCTGGACACCACTTCCACCCCGTCGATGGTGAGCTTGGCATCGGCGGCCGGGGTGCGTTCGGTCAGGCTGTTGGCCAGTGCGGTCAGCTCGGCATTGCCGGCACCGGCGCTGAGATTGATCGCATTGGCGGTGCCGGACTTCTCCTGCGACAACGACAGGTACTGGTTGTCGCCGGAGGCGATGAGGGTCGACTGTACGCCCAGGCTGCGGCCGGCCTTTTCGATCTTGGTGCGGATCGAGGACAGGGTGTCATCGGCCTCGACCTGGATCTCCAGCGTCTTCTTTTTGTCGCCCACGCCCACGTCCAGCGTCAGGGTGCCGGCGCCGAAGGTCTTGGTCTTGGGCACCGCCGTGTCGGCGATCCACTTGTTGGCCGTGGCCAGCTGGTCGACGTGGATGACATGGTTGCCGGTGGCCGCCGAATTGGTGCTGGTGACCGTCAGGATGTCGTCGGTGCCGTCCTTGGTCGCACTGACCAGGCGGGCGTCGAACGCGGTCGAGGCCTTCAGCGCCTTCAACGAGGTGCTCAGCAGGTCGAACGCGGACTTGACCGTGCCCACTGCCGACAGCTGCATCTTGGCTTTGGACTGCTGCAGGTTGAGTGCGTTGTCCGAAGGTTTGCGGTCTGCCGCCACCAGGCTGGCGACCATGCCGGAAATATCCAGTCCGGAACCGATGCCGCCGTAACCAAAGTCAGCCACGTTGTATCTCCTGTCTGTGTGCCGCCGCGGCGTCGCCGCGTGGCCGTGCTGTCAACGAAGGTAGCGGCCGTAGCCGCCAGGTCTTTAGAACCACGTTGATGCAGGAGTTGTGCCAATGGCCTGGCGCGGAGAAATGGCACGCGCTTTGCAGGGGCATAAGGGCGGGACGCAATGCAGGTCCGGCCGGTGGTCTGTAAAAAACCCTCCTCCAATGTAGAGGAGGGCTCAGGCTACTGAAAAGCGGGGGGAGACGAAGCCACCCGGTGAGTTCAGTCAAACAAACAGCGCTGATAACGGTTGGGCCGCAGGGGCGGGCCATGGCCACGGTGGATGTGGCGACCGGGAGAGAGTCCGGCCCATGGCCATGGCCCGTTCCTGCGCGACAGTTGGCTGTCTTGTCGGGGTTGCCCGCGCCGCCGGCCTTGGCCGGCGGCGTGGACGCGTGA
>NZ_JBWJPB010000006.1:0-218130 GCF_056393175.1 Stenotrophomonas sp. Steno-Z1 | reverse complement strand
CGTTGGCGCTCTCAGCGCTGTGGTGCACACCATCCCGGTGCAGCTGCTGGCCTACCACACCGCGCTGGCACGCGGCACCGACGTGGACAAGCCGCGCAACCTGGCCAAGAGCGTAACGGTGGAGTAACCCCCATCCACAGCAAACAGGAACCCGGCCTCGGCCGGGTTTTTTTGTCTGTGCGGCGCTTCGATCTCGATCACGTGCGGCCGTAAGTATCCTCGAAGCGCACGATGTCATCCTCGCCCAGATAACTGCCGGACTGCACTTCGATCAGTTCCAGCGGCAGCTTGCCCGGGTTCTTCAACCGGTGGGTCACGCCCAGCGGGATATAGGTGCTCTGGTTCTCGGTGAGCAGCAGCACTTCCTTGCCGCGGGTCACTTCGGCGGTGCCACTGACCACGATCCAGTGTTCGGCGCGGTGGTGATGCATCTGCAGGCTGAGCGTGGCACCGGGCTTGACGGTGATGCGCTTGACCTGGAAACGCTCGCCATGGTCGATCGAGTCGTAGGCGCCCCACGGGCGGTACACCTTGCGATGCCAGGTGGCCTCGGGCCGCGCGGCGGCCTTCAACTGCGCCACCACCTGCTTGATCTCCTGCATGCGGTCGCTGCGGCCGACCATCACCGCGTCATCGGTTTCGACCACGATCACATCGTCCAGCCCGACCAATGCGATCAGGCGCTCGCCGTAGGCATAGGTATTGCGGCAGTCGATGGCGATGACATCGCCGTGGTGGGCGTTGCCGTCGCTGTCCTGCGCGGACACATCGCGCAGCGCGGTCCACGAGCCGACGTCGTTCCAGCCCGCGTCGAGCGGCACCACCACCGCGTCGGCGGTCTTCTCCATCACCGCGTAGTCAATGGAATCGGACGGGACTGCGGCGAAGGCCTCCTTGTCCAGGCGGGTGAAATCCGCATCGCGACGTGCCTGCTGCCACGCCGTGCGGCTGGCGGCGAGCATGGCCGGATTGAATTTCTCCAGCTCGGCCAGGTAGCGCGATGCCTTGAACAGGAACATGCCGCTGTTCCAGAAATACTCGCCGGACTGCACGTACTGCCGGGCCGTGTCCGCGTCAGGCTTCTCGACGAAACGATCGACCGCGCGCACGTCCCCGCCCGACACCGCCTTGATGTAGCCATACCCGGTTTCCGGGCCGGTCGGCACGATCCCGAAGGTCACCAGCTTGCCCTCCCGCGCGGCGGGCAGGGCGCGCAGCACGGTCGCACGGAACGCGTCTTCATCGGCGATCACATGGTCCGACGGCAGCACCAGCAGCAGCGCATCGTCGCCGTCGCGGGTCGCCTCGAGCGCGGCGACTGCGATCGCCGGCGCGGTGTTGCGACCGACCGGCTCGAGCAGGATGGCCAGCGGCTGCACGCCCAGTTGCTGCAGTTGCTCGGCCGCAACAAAGCGGTGTTCCTCGTTGGCCACTACCAGCGGCGCGCGCCCGGCGATGGGCGCGATGCGCTGCCAGGTGGCCTGCAGCATGGTCTGCTCACCGGCCAGCGCAAGGAACTGCTTGGGATAGGCCTCGCGCGACAGCGGCCACAGCCGGGTGCCGGAGCCGCCGGACAGGATGACGGGAAGCAGGTCGTTCATCGGGGTGGGGGCCTCAGGATGCCGTGATCAACTGGGAGAGTTCATCGGTACGCTGCTGCAGCAGCGCCGCATCGCCACGGGTTTCGACATTCAGGCGCAGCAGCGGCTCGGTATTGGAGCTGCGCAGGTTGAAGCGCCACTGGCCGAAATCCGCACTGATGCCATCGGTGTGGTCCAGCGCCGGCGCCTGCGCGGCGTAGTGGTCCATCACCCGGGCGACTGCGGCCTTGGCATCGCTCACCTTGAAGTTGATCTCGCCGCTGCAGGGGAACTTGGCCATGCGCGCCTCGACCAGGTCGGCCAGCGAACGGCCGGACTCGGACACCAGGGCGGCGATCAGCAGCCACGGGATCATGCCGGAGTCGGCGTAGGCGAACTCGCGGAAGTAATGGTGCGCGCTCATCTCGCCGCCGTACACGGCGTTCTCGCTGCGCATCTTTTCCTTGATGAAGGCATGGCCGCTCTTGCACAGCACCGGCTGGCCGCCGGCCGCCTCGACCATCTCCACGGTGTTCCAGGTCAGGCGTGGGTCGTGCACGATCTTGCCGCCCGGCTGGCGCGCCAGGATCGCCTGGGCGAGCAGGCCGACCAGGTAATAGCCCTCGATGAAGCGGCCGTTGTGGTCGAAGAAGAAGCAGCGGTCGAAGTCGCCGTCCCAGGCGATGCCGAAGTCGGCGCCATGCTCGCGGACGGCCTGCGCGGTCATCGCGCGGTTCTCCGGCAGCAGCGGGTTGGGGATGCCGTTGGGGAAGCTGCCATCGGGTTCGTGGCAGATCCGGATGAACTCGAAGGGCAGGTGCGGGGCGAGCAGGTCGACGATGGTGCCTGCGCCGCCATTGCCTGCGTTGACCACCAGCTTCAGCGGCTTCAGTGCGGCGCGGTCGATATAACTGAGCAGGTGCGCGATGTAGGCGCTCTTGTCCGGGTGCGACTGCAGCCCGGCCTTGGGCTCGACCGGTGCTGCGCTGTCGGCTTCGACCGCGTCGGAAATGGCGAGCAGGCCGGTGTCCGAACTGATCGGGCGGGCCTGCTCCTTGACCAGCTTCATGCCGTTGTAGTCCATCGGGTTATGGCTGGCGGTGACCATCACCCCGCCGGCCGCCTTGAGGTGGTCCACCTGGAAATAGACCTCTTCGGTGCCGCACAGGCCGATGTCCAGCACGTCGCGCCCGGCGCCGCGCAGGCCGGCGGCCAGGGCGTCCTGCAGGGCGGGGCTGGTCAGGCGGATGTCATGACCGACCACCACCGTACCGGGGGCGAGCTGCGCGTCCAGCGCCACGCCGATGCGGCGGGCCAGGTCTTCGTTCAGTTCGTCCGGCACGCGGCCGCGGATGTCGTATGCCTTGAATGCGGGGAGGGTCATCTATTCAGTCCTTCTGCCAGTCAGAGGATTAGTGTAGCGGCAGCCATGTATGGGAATCGTTTTCACCGGGGGCGACCGTCACGGGTGTTGCGGGCGGGTCATCTGCACCATCGGCCGCGTCGGATGGCTACCGGAACGAGAGGTACTTGTGCCCGAAATAGCTCGAAAACACCGGTACCGCCACGCCCACGGCATGGGCGATCTCCAGCTGCAGCACATCCACGCCCAGCCACGGCAGCAGATGGAAGGCCAGCAGCATTGATACGACCCAGGTCTGTAGCACCGCCAGCAGGTTCACCAGGACGAAGTAGAACGCCGAATGGTGCAGTGGACGGGTGCTCTGCTTGAACACGAACAGGCGCGACAGCACGAAGGCGGTCACCATGCCGGTCAGGTAGGCCAGCACGATGGCCGGAGTGAACGGCAGCCAGTGGCTGTAGCCGATCCGGGACAGGAAATTGACCAGCGCAGCCACACCGCCCACCAGCAGGAACAGCAGGAACTGCCGAGAGGCCAGCGCCTGGATCATGCCACCACTTCCCTGGCCAGCATCCTGCCGAAGCCGATGCTCTCGGAGATGCCGCGGTCTTCAGGGTAGTAATGCGAGGTATCGGCCACCCACAGGCCTACGACCGGTAGCTTGCGGGGCGGCAGGCGATCAAGAAACCCCGGTTCGCAGATGGGCTGCGCGTGACGATAGCGGCTGGCGCGGACGTCGATGAAGTCGCCCTCCAGCAGCGTCGGATTGATCTGCATGAGGTAGCGCCGCACCTTATCGATGAACACCGTATCCGGATCGGCGTACTTGGGGTGTTCCCCGGGCATGTAGAAAGGCACGTAGACGATGTGGGCGTCCATCGGCCGGAGGTTGGTGTACTCCACGACACCGGGAATATCCATGTCTGGATCATTGGTATTGACCCAGAAATTCTCCGATACGCGGCAGCGAAGCTTGGCGATCACGCACACGACCGCGATATTCTTCAATGCCCGGAATCGGGCCAGTATCGTTTCGGGCAGGTCCGGAGCCAGACGAGGCACGAGCGGCAGCGGTACGGTGGAGACAACCTTGTCGAAGGCCAGGCATTCACCTCCGACCTCCACGCCGCGTACGCGACCGTCTTCGATGACGATCTTCTCTACGGGCGCACGAAGTCGCACTTCTCCACCATGCCGCAGAATGTCTCCGTGCATCCCATACAGTAGTGTCGACGAACCCCCTTCCAGATAGCCCAGCTTCTCCCGCATCAGGCTATAGCGCGAGCGTCCGATGCGGCGGATTCGACTCCAGATCCAGGCAGCTGAGAGGTTGTCGGCGAAGTCATAGAACTTGTAATCGAACAACCTGCGCCACAGCACTTCATAGGCTTCGGCGCCCACCCATCGGCGGATCCAACCCGATGCTTCGACATGGTCGAGCGGTCGCCAGTCATTGCGCCGGGTGCACAGGTACGCATGCAGCCCATAGCGGAACTTGGCAACGAGTCCAAGTCCCTTGAATTGCAGCAGTGCGATCGGGTTTCCCCATGCCTGCAGCCGCTTGCCAAACCAATAGCCCATACGCGTCTCGGTCCATCGCATCATCGAGGACAGTCCGAGCTCGTCCAGTACGGCCAAAAATTCCGTATCCGAGCTGCAGTGGAAATGATAGTAGCGTTCGATCTGGATGCCCCCGAAATCGAAGCTGGCGGTCATCCCACCGACGCGGTCGTCGGCTTCAAAGATCACCGGTTGATGGCCATCGCGGGCCAGTTGGTAGGCCACGGCCAGGCCCATCGGGCCGGCGCCGAGGACGGCGATGCGTTCGCTCACGATCAGAACTCCAGGGTGATGTCGCCGTAATCGGGATCGTTGAAGGTCGCCTCGATCGCCTCGGCGAACGGCGTCGGCCGCACGCCGAAGATGCCCGGCCAGTCGATCACCTCGAACTCGTCGTGCGCAACCAATGCTTTGAGCTGGGCCGCGGTGAACGGTGGGTCGCGGTCGAACAGCGCCCAGGTCTTCAACAGCGCATGGAACAGGCCGTACGGAATATGCAGTAGGAGCGCCCGCGCACCGGTGCTCCGTTTGATCTGGGCGATGATGTCCACGTAGTCGACCTTCTCCAAGCCGGTGATGTTGTAGCGCTGGCCGGCGATACGCGAACGCAGGCAGCTGGCGATGATGCTGGCGAAATCGGCTGCGTACAGCGGTTGGCGCATGAAGCGGCCATCACCGGGTATCGGGAAGACTGGCACCTTGCGCATGAAGCGCGACAGCCAGCCCAGGTGCTTGCGGTCGAACCAGCCGAACATCAGCGTCGGCCGCAGGATCACCGCGGCGATGCCGCTGTCGGCAACCCGCTGCTCCTGTTCGCGCTTGGTGCGGGTGTAGTCGTCCTCCGCCACCGAGCACACCACCGACGAGCTGACATGCACGGTGTAGGGCACGGCATGGCGTCGGATCGCGTCGAGGATGTTGTCCGTTGCAGTGATGTTGTTGCGCACGAACGGTAGCGGATCGGTACCGCCGATCTGTGCCTGCAGCATCACCACGGCGTTGGCACCGGCGAAGTGCTGCTCCCAATCACCGGGATCGGCCAGGTCGGCCAGTGCGGTGATCAGGGTCGGGTGCATCCGGCGCAGGATGGCGAGGTTGGCCTCGTGCTTGTCGATCACCACCAGGTTGCGGTAGCCCTGGCGCGTGAGGATGGCCACCAGGTTCTGACCGACCAGACCGGCGCCACCGGGAATGACGATCTTCTGCTCAAAGGCGCCCGGCATGACGGTGCTCACAGCGCGGCCCGGTTGAACACCGCCTGCGGCAGCAGGCGGATGACCAGCATGATCAGGCGCCAGAAGCCGGGGGCGTACAACACCGGTGTTCCTCGCCCGATGCCGCCGACGATACGCTTGGCGACCTGGTCGGGGGTGGCCCACAGCGGGCCTTTTCGTAGATGCGCGGTCATCGGGGTATCGACGAAGCCCGGGCGGATATCGACCACGGCGACGCCGCGCTTGTGCAGGCGTTGGCGCAGGCCACTGAGGAAGGCGCTGGTCGCCGCCTTGGCCGCGCCGTAGGCATAGTTGCTCTGCCGCCCGCGATCGCCGGCCACCGAGGTGACCACTGCCAGCGTACCGGTGCCGGCCTCGGCCAGGCGGTTGGCGATCGGCCCGAGCAGGGCCATGGTGGCGCTGCCATTGGTAGAAAACTCGGACAGGAATACCTCAACCGAGGCTTCGCACGCAGCCTGGTCGGGCAGGGTGCCATGCGCGACCAGCACCACATTCGGGCGGCCCAGCGTCGCCCAGGCCTGTTCAATCATCTCGGCGTGTCCGGCCAGATCATTGACGTCCAGCGCGTACTGGCTCACCTGTCCGGCACCGCGCACGGCCAGGTCGGCGCCGATCACCGACATCCGCGCCGTGTTGCGTGCCACCAAGAAGAGCGCCGCACCGCGCGCGGCGTAGCGCCGGGCGACCGCTTCGGCGATGGCGGACGTCGCCCCGATGATGAGGATCTTCTGCATGCTTACTCCGTGACCCGGCGCCAGAAGCCGGATGAAAAACGCGGATCGAGGAAACGTGAGAATGCCTGCCAGCGCGGATACGCCTGCTGGAAGGCGTGGCTCGACATCCGTGCATCTTTGGCCGGATACAGCGCGCCGCCCGCGGCCTCGACGATCTGGTCCAGGCGCTGCAGCAGGGCGAAGACCCCCGGACCGGTGTTGGGAAAGTCCAGCGCCAGGGTAGTGCCTGGGCGTGGAAAGGACAGCATGCCGCGCGAGGGCATGTCGCCGAACTGTTTCAGCACGGCCAGGAATGATCCCTGGCCGCTGCGCGCGATCTCCTGCAACAGGGTGGCGACCCCATCGGCGGCGGCCGCCGGCGGCAATACGCACTGGTACTGCAGGAAACCGGCCGGGCCGTACATCCGGTTCCAATGGCCGATACTGTCCAGCGGATGGAAAAACGGCAGCAGGTGCGCGACCGAACGCGTGCGCCGCGCCGGCTGACGCCAGTAGTACAGCGCATTGAACGGGCGCAGGGTGAGCCGGTTGACCAGTGACAGCGGCGGCGTCAATGGCATCGTCAGCCGCCGGCGCGGTGCCGGCGGCCGCTCGTCCGCACGCTGTGCGGCATGGTCGGCGCGGGTGAAATGGCCTCGCCCCAGGGTACGCCCGCGCGCGAGGCAGTCGATCCACGCCACGCTGTATTCATGGGTGGATGCCGACGCGCGCGACAGCGAGAAAAACTCCCCCAGTGACCCGAACCTGATGTTCTCCACCTCCAGGCTGGTGCCGGGAACGCGACGCAACTGCAGCTCGGCCCAGGTCACCAGGCCGGTCAGGCCCAGCCCGCCAACGGTCGCGGCGAACCAGCCTTCGGCGTCTTCCTCGGCATGGCACAGACGGCGGCTGCCATCGCTGCGCAACAGCTCGAACGCGATCACGTGGTGGCCGAAGCTTCCGCACCGGTGGTGATTTTTGCCGTGCACATCGTTGGCGATTGCGCCCCCCACCGTAACCTGTGAGGTGCCTGGGGTTACCGGCAGGAACCACCCCTGGGGCAGCACCAGGGACACGATTTCCTCCAGCGTGGTGCCGGCTTCGCACTGCAGGCGGCCGGACACCGGATCGAAGCTGATGAAGCGGTCCAGCCCACGCGTACCCAACAGGGTTCCGCCCGGGTTCTGGCAACTGTCCCCGTAGCTGCGGCCATTCCCATGGGGCAACGCGCTGCCGGCGAAGTCGGGCAATCCGCTCAGACGGTCATGCAGCGAAACACGGGTGTGTTCCGCGCGTGGGTAGCGCCCCCAGGAATCGCCGTCACAGCGCATCAGATCGCCACCAGGGCAAACAGCGCGCACAGCGCGGCCACCACTTGGCTGGGGCGGTCGGTAGCGGCGAACACGATTGGATCGTCGTGCATGCCGCCACGATGCGCGATCACCCACGCCCGACTAACCCAGTAGAGCAGCACCGGGCAGATGAACCATAGCAGCTTGGGGCTGCGGTACAGCTCGATGCTCTCGGGGCTGTTGATGTAGAGCGCCATCACCATCACCGCAATGTAGCCGGCGGCCGCACCGAGCGATTGCAGCAACGGCAGGTCATCTACGCCATAGCCACGTCCGCTGGCCGCGGTCCCACCCCGCGCCAGCATCGTGTGCAGCTCGATATAGCGCTTGAGCAGGGCCAGCGACAGAAAAATAAACATGCTGAAGGCGAGCAGCCAGAACGACAGCTCGGCATCAATGGCGATCGTGCCGCCGATGATCCGCACCGTGTACAGGCCGGCCAGCAGCACCACGTCGAGCATGACGATGCGTTTGAGCCGAAACGAGTAGGCCAGGGTGGCCGCGTAGTAGATCAACAACACGCCGGCGAAGGCCGGGCTGCACGCCAGCGCCACCAGCAACCCGCATACAGTGAGCAGCGGGGCGACCCACAGCCCGTGCAACAGTGGCAGGCGGCCGGCGGCGAACGGCCGATGGCGTTTGCGCAGGTGCTGGCGGTCCGCGCTCAGGTCGAGCAGGTCATTGAGCAGGTAGACCCCGGAGGCGCACAGGCTGAACGCGGCGAAGGCCAGCAGCGACTGCACGACAGCCTCCGGCTCTAGGAAACGGTGTGCGGTCAGCAACGGCACGAACACCAACAGGTTCTTCAACCACTGGTGTAGGCGCAGCGCCTTGAACCAGGCCGCGGCGCGTGGCGGCGCCGGCCAGTGTGCGTGCACGGTGGTGCGCTGCGCGGCGGCGCGCGCCAGGCCGTCGTCGTTGTTGACCACCCAGGCACCGGCGGCGTGCTGCCACACGGCCAGATCCACCCTGCCGTTGCCAACGTAATCGAAACCGCGTTCGCCGAATGCCCCGACCAGCGCCTGCGCCTTGTGTGCACCGGAGAGATTGCGCTCGCCGTCGCTGGCGATGACACGTTCGAACAGGCCCAGGTGCGCGGCGATGGGGGCGACCAGGAGCGCATCGGAGGCGGTGCACAGCACGCGCGGTCGTTGCGCGGTGGTACGCAGCAAGTCCAGCACCCGCAGGTTGTAGGGCAGGTGCTCCGGCGCCAAGGCGACCCGGGCGGCGATCTGGCGCTTGAGCGCGGCCTTGCCCTGCAGCAGCCAGAACGGGAGCAGGAACAGGTACAGCGGATGTCGCGCCAGCAGGGCCAGCAGCGACTCATACAGGATGTCCGAGTTCAGCAGGGTGCCGTCCAGGTCCACGCACAGGGCGTGGGCCTGCGCGTCGCCAACGGCGGAGGAGGGGGTCATGGACATCAGCAGGGCAGAAGAACGTACATGGGATCAATTGTAGCCGTCCCGCCCGGCCGACCCGCTGTGCTGACGGCCACGCGGTCGCCAGCGGCCCTGTCGTGGCCGTCTTTGCTGCGCTGCAGTCGAGGCCGGGGAAGGCCTCCCGCTAGAATAGGCGTTTGTTCATCAGCAGGGCGTAACCATGGAAAACACCAGTGCCGCCAAGCGGCGTGGCAAGCAGTACGCCAGCGCGGCCGACGCGCTGGACGGCGTGGTCGCCGATGGCCAGACCCTGGCCGTGGGCGGGTTCGGCCTGTGTGGCATTCCCGAGGCGCTGATCGGCGCACTGCGCGACACGGGGGTGAAGGGCCTGACGGTGATCTCCAACAACGCCGGCGTGGATGGCTTCGGCCTGGGTCAGCTGCTGGCGACCCGCCAGATCCGCAAGATGATCTCGTCCTACGTGGGCGAGAACAAGGAGTTCGAACGGCAGTTCCTGGCCGGTGAACTGGAACTGGAGTTCAACCCGCAGGGCACCCTGGCCGAGCGCCTGCGCGCCGGCGGTGCCGGGATCCCGGCCTTCTTCACCGCCACCGGCTACGGCACGGTGGTGGCTGAGGGCAGGGAAACCCGCGCGTTCGACGGCAAGCACTACGTGATGGAAACCGCGCTGCGCGCCGACGTGGCGCTGGTCAAGGCGTGGAAGGCCGACGCGTCGGGTAACCTGGTGTTCCGCAAGACCGCGCGCAACTTCAACCCGGCCTGCGCGATGGCCGGCAAGCTGTGCATCGTCGAGGTGGAAGAGGTGGTGCCGGTGGGCAGCATCGATCCGGACCAGGTGCACCTGCCGGGCATCTACGTGCACCGGATCGTGCACAACCCGCATCCCGAGAAGCGAATCGAACAGCGCACCGTGCGTGCGGAGGGCAACTGACATGGCGTGGACCCGCGATGAAATGGCCGCGCGCGCCGCGCGCGAACTGACCGACGGTGCTTACGTGAACCTGGGCATCGGCCTGCCGACCCTGGTCGCCAACCACATCCCCGATGGCGTGGATGTGTGGCTGCAGTCCGAGAACGGCCTGCTCGGCATCGGCCCGTTCCCGACCGAGGCCGAGGTCGATGCCGACCTGATCAATGCCGGCAAGCAGACCGTCACCGCACGCCCGGGCGCCAGTTACTTCGGCAGCCACGACAGCTTCGCCATGATCCGCGGCGGCCACGTCAACCTGGCCATCCTCGGCGCGATGCAGGTGACCGACAAGGGCGACCTGGCCAACTGGATGGTGCCCGGCAAGATGGTCAAGGGCATGGGTGGGGCGATGGACCTGGTGGCTGGCGTGCAGCGCGTGGTGGTGCTGATGGAGCACACCGCCAAGAACGGCGAGCACAAGATCCTGCCCGACTGCACGCTGCCGCTGACCGGCGTGGGCGTGGTCGACCGCATCATCACCGATCTGGCCGTGTTCGACGTGACCGACGCCGGCCTGGTGCTGGTGGAGGCAGCGCCGGGCGTCGGCGTGGAGGAACTGAAGGAAAAGACCGGCGTGGCATTCGCCGCCGCCTGAGGTGATGGCGCCGCCCCGGCCAGCCGGGGCGGTGCCAGCGTTCGCTCACCCCTTCCGCGCGTAACGGTAGGGGTGATCTGCATCGAACGGTTCGCCCAGCAGGCCCGCCGCAGTCACCTCGCGCTGGCCGCTGCTGCGCACCACCAGCGAGACGATGCGCTCGACGGCGTGGGCCAGCGTGCCATCAAGCTGGGCGGCTTCGGTGTCGAACGCCGAACGGTAGAGATGCGCATCCAGCAACGGCCGCAGTGCCGACAGGCGCACCCAGAACATGCTGCCGGCGACGAACGTGTCGACCTCGATGTCCGCGGCCTTCAGGCCAAGCTGCACCAGCAGCGCCTCGACATTGCGCTGGTTGGCGCCCCAGTAGAAGTGCAGTGGTTGGACGTGACCCTCCGGCGCCACCAGGCCCAACCGGTCATCCTCGACGAAGCCCTGGAAGATCCGTGCCGCGCGGTCCGCGTCGAGCAGGCGGCCGGTCAGTTCGCGGCGCCAGTGTTCACCATCGGTACGATGCGTGGAGCGCTTGGTATGCAGCTTCAGCACAACCTGCTCACCCTCCTGGTAGAGGCGCTCGGCGATCTGGAGGAAGGGCAGGATGTCGCGGCCATGGTTGGCGAACACCACGATCTCCGCCTCGAGCCGGGCATCATTCACCGCCCGCTGAACGTCGCTGCGCTTCTCATCGGTGGTGGTAATGACGATCCGCCACGGCAGGGCGCTGGCGCGCAGGTCAGCGAGCAGTTCGGCAAGCACGTCGATGTACCACGCATGGATTACCGCGCAGGGCCGGATCGCGGCGGCCTGCACACCGGGGGGGCGCAGCGCCTTCCGCGTCGCCTCCAGGTAGGCATGCCCCAGCCGTGCATCCGGCTCCAGCACTGCGCCTTCGGCCCACTCGTTCCATGCGTTGATGAAGACCAGGCGCTGGTTGGCCGGCGCGGCGGCCAGGCGCGTGTGCACGGTGGTCGACAGCCAGTCGCCATACCCACGCGGTGAGGCGTGCAGGTAGACGCGGCCCTTGCCGGAGCGGCGTGCCTCGTTGTCCCAGCCCGGGTTGACCCCGGGATAGAGCGTGTACGGCGGCAGCGGACGCGCGGCGATCTCCGCGGCCAGTTCGCGCCAGTCGCGTACGTCGCCCTGGAAATCCGGATTGATCAGGTACTGGTCGGCGGTGAGCGAGCGCGGGTTGCTCATGTTCGGGGGGAACTCGACCGCGGCATCGAAGCCGATGTCGCGCGGATCGGGGCGCTCGAAGCCCTGCACGTAGGCCAGGTGGATCTCGCCAATGCCGTTGTCCAGGCACCACTGCCGCCAGCGCCGGGCGGTCGCGCGCGCATCGGGCAGCAGGTGCGGGCGGTACACCAGCAGCATGGGCTTGCCGTCCACGGTCAGGGCACGGCGGTCGCGCAGGTAGTCCGCGACGTGGGCGATGAAGGCCAGGTCGTCCTCGGCGCTGTGCTGCTGGCCGATCAGGATGTCCTCGTCGCGACCGTCCCAGCGCCGCGCCCAGTTCTCGTTGGCCCAGCACAGGCAGAATGGCAGGTCGATGCTGTCGTTGGCCAGCCACTGGCGCAGCGGCGTCTCCATCAGCGTGGTGCCGCTGAACCAGTAGTAATAGAAGCAGAACGCGCCGATGCCGTATTCGCGGGCCAACTGCGCCTGGTCGCGCATCACCTGCGGGGTGCGCAGGTCGTAGAAGCCCAGGTCGGCGGGCAGGCGCGGCTGGATGTGGCCCTCGAACTGGGGCAGGGCGCGGGTGACGTTGCGCCACTCGGTGAAGCCCTTGCCCCACCACGCATCGTTCTCGGCGAACGGGTGGAACTGCGGCAAATAGAACGCCACCAACGTGGCGGGCAGCGGTGCAGGCAGGGCCTCGCTGCGATGCGCCACGTAGCCGATCGCGGCTTCATCGGCACGCAGCAGCGGGCGAGGGAGGGGACGATTCGCCTGCGCCGGGCTGGCATCGATGCGGCCGCGCGGCGGCGGCGGCACCCAGTCGCCGTGATCGCGCAGGAAGCGTGCGCGCAGTCGATCACGCTGGCCATCGGACAGTGGCAGCGCCCGGAAACCGGCGCGCAGCGCCACGAAGACCGCCTGGCGCAGCCGGGCCTTGAGCGTGGTCACGCGCGACCGACCTCGATCCAGGGGAAAACGACAGCAGGCATGCGGGCTCCAGCGCTCCAACGGGTGGGGGCATTCTCGGGCTTTGCCCGCGCACCGGCAAATCGCCGCGTGCTAGCGTTCATCCATGGATCTCCACCTTCCCGATGCGCAGGTGCACTGGCACCGTCACTGGCTTGCCGCCGCCGATGCCGATGCCCTGCAGCGCACCCTGCGCGAGGACGTACCGTGGGAGGTGCACCGCATCCGCATGTTCGGGCGCCAGGTCGACTCGCCGCGGCTGAGTTGCTGGATGGGCGACCCGGCCGCGCGCTATCGCTATTCGGGCACCGACTTCGTGCCGACGGCGTGGCACCCGGCGCTGCTGCCGCTGCGCGAGCGGTTGGCTGCGTTCTGCGCCACGCCGTTCAACAGCGTGCTGCTCAACCGCTACCGCGATGGCGATGACGGCATGGGCTGGCACAGCGACAACGAGCCCGAGCTCGGGCCGACGCCGATGATCGTGTCACTGAGCCTGGGCGCCGAACGTCGTTTCCTGCTGCGCCGACGCGAGGACCACGCGCGCAAGGCCGAGGTGACGCTGGGGCATGGCGACCTGCTGCTGATGGGCGGGCAGACCCAGCGCCATTACCAGCATGCCCTGCCGAAAAGCGCGCGGCCGCTGGCCGAGCGCATCAACCTCACCTTCCGCTGGATTGACGCAGCCGGCTCGGCATGACCTGCGCCTGCTGGTAGTCGGCCTGGCCGGTCACCAGCGTCCAGCCCACCAGCTCGGTGGTCATGGCCTGCAGGCCCTGCTCGAAGGCACGCGCCACATCGGCGGTAGCGGTGGTCGGCACCGGCTGTTCCTGGCGGAAGGTGCGGTCGGCGACCACGCGCTGGTCGATCACGTGGATCAGCTTGGCGTTGACCTCGATCAGCGCCGCCGGGGTGGCCTGGCCGCGGTAGTCGGCCTCGAAGCGGCGCACGTCCAGGGCCAGCTTGTAGTCGGCGCGGATGC
Organism: Stenotrophomonas sp. Steno-Z1; assembly: GCF_056393175.1. NCBI lineage: Bacteria > Pseudomonadati > Pseudomonadota > Gammaproteobacteria > Lysobacterales > Lysobacteraceae > Stenotrophomonas > Stenotrophomonas sp. Steno-Z1. Next base: position 204,238 of record NZ_JBWJPB010000006.1, on the reverse strand, counting down.
CGGTGGTGGCACGGGCGACGCCGGCGACGCGGCCGGAATCCTCGAAGCCGCGCACCAGCGCGTCGTCCAGCATGTCGGTGGCCGGCTGCGCCCAGCTCACGCCCTTGTATACCTCCAGCTCGGACGGCGACGGGCGCACGTTGATGCGCGGGCTGTCGACCACGCGCGCGGCGCTGGGCTTGACCACGACGAGCTGCCAGTCGACCTTTGGCCAGCCGGGATCGGCCTGGATGCGCACGATCGGCGAATAGATGGTCACTGCGCTGCGTTCATTGCTGCCCAGCAGCGAGCAGCCGCCGAGGGTGGCGATCATCGCCACCGGCAGGAGGATTCGGGTGAGGGTCGGGCGGCTCATTTGGGTTCGAACTCCTTGGGCGCGTCGCGGCCCAGCAGATAGCGTGCCGGGTTGTTGTCCAGCTTGTCGCTGACCCGGCGCAGGTCGCGGATCAGTCCGCGCAGCTCGGTCAGGGTCGGGCCGAGCTGGGCCAGGCCGTCGTTGGCGAAGCTGTTGATCGCCGCGCGGTTCTCGCCGAGGATCGAATCGGCGCTGCCGGCGGCCGAATCCAGCTTGGACAGGGTGGTTTCCAGCTTGTCCAGGATTGGCGGCAACTGCTGCACCAGATTCTGGTCCAGCCGCTGGATGGTGCCGTTGGTGCTCTTCAGGGTCACATCCAGGCTGCGCGCGGCATCGCGCGCGCTGAGCAGCAGCGCCTGGGTGCCCTGGTCACGGTCGGCGAGGCCGCCGCTGATCGTTTCCAGGTTGGCCAGGGTGGCGTTGATGCTGGCCACGTTGCGGTCGCTCAACACCTGGTCCATGCGCTCGACGATGCGGTTGGCCACGTCGGTGATGTTCTGCAGGGCCGAGGGCGTGGTCGGGATGATCGGCGCCGGGTCCTTGTTGACCGCGGTCAGCGCCGCGGCCTGCGGGGTGCCGCCGCTGAGCTGGATGATCGACGGGCCGGTCAGGCTGGTGATCGCCAGCTTGGCGCGGGTGTCGGTCTTGACCGGGGTATTGGAGTTCAGGCGGATGCGCGCGACCACCTGGCGCGGGTCGTCCGGGACCAGGTTCAGCTCGGTGATCGAGCCCACCGCGATGCCGTTGTACTGCACCGGGCTGCCGACCGACAGGCCGGTGACCGCCTCGCGGAACACCACCCGGTACTCGGTCCAGGTGCGGTCGGAGGAGTACTTGGCCGCCCACAGGCCGAAGGCCAGCAGCGCCAGCCCCACCACCAGGGTGAACGCGCCGATCAGGACGTAATTGGCTTTGGTTTCCATGGCTTACTCGCTCTCGTGCTTTGCATCGCGCGCAGCACGCGCGCGCGGTCCGTGGAAGTATTCCTGGATCCACGGGTGGTCCAGTTGTTCGATCTCGTGCAGCGGGGCATTGGCGATCACCTTCTGGTCGGCCAGTACCGCCACCCGGTCACAGATCGCATACAGGGTGTCCAGATCGTGTGTGATCAGCAGGACGGTCAGCCCCAGCGCTTCCTGCAGGGTCTTGATCAGCCGGTCGAAGGCGGCCGCGCCGATCGGGTCCAGGCCGGCGGTGGGCTCGTCCAGGAACAGCAGCGGCGGGTCCAGCGCCAGCGCCCGGGCCAGGCCAGCGCGCTTGCGCATGCCGCCGGACAGCTGCGAGGGCAGCTTGTTGATCGCGTCGGCCGGCAGCCCGGCCAACTTCACCTTCAGCAACGCCAGCTCGTAATGCCAGCGCTCGGGCAGCTCGCGGTGGTGTTCCTTCAGCGGTACCTGCACGTTCTCGCCGACCGTCAGCGAGGAGAACAGCGCGCCGTCCTGGAACAACACCCCGGTATTGCGTTCGATGTGCAGGCGGCTGGCCGGATCGTCCGAGCGCGCGTCCACGCCGAGCACCTCGATCTGGCCGGCATCGGGCACCCGCAGGCCGAGGATGCTGCGCATCAGCACCGACTTGCCCGTGCCCGAGCCGCCGACCACGCCAAGGATTTCGCCACGGCGCACGTCCAGGTCCAGGCCATCGTGCACGGTCTGCGCGCCGAAGCGGTTGGTCAGCCCGCGTACGCGGATGGCCAGGCCGGCGTCATCGCCGGTGGTGTCCTCGGGTGCGGCCAGCGCGGCGGTCTCGGTGGTCATCGCTTACCAGCCCATCTTCATGAACCACAACGCGGCGAACGCATCGAGGATGATCACCAGCGAAATGGCCTGCACCACGCTGGAGGTGGTGCGCTCGCCGACCGACTGTGCGGTGCCTTCGACCTTCAGGCCTTCCAGGCAGCCGATCAGGCCGATCACCAGCGCGAACACCGGCGCCTTGGACAGGCCCACCAGCATGTTGCGCACTTCCATGGTCTCGTGCATCCGCGCGATGTACATCTGCGGCGGGATGTCCAGGTCGAACGCGCCCACGGTGATGCCACCGGCCAGGCCGGCGACCATCGCGATGAAGGTCAGCAGGGGCAGGGTGATCAGCAGGGCGACCAGGCGCGGCAGCACCAGGAGGTCGATCGGATCCAGGCCAAGGGTGCGCATCGCATCGATTTCCTCGCGCGCCTTCATCGCACCGATCTGCGCGGTGAAGGCGCTGGCGGTGCGGCCGGCCAGCACGATCGCGGTGAGCAGGACGGCGAACTCGCGCAGGAAGGCGATGTTGACCAGCTCGACGACGTAAATCTCCGCGCCGAAATCGCGCAGGATGGTCGAGCCGAGGAAGGCGATCACCGCACCGACCAGGTAGGAGAGCAGGGCCACCAGCGGCACCGCATCCAGCCCCACCTGTTCCATCTGCGCCACGGTGGCGGTCAGCCGGAACCGACGTGGCTCCTTGATCAGGCGTGCGCCCTTGACCAGGTTCTCGCCGAGGAAGCTGGCCAGGGCGACGATGTTGTGGCCCATGCCGTGCACGCTGACGCCCAGGCGCTCCAGCGCGGCCAGCACGCCGAAGTCGCGCTTGGAACGCGGGCGGTCGTCGGCGACCTCCTCGATGGTGCAGACCAGTGCGCGGTGTTCCTCGCGGAACTGCAACGCCTCGTCGGCCAGGTCGGCGCGGCGGGCCACGCGCAGGACCTGCAGCACGCCGGCCGAATCGAGCTGGGTGATGCCGCTGGCGTCGATGCCGGTCAGCGCATCGGGAATGCCGCGCAGCACTTCGGCCGCGTCCAGCGCGGTATGCAGGGTCCAGTGGCCGGACAACCGGACCAGGCCGGAATCCTGCGCATCCAGTTCGAGATGGGGGGCTTGGGTTGGCGTCATGGGGCGTCCTGCGCGCAGCATACCTTGTCCGTGTCGACATCAAGTGTGTGCGTTGCGACATGATTGTTCAGCCGGGGCGGGCTTCGGGTAATACTACGAAGCATGTCCGTCGATACCGCCACCATTGCCACCCCCCAGGCCACCTATGCGCAGCGCGTGGCGTTCGTGTCGGAAATCGCCGGGCGCCTGCACAGTTACGGCACCACCGCGCAGCGGCTGGAGGCGGCGGTGGTGGCGCTGGCGCAGCGGCTGGACCTGGACTGCGAGCCCTGGTCGAACCCGACCGGGCTGATCCTGAGTTTCAGCGACCCGACCAAGGCGATCGGTTCGTCGGACATCACCCGCGTGATCCGGCTGGCACCGGGCGAAAATGACCTGCATAAACTCAGCATCGCCGACCAGATCACCGATGCGGTGGCCACCGGCAGCATGAGCATCGCCCAGGGCCATACCGCCCTGCGGCAACTGGACAAGGACCCGGGCCGGCGCGGCAAGATCCGGATGATCCTGTCCTACAGCCTGGGCGCGGCCGGCGTGGCCGGGCTGTGGAAGCTGCCGTGGCTGGATATCGCCACCGCCGGGGTGATCGGACTGCTGATCGGGGTGATGACGCTGTATACCGATCGGCGCCCGGCCAGCCGCGAGGCGAGCGAGGCATTGGCAGCGTTGCTGGCGGGCACGGTGGCGGCGCTGGTGGCCTCGTTCCTGGGGCCGCTCAATCTCAATACCGTCATCATCGCCTCGCTGGTGGTGATGCTGCCCGGGATGTCGCTGACCAATGCGGTCAACGAGCTGGCCAGCCAGCATTGGGTGTCGGGCACGGCGCGGTTTGCCGGGGCGATCACCACGATCCTCAAATTGACGGTGGGCGCGGTGATCGCGGTGACATTGTCGGGGATCATCGGGCTGGAGCCGCACGTACGCGCGTCGCGCCCGCAGGCCGACTGGGTGGAGTGGTGCGCGCTGCTGCTGGCGGCGTTCGCGTTCGCAATGCTCTTCAAGGCCAACCGCCGCGATTATCCGTGGGTGATGGCGGCCTCGGTGGCCGGCTACGCGATTTCCAAATTCGCCGGGCAGGCCTGGGGACTGCCGGCGGGTATTTTCATGTCGGCGATGCTGATGACCGCGGCCGGCAATCTGTTCGGGCGGCTGGTGCAGCGCCCGGGCGCGATCATCCGCCTGCCCGGCATCATCATGCTGGTGCCCGGCAGTACCAGCCTGCGCGGCGTGCTGACGCTGGTGCAGCAGCAGGACATGAGCGCCGGCCAGACCGTGCTGATGACCGTGCTCAACGTGGTGATGGCGCTGGTGGCCGGCTTGCTGTTTGGCAATCTGCTGATTCCGGCGCGGAAGAATCTCTGACGGGTGTTGGGGTGTTGGGGTTTCTTGTAGGCGTGTCAGAGCGCAGGGCCGCTTGTCCCGTGGCTGGGCGGGGATGTGGCCATCGAAAAGACAGCGGCGAAAAAGCGCTTGGTGGCCCGCTTTCCGTTGCGCACCAGCACACTGTCAAAGGGTGGGTGCGGGTGGGTTGGCGGGACCGTCATGCGCCATGGATGGCGCATGCGAGCCTACACGGACGTATTTACGGCGTGTCCCGCCAACCCACCCGTACCCGCCCAAGCCAGCAGGGCACGCACTCGCCAGTCGTTGATCCTGCAGTGCTCCAGCAACGGCCCTTCGCGCAGCTGAAAAACGCGCAGACCAAAAAAAACGCCGGCATCGCGCCGGCGTTTTCCGTTTTCAGTTTCCGATGAAACCGGAGACGATTACTTCTTGATCAGGAACTCTTCGACCTTCTTGCCCTTGGTGGTCAGCGCGGCCAGCCAGCGCGGCTGCTTGCCACGGCCGGTCCAGGTTTCCTTCGGGTTGGCCGGGTTGCGGTACTTCGGGGCCACCTTGCCAAGCTTGCGCACGGCCTTCTTGGCCGGGGCCTTGGTTGCCTTCGCGGCGCGGCCGCGGGTCGGGGCGGCGCCACCGAACACTTCCTCGATCGAATAACCGTGGGCCTTGGCCAGCTTGGTCAGCTGCGCGCGCACCTTGGTCACCGCCGGGCGCTTGGCCACGATGGTCTGCTGCTTTTTGGCGTTCTTGATCAGGGCGCCCAGCTCTTTGGCGGACAGGCCACTCAGGTCAATACTCATCAACTGCTCCGGAATCTAATTAAGGACGGGGTGGGCCAGTCCTTGGCTTGCGCGACAGCATACATATCCAGCCGGATGCTGCACAGAGTTAACCGGCATATTCAATCGCCGCAAGCAAAAGAAAAGCCGGGATATTCCACCCGGCTTTTCCTGATCAACCCGCCAGTCGGCCCAGCAGGGCGTCGCGGTCCAGGCTCTCGGCCTCGCTCGCGCTGCGCGACCGGTATTCGTAAGTGCCGGCGGCCAGGCCGCGCTCGGACACCACCACCCGGTGCGGCACGCCGATCAGTTCCATGTCGGCGAACATCTGGCCCGGACGCAGGCCGCGGTCGTCCAGCGCCGCATCCAGGCCGGCGGCCTGCAACTGCGCCAGCAGCTCGGCGGCGGCGGTGGCCACGGCCTCGTCCTGCTTCGGGTTGATCACGCACACCACCACCTGCCACGGCGCCATCGCGGCCGGCCAGATGATGCCCGCCTCGTCGTGGTTCTGTTCGATGGCTGCGGCGACGATGCGCGAAATGCCGATGCCATAGCAGCCCATCGCCATCACCGCCGCCTTGCCGTTCTCATCCAGCACGGTGGCCTTGAGCGCCTGCGCATACTGCCGGCCCAGCTGGAACACGTGGCCGACTTCGATGCCGCGCGCGATCTTCAGCTCGCCGCCATCGGCGGCGCGGTCGCCTTCCTTCGCGTTGCGGATGTCGGCCACTTCCGGCTCGGGCAGGTCGCGGCCCCAGTTGACCCCGGCGATGTGGAAACCCGCCTCGTTGGCGCCCACCACGAAGTCGGCCAGCGCCGCCACGTCGCGGTCGGCGACGATGCGGATCGGCTGGGCCGGGTTGAGCGGGCCCAGGAAGCCGGGCTCGCTGCCCAGGTGCGTGGCGATCTCCGCCTCGCTGGCCATGCGGTAGCCCTGCAACCCGGCCACCTTGCCCAGCTTGATCTCGTTGACCTCGTGGTCGCCGCGCACCAGCGCCAGCACGAAGCCATCGGTGCTCATGATCGCGATCGACTTGACCGTGCGCTCCAGGCCCAGGCCCAGCAGCGCGGCCACCGCTTCGCAGGTCTTCTGGGTCGGCGTCTCCACCTTGCGCTGCGCCTCGCTGGCGGCCGGGCGCTCACCCGGGGCAGCGGCGATCGCCGCTTCCATGTTGGCGGCGTAGTCCGAGCCGGTGGAGAACACCAGCGCGTCTTCGCCGGACTCGGCGATCACGTGGAATTCCTGCGAGGCGTCGCCGCCGATCGCGCCCGAGTCGGCCTGCACCATGCGGAAATCCAGGCCCAGGCGGGTGAAGATGCGGCTGTAGGCCGCCTTCATGTTTTCGTATTCGCGCACCAGGCAGTCGTCGTGCAGGTGGAAGGAGTAGGCGTCCTTCATCAGGAACTCGCGGGCGCGCATCACCCCGAAACGCGGGCGGATCTCATCGCGGAACTTGGTCTGGATCTGGAAGAAATTGACCGGCAGCTGCTTGTAGCTGGACAGCTCCTGGCGCGCGAAGTCGGCCGCGGCCTCTTCGGCGGTGGGGCTGTAGCAGAACACCTGCTCCTTGCGATCCTTGATCTTGAGCAGCTGCGGACCGAACTTTTCCCAGCGCCCGGTGCTTTCCCACAGTTCCTTGGGCTGGATGGTCGGGATCTGGAATTCGACCGCGCCGGCGCGCTCCATTTCCTCGCGCACGATGCGCTCGACCTTGCGCAGCACGCGCAGGCCCAGCGGCGACCAGGTGTACAACCCCGAGGCCAGCTTGCGGATCATACCCGCGCGCAGCATCAAGCGGTGGCTGGTGAGCTCCGCGTCACTGGGGGTTTCCTTGGTGGTGTGCAGGTGGAACTGGGAGAGGCGCATCGTCGGCTTCGCTGAACGGCAGAAGCCGATATTCTGCCAGCCCAGCCGCCGCCCTGCCCATCACGCCGGCCGGGCGGTCCGGAAGCGCCCCCGGCGCCGCGGCGCCGACCGGGGCCGGCTCAGCCGGCCGGCTTGCAGTGGACCTTGATCGCCGCGTTGGCCAGGTCCTTCTGCGCACTGCGCTGTTCCGGGCTGAGGGGGCTGTCGGCCTTGCCGTCGCCGTTGGTGTCCTGCATCACTGCCCCCTGTCCGTTGAGCAGGGTCAGGTTGTTGCGTGCGGTGGTGCAATCGGCCGATTCGGCCGGCGCCTCGGCGACAGGCGCCGCGCGGGCCACCGGGGCGCGGGTGTCCACCTCGCGCGATTCGTACTTCTGGCCGGTCGGGGCCTTCTCCGAATACTGGGTCACGCCTTTGGCGTCCTTCCACTTGTAGACGGTTCCGGCAGTGGCCGAGGCGCTGGCGAGCAGCAGCAGGCAGCACAGCGAGGGCAGGGCACGCATGGCAACTCCGGGCATCAAGGTCAGGGGGGCGATTGCAGCATCCCGGCCGGGCGCTGGCAAGCCGGCGGCGACGGGCGGGTGCCCGGGCTGCCCCAAAGGCCACCGCACCCACTAAACTGGCCGCATGGATGAGATGAAACCCCCGCCGCGCAACCGCAGCATCTACCTGCTGCCCAACCTGTTCACCACCGCGGGCCTGTTCGCCGGCTTCTACGCGATCATCGCCGCGGCCAACGGCGACTTCGTCAATGCCGCCATCGCCGTGTTCGTGGCCGCGGTCATGGACGGCCTGGACGGCCGCGTGGCGCGGCTGACCGGCACCAGTAGCGAATTCGGCGTGCAGTACGACTCGCTGGCCGACCTGGTCAGCTTCGGCATGGCCCCGGCGCTGGTGATGTACCACTGGTCGCTGTCGTGGCTGAAGTTCGACGATCCGGTGATGGGCCGGGTCGGCTGGGCAGTGGCGTTCCTGTACGCGGCCTGCGCCGCCCTGCGCCTGGCCCGTTTCAATACCCAGGTCAGCGTGGTCGACAAGCGCTGGTTCATCGGCCTGGCCAGCCCGGCCGCCGCCGGGCTGATGATGTCCTTCGTCTGGGCCTTCGCCGATGGCAACCTGGGCTGGGACGGCAACCAGTTGCGCTACGTGGCGCTGGGCGTCACCCTGGTGGCGGCCTTGCTGATGGTCAGCCGGATCCGCTTCTGGAGCTTCAAGGGCAGCGGCCAGAAGGGCCCGCGCGCCGACCGCGTGCCGTTCCTGGCGTTGGCCCTGGTCCCGATCGCGATCGCGATCATGGTCATCGATCTGCCGCGCGTGTTGTTCGCGGTGGGCGTGGTCTACGCCCTGTCCGGGCCGGGCTTCTGGCTGTGGCAGCGGACCCGCAAGACGGCCGAGCCAAGCGCGTGAGCGAGACCGGCCTGCCGCCGCTGTGGTCGCCCGCGCAGCAGTCGTGGCTCCAGGCGATGGGCTATACGGTGTTCGTGGATGGCCAGGTCGACGAGGTGGCTGCCAGTGCACCAATCGAGCTGAGCGTGGCTGTTGCGCCGCCCGCGCCAGTGGCCGTGGCGGCCGCGCCTGACGCGGCGGCGGCGGCCCCGCCGCGGCGCAGCGCCGCACCGCCCAGCGAGCCGGTGGCCCCCGCCGCTGCGCCCCCTGCGCGCAGCGCCGCCCCCGGGCGCCGGACCGCGGTACGCATGCCCGATCGCCTGCAGATCGCGCTGCTGCGTGCCTCCGGCTGCAATCCGGCCGAGCCCGATACCCAGGCGCTGATGGCTGGCTGGAACCTGGACGAGCTGCGCGGCAATGCCGCGGCCAAGCGCGCGCTGTGGCCGCAATTGCGCGCGCTGCGCAAGCGGGGCCGTGCGTGAGCGCGGTGAGCTCGCCGCGTCCGGTCGCCCTGCGCGCCTTGCGCGAGGCCGACCTGGATGCGCTGATGCCGATCGAGCTGCGCGGGTATCCGTTCCCGTGGACGCGCGGCATCTTCGTGGACTGCCTGCGCGCCGGCTACCCGGCGCTGGCACTGGAAGAGGACGGCGTGCTGGTGGGGTACGGCGTGCTGAGCATCGCCGCCGACGAGGCGCACGTGCTCAACGTCTGCGTGGACACCCATACCCAATCGCGCGGCCTGGGGCGGTACCTGTTCCGCGCGCTGGTCAAGCTGGCGCGTGACCACGGTGCGCACCGCGTGTTCCTGGAAGTGCGCCCGTCCAACACCCCGGCGGTGGCGCTGTACCACAGCGAAGGCTTCAACGAGATCGGTCGACGCCCGCGCTACTACCCGGCCCGCGATGGGCGCGAGGATGCGCTGGTGATGGCCATGGAGCTGGTCGAGGACGACATCCAGACAATGCCGCCGCTCTGACGGCGCGTGCCTCCCAGACCGACACGCACCCGGTGGCGCCGCCGTCATCGACCGTCGGGGGATTGCCGCAGCTGTGCTGCGGCAGCCGAGCATGGCTCGGCTCTACCATCGGCGTCTTGCTTCGCTGGATCTGCGTCTGATGGCCATGGAGCTGGTCGAGGACGACATCCAGACAATGCCGCCGCTGTGACGGCGCGTGCATCCCGGTCCGACACGCACCCGGTGGCGCCACCGTCATCGACCGTCGGGGGATTGCCGCAGCTGCGCTGCGGCAGCCGAGCATGGCTCGGCTCTACCATCGGCGTCTTGCTTCGCTGGATCTGCGTCTGATGGCCATGGAGCTGGTCGAGGACGACATCCAGACAATGCCGCCGCTCTGACGGCGCGTGCATCCCAGGCCGATGCCCCCCCGGTGGCGCCCACCGTCATCGCCCGTCGGGGGATTGCCGCAGCTGCGCTGCGGCAGCCGAGCATGGCTCGGCTCTACCATCGGCGACTTGCTTCGCTGGATCTGCGTCCAGCGCTGGGCGGGCTGTGCGTCGCGTGCGCTATGCGAGCCTCATTACCGCTGCCCCCAGCACGATCAACCCCGCCGCGATCCAGCGCTGCCGGGTGACCCGCTCATGCAGGAGGAACGCGGAGATCAGGATGCCGAACAGGATCGAGGTCTCGCGCAGCGCGGATATCATCGCCACCGGGGCGACCGTCATCGCCCATAGCGCCAGCGCGTAGGAGGTGAGGGTGCCGACGCCGCCGACCACCCCGTAATGCCAGTTGGCACGTGCATACGTGCGCAGCGCGGCGGCACGCGTGCACAGCGCCCAGATCGGCAAGGGCAGGCCCGACAACAGGAACAGCCACAGCGTGTAGCTCAGCGCCGCTCCGGAGTGACGCGCGCCCCAGGCATCCACCAGCGTGTACGTGGCAATGACACCGGCGTTGAGCAGCGGCAACCACAGGTGATGGCGCGAGATGCCACGCGTCATGCAGAGGATGCCGGCGCAGATCAGCGCGATGCCGGCCCAGGCGATCCACGCCAGGCGTTCGCCGATGAACCATGTGCCCACCAGCGCGACCAAGAGCGGCGCGCAGCCACGCATCAGCGGGTATGACGCACTCATGTCGGTCAGCTGGTAGGTGCGGGCGACCAGCGCGTAGTAGATGACCTGTAGCGTGGTCGATGCCGCCAGCCACGGCCAACTCTGCGGTGCGGGGGCGGACAGGAACGGCAGGCCGATCGCAGCGAGGATCGCCGCCGAGCCGGTGACCAGGATCGTGGTCAGCAGCGTGTCGCGACCCCGTTTGACGATCGCGTTCCAGCTGGCATGCAACAGTGCCGCGAACAGCACGATGCAGAAGAGGGAAAGCGACATCGTGTCTGCGGACAGTCATTGCGTGGACGAACCCGCATGATGCCGCAGATGCGCGGGCATCGTATCGTCTGCCGCGCGCGCCGGCACCCTGTCCGCCATCGGCCCGGGTAGAGCCACCCCATGGGTGGCTGCACGTAGACCGGCCCGGGAGGCCGCCACGCATGGCGTGGCGCTACCCTCCAGCCGAGGCCCGCCTATCAGGTATCCGCGCAGAGCCACCCCATGGGTGGCTGCACGTAGACCGTGCTGGGAGGCGCCACACATGGCGTGGCGCTATCCTCCAGCCGAGGCCCGCCTATCAGGTATCCGGTAGAGCCACCTCATGGGTGGCTGCACGTAGACCGGCCCGGGAGGCCGCCACGCATGGCGTGGCGCTACCCTCCAGCCGAGGCCCGCCTATCAGGTATCCGCGTAGAGCCACCCCATGGGTGGCTGCACGTAGACCGGCCCGGGAAGGCGCCACGCATGGCGTGGCGCGCTGCTCCCGTGCTTACAGCTTGGCGCGCTGCTCGACCAGGCCGGCCAGCTGTGCGGTCCACTCGACCAGGCGCACGCGCTCCTGCTCGACCACCGCCGCCGGCACCTTGTCGGTGAACTTGGCCAGCTTGGTCTCGCTCTTTTCCTTCTCCGACTCCACCCGGGCGATTTCCTTGTCCAGGCGGGCGCGTTCGGCACCCAGGTCGACCAGCCCTTCCAGCGGCACCAGCAGCTTGAGCTCGCCGACGATCGCCGCCGCGGCCGGCGGCGCGCTGGCCGCGTCATCCAGCCACTGGATGCTCTCCAGCTTCAGCAGGAACGACAGCGACGCGCTGTAGCGCTGCACGCGCGCACGGTCCAGTTCCAGCCCGCCGAGCAGGCGCAGCGGGACCAGCCTGGAGGGCGCCACGTTGAGCTCGCTGCGGACGCGGCGCAGGGCGCTGATCGTCCCCTTCAGCCACTCCACGTCGGCCTCGGCCTGGGCGAAATCGCCCGCGAACTCGGCGGCCGTGGGGTAGGGGCGCAGCGACAGGGTGGCCTCGGCCAGGCCGAGGCGCGGGGCCACCTGCTGCCACAGCTGCTCGGTGATGAACGGGGTCAGCGGGTGCAGCAGGCGCAGCAGCGCTTCGAGCACGTACAGCAGGGTGTGGCGGGTGCTGTCGGCATCGGCGGCGTCGCCGGCGTTGAGCGCCGGCTTGCTCAGCTCCAGGAACCAGTCGCAGAACTCGTTCCAGGCGAACTCGTACAGGCACTGCGCCAGCAGGTCGAAGCGGTAGGTGGCGTAGTGGCCCTGCGCCTCGGCCGAGACCGCGGCCAGGCGCGCCAGGATCCAGCGTTCGGCATCGGTACGCGGCTTCGGCACGCCGGTGAAGCTGCTGCCCTCGGTGTTCATCAGGGTGAAGCGGCTGGCGTTCCACAGCTTGTTGCAGAAATTCTTGTAGCCCTCGGCGCGGTTCATGTCGAACTTGATGTCGCGGCCGTGGGTGGCCAGCGCGGCGATGGTGAAGCGCAGCGCATCGGCACCGTGGGCGATGATGCCCTCGGGGAATTCCTTGCGGGTCGCCTTCTCGATCTTCTCCACCATGCGCGGCTGCATCAGCCCGCCGGTGCGCTTGGCCACCAGGTCGTCGATGCTGATGCCGTCGATGATGTCCAGCGGGTCGAGCACGTTGCCCTTGCTCTTGGACATCTTCTGGCCCTGGCCATCGCGGATCAGGCCCGTGAAATAGACGTCCTTGAACGGGATCTTCCCGGTCAGGTTGTCGGTGGCCATGATCATGCGCGCCACCCAGAAGAAGATGATGTCGAAGCCGGTGACCAGCACCGACGACGGCAGGTAGCGGTCGAAGCCGCGCTCGGCCATCGCCTGCGCGTTGGGCCAGCCCAGGGTGGAGAACGGCCACAGCTGCGAGGAGAACCAGGTCTCCAGCACGTCGCTTTCCTGGCGCAGCACGACCTCGGTGCCGAGTGCGTTCTTCTCGCGCACCTCCGCTTCGCTGCGGCCCACGTAGCAGGTGCCCGTCGCGGCATCGAACCACGCCGGAATGCGGTGGCCCCACCACAGCTGGCGGCTGATGCACCAATCCTGGATGTTGGCCATCCAGTGGCGATAGGTGTTGATCCAGTTCGGTGGCACGAAGCCGATCGCGCCCGGCTGCCCATTGGTGCCTTCGACGAGCTCCAAGCCACGCCGCGCCAGTTCGTCCATTTTCACGAACCACTGGTCGGTGAGGTACGGCTCGATCACCTGGCCGGTACGATCACCGCGGGGCACCTGCAGCTTGTGCGCCCTGGTCTCCACCAGGATGCCCAGGTCCTCCAGTTCGCCCAGCACGGCCTTGCGCGCCTCGTAGCGGTCCAGGCCCTGGAAGCGCTCCGGCGCGTTCTCGTTGATCGCCGCCACCGGGGTGAACAGGTTGATCATCGGCAGGTCGTGGCGCACGCCCACCTGGTAGTCGTTGAAGTCATGCGCGGGGGTGACCTTGACCACGCCGGTGCCGAACGCACGGTCGACGTAGTCGTCGGCGATCACCGGTACGCGGCGACCGGTCAGCGGCAGCACCACGTGCTTGCCGATCAGGTGCAGGTAGCGCTCGTCTTCGGGGTGCACCATCACCGCGGTGTCGCCCAGCAGGGTCTCCGGGCGGGTCGTGGCAACGACCAGGTAATCACGGGTTTCGCGCAGGGTTTCCACGCCATCGGCATCGCGCTCGACGTGCTCGTAGCTCAGCCCTTCGTCCAGCGTGTAGGCAATCGACCACAGGAAACCGTCTTCCTCGGCGCTCTCCACTTCCAGGTCGGAAATGGCGGTCTTCAGCACCGGGTCCCAGTTGACCAGGCGCTGGCCACGATAGATCAGGCCCTGTTCGTGCCAGCGCACGAAGGCTTCGATCACCGCTTCGGACGGTTGCGGGTCCATGGTGAAGGTGCTGCGCGACCAGTCGGCCGAGGTGCCGAGGCGGCGCATCTGGCGTTCGATGGTGTCGCCGGACTGCTGCTTCCACTCCCAGACCTTGCCGATGAAGCCTTCGCGGCCCAGCGAGTCACGGGTCTCGCCCTTGCCTTCGAGCGCCAGGTTGCGGCTGACCACCATCTCGGTGGCGATGCCGGCGTGGTCGGTGCCCACCTGCCACAAGGTGTCGTAGCCGCGCATGCGGTGGTAACGCACCAGCGCGTCCATCAGGGTCTGCTGGAAGGCATGGCCCATGTGCAGCGTGCCGGTCACGTTCGGCGGCGGCAGCAGGATGGTGTACGGCTCGCCCTTGCCGGACGGCTTGAAATGGCCGGCCTTCTCCCACGAGTCGTACAACTCGGCTTCAAAGGAGGTGGGGTCGTAGCTGGAGGCGAGTTGGGTCATGCGGGAACCAGGATCGAAGACGGGAGATGGGGTTCCGGAAGATCAGCGGCCGAGGGCGCGCCGGATCTTCTGGTCGGTATGGAACTGCGAGACCGCATACGCGGCCCAGATGGCCGCGGGCAGCCAGCCGATCAGGGTGATCTGCAGGATCAGGCAGAGGATGCCTGCGAACGGGCGCCCGATGGTGAAGAAGGCGAACCAGGGAAAGATCAGGGCGATCAGCAGGCGCATCAAGGGCTCCGGTAGGCAGCGGCACCGCGGCGGGCGCCGCGCCGGTTACATGTCGTACTTGTTCAGGTCAAAGCCCAGGGCCTTGTACTGGCGCCAGCGCTCGCGCAGCGGTTCACGCGCTTCCGGGTCGGCCGGCACCACTTCCAGCACGCGGTCACACTCGGCCAGGTAGGGATCGTCGCGCAGGTTGATCACCAGCGGACGCGCCGGGGCCGGGGTGCCGGGCACGGCGATCAGCACAAGTGCCTCTTCCTCGTCCATGTCTTCGCCGGCGATCTGATGCGGGATGTAGGCATCGTTGTCGAATGCCCACAGCAGCTCGTCCAGCTCCTCGGCCTGGGCCTGGTCGCGTGCCAGCACCAGGGTGAACAGCCCGGCGTCATTGGCCTTGCGGGCCAGCTCGCAGACCAGGCGCAGGGGCTCGGTGAGGAAGCGGGGCTTGGCGATCAGGTAGAAATCAGCACGGGACATGGGCAGGCCAGGAACGGAGGGAAAGGCCCGGCGCGGGCCGGGCAGGACCGCGGCCGCCGTGCGGCGGCCGCGATCGGGACAGCATCAGGCGCGGGCGGCCTGGTCCAGCAGCCACTGGCTCAGCAGGCCGACCGGGCGACCGGTGGCCATGCCCCGCTTGCCTTCGTCGCTGGCGACGCCGGCGATGTCCAGGTGGGCCCAGCGCTGGCCGTCGGTGAAGCGCGACAGGAAGCAGCCGGCGGTGATGGCGCCGGCCCAGCGGCCGCCGATGTTGTAGACGTCGGCGAAGGTCGAATCCAGCATCGGCTGGTATTCGTCCCACAGCGGCATGCGCCAGGCGCGGTCGAACACGTGCTCGCCGGCGGCCAGCAGTTCGTTGGCCAGGTCGTCGTGCTTGGTCATCAAGCCGGCGGTCTGGTGGCCCAGGGCGACCACGCAGGCGCCGGTCAGGGTGGCCACGTCGACCAGCGCGGCCGGCTCGAAGCGCTGCGCGTAGGTGAGCGCGTCGCACAGGATCAGGCGGCCTTCGGCGTCGGTGTTGCCCACTTCGATGGTCTTGCCCGACATCGAGGTGATCACGTCCGAGGGACGGTAGGCATTGCCGTCGATGGCGTTCTCGACCGCCGGCACCACCACCACCAGGTTCAGCGGCAGCCTGGCGGTGACCGCCGCGACGAAGGTGCCGATGACGTTGGCGCCACCGCACATGTCGTACTTCATCTCTTCGATGCCGCCCTGGGTCTTCAGGTTGACGCCACCGGTATCGAAGGTGATGCCCTTGCCGACCAGCACGTAGGGCTTGGCGTCGCCGCCGTTGCGCCACTTCAGCACGATCATGCGCGGGCGGTTGGCCGAGCCGCGGGCCACGGCCAGCAGCGAGCCCATGCCCAGCGCTTCCATCTGCGCCTCGTCCAGGATCTCCGCCTCGGCACCGTCATGGGCCTGGGCGAAGGCGACGGACGACTCGGCCAGGTAGGCCGGGGTGCAGACGTTCGGCGGCAGGTTGCCCAGCTCGCGGGCGTACTGCACGCCGGCGGCGATGGCCTGGCCCTGGGCCAGGGCCTCGGTGTCGCTGCCAGCGACCGCCAGGGTGGTCAGGCCGGGTTCGTCGACCTTCTTCTTGCCCAGCGTGGCGCTGTAGCGGTAGGCGGCGTGGTCGGCGGTGATGATCGCCTGGCGGATGTTCCAGGCCGCATCACGGCCCTTGACCTCCAGCTCGCTCAGGGTGAACAGCGCGTGGTGGTTGACCCCGGCCTTGAGCGCGCGGCTGGCATCGCCCACCGCCTTGAGGTACTGCGGCACGCCGAACTTGGCCGGCTCGCCCAGCCCGACCACCAGCACGCGCGGAGCGGTCACGCCCGGCAGGTCGTGCAGCAGCGTGGTGTTGCCGGTCTTGCCGCCGACGTCGCCGCGGGCCAGCAGGGCCGACAGGCGCCCCCCGGCGGCGGTATCCAGGGCCTGCGCCGCCGGGCTCAGGGTCTGGTCGGCGAAGGCGCCGACGATGACGCAATCGAACGCGGCCGAGGCCGGCGCTGCGTGGTTCAGGGTGAATTCCAGGGCCATTGATCAGATTCCGTTGGCAAATCCGTACAATCGCGAGCTGTTTACGTCCCGTCAGTAGACTGGGCAGCACCGCGAACGAATCCGAGAGTTTAAACCACCGCCCCATGTCGAAGCTCGATCGCTATCTCCTGCGTGATTTCGTCCAGAGTTTCCTGGCCACCCTCATCGTATTGCTGGTGGTGAGCGTCGGCGGTGTCCTGGTGGACATCCTCGGCAACATCGCCGATGGCCGGCTGCCCGCCCGCCTGCTGTTCTCCCAGCTGGGCCTGCAGTTCATCGTGTACATGCCGCTGATCCTGCCGCTGGCGCTGATGCTGGGCCTGCTGCTGGCCACGGCCCGCCTGTACCGGGACTCGGAAATGGCGGTGCTGACCGCCATCGGGGTGGGGCCCAAGCGGCTGCTGCGCCCGGTGCTGATGCTGGTGCTGCCGGTGGTGGCCCTGATCGGGCTGTGCTCGCTGTGGCTGGGGCCGTGGGCCGACCGCACCGGCGAGACCATGATCGAGGAGGCCAACCGCAGCGTGGTCATGGCCGGGCTGGAGTCGGGCAAGTTCACCACGCTGCCCAACGGCGGGGTGGTCTACCTGTCCTCGGTGTCGCCCGATGGCACACAGCTGGGCAAGGTGTTCATGCAGCGACAGAAGGACGACCGCATCGAGGTGGTCTCGGCCGACCGCGGCCGGATGTTCTTCGAGGGCGCCCGCCAACGCTATCTGGAGCTGGAAGATGGCCACCAGGTGGAAGGGCCGGCCGCCGGCGCGCTGGACTACCGCCTGATGACCTTCGCGCGCAACGACGTGGCCATGCCCGACGGTGCCGATACCCGCGAGAAGGACGACCCGGAGCTGCTGCCGACCAGCCGGCTGTTCGGCGATGAACGTCCGGCCGCGCAGGCGCAGCTGCATTCGCGGATCACCCCGCCGCTGATCGCGTTGGCCTTCGCGCTGATGACCCTGCCGCTGGCGCGCAGCTCGCCGCGGCAACAGCGCTACGGCCGCATGATGCTGGCCTTCCTGGCCTACATGGTGGGCATGAACCTGATGTTCATCGGCACGCGCTGGATCGCCGATGGCAAATTGTCCGGCAGCGTCGGACTGTGGTGGCTGAGCCTGCCACTGCTGGCGCTGGCGATCTGGATGTACCTGCGTGATGGCAAGCTGTCGCGCCCGCGGAGGACCGCATGAAGCTTCGCCCGATGCGGTTTGACTTTTACCTGGGCCGGGCGGTGTTCAGCACCGTGCTGCTGACTTGGGCGGTGCTGGTGGGCCTGGACGTGGTGATGGCCTTCTCCGGCGAGTTCAAGGACGTGGGCAAGGGCAGCTATACGCTGGGCCATGCGGCGGCCTGGGTGCTGTACACGGTGCCGCGCCGGGCCTACACCTTCTTCCCGACGGCGGCTGTGATCGGCTCGCTGATGGGCCTGGGCCAGCTGGCGGCGACCTCCGAGTTGACCGCGCTGCGCGCGCTGGGCCTGTCGCGCAAGCGTCTGAGCGCATCGGTGGCGATCGCGCTGTCGTTGCTGACGGCGGTGATGGTGTTCAGCGGCGAGACGCTGGCGCCATGGGCGCAGAGCCGTGCCGACGACATCAAGATGAGCGCCAAGTGGGGCAACAGCATGGCCGTGGCGCGTTACTCGGGCGTCTGGGCGCGCGAGGGCGATACGTTCCTCAATGCGGGCGCGGGCGATGAGCAGCTGTTGCCCGGTGGCGGGACCAAGCTGGTGCTGCGCGACGTGCGCCTGTACAAGATCGGCGACGATGGCCGGCTTGCCTCGTTGACCTATGCCGGGTCGGCCGAGCATGGCAGTGATGGCTGGGTGCTGAAGAAAGTGCGCCGGGATACCTTTGGCGAGCGTTCGGCCACGCGTGAAACGGTCGAGTCCGAGCCGTGGAATTCACGGCTGGATGCGGCGGCGCTGGCCAGCGGCATTTCCAAGCCGCGCAACCTGACCGCGATGGACCTGCGCACCAGCATCGAGTACCGCAAGCGCAACGGGCTGGATGCGCGCGATTACGAGGACATTTACTGGAGCCGCTGGTTCTACCCGGTCAACGTGCTGGCGCTGTGCCTGGCGGCGGTGCCGTTCGCCTTCGGCTCGCTGCGCAGCGGCGGCATGGGCAAGCGCCTGTTCCTGGGCATCCTGTTCGCACTGGGCTTCTGGCTGCTGCAGTTGTTCTTCGGGCGCATGGCCGGCGCGCTGAAGTTCGATTACCGCATTGCCTACGCGCTGCCACCGATCGTGATGCTGGCGGTGTCGGGGATGCTGTTCCGACGCAAGTCCGGATGAGGCCGGGCTGATCCCGGCGGCGCGATCAGCGCTTGGGCAGGCGCCGGACCCGGGTGCCGCTGGCACGGTCATGCCACGCCAGCCGGTGGCGGTCGATTAGTGCCCACCACAGGCCGAGGCCCCCGAGCAGGACCGAGAGCGTGCCCACCGCATACCGCAGCCACAGCTGCCGGCGGGTCGGGGCGCTGCCATCGGGGTTGACCACCTGCAGCCGCCACGGGCGCATGCCCAGGGTCTGGCCGCCGCGGCGCCAGCTGAGCGTGGCGTACACGCCGGTGACGATCCAGCAGCACAGCCAGAGCAGCCATTGCAGGGCGCTGAAGGCCGGGATGTTCTCGCGTTCGGCATGGCCGGACAGCGTATAGGCCACGGTGAACAGGGTGCCGACCAGCATCCACAGCGCCAGTGCCGGGAACAGGTCGTAGAGCAGGGCCAGCAGGCGCCACAGCAGCTGGCTGGCGGGGCGGTCGGTGCGCGCGGCGGGAGCGGGGGTGGTGGCCATCGGCCGAGCATACCTGTGCATCGGCGCGGCTTCGATGGCCGCGGCCGGCGTCGCTCCGTATGCTGGCGGCATGTCCGATGCCTCCACTCCCGCGCTGCGCCGCCAGTTGGTCCAGCAGCTTCCGCCGTTGCGCGATGACGACAACATCCTGATCCAGCGTTTCCTCGATGCGATCTGGGCCGAGCATGGCCTGGCGCGGGCCAGCCTGGACAGCTATCGGCGCGATCTGGAAGGGGTAGCGCGCTGGCGCGATGGGGCGGGCGGCGGGCTGGGGGCAATCGACCGCGCGGGGTTGTTCGACTACCTGGCCTGGCGGGCGCAGCATGGCTGGTCGCCGCGCAGCAACGCACGGCTGTTGTCGGCGCTGCGCGCGTTCTTCGCCGATGCGGTGCGCCGCGGTCAGCGCAACGAGGACCCCAGCGCCCTGCTGGATCCGCCGCAGTTGCCCCGCCTGCTGCCCAAGGCCCTGGCCGAGAGCCAGATCGACGCGCTGCTGGGCGCACCGGACGTGGAGACGCCCCTGGGCCTGCGCGACCGGGCGATGCTGGAGCTGATGTACGCGGCCGGCTTGCGGGTCAGCGAACTGGTGCAGTTGCCCGCCAACGCGGTCAACCTGCGCCAGGGCGTGCTGCGGGTGACCGGCAAGGGCAGCAAGGAGCGGCTGGTGCCGCTGGGCGAGGAGTCGCAGCACTGGCTGGAACGCTACCTGGCCGAGTCGCGGCCGTTGCTGGCCGGCAAGCGGGCGGTGCCGGTGGCCGCCGATGGCGCGGTGCCGATGTTCCTGGCCCCCTCGCTGGAGCCGCTCAGCCGCCAGCAGTTCTGGGGACTGGTCAAGAAGTACGCGGTGCTGGCCGGGATCGACCCGGTGCGGATCAGTCCGCATGGGCTGCGCCACAGCTTCGCCACCCATCTGCTCAACCGCGGCGCGGACCTGCGCGCGCTGCAGATGCTGCTGGGGCACAGTTCGCTGTCCACCACCCAGATCTACACCCTGGTGGCGCGTGAACACCTGCAGAAGCTGCACGCCAAGCACCACCCACGGGGCTGAGTGCGGTGGCGGGAGCCGCTGCACGTCACTGTTCCGTCGCGGTCCAGCTGCGGCGCCGGGTGGCTGTGCGAGAATCAGCGCTACCTTCTTTCCCCCGGATCGCTCGATGCTCCGTGTTGCCTTTGCCGCGCTCCTCGGCGCGCTCAGCCTGACTGCCTGTGCGCAGCAGCCCTCCGCTCCGGCCGCCAGCAAGGGCGCCGCGGCCCCGGCCAGCACGGCCGCCTCGGCCGGCGGCACTGCCGACCAGCGCGTGCGCAGCGCGCTGCTGACCCTGGACCCGAAGTTCCAGCCGGACTTCATCGGTGCAGCGCCGTTCCCCGGCTTCCGCGAAGTGCTGGTTGGCGGCCAGGTGCTGTACGTGTCCGATGACGGGCGCTACCTGATGCAGTCCCAGCCCTACGACATCCAGAACAAGGCGCCGGTGAGCAGTGCGGGCCTGCTGTCCTACCGCCAGAAGCTGCTGGCAAAGGTGCCGCGAAGCGAGCGCATCGTATTCGCCGCGCCCAATGCCAAGTACACGGTCAGCGTGTTCACCGATATCGAGTGCGGCTACTGCCGCAAGCTGCACCAGGACATCGCCGAGCTCAACCGCAACGGGATCAGCGTGGAATACCTCGCCTTCCCGCGCATGGGCCTGGGCAGTCAGGACTACACCGACATGATCTCGGTGTGGTGTGCCGACGACCGCAAGCAGGCGTTGACCGCGGCCAAGACCGGCAAGCCGGTCGCGCCGAAGAACTGCACCAACCCGGTGGCCATGCAGTACACGCTGGGCCAGCAGATCGGCGTCAACGGCACCCCGGCGATCTTCGCCGCCGATGGCACCCAGCTCGGTGGCTACGTCCCGCCGGCGCAGATGAAGGCCGCGCTGGAGCGGATCTCCGCCGGCGGCAGCCGCTGAAATCAACAACGCCCCGGCATGGCCGGGGCGTTGTCGTTACGGGGTAGGCCCGGTCAGGGGCCGGCGCCCGGTCAGTTCAGGCCGTCGCTGACCGCCTTGGTCAGCGTGCCCTGCGCATCATCGCCGCTGAACTCCCAGAAGAACGCGCCGCCCAGCCCCTGGGCCTTCACGTAGCCCATCTTCTCGGTGACCATCGCCGGGGTGTCGAAGCTCCAGAAGGTGGTGCCGTTGGAGATCCACGTGGCCTTGGCGACGGTGTCGGTATAGCCCGGCCAGGCCAGGTTCTTGAGCACCTTCCAGTCTTCGATGCCGGCCTCGTAAGTGCCCGGCGCCGCGCCGCTGGCGCTCTTGTACAGGCCGTTGTTGCCACTGGCCACGCCCGTCCAGCCACGCCCGTAGTAGCCGATGCCGAGGTTCAACTTGGACGCCGGCACACCGCGGCTGAGGAAGGCCTCCATCGCATCGTTGCTGTTGTAGAGCTTCTGGTCACCGGTGGACGGATCGGCCGGGGAGTCGAACAGCGCCGAGTGATGGTTGGTCTGCGGGTCCCACGCACCGTGGAAGTCGTAGGTCATCACGTTGATGAAGTCCAGGTACGGGTGGTACGCGGCCGGGTCGGTCACCCGCACCTTGTCGATGCCCGCGCCCACCGCCACCGTCAGCAACAACCCCGGACGCACCGCATCGAGCTGGCGGCGGAACTCGGCCAGCAGCGCGGTGTAGTTGGCGTTGTCGGCCGGGGTGCCGCAGCTCAGCCCGCAGGCCACCGGGTATTCCCAGTCGATGTCGATGCCGTCGAACACGCCCGCCGCCGCGCCCACGCCACCGGCGCCGTCGGTGACCGGCAGGTTGCCCTTGATGTAGGCATCGATGCACGAGGCCACGAAGGCCTGGCGGTTGGCCGGCTGTGCCGCGCTGGAGAAGCCGCGCGACCAGGTCCAGCCGCCCAGCGAGATCAGCACCTTCACGTTCGGGTGCTTGGCCTTGAGCTGCTTGAGCTGGTTCCAGTTGCCACGCAGCGGCTGGTCCCAGGTATCGGCTCCACCGCTCACGCTCTCGCCGGCACCGAAGGCCTTGGTGTAATCGGCGAAGGCATCCCCGCCCACGCCCGTGTTCGGGTCCGAGGCCTGGGTGACGCCCACTTCGCAGCGGTTGTTGCGCACGTTGCCGAAGGCGTAGTTGATGTGGGTCAGGCGTGCGGCCGAGCCACTGGTGTCGATGTTCTTGACCCGGTAGTTGCGCCCGTAGATGCCCCACTGGGTGAAGTAGCCGATCACCCGCTTGGCACCGCCACCGCCGCCGCCGGCCGAGGTGGTCACGCTGATCGCGCCGCTCTGTGCCGAGGCGTTGCCGGCGTTGTCGCGCGCGCGCACGGTGTAGGTGTAGGCGGTGCTGGCGGTGAGGCCGCCATCGGTGTACTGGGTGGCGCTGGGCGAGCCGACCAGGCTGCCGTTGCGGTACACGTCGTAGCCGGCCACGCCGCTGCCGCCGCTGTTGTCGGTGGCCGCACTCCAGGCCAGGTTGACCGTGGTGGCGGTCTTCGACGGCGCAGCCAGCCCGCCGGGGACGCTGGGTGGGGTGGTGTCGTTGCTGGCCGCGGCGACGGTCACGCTGACCGTGGCCGAGGAGGTCACCGCGTTGTTGTTGTCGGTGGCCACCGCCTTGAAGGTGTGGCTGCCGGCGCTCGCGTTGGTCCACGTCACGCTGTACGGCGCGCTGGTGTCGATGCCCAGCGAGGTGCCGCCGCGGAAGAACTCCACCTTGCTCACGGTGCCATCGCTGTCGCTGGCGTTGGCACTGACGGTGATGCTGCTGCCGGCGCTGAAGCTGGCCCCGGCACTGGGCGAGGTCAGGCTGACGCTGGGCGGCTGGTTGCTGCCGCTGCCATCGCAGGCGCCGAGGTTGGTGTAGTACGGCGCACCGGCCGGGTGGTCGGGCGGGGCGTTCCAGATGTCCTGGTTGGCCCGGTACAGCACGCCGCCCTTCTGCAGGGTGGTGCCGGAGAGGTAGATCACCGCCGGGTTCCATTCCGGCGCGCCGGTACAGTTGGCGGCCAGCGCGAGGGTGGGCGTGGTGGCCGCCGTGGCCAGGGCCAGGGCCAGCAACCAGCGTTTGCGGCGGCCCGCCGCATGGAGGGATATCGATGTCACCGCACTGCGCATCATCGGGTCAGGCATGGTCTTACTCCGATCTAGTGATGGGCGCGGGCCGCCGGGTGGGGCGGCCCGCGTGCAGCAGGTCCGGGCGCCGGGGAGAGGCCGGCAACAGCAGGGGGCGGACAAGGACCTGGCCGTGGGCCAGGTGGTGATAACGTTGTCATGCATTCCCGGATCAATCCGTGAGCCAGCGCAAGGTTCGGCCGTGAAGACCGGGCCGGCCGCCTACCCGCCGAAGCAGCCCCGGGAGCGGACTTGGGTACAATGGTGGGCCCCGTTCCCAACCACGGTTCCCCGGACATGATGGTCCTCGAGGGCGCATCCGCCCTTTCGCCGTTCCGCCGCGAACGTCTTGAATCCCGCCTGCAGTCCCTGGCCGCCGATCTGCGCATCACCGGTGCCTGGCATGTCTACTTCATCCAGACCGAGGGCGATGCGGCCCCGGACCCGGCGATCCTGAGCCGGATCCTGGAGGCCCAGCCGGACCTGGCCGGGCGTGAGGACGGGGCCGTGTCCCGGTTCGTGGTCCCGCGGTTGGGCACGCTGTCGCCCTGGTCGAGCAAGGCCACCGAGCTGGTCCGCGGTGCCGGGCAGCCGATCCGCCGGGTGGAACGTGGCCTGCGCATCGACCTGGCCGGCTGGCCGGCCGATGCGGCCACGCAGGACGCGGTCAGCCGCGCGCTGCACGACCCGATGACCCAGTCCGTGCTGGCCCAGGCCGACCAGGCCCAGGCGCTGTTCAGCGCGCCGGCGCGCGGCGAGCTGGAACGCATCGCCCTGGACGACCTGGAAGCGGCCAACCGCCGCCTCGGCCTGGCCATGGCCCAGGACGAGATCGACTACCTGCGCCAGCGCTTCGGCGAACTGGGCCGGCAGCCGTCGGACGTGGAACTGATGATGTTCGCGCAGGCCAACTCCGAGCACTGCCGGCACAAGATCTTCAATGCCAGCTGGACCATCGACGGCGCCGACCAGTCGCATTCGCTGTTCCGGATGATCAAGAACACCCACCAACAGACCCCGCAGCACACGTTGAGCGCGTACAGCGACAACGCGGCGGTGGTCGCCGGCTTCCCGGCCGCGCGCTATCGCCCGGACCCGGCCAGCGGCCAGTACCGCAGCGAGGCGGTGGTCGATTCGGCGTTCTGCATCAAGGTGGAAACGCACAACCACCCGACCGCGATCGCCCCGTTCCCGGGCGCGGCCACCGGTGCGGGCGGTGAGATCCGCGATGAAGGCGCGACCGGCCGCGGCGGCAAGCCCAAGGCCGGCCTGACCGGCTTCTCGGTCTCGCACCTGCGCATCCCGACCCTGCCGCAGCCGTGGGAGGCGCCGCGCGCGCTGAACCCGCGCATGGCCCCGGCGCTGGACATCATGCTGGACGGCCCGCTCGGCGGCGCTGCGTTCAACAACGAGTTCGGCCGCCCGAACCTGCTTGGCTACTTCCGCAGCTTCGAACTGCCGGAAGGGCAGGGCCTGACCCGCGCCTACGACAAGCCGATCATGCTGGCCGGTGGCCTCGGCGCCATCGACCAGAACCAGGTCGAGAAGCTGCGCCTGCAGCCCGGCGATGCGGTGATCGTGCTGGGTGGGCCGGCGATGCTGATCGGCCTGGGCGGCGGCGCCGCCAGTTCGGTGGCCTCCGGTGAAAGCGCCGAAGACCTCGATTTCGCCAGCGTGCAGCGCGACAACCCGGAAATGGAGCGGCGCTGCCAGGAAGTGATCGACCGCTGCGTCGCGCTCGGCCTGGACAACCCGATCCGCTGGTTCCACGACGTGGGTGCCGGTGGCCTGTCCAACGCGATTCCCGAGCTGCTGCACGACTCCGGCGTGGGCGGTGTGATCGACCTGGGCAAGGTGCCCAGCGATGACCCGTCGCTGTCGCCGATGCAGTTGTGGTGCAACGAATCGCAGGAGCGCTACGTGCTCGGCGTGCCGCAGGCGCGCCTGGCCGAGTTCGCCGCCCTGTGCGCGCGCGAGCGCTGCCCGTTCGCCGCGGTCGGTGTCGCCACCGCCGAAGAGCGGCTGGTGGTGGCCTACGGCGCCACCGTGGACACCATCCCGGCCGATGCGCCGATCGACCTGCCGATGGACGTGCTGTTCGGCAAGGCGCCGAAGATGCATCGCGATACCGCGCACCCGGCCGCCCCGCGCTGGCCGGCGTTGAAGACCGCCGGGCTGGACCTGCATGAAGCCGGCCTGCGCGTGCTGGCACACCCGTCGGTGGCCTCCAAGAACTTCCTGGTCACCATCGGCGATCGCAGCGTCGGCGGCTTGACCGCACGCGAACAGATGATCGGCCCGTGGCAGTTGCCGCTGGCCAACGTCGCCATCACCCTGGCCGGGTTCGATACGCTGGCCGGTGAAGCGATGGCGATCGGCGAGCGCACGCCGCTGGCCCTGCTCGACGCGGCCGCCTCGGCGCGCATGGCCGTGGGTGAAGCGATCACCAACCTGTGCGCCGCCCCGGTGGATGCGCTGGAGACGGTGAAGCTGTCGGCCAACTGGATGGCGGCAGCCGGCCACGACGGCGAAGACGCGCTGCTGTACGACGCGGTGCGCGCGGTGGGCATGGAACTGTGCCCGCAGCTGGACCTGAGCATTCCGGTGGGCAAGGACTCGCTGTCGATGCAGGCGCAGTGGCAGGCCGACGGCCAGGCGCACAAGTCGGTGTCACCGGTGTCGCTGGTGATCTCCGCCTTTGCTCCGGTCGCCGATGCCAGCGGCCAGCTCACCCCGCTGCTGGATCGCGACACCGACAGCGAGCTGTGGTTGATCGGCCTGGGGGCCGGCAAGCAGCGCCTGGGTGGCTCCATCCTGGCGCAGGTGCATGCCGACCACAGCGCACTGCCGGCATTCGCCGGCGCGGTGCCGGACCTGGACGATGCGCAGCGGCTGCGCGCGTTCTTCGAGCTGATCCGCGATGCGCGCCAGGCCGGCCTGCTGCTGGCGTACCACGACCGCAGCGACGGCGGCGCGTTCGCCGCGCTGTGCGAAATGGCCTTCGCCTCGCGGCTGGGCCTGGACATCACGCTGGATGCCTGGGGCGATGATCCGTTCCGCAGTCTGTTCAATGAAGAACTGGGCGCGGTGGTGCAGATCGCCAAGGAAGACCGCGCGGCCTTCGCCGACCTGGTCGAGCGCCACGCGCTGACCGAGTGCGCCCAGCGCATCGCCCGCCCGACCACCGCGCCGGTGGTGCGGGTGTCGCTGCAGGGCGAGAGCCTGGTCGAGTGGCGCTGGGAAGCGCTGTTCGATGCCTGGTGGTCGGTCACCCACGCCATGCAGAAGCTGCGCGACAACCCGGACAGCGCCGACCAGGAGCGTGCGGTCGCACGCAGCTTCAACGCGCCGGGCCTGAAGCCCAAGCTGACCTTCGATCTCAACGAAGACGTGGCGATGCCCTTCATCAACACCGGCGCGCGTCCGCGCGTGGCGGTGCTGCGCGAGCAGGGCGTCAACGGCCAGATCGAGATGGCCAACATCTTCGAACGTGCCGGCTTCGATGCGTTCGATGTGCACATGAGCGACCTGATCGACGGCCGCGTGGCCCTGTCCGATTTCACCGGCCTGGCCGCCTGCGGTGGTTTCAGCTACGGCGACGTGCTGGGTGCCGGCCGTGGCTGGGCGACCTCGGTGCTGGAGCGCAGCGCGCTGCGCGATGCCTTCGCGGCGTTCTTCGCGCGCGGGGACAGCTTCGCGCTGGGCGTGTGCAACGGCTGCCAGATGATGAGCCAGCTCAAGGACATCATCCCCGGTGCCGAGCACTGGCCGCAGTTCCGCCGCAACCGCAGCGAGCAGTTCGAGGCGCGCACGGCGTTGCTGGAAGTGGTGGAGTCGCCGTCGATCCTGCTGCGCGGCATGGCCGGCTCGCGCCTGCCGGTCGCGGTGGCGCATGGCGAAGGCCAGGCCGTGTTTGCCACGGCGGTCGACCAGGCCGCGGCACGCGTGTCGCTGCGCTACGTTGACGGCGACGGCAACGTGGCGACGCAGTACCCGCTCAATCCGAACGGCTCGCCCGACGGCATCACCGGCCTGACCAGCACCGACGGCCGGGTCACCATCATGATGCCGCACCCCGAACGCACGCCGCGCGCGCTCAACCTGAGCTGGCGTCCGAGTGACTGGCAGGGCGATTCGCCGTGGCTGCGGATGTTCCGCAACGCAAGAGTATGGTGCGGCTGATACGGCGCACGCTGCCGATGTCGATGCGATGAAAATCGCGTGAAGAAACCGCCGGTTCTGCCGGCGGTTTTTTTTTGCGTTCGGTGGAAAGTGATCGACAGCAATGAGTTACAGCGCGTTTCAATGTGAAATAGCGTTATGACCATTGCTCACATGAAGCTAACGAAATAAGCCTGTTTTCCGCCGGTTTTGTGACGCGCTTGGCGGTCAGGAGTTTTTCGAAGTCAAAGTCTTGACGTTGTTGGCACGGTGCGTTAACACTGATTGCTCATTTGGAAAGTGTTCAGTTCCACAGTAACCGCAGGGATGGCGCGTCCGCTGTACGTCTGTAACAAGCCATTCGGCACAACGCAGTAAATCAAGCGAGAAAACGCCCCCAGGGGACGTTGGACCACGTGGTCCGGCGTTGGCGTCGCTTTGCCTAAACCAGCCCACTCAGGAGTCGCATCGATGAATCGGATTTATCGCAAGGTCTGGAACAAAGCACTGGGGCAGATGGTCGTCGCCTCGGAATTGGCCAGCAGCCAGTCCGCCGGCGTGGTCATCGACCAGCGACGATCCACCGACACACGCGGCGCGTCGCTGCTGTCGGCCGCCATCGCGTTGACACTGGGGCTGGGCACGGCAGCGATCGCGCCGGCCGCGCACGCGCAATCGGTGGAAGTGGGCGGCAATGCCAATTGCGTGGTGCTCAACAGCGGCGTGATCGACAGCTGCGTGGTCGACGGCAACGCCACGGCCTCGGGCAGCAACGCGGTGGCGATCGGCAGCAACAGCACCGCCTCGGCCAGCAACAGCGTGGCGCTCGGTGCCGGCTCCAAGGCCAATCGTGCCAACTCGGTGTCGGTGGGGGATGCCGGCAAGGAACGCCAGGTCACCAACGTGGCGGCCGGTACCGCGGCCACCGATGCGGTGAACAAGGCGCAGCTGGACAAGGTTGCGGTCGCAGCCGAAGGCGCGACCCGCTATTTCAAGGCCGATGGCGCGGGCAACAACAGCGACGCGGCGAAGATCGACGGTGACGGCGCCCTTGCCGCCGGCGCCGGTGCCACTGCCGACGGCGATGCCGCCACGGCCGTCGGCCAGGGCAGCCAGGCGCTGGCCAATGCCACCACGGCGGTGGGCAGCAGCGCGGTGGCCGCGGGCCTGGGCGCTAGTGCGTTCGGCCAGAACGCGCTGGCGCTCGGCGATGCCAGCACGGCCGTCGGGCAGAGTGCGGTGGCGTTCGGGCTGGGCGATGTGGCCCTTGGCGCGTCGGCGGTGGCCGCCAGCGAAAACGGCGCAGCGACCGCGATCGGCGGCCTGGCCGAAGCCAGCGCCGACGGTGCCACCGCGATCGGTGGCGGTGCGCTGGCCATCGGTGCGGGCAGCACGTCGCTGGGCCGCGGCGCAGGCAGCGGCGGCGAAGCCTCGGTGGCGGTCGGCGCGTTCAGCGTAGCCGTGGCCGATTTCAGCGCCGCGCTCGGTTCCAATTCCGCGGCCGTGGCCGTCGGCAGCGTGGCGCTCGGCGCCGGCTCCTACGCCGATCGCATCGACACGGTCTCGGTGGGCAACGGCGAAACCGGCCTGCGCCGCCAGATCACCAACGTGGCCGATGGCAGCGAAGCCAACGACGCGGTGAACAAATCCCAGCTGGATGCCGTGGGCGCGGTGGCGGCCACGACCAGTAAGTATTTCCAGGCCACCGGCACTGGCGAGAGCGATGTCGGCGCCTATGCCGACGGCGACAACGCCACTGCCATCGGTGAAGCGTCCAACGCGCTTGGCAATGGGGCCACCGCGCTGGGCAGTGGCGCCACGGCCGTGGCACAGAACGCCACCGCGGTCGGCTTCAACGCCGTGGCCAGTGGGCAGAACAGCGCCGCCTTCGGCAACAACGCGCAGGCCAACGGGCCGGGCAGCGTGGCCGTCGGTGGCGCGGCGGTGGATGCCGATGGCAACCCGCTGATCACCAACGGTGGCGTGCCGGTGGATACCGGTGCCACCAGTGCCGGCGTCGGCGGTACCGCCGTGGGGGCGAGCGCGGAAGCAGCGGGCTTCGCTTCGTCCTCCTACGGTGTCGGCGCGTACGCCGGCGGCGCGCAGGCGTCCGCCTTCGGCGCGGTGTCCAACGCCATTGGCGACTATTCCACCGCGGTCGGCACACAGAGCGTGGCCACCGGCAACAGCAGCACCGCCATCGGTGGTCCGGCCGACCTGCTGCCGGGCCTGGGCTTCTTCGTGCAGACCCAGGCCAGTGGTGAAGCGGCGACCGCCGTGGGCGCCGGCGCCATCGCCAGTGGCGACTACGCCACCGCCAACGGCACCCTGACCGAGGCGTCGGGCACCGAAGCCACCGCCGTGGGCTACTTCGCCTACGCGCCGGGTGAGGGGGCCACCGCGCTGGGCGCGGAAACCTGGGCCAGCGGCGAACTCAGCACCGCGGTCGGCTTCTATGCCACGGCACGCGGCGCGAACAGCGTTGCACTCGGCGCCAATTCCACCGCCACCCGCGCCAACACGGTGTCGGTCGGCGATGTCGGCAACGAACGCCAGATCACCCATGTGGCCGCCGGTACCGAGGCCACCGACGCGGTCAACAAGGCGCAGCTCGACGGCGTGGCCCAGGTGGCCAACGTCACCGCCAACCGCTTCAAGGCCAATGCCTCCGAGGACAGCGACGTGGGCGCCTTCGCCGAAGGCGATGGCGCGGTGGCTGCCGGTGAAGCGAGCAACGCGCTGGGAGCCGGCGCGGCCGCGCTCGGCAACGGGGCCAATGCGCTCGGCGATGACAGCGTGGCGGTCGGGCGCAATGTCAGTGCCAACGGCAATGGCAGCGTCGCCATCGGCGGTCTCGGCCAGGCCTATGACGAATTCAACCAGCCGCTGGTGGATGCCGACGGCAACGCCGTCACCGTAGGCACTACTGCCGCGCAGGATGCCGTCGCCGTGGGCGCCGGCGCACTCGCCACGGGCACCACCAGCAACGCGTTCGGCAGCGGCGCACAGGCCACCGGCAACAACAGCCTGGCCGCTGGCTACAAGGCGCGCGCCACCGGCGACTACAGCGTCGCCCAGGGCGACAATGCCTTCGCCAGCGGTGAGGAAACCACCGCCACCGGTGCCTACGCATGGGCCACCGAAGACGGTGCCACCGCCTACGGCGGCAGTGCATGGGCCACCGCCGCCAACGGCACCGCGGTCGGCCAGTCGGCATGGGCCAGCGGGACCGGCTCCACCTCCATCGGCTACAACAGCTGGGCCCGTGGCAGCAGCGCCACCGCGCTCGGTCGCGGTGCGTTCGGCTACGGCGACAACAGCGTCGCGGTCGGCTTCCAGGCGCTGGGCAACAGCATCAACACCATCGCCATCGGCACCAACGTGGTGGCCGGCGGCGAGAGCGCGATCGGCATCGGTGCGGGCAGCAATGCCAGTGCATCCAACGCGGTCGCCCTCGGCGCCGGATCGGTTGCCGACCGTGCCTACACCGTGTCGGTGGGCAGCGACACCCGCCAGCGCCAGATCACCCAGGTCGCCGCCGGTACCGAAGGCACCGACGCGGTGAACCTGGACCAGCTCAGCGACGCGACCGCGCAGTTCCAGGCCAGCGGCGACGGCGTGGCCGTGGCCGGTGGTGAGGAAAGCGTGGCCGCCGGCTCCAACGCCGCCACCGACGGCGATTACGCCACGGCGGTGGGCTCGGCCAGCTTCGCTGCCGGCAGCGGTGCCACCGCGCTGGGCAGCGGCGCGTTCGCATTGGCCGACAACGCCAGTGCGCTGGGCTTCAACGCGCTGGCCAGCGGCGCCAACGCGATCGCGGTCGGCGCCAACGCACAGGCCAGTGGCGAATACGCCACCGCGACCGGTGCCGAAAGCGAGGCTACCGGCGAGCAGAGCACCGCGACCGGTGCGGCCAGCATCGCCTCCGGCGCGGGCAGCCTGGCCGGCGGCGCGTTGTCCGAAGCGGCCGGCGAGGAGTCGGTCGCGCTGGGGTACTACAGCACCGCCAGCGGCCAGGGGGCCACCGCCGTGGGCGCTGAAAGCGTGGTCAGCGGTACCTTGTCGGCCGGCTATGGTTTCGGTGCCGAAGCCACTGCCGGTTACACCACCGCGATCGGTGGACTGGCCGTCGCCAGCGCCTTCAACGCCACCGCGCTGGGCAGCTTCGCCCAGGCCACCGGCTCCAACAGCGTAGCCGTGGGTGGCGATGCAGAGGCGTCCGGTGCGTACAGCACCGCCACCGGCCAGGGCAGCCTGGCCACGGGCACCAACAGCGTCGCCGTCGGCGGCTCGCTGTTCGGCCTGCTGGCCACCGAAGCCTCGGGCAATTACTCCACCGCCGTCGGTGGCGGGGCGTGGTCGCCGGGCTTGAACAGCACTGCGCTCGGCAACGCGGCCACCTCCAGTGGCGAGAACAGCGTTGCCCTCGGTGCCGATGCCATCGCCGACCGCGACGACAGCGTGTCGGTGGGCAGTGCCGGGGCGGAGCGCCAGATCACCAACGTCGCCGCCGGCACCGAAGGCACCGATGCGGTCAACCTCGACCAGCTCAACGCCGTGGCGGCCGCAGGCGAGGCGACCAGCAAGTATTTCCAGGCCAGCGGCAACGACAACAGCGATGCCGGCGCATACGTGGAAGGCGATGACGCACTCGCCGCGGGCGAAGCGGCCAACGCGATCGGCGACGGTGCCACCGCGTTGGGTGCCGGTGCCAATGCACTGGCCACCCGCGCCACGGCCGTGGGCACCGATGCCCTGGCCAGTGCCGAGGGTGCCGCCGCGCTGGGCAGCAATGCGCAGGCCAGTGGCGAGAACAGCGTGGCGCTGGGCAGCAATGCCAGCGCGAGCGAGATCGGGGCCAGCGCGGTCGGTGGCGGTGCCATCGCCAGCGGCGCCTATGCCACCGCAACGGGCGTTGAGTCGGCGGCCAGCGGCCAGCAGGCCACCGCCACCGGCTTCCGCAGCAGCGCCTCCGATGCCGGCGCCTCCGCGTTCGGCAGCTACAGCGAGGCCAGTGGCCGCCTGTCCAATGCCTTGGGTTACGGCGCCATCGCCTCCAACACGCTGGCCACTGCGGTCGGCACCTCGGCGACGGCCTCCGGTGCCAGCGCGGTCGCGCTGGGCGAATCCAGCGAAGCCACCGGCGATGAAAGCGTCGCCATCGGTGGGTCGACCTTCTTCGGCCTGATTCCGGCGCGTGCCAGCGGCACCGGTGCAGCGGCGTTCGGCGCCGGTGCCTGGGCCACCGACGACTACGCCACCGCGATCGGCTGGAACTCCTGGGCCGATGCGGCCAGCGCCACGGCGCTGGGTGCAAATGCCTCGGCCGAGGGCGTCAACAGCGTTGCCCTGGGCGCGGGTTCCAGCGCCGACCGCGACAATACCGTCTCGGTCGGCACGGCCACCGCACAGCGGCAGATCACCAACGTCGCTGCCGGTACCGAAGGCACCGATGCGGTCAACCTCAACCAGCTCGATGCCGTCGCCGAGGTGGCCGAGCAGACCAACCGCCACTTCAAGGCCTCCGGCAGCGGCAACGGCGATGACGTCGGCAGCTACGTCGACGGTGCCTATGCCACCGCCGCCGGTGAAGCGGCCAATGCCTTCGGCACCGGTGCATCGGCCTATGGCAGCGGCGCGCTGGCCTCCGGCCGCAACGCCTCGGCGTCCGGCTTCAACGCATCGGCCACCGCCGACTCGGCCACCGCCATCGGTGGTGCGCTGTACTACGAAGATGCCAACGGCAACGTGGTGCTCGACAAGGCCACCAGCGCCAGCGGGATCGGCGCCACCGCGCTCGGCGCGGGTGCGCAGGCGGTGGGGGTGTTCAGCACGGCCAGCGGCGCCGGTTCGACCGCGGCCGGCCTGCAGTCGTCGGCCTTCGGCTACAGCGCCGAAGCCGGCAGCGACTACAGCACGGCTATCGGCACCTTCAGTGCCGCCAGCGGCGTGCGCACCACCGCGCTCGGTTACGGTGCCGAGGCCAGCGGTGACTACGCCTCCGCACTGGGCTGGGGCAGCACCGCCTCCGGTGCCTATGCCAACGCGATCGGTTATGCCTCCCAGGCCAGCGGCGCCAACAGCGTCGCCGCCGGCTCCAACGCCTGGGCCACCGCTGCGCAGACCACTGCGGTCGGCCAGTTGGCGTGGGCGACCTCGGCCGGCTCCACCGCCATCGGCCAGGACAGCTATGCCTACAGCGGCATCAACGCCACCGCGGTGGGCAAGAGCTCCTCGGCCAGCGGCGCCGGCAGCGTCGCCCTGGGCGCCGGTGCGCGCACCAGCGAGGCCAACGTGGTCTCGGTGGGTGGCGGCAATGGCACCACCGGTCCGGCCACGCGCCGCATCACCAACGTCGGCGCGGCGGTCAACGCCAACGATGCGGTGAACAAGGCGCAGCTGGATAGCGTGGCGGCCACTGCCGATGCGGTCGGCAAGCACTTCCAGGCCAGCGGCAGCGGCGTGGCCACGGCCAGCGGCAGCGATGCGCTCGCCGCCGGCTCGGCGGCGACCGCCAGCGGCACCCGCAGCAGTGCGCTGGGCACCGCGGCGGTGGCCTCGGCGACCGGTGCCACCGCAGTGGGTGCCGATGCGTCGGCGCGCGGTGACAACAGCACGGTGCTGGGCCGCTCGGCCTCGACCAACGCGGTCAATGGCGTGGCGATCGGCAACGGCGCCTTCGCCAGCAATGGTGCCGGCAGCATTGCCATCGGTGCGGGCGCCGGCGTGTCCGGCGCCGGCGCGGTGGCGCTCGGCGCAGGCTCGCGTGCGGTGGAAGCGAACGTGGTCTCGGTGGGTGGCGGCAACGGCACCGATGGTCCGGCCACGCGCCGCATCGTCAACGTGGGCGCAGGCCGCATTGCTGCCGGCAGCACCGACGCGGTCACCGGTGGCCAGCTCAACACCACCAACCAGCGGGTCGGCGCGGTGGAAACCCGCGTGGGCGACATCGACGAGCGGATCGGCTCGGTCGAGAACGTCACCGCCAATGCGCTCGGCTACGACGACGCCAGCCGCGACAAGGTCACCTTGTCCGGCGTGCAGGGCACGGTGCTGGACAACGTGGGCAGCGGCGCGATCGCCTCGGGCAGTCGCCAGGCGATCAACGGTGGCCAGCTGTTCCAGTCGCTGTCCGATGCCGCCAGTTTCCTCGGCGGCGGTGCCAGCGTCGGCATGCAGGGCGTGTTCGTGGCGCCCAACTACGTGATCCAGGGCACGACGTACAACAACGTCGGCGATGCGCTGGGTGCGCTGGATCGCAAGGTCAGCGACCTCGACCAGCGCGTGGCCGGCAGCAGCACCGCCCGCGCCCGCGCGGCCGCACCGTCCACCGCCAGCCTGGCCAGCGCCTCGGTGGCCCGTGTGGATGAGGCGGTGGCAACGGCCAGCGTGCAGGGTACGCCGACCGCCGCCAGTGCCGGTGCGGCACAGGTGGTCAGCGCACCAGCGGCCGCTGCACCGACCGCGGTCAATGCGGTGGTGATGGGCGATGGCGCGGTCGCCACCGGCGCGTCGGCCACGGCGATCGGCCAGGGCGCCACCGCGACGGCCGCCAACTCGGTCGCGCTCGGCCAGGGCTCGGTCGCTGATCGGGCCGATACGGTGTCGGTGGGCAGTGTCGGTGCCGAACGCCAGGTGGCCAACGTGGCTGCCGGTACCTTGGCCACCGATGCGGTCAACAAGGGCCAGCTGGACGGCGGTATCGCCACGGCCAACAGCTACACCGACCAGCGCTTCGGCGCGATGGCCGACAGCTTCGATATCTACAAGGGCGAAATCGACCAGCGCCTGCGCCACCAGGATCGCCGCATCGACCGCCAGGGGGCGATGAGCGCGGCCATGCTCAACATGGCCACCAGCGCCGCCGGCGTCCGCACCCAGAACCGGGTCGGCGTGGGCGTGGGCTACCAGGGCGGCGAGTCGGCGCTGTCGCTGGGCTACCAGCGTGCGCTCAGCGAGCGCGCCACGGTGACCATCGGCGGTGCCTTCAGCAGCGATGACAGCTCGGTGGGCGTGGGTGCCGGCTTCGGCTGGTAAGCGGAACGTGGCAAGGCGTGGCCCGGTCGGGCCACGTCGCAAGCAATGCAAGGCCTGAGGGGGCGGGTCACGGGGACCCTGGCCAGGGCCGGCCAGGGAACTCGCATGGAATGTTGGCCTGAACAGTCGTTTGATCCATGACCTTGAAGAGGATTTCAACGTGACCAGTAAGCAGAACCTTCGCATCAACGTGCTGGCAGCCGCGATGCTGTCGATCTCCGCCGGTTCGGCGTTCGCCGCCAGCCCGCGTACCGAGGAACCGCAGCGTCCGGCAACCGCCGCGCAGCAGACCAGCAACGGCATCATCGTCAAGTACCGTACCGGCACCGCCGCCGCGTCGGACCGTTCGGCGAAGCTGGCGGTGGTCAATTCGGCCCTGTCGCGCGCCAGCCTCAACGGTGGCACTGCACGCGCCGGTGCGCTCAGCCCGCAGGTGGTGCGCAAGCTCGGCATCGGCGCGGACCTGATCCGCCTGCAGAGCCGCCTGGGCGATGCGGAACTGCAGAAGGTGCTGGCCGAGCTGAAGGCCGATCCGGCCGTGGAATACGCGGTGGTCAATGCGCGCATGCAGCGCGCCGACCTGCGCGCCAAGCCGACCGAGACCAAGCAGCTGGTTCCCAACGATCCGTACTACGCGCAGTACCAGTGGCACTTCAGCAGCGCCACCGGCGGCATCAACGCGCCGTCGGCGTGGGATGTCTCGCAGGGCGAGGGCGTGGTGGTGGCGGTGATCGATACCGGCATCCTGCCCGACCATGAGGACTTCAGCGGCAACCTGCTGCAGGGCTACGATTTCATCAGCGACGCGGAGACCTCGCGGCGTCCGACCGACGCCCGCGTGCCGGGTGCGCTGGACTACGGCGACTGGGTGGAAAATGACAACGAGTGCTACACCGGCTCGCTGGCCGAAGACAGCTCCTGGCACGGCACGCACGTGGCCGGTACGGTAGCCGAGGCGACCAACAACGGCGTCGGCATGGCCGGCGTGGCGTACAAGGCCAAGGTGCTGCCGGTGCGCGTCCTGGGCAAGTGCGGCGGCAGCCTGGCCGATATCGCCGACGCGATTACCTGGGCCTCGGGTGGCACGGTGGCGGGGATCCCGGCCAACGCCAATCCGGCCGAGATCATCAACATGAGCCTGGGCGGCAGCGGCGCCTGCGATCCGGTCTACCAGGCCGCGATCAACGGTGCGGTGTCGCGCGGCACGCTGGTGGTGGTGGCCGCGGGCAACGCCGGTGGCAATGTCTCCAACGCGCGTCCGGCCAACTGCAACAACGTGGTGGCGGTGGGCGCGACGCGCATCACCGGCGGGATCACGTACTACTCCAACTACGGCGCGGCGGTGGATCTGTCGGCCCCGGGTGGCGGTGGCAGCGTCGATGGCAATCCGGGTGGCTACATCTGGCAGGCGATCTCCAGCAGCACCACCTCGCCCGAGCTGGGCACCTCCGATTACGGCGGCAAGGGCGGTACGTCGATGTCGTCCCCGCACGTGGCCGCGGTGGCCGCGCTGGTGCAGAGCGCCCGCATCGCCAACAACCGCGACGCGTTCACGCCGGCCGAGCTGGAAGCGCTGTTGAAGTCGACGGCACGCAAGTTCCCGGTGACCATCCCGGCGGCGACGCCGATCGGGACCGGTATCGTCGACGCCAAGGCCGCGCTGGCCAAGGCGCTGGAAGAAGAATGCACCGAGAACTGCGGCCCGACCGCGATTCCGCTGACCAACAAGGTGGCGGTGGGCGGGCTGAGCGGGGCCGGCGGCAGCGAAGTGCTGTACAGCTTCGAGGCGCAGGCGGGCAAGGTGCTGAGCCTGCTGACCTACGGCGGCAGCGGCAATGTGTCGGTGTACGTGAGCCAGGGCAAGGAACCGACGGCGACGGTATACGACGCCAAGTCGGCCCGTCCGGGCAACAGTGAAACCGTGCGCTTCACCGCGCCGGTGGCGGGCACGTACTACATCAAGCTGGTCGGCGAGTCCGCATTCAGCGGTGTGAGCCTGATCGCGAACCAGTAACAGCGTGTGTGGTTTGCGGGCGTCCGTCTTTGTGACGGGCGCCCGCTTTTTGTTTGGGGGTTTCGTTTCAGCGAGACCCGGAGCTGACTCTGGCGCTGCATCCCGGATGCCGGCGCTGCCCATCCGGCGCCCGCGCGTCGAACACGGCGTGCAGCGGCCAGGCAAAGGGCTGCGCCTGTTGTGGGTCGCGGTGTAGCCACCCACGCCCGTGGCAGGTCGAATATTCGCGGCCGTTGATTGCTCCTTGTCCCCGCATACGGGATCAATCGTTGTCGCCAGGTGAGCATTCCATCCTTTTCATCCAGGCGCCTCCAAAGCGGTGCAGGGCGGCGATGAACTGCTAAAGTCGCGGGGTCGCCAGGAGAGCTTCTGTGAACGCGGTTGCCCACGATCCCATTGCAGATTCCAGCGCGGAAAGCCGCATCGTCGAGGCGTTGCTGCGCAGCGGGCGCCTGAAGGACGGTGACCTGGCGCGGGCGCGGCCGCTGCACCGCGAAGCCGGTGGCAGCCTGTTGCAGTTGCTGGTGCGGTTGGGGCTGGTGTCCGAGCGTGACCACGCGCAGACCAGTGCCGACGTGCTGGGGCTGCCCTTGCTGGAGGCGCGTGCGGTGCCCGAGGTGGCGCCGGAGTCGCTGCTCGACGCGCTGCCGCTGTCGCTGCGCTTCCTCAAGCAGTTCCATGTCTGCCCGCTGGCCTTGCGCGACGGCGTCATGGAACTGTGGTTGAGCGATCCGCAGGATCCCTATGCGGCCGATGCGGTGCAGTTGGCGATGGGCGTGCCGGTGCGGCTGCAGGTGGGCCTGCGCTCGGAGATCGATGACCTCATCGAGCGTTGGTACGGGCAGGGCCGCAGCGCGATGGGCGCGATCGTGGAGACCGCCGATGGCGAGGGCGCGGTGGTCGATGATATCGAGCACCTGCGCGACCTGGCGTCCGAAGCACCGGTGATCCGGCTGGTCAATCTGGTCATCCAGCGCGCCTTCGAACTGCGGGCATCGGATATCCATATCGAGCCCTTCGAGAATCGCCTGAAGGTGCGCTATCGGGTGGACGGCGTGTTGATCGAAGGCGAGAGCCCGCCAGCCAACCTGACCGCCGCGGTGATCAGCCGCATCAAGATCATGGCCCGGCTCAACATCGCCGAGCGTCGCCTGCCGCAGGACGGGCGCATCATGCTGCGCGTGCAGGGCAAGGAGCTGGACCTGCGCGTGAGCACGGTGCCGACCGCGCACGGTGAGAGCGTGGTGATGCGCCTGCTCGATCGCGACACGGTGGTGTTCGATTTCCATCGGCTCGGGTTCACCGATGCGTTCCTGCCGCAGTTCCGCAAGGTGTTGGAACAGCCGCACGGGATCCTGCTGGTGACCGGACCCACCGGGTCGGGCAAGACCACCACGCTGTATACCGCGCTGAGCCAGCTCAACACCGCCGACGTGAAGATCATCACCGTCGAGGACCCCATCGAGTACCAGATCGAGGGCATCAACCAGATCCAGGCCAAGCCGCAGATCGGGCTGGACTTCGCGCATGCGTTGCGCAGCATCGTGCGCCAGGACCCGGACATCATCATGATCGGCGAAATGCGTGACCTGGAAACCGCACGCATCGCGATCCAGTCCGCGCTCACCGGCCATCTGGTGCTGTCCACGCTGCATACCAACAACGCGGCCGGCGGCATCACCCGCCTGCTCGACATGGGCGTGGAGGACTACCTGCTTACCTCCACCATCAACGGCATCCTCGCCCAGCGCCTGGTGCGCCGGCTCGAGCCGCAGCATGCGCAGCGCTACGCCGCCTCGCCCGAGCAGATCGAGAAGTTCGACCTGCGCCGGCTGCAGCCGGAGGGCGATATCTTCCTGTATCGGGCGCAGCCCTCGGCGATCGCGCCCACCGGCTACCTGGGCCGCACCACCATCATGGAATTCCTGGTGATGAACGATGCGCTGCGCGGGGCGGTGATGCGCCGCGCCGGGATGGGCGAGATCGAGCGGATCGCGCGCGAGGCCGGCATGCGCACCATGTACGAGGACGGCCTGTCCAAGGCGTTGCTCGGCCACACCACCATCGAGGAAGTGCTGCGCGTGACGGAGGAATCCTGATGCACGCACGCGTCCGCCGGCCGGCAGGCCACTGAGCATGGCGCAGTACCGCTACAAGGCGCTCAATTCCCATGGCGAGCTGTTCGACGGCCAGATGGAGGCCGCCAGCGAAGCCGAGGTGGCCGCGCGCCTGCAGGACCAGGGCCACCTGCCGATGGAAGCGCGACTGGCCAGCGAGGGCGTGGCCACCACCACCTCCTGGGCCTCGCTGCTGCGGCGCAAGCCGTTCGACGGCGCCGCGCTGGTCCAGTTCACCCAGCAGCTGGCGACCCTGCTCGGTGCCGGGCAGCCGCTGGACCGCGCGCTGACCATCCTGCTGGAACTGCCGGAAGACGAGCGCAGCCGCCGGGTGATCACCGAGATCCGCGACGTGGTGCGGGGTGGCGCGTCGCTGTCGACCGCGCTGGAACGCCAGCACGGCCTGTTCTCGCGGCTGTACATCAACATGGTGCGTGCCGGTGAAGCCGGTGGCAGCCTGCACGACACGCTGCAGCGCCTGTCTGATTACCTGGAACGCAGCGCCGAACTGAAGGGCCGGGTGATCAATGCGCTGATCTATCCGGCGATCCTGCTGGCGGTGGTCGGCGGGGCGCTGTTGTTCCTGCTGGGCTACGTGGTGCCGCAGTTCGCGCTGATGTACGAAAGCCTGGACGTGGCGCTGCCGTGGTTCACCCAATGGGTGCTGGCGGCCGGCCTGGTGGTGCGCGAAGGCTGGCTGGCGATGATCGTGGTGCCCGCGCTGGCACTGCTGGTGATCGAGCGCAAGCTGCGGCAACCCGCGTTCCGGCTGGCGATGGATGGCTGGCTGCTGCAGCGCAAGGGCATCGGCCCACTGCTGGCCAAGCTGGAAACCGCGCGCCTGGCGCGCACGCTGGGCACGTTGCTGCGCAATGGCGTGCCGCTGCTGGCCGGGCTGGGCATCGCGCGCAACGTGCTGGGCAACCGCGCGCTGGCCGACGACGTGGACGCCGCCAGCGACGAGGTCAAGAACGGCAGTGGCCTGTCGCTGGCGCTGGCCCGCGGCAAGCGCTTCCCGCGGCTGGCGCTGCAGATGATCCAGGTCGGCGAGGAATCCGGCGCGCTGGATACGATGCTGCTCAAGACCGCCGACACGTTTGAACAGGAAAGCGCACGCGCGATCGACCGGCTGCTGTCGGCGATGGTGCCGGTGATCACCCTGGTGCTGGCCTCGGTGGTCGGCCTGGTGATCGTGGCCGTGCTGGTGCCGCTGTACGACCTCACCAACGCCATCGGCTGACGATGGCGCTGCCCCTGACATCCCGCAAGGAGCCTGCCGCATGCAACGCCGCCTGACCCGTTTTTCCTCGCCTCGCCACCAGTCGGGCATGAGCCTGCTGGAAATCATCATCGTCATCGTGCTGATCGGTGCGGTGCTCACCCTGGTCGGCAGCCGCGTGCTCGGCGGTGCCGATCGCGGCAAGGCCAACATCGCCAAGGCCCAGGTGCAGACCGTGGCCGGCAAGGTCGAAAACTTCCAGCTGGATACCGGCAAGCTGCCCACCAAGCTGGACGACCTGGTCACCCAGCCGGGGGGCAGCACTGGCTGGCTGGGGCCGTACGCCAAGCCGGCCGACCTCAACGATCCGTGGGGCCACCCGCTGGAATACCGCGCGCCCGGCGAAGGCCAGCCGTTCGACCTGATCAGCCTGGGCAAGGATGGCAAGGTGGGTGGCAGCAGCTACGACGCCGACATCCGTTACGAGTAAGCCTGCTTGCCGGTCGCCGCCCTGCATCGCTGCGCGTTGCCCCGTTGCCTGCCGCGCTCCGCGCGTGGCGCAGCCGGGCTGTCGTTGCTGGAGATGCTGCTGGTGGTGGCGCTGATCGCCATCGTCGGGGTGGTCACCGCCACGGCGATGAACGGCGGCATCGACGGCATGCGCCTGCGCAACGCGGGCAAGGAGCTGGCCACGCAGTTGCGTTACACGCGCACCCAGGCCATCGCCAGCGGCGAACGCCAGCGCTTCGTGATCGATCCGCAGGCGCGCACCTGGCAGGGGGCCAGCGGTCGCCACGGCACGCTGCCCGAGTCGCTGGAGGTGCGCTTCCGCGGTGCGCGTGAAGTGGCTGCCGCCGCCGGCCAGGGCGCCATCGCGTTCTATCCCGATGGGGCCTCCAGTGGCGGCAGCATCGAGTTGCAGGTGCGCGAGGCGGTGTGGCGGATCGACGTGGGCTGGATCACCGGTGAAGTGCGCTCGGGCCAGCCACGGGAGCGCCGATGAAGCGTCAACGCGGTTACTCGCTGCTGGAGGTGATCGTTGCCTTCGCGCTGCTGGCGCTGGCGCTGACCCTGCTGCTGGGCAGTCTGTCCGGTGCCTCGCGGCAGGTCAGGCAAGCCGACCTGCGCAGCCGCGCGGTGCTGCACGCACAGTCGCTGCTGGCCGTGACCGGTGTCGAGGCGCCGCTGCAGACCGGCGAGCGCAGCGGGCAATGGGACGCGGGCCGCTACCGCTGGCACCTGCAGGTGGCGCCCTACGTGGATCCGCGTGGCGGCGCGTTGAACGCCGCCGAGCCGGTCTCCGGCCCGGTGCTGGCGCAGCTCAGCCTGGACGTGCGTTGGGGCGACGGCGCGGGTGAACAGCTGCAGTGGCGCAGCCTGCGCCTGCTGCCGGCCACGCCCGGGGCCCCGCGATGACTCGCATCGGCCTGCGCGGCGCGCGTGGTTTCACCCTGATCGAGGTGCTGCTGGCCACCGCGTTGCTGGTTGGCGGCCTGGCCCTGGCGTTCGCCACGGTGCGCTCGGCGATGGCGATCAGCCAGCGCGGCGAACGCATGGTGGCGCAGAACGAG
Source organism: Stenotrophomonas sp. Steno-Z1 (assembly GCF_056393175.1). NCBI lineage: Bacteria > Pseudomonadati > Pseudomonadota > Gammaproteobacteria > Lysobacterales > Lysobacteraceae > Stenotrophomonas > Stenotrophomonas sp. Steno-Z1. The sequence goes on along the minus strand of NZ_JBWJPB010000006.1, from coordinate 161,676 downwards.
CGCATGCGCGCGGTCGAAGGCTTCCTGCGCCGGCGCCTGTCGATGGCCATGCTCACCGCCACCACGCCGCCCGATCCCACCCGTGAGCCGGTGTACTTCCAGGGGCAGGCGCAGAGCATGCTGTTCGTGTCCGACCTGCCCGGTTATCTGGGCCGTGGCGGCCCGTACGTGCACGACCTGCAGGTGCGCGGCAGCGACGGGGCGCAGCGCCTGGAGCTGGCATTGACCCTGGTACAGAACGGCGAACGCATCGAGGAAAACCCGGTGCGTCCGCCGGAAGTGCTGGCCGATGGACTGCGCGAGGTCCGCTTCCGCTATCGCGGTATCGACCCACGCAACGGCGAACTTGGCGATTGGCAGGACACCTGGGAGGACACCCGTCGCCTGCCCAGCCTGGTCTCGATCACCGTCACCCCGCAGCAGGGGCAGGCATGGCCGCCGATGGTGGCCGCGTTGCCGCAACAACGCGGGGCGCGCCCATGACCCGGGCCCGTGGTGCGGCGCTGGTGCTGGTGCTGTGGCTGATCGCGCTGCTGACCGCCGTGGTGGGCGCGTTCGCGCTCAGTGCGCGCGTGGAGCACCTGCAGGAACGGGTGGTCGGCGACGATGCGATCGGCCAGGAGCATGCGCGCGCCGGGTTGGAGTACGCGCTCTACCGCCTGCAGCCCACCGCCACCCGGCCGGCGTGGGTGGCCGACGGGCGCCGCTATCGCTGGCAGTTCGACCAGCGCCGGATCGACCTGCGCATCGTCGACGAGAACGGCAAGATCAACCTCAACCTGGCCGATGCCGCCCTGCTGGAGGCCTTCCTGCGGGCGATGGGCGTGGAAACCGGGCGTGCGCGGCAACTGGCCGGTGCGATCGTGGACTGGCGCGACGCCGACAGCCTCAAGCAGCCGGTCGGGGGCGCGGAATTGCCGGAGTATGTCGCGGCCGGCCTGCCCTACGGGCCCCGCAACAACCGTTTCGAGACCCTGGGCGAGCTGCAGCGCGTGCTGGGCATGGATGCAGCGTTGTATGAACAACTCGCGCCGATGCTGACCCTGTACAGTCGGCAGTCGCGTCCGGATCCGCGCTTCGCCGCCGGCCCGGTGCTCACCGCGCTGGGCCTGGATGCGAACCAGCTGCTGGCCCAGCGTGAGCAGTCCCAAGGCGACGAAGAGCAGAAAGTGGGCGGTGCGACGCTTGCCAGTGGCAGCGGCACCTATAGTATCGAGAGCCGCGCAATGGATGACCGCGGCCGGGTGTCGGTCCTGCAGGGCGTGGTGCGCATGGGGGCGTCCGGCACGCCGGGAACGACTTACACAGTACTTCGTTGGGAACAGGGAATGGCAGCACGATGACGGCATGGCGGGACAGTCTGGTGCGGGCGCAGGGGCAGGTGGCGCCGGGCGTGGGCAAAGGCCTGCGCTGGTGGCGGCGTTCGCTGCTGGCGTGGCTGCCCGAGCGCTGGCAATGGGCGCTGGGCTGGTCGCGCGCGCGGTTGCTGCTGCAACGGCAGGGCGAGCAGTTGGTCGTGCAGCGCGATATCGGGCTGCACCGCGACACCCTGCTGGAACTGCCCTGGCCGCAGACGCCGGCCACGCTGGAACAACGCCTGGACGCCCGCCTGCGCACGCTGCCGCGGCATTGGCTGTTGCCGGCCACCGCGGCGTTGCGCCGGCCGATGCGCCTGCCTGCCGCCGCCGCCGCGCGCCTGCGTGACGTGGTCGGCTTCGAGATCGATCGACAGACCCCGTTCGAACCGGCGCAGGTGAGTTTCGATGTGCGTGAGCTCGGAACACGCGATGATGGCCAGCTGCAGGTCGAGCTGGTGGTCATCCCGCGCCTGGCGCTGGAGCAGTGGGCCGGGCAGGTGGGGCCGTGGGCGCAGGCACTGGCCGGGATCGACGTCGCCGATGCGGAGGGCCAGCCGCTGGGCGTGAACCTGCTGCCGCTCGAGCAGCGCCAGACCCTGCGCGATCCGATGCGGCGCTGGAACCTTCTCATGGCCGCAGCCACCCTGGTGGTGCTGGCGCTGGCCGGGCAGCAGATCCTCGACAACCGCCAGGCCGCGGCCGATGTGCTGCGCGAGCAGGTCAATGCGGCCGCGCGCGATGCGCGCCAGGTCGCGGCCGAACGCCAGCAGTTGCAGACCCTGGTCGAAGGCGCGGCATTCCTGGAAAAGAAGCGCACGGCGCATGCCAGCACCGTGGAACTGTGGAATGAACTGACCCGGCTGCTGCCCGATGGCACCTACCTGGAGAAGTTGTCGGTGGAGGGGGACTCGCTGCAGCTGATCGGGCTCAGCCGCGAAGCCTCGCAACTGGTGCCGCTGCTGCAGGATTCGCCGCTGTGGCGCAAGGTCAACCTGACCGGCGTACTGCAGGCCGATGGCGGCGCCGCCGGGCGCGATCGCTTCACTCTCACCGCCGAACTGCAGCCCTTGCCGGGCGCGGTTGCCGCCAGCGCGCCTGCCGCCACTACCACTGCGGAGGGTGCCGATGGCCATGCCAACGACACGCCGTGACCGCTGGCTGGCGCTGGCACTGCTGGTGGCGGTGATCGCGCTGGCCTACCTGCTGCTGGTGCACCCGTGGTTCACCCGTCCGCTGCTGGCGATCAATGCCGAGATCAGCGAACTGCAGGAGCGCGGCCAGCGCGTGCAGGCGCAGTTGCAGCAGCGGGTGCCGGTGGCACGCGGCCTGCAGCAGGCCCAGGCCGCCCTGGCCGGGCGCCCGGGCTTCCTGCGCGAGGCCACGGCCGAGTCGGCCGCCGCCGCGTTGTCGTCGCGCCTGCAGGATGCGGTCGCCTCGGCCAGCCCCGGCAACCGCAGCTGCACGATCAGCAACCGCTCGCCGTTGCAGGACACCGGCGGCGGCGACAACGCCTTCCCCAGGATCGCCCTGCAGGTGCGCCTGCGTTGTGGGATTCCGGAGATGGCCGCGGTGCTGCACACGCTGGAGACCGGCAGCCCGCGCTTGTTCATCAACAACCTCAACCTGCTCGCGCAGCGCTTCCAGCAGTCGCCCAATGAAACCGGGACCGGGCTGGATGTGTCCTTCGAGCTGGTGGGCTACCTCAAACCCGATGCGTTGGCCGACGCGCCAGCAGGCGCGTCAGCCGCCGGCGCGCCGCTCGCCCCGCCGCCCGTGGGCCTGTCCGGCGGTGCCGGGTTGAGTCCCGCGCCGGCGATGGCGGTGCCGACCGGCCCGCAGGCCGCCGCCGACGTGCCTTCGGACGGGGCCGACGCGGCGGCCGCAGCCGCTGCCGACGCCACCGACCGCGCATCCGACGGCCCGGAGGAGGACGCCCATGAAGATTGAGCTGGCCTCCCTGCGCAGCTGGTGGCTGGCCACGGCACTGCTGTGGGCCGCGGCGATCTGGGTGGCCGGCCTGTTCGGCCTGGGCGGCCGCATCCCCGCCGCCGCCGAGGGCGATCGCACGGCGTCGCCGCTGCCGGTCCTGCCGGCGGCCGCACCCGAGCGCCTTGCCTCGGCCGAGGCTTACGCGCAGATCGGCGCGCGCCCGTTGTTCGCCGAAGACCGCAAGCCGCGCCCCTACCTGCTCGGTGGCAGCGAACCGGGCGCCTCCAGCGCGGTCAGCCTGACCGGCGTGCTGCTCACCAGCGAGTTCAGCATGGCCATCCTCACCACCGACCAGAAGCAGTCGCTGCGCCTGCGCCTCAATGGCGAGCCGGTCAACGGCTGGCAGCTGCTCGCACTGGAGCCACGCAGCGCCACGGTCAGTGGCCCCGGCGGGACCCAGACGCTGGAACTGAGCGTGTTCAACGGGCAGGGCGGGGAGCCCCCGACGGTGCTCGGCAATCCGGTCAATGGTGCGGTGCCGCCGGCCGGCGCCGGGGTCACGGCGCCGCCGCCCATGGCACCCCCTGCGCGCCCGGTCCAGGCCGCCAATCCCTCCGTGCCGGCGCCAGCGCCGGCCACTCCACCGGCCACGCAGACGCAGACGCCGTCGGCACAAGGCCCCAGCGATGCGCAGATGCAAGCCATCCGTGCGCGTATCCAGGCGCGCCGCCAGCAGCTGCAGCAACAACAACAACAGTCGCAGCGGCCGCCCACGGGCGGCTCCGGCCAGAACAACTAGAGTGCAAAGCATGACACTGCGTCTTTTCTCCCCGCGTCATTTCTGCCTGTCTCTCGCCCTGGTCCTGCTCGCCGGGTGTGCCTCGGTGCCCGCACCGGACGTCCGTCGCAACGCCGTGCTCGACGGCAGCCACCAGGTGGTGGCCGGCGACGGCTCGCGCGACGGCATCGACGCCCAGCCGCTGGACACCGACGGCGCGCCGCAGGCGGTCATCCGTCGCGGTACCGGCACCATGATCAACCGCAGCGCCGCGGCCGCCGCCGCACCTGCGCTGTCCCAGGCCGGCAACGGCACCGCCACCTTCAATTTCGAAGGCGAATCGGTGCACGCGGTGGTCAAGGCGATCCTCGGCGACATGCTGGGCCAGAACTACGTCATCGCCCCGGGCGTGCAGGGCACGGTGACCTTGGCCACGCCCAAGCCGGTCTCCTCGGCGCAGGCCCTGAACCTGCTGGAGATGGTGCTGGGCTGGAACAACGCCCGCATGGTCTACAGCGGCGGCCGCTACAACATCGTGGCCGCCGACCAGGAGCTGGCCGGTACCGTTGCACCGAGCACCGCGCCGGCCGCCAGTGCGCGCGGCTTCGAAGTGCGGGTCGTGCCGCTGCAGTACATCTCGGCCACCGAGATGAAGAAGGTGCTGGAGCCGTATGCGCGCCCCAACGCGATCGTCAATGTCGACAGCGGCCGCAACGTGATCACCCTGGGCGGCACCCGCAGCGAGCTGGAAAACTACCTGCGCACGGTCGAGATCTTCGATGTGGACTGGTTGTCGGGCATGTCGGTGGGGGTGTTCCCGATCCAGTCCGGCAAGGCCGAGCAGGTCGCCGCCGACCTGGAGAAAGTGTTCGGCGAGGAGAGCAAGACCCCCAGTGCCGGGATGTTCCGCTTCCTGCCGCTGGAAAACGCCAACGCCGTGCTGGTGATCACGCCGCAGGCGCGCTACCTGGACCAGATCCAGCAGTGGCTGGAACGCATCGACAGCGCCGGCGGCAGTGCGCGCCTGTTCTCCTATGAGCTGCGCTACGTCAAGGCCAAGGACCTGGCCGAGCGCCTGGCCGAGGCCTTCGCCAACGAAAACGGCCGCAGCGGGCGGGGCAGCAGCAGTTCGCTGGCCCCGGGGGCGACCCAGATGGAGCTGGGCAGCAACCGCGACAACGGCACCACCACCAACCTCAACAACAGCACCTCTGGCGCCGGCAGCAGCCGTGGTGGGCTGGGCGATGGCAGCTTGAGCCTGCCGCAGCGGCAGAATGGCAATGCCAGCTTCAACCTGGAAGTGCAGGGCGACAGCGTCGGCGTGTCGGCCGTGGAAGAAACCAACACCCTGCTGGTGCGCTCCACGCCGCAGGCATGGCGCTCGATCCGCGAGGTCATCGAAAAGCTCGATGTGATGCCGATGCAGGTGCACATCGAAGCGCAGGTGGCGGAAGTGGCGCTTACCGGCGACCTCAGCTACGGCGTCAACTGGTTCTTCGAGCAGGCGGTGACCACCGGCAAGACCGAGAGCGGCCTCGACCTGCCCAGCGCGCTGGGCCGTTCCATCTGGGGCAGCATCTCCGGTACCGTCGGCGACGGCGGGGTGGGCTGGACCTTCCTGGGCAAGAATGCCGCCGCGGTCGTCAGTGCGCTGGACAAGGTGACCAACCTGCGCCTGCTGCAGACCCCATCGATCTTCGTGCGCAACAACGCCGAGGCCACGCTCAACGTGGGGACCCAGATTCCGATCAACTCGGTCTCGGTCAACACCGGCATCAGCGACAGTACCTACAGCCAGGTGCAGTACCTGGACACCGGCGTGATCCTCAAGGTGCGCCCGCGCATCACTCGCGATGGCGTGGTGTTCCTGGATATCGTGCAGGAAGTCAGCTCGGCCGGCGCGGTCCCGGCCGGGTGCGATCCGACCAAGAGCACCTGCAATCCGCCGATCAACACCCGCAAGATCTCCACCGAGGCCGCCGTGCAGAGCGGCGACACCATCATGCTGGCCGGGCTGATCACCAACTCCGACGAAGACGGTTCCAACGGGGTGCCGGGCCTGAGCAAGATCCCGGTGATCGGCGCGCTGTTCGGCAAGAAGAGCCAGAAGAACGAACGCTCGGAAGTGATCGTGCTGCTCACCCCGACGATCGTGCGCAACGCGCAGGAATCGCGCAACCTGACCGACGAGTACAGCAGCCGCTTCCGCGCGATGGAGCCGTTCCCCAACCCCCCGAAGAAAAACTGAGCCGGCGCGGCGCTGTCATCGCAGCCGCCGCGCCTGCTACGCTGCGGCCAAGCGGCGGCCGGCATCCCCGGTCGCCAACCGCACGCCGCGCACAGGGGGACCGATGGGGACGATCGTGTTGCTGCCGATCGGGGTCGATGACACCGCCCTCGACCGTTGCCTGGCGGCGCTGGATGCCGGCACCCCGGCCGGCACCGCCGCGTGGCTGGCCGATGATGGCCAGGCCGGCCCCCGCGCACAGGCGGTGATCGCGCACTGGTTGCTGCACACCCCGTTGCAGGCCGAGTACACCCGGCGTGCCAGCAGCATCGGCGAGGTGGCCCACCTGGATGAAATGCTGCGGGCCTGCGCCGGCGCCGACGTGGTGGTGCTGGCGCCCGACGCCATCCCCGCGCCGGGCTGGTTGCAGCAGATGGATGCGTGCTTGGCGCGCGATCCCTCGATCGGGTCGGCTACCCCATGGTGCAACGCCGGCGAAACCGCCGCCTGGCCGCGGCTGGGCGAGATCGATCCGGTGCCGGCCGATCTGCCGGCGATGGCGCAGGCCTGCGCGGCGCTGCCGCCGATGCACCCGGAACTGCCCTCGGCGGTGACCCACGCGGTACTGCTGCGCGCCAACGCGCGGCGCAAGGCCGGCGGCTTGGACATGCACAGCTACGGTTCGTGGAATGCCGCGCTGATCGACCTGAGCCTGCGCATGGCCGGGCTGGGCTGGCGCAACGCATTGTGCGAAACCGCCTTCGTCGCCCGTGCCAGCGAAGCGCAGGCGTTCGACGGCGACATGGACGCACTGGGCACGCGCTGGCCGGGCTGGCAGCCGCGGCTGGCGGCGTTCCTGATGGGCGACCCGCTGCTCGGCACGCGCCAGGCGCTGCAGCAACTGCATCGGCAGGCGATAATGCCGCGGTCCCAGGGCGATCTCTTCGCCGCGCCCGCCGCCCCACCGGAGTCACCTGTTTGAGCCTTGCCATCGCCGCGATCATCGTCAGCTACCAGAGTGCCAGCACCCTGGATGGCTGCCTGGCCCGGCTGCGCGCCGCCCGTGGCGTGGTCGAGATCCGCGTGGTCGACAACGGCTCCAGCGACGGCACGCTGGAGATCATGCAGCGCCACGCCAGCGCCGATCCGCGCGTGCGCTTCATCGCCAACCCGGACAACCCCGGCTTCGCCGCCGCCAACAACCAGGGCGCAGCCGACAGCCAGGCGCCGTGGCTGGCCTTCATCAACCCCGACCTGATGGTGGATACCGAGACCCTGGCGCTGCTCTGCGAGCGCGCGATCGGCATCGGCGACTGCCTGCTGGGGGTCGAACAGGTGGACGAACACGGCCAGCCCGACGCGGCGGTGCGCCGGCGCGACCCGGATTTCGGCGCCATGCTGCGCTCGCCGGGGCAGGGCGCGAAGCTGGCCATCCCGCCCGACCCCGCGCAGGCGCTGCAGCCGGTGCCGGCCCTGTCCGGCGCGCTGCTGCTGATGCCGCGGGCGCTGTTCGAGCGGATCGGCGGCTGGGATGCCGGCTACCGCCTGCACGCCGAAGACCTGGACCTGTGCCGCCGCGTGCGCCAGGCCGGCGCGCTGGTGGCCATCGCCAACGACCTGCAGGTGGTGCATGTGCGCGGCGTATCCAGCCGCTCGCGGCCGTTCTTCGTCGAATGGCACAAGCACCGCGGGCTGTGGCGCTACTTCCGCAAGTTCGAGGCGCGCCAGCGCAGCCTGCCGGTGCAGGGCGCGGTGTTCGCCGCGATCTGGGCGCACGCCCTCATCCAGGTTCCGCGCCTGCTCCGCCGGCGCTGAGTGCCGGGCGTTGGTCGGTACATCCGGGCAGGCGCATAATCGCGTCCATGATCATCCAGTCCCTGCTCGACACCGACCTGTATAAATTCACCATGATGCAGGCGGTGCTGCACCAGCACCCCGGCGCCCAGGTCCAGTATCGGTTCAAGTGCCGCACCCCCGGCATCGACCTGGCCAGCTACATCGATCAGATCAACGACGAGATCGACCACCTGTGCCGGCTGCGCTTCAGCGCCGACGAACTCGAGTACATGCGCGGCCTGCGCTTCGTCAAACCCGACTTCGCCGATTTCCTCGGGTTGTTCCACCTGGACCGCAAGTACATCGACCTGCGCCCGTCGGCCACCGTGCCCGGCGAGATCGACCTGGACATCACCGGCCCCTGGCTGCACACGATCCTGTTCGAAGTGCCGCTGCTGGCGATCATCAACGAGGTCTGGTTCCGCAACACCACCACGCCGGACTTCACCGAGGGCGAGCGCCGCCTCCAGGCCAAGACCGCGCTGCTGCGCGATACCCCCGGTTTCGAGCTGTGCCGCATCGCCGACTACGGCAGCCGCCGCCGCTACTCGCGGGAGTGGCACGCCCGCATGCTGCCGATGATGCGCGATGCGCTCGGCGCGCAGTTCGTCGGCACCAGCAACGTGCACTTTGCCCGGCTGTACGGCATGACCCCGCACGGCACCATGGCCCATGAGTACCTGCAGGCGTTCCAGGCGCTGGGCCCGCGCCTGCGCGATTCGCAGGTGGCAGCGCTGGAATCGTGGGCGCGAGAATACCGTGGCGACCTGGGCATCGCGCTGTCGGACGTGGTCGGGCTGGATGCGTTCCTGCGCGATTTCGACATGTATTTCTGCAAGCTGTTCGACGGCGTGCGGCATGACTCCGGTGATCCGTTCGCCTGGGGCGACCGCATGCTGGCGCACTTCAAGGACCGCCGCGTCGATCCGCGCAGCAAGGTGCTGGTGTTCAGCGATGGCTTGAACATCGAGAAGGTGATGCAGCTGTTCGACTACTTCCGCGGGCGCTGCCAGGTCGCGTTCGGGGTGGGCACGCACCTCACCAACGACCTTGGCCCCACGCCGCTCAACATCGTCATCAAGATGGTCCGCTGCAACGGCCAGCCCGTGGCCAAGCTGAGCGATTCGCCTGGCAAGAGCATGTGCGACGACCCCGGTTACCTGGCCTACCTGCGGCAGGTATTCGAACTTTCACCCGGGTGACACGCGCATAAACGCCACAATGGGGTGTAACCCGGGGCATTAAGTGACGCTGAGCGTCACTTATACGGGGAAATGTGATCCACATCACGTTGCACTGGCTAGCTCTCGCCACTTGGCCTACGATTTGCGTGATGGAAGTCACACTCGTTGGTCGTCACAGGGAGCTGTCCGGTGAAGGTTCTATCTGTTTTTGGTACCCGTCCTGAAGCCATCAAGATGGGACCACTGGTCCGCGCGCTGCACGCGGCGCCCGATATCGACTCCATCGTCTGCATCACCGGGCAACACCGGGCGATGCTCGACCAGGTGATGTCGCTGTTCGACATCCACCCCGACCACGACCTTGACGTGATGGTGGCCAACCAGACCCTCAACGGGCTGTGTTCGCGCCTGTTCGCCAAGCTCGACGCGCTCTACGAGCAGGTGCAGCCTGATCGCGTGCTGGTGCACGGCGATACCAGCACGGCGATGACCGCCGCACTGGCCGCCTTCCACCGCCGCATTCCGGTGGCGCACGTGGAAGCCGGGCTGCGTACCGGTGACCTGCAGCAGCCCTGGCCGGAAGAAATGAACCGACGTGTCATCGACGTGGTCGCCGACCATCTGTTCGCGCCCACCGACAGCTCGCGCTACAACCTGGAACAGGAAAACCTGGCCGGGCGCATCAGCGTCACCGGCAACACCGTCATCGACGCGCTCAAGCAGACCGTCGAGCGCATCGACCGCGACGCGCATCTGCGCGCGGAGATCGATGCCCACTTCCCGTTCCTGGAGTCCGAACGCAAGCTGCTGCTGGTCACCGGCCACCGCCGCGAGAACTTCGGTGGCGGCTTCGAGAACATCTGCCGCGCGCTGGCCGAGCTGGCCCAGCGCGAGGACCTGCAGATCGTCTACCCGGTGCATCTGAACCCGAACGTGCAGGGCCCGGTGCATGCGCATCTGGGCGGGCTGGACAACGTGCACCTGATCGCGCCGCAGGACTACCTCAACTTCGTCCGCCTGATGCAGCGTGCGCACGTGGTGCTGACCGACTCCGGCGGCGTGCAGGAAGAAGCGCCGGCGCTGGGCCGGCCGGTGCTGGTGATGCGCGACGTCACCGAACGCCCCGAGGCCGTGCAGGCCGGCGTGGTACGCCTGGTCGGCACCGATCCGGCACGGATCGTCGCCGCGGTGCATGCCGCCTGCGACGGGCCGCGGGTGGCGGCGCACTTCATCGCCGACGCCAGCCCCTATGGCGATGGCCGTGCCTCGGCACGGATCGTGGCCGCGCTGCGCGGCGAGCCGTTCGACGAGTTCGTGGCGGCCCACCCGGCGCCGATGTCCCATACCTCCCTTTCCGAACTGACGCCATGACCCAGACCAACCGGATTACCGCTCGTTTCCCCAAGGTAGTACCGCTGGCCTTGGTCCTGGCCCTCCCACTCAGTCCTGCCCACGCCGCCGACACCGCGGCCGGGCAGTTCAGCGAGTGGGCCGCCGATGCCACCGTGACCCGCAGCATGACCCTGCGCGAGCTTGGCTTCCGCCAGGCGCTGACCCTCAGCGGGCAGGAGAGCCAGCGCGAAATCTACCTGCCGGTCCCGGCGGGCGTGCCCACCCGCGATGCGCAGCTGCAGCTCGATGGCCGCTACGTGCGCGGCCATACCGGGCGCAGCTCGGGCCTGTGGTCGGTGGATGGCGACCCGGTCGCCGCGCGCTCGATCACCGATCCGCAGGGCGATGCCAGCCAGTTGCTGGCCATCGACGGGCTGCCGCGCGACAACGGCTTCGTGCGGGTCAACGTCGGCTGGTGGTCGGTGGTATCCGACTATCGCTGCGCCGACCAGAGCGCCCCGGCCAACGTGCTGCGGCTGTCGCCGGACTCGCGCTTCAGCTATCGCTTCGACGGCCGCGCGGTGAACACCGTGGCCAAGGCCTGGGGCGCCCTGCCGGCGCGGGTGCGCCTGCTGGTGGATGGCAAGGCGCTGCAGGCACCGGCCTACGACGCGGCGTGGCGAGTGGGTGCGGCGCTGCGCAACGGTGGCAAGCAGGTGGACGTGGTGGCGCTGCCGGTGGTGGGCGGTACCGTCGACCTGACCGGCATCAGCATTCCGGCCAGCCTGCAGGGCGTGCCGGCCTACGCGGCATTGGCCGCTGGCGGCAGCCAGCACCGGATCGCCTCGCTGGCCGAGGTGGGCGCGCTGCTGTCACTGCGCGACAGCGGCCCGCTGGCGGTGGACGTGGCGATCAGTACCGATCCGCTGCGCGCCGCCGTGCGCGCTGCGCTGGACGCCCTGGCAACGGAAGTCGGCGCGAGCGGTGGCGACGCCGCGGCTGCATTCACCGCGTGGCGCGGCAGCGACATGGCCGCCTTGGAGAAGGGCACCGGCACCGCGTCGGTGAGCGTGGCCGCGGTCGCCGGGCGTCCCACGCTGGTGGTCGCCGCCGACGCCGGGGCCAAGGTGGCCGGGCTGCTCAGCGAGCAATGGCGTGCCTATGCCCTGGGCCGCAATCTTCAGGTCGCGCAGGCCAGCGCAGCGCCGGTCGGCGAAGACGCCGTGCTGCTCAGCCGCCTGGGCAACATCGCCGGCACCCTGGACATCGTCACCCGCGGCGACCGGACCGCCAGCTTCGAGCTCGGCGCCCTCTCGGCCGACGGCCGCCTGCCCGACCAGGTGGTGGTCGATGTCTCGGCCGCGCCCAACGCGGCCGGGCAGGGCGCGGTAGCCAGCATCTACTTCAACGACTATCTGCTGGGCGCCAAGGTGCTGGCCAGCGACGGCAAGCCGCAGCGACTGGTCGCCAAGGTGCCGGCCTATGCGCTGGCGGCACGCAACGAAGTGCGGATCAGCTTCCTGCGCCAGCCGGCGCGCCCGTACTGCCACGACCCGGCCACCGCCTTCCCGGTGTCCGTGCTGCCCAGCAGCCACCTGACCCTGGCCAAGCGGACCCTCGATGCGGACTTCATCGGCGCGGCCAGCCAGCTGGCGCACGCCAATGAAGTGTTCGTGCCGACCACCTGGCTGCAGGATGCCCCGGCATCGCTGGCCAAGGTGATCGCCATCGCCAGTGCGGTGGGCGTGTCGCCGCAGGCGGCCGAGCTGAAGGTGGTGGCCGCCGGTACCGCGATCAGCCCCGGCCATCCATACCTGGCCTTCGCGCTGGCCCCGTCCGGGATCAGCCCGGCCGGGCTCAAGGACGGTCGCCTGGTGGTCAACGGCGGCAACCAGCCGCTGCTCGACGTGACCGGGTTGGACCGCGCCGCCGCCGTGCAGGTGGTGGACGGCGGTGGCCACACCGGCGTGCTCTATACCGACCTCGGTGCGCAGGGCCCGCTGCTGGAGCAGCCGTTCCGGCTGCTGCGCGGCGACCTCGCCGTGCTCGATGGCAGTGGCGTGGTGAGCGACTTCAACAGCCAGGATCCGTATGGCGCACGGCTGGCCGATGTCGGCAACCCGCAGCCGTGGTGGCAGCAGCACATGGTGTGGCTGCTGGTGCTGGTCGGCCTGGTGGTGTTTGCGCTGCTGGCCGCACGCGTCGCCCAGATCCGTCGTCGCCGCGCGTCCGGCAGCAGCGGGCACTGATCGACCGTGAACGGTCTCCCCTGGGATATCCACCTGGCCAACTACTACGCCGCCCTGGAAACAGTGGCGGCGGCGGTGGCCGTGTTGATCCTGATTTCCAGCCTTGATGACCTGTTCATCGACATCTGGTACTGGGTCCGCGAAAGCTGGCGCACGCTGACCGTCAAGAAGCGGCGCGAGTATCGCCCGCTGACCCAGCAGGACCTGCTGCAGCGCCCGGAGCAACCGTTGGCGATCATGGTGCCGGCCTGGGCCGAGTACGACGTGATCGCGCAGATGGTGGAGAACATGATCGATGTACTCGACTACCGCGAGTACATCGTCTTCGTCGGCACCTATCCCAACGATGCCGAGACCATCGCCGAGGTGGAGCGCATGCGCCGGCGCTACAAGCGCCTGCGCCGGGTGGAGGTGCCGCATGCCGGCCCGACCAGCAAGGCCGACTGCCTGAACTGGCTGATCCTGTCGATCTTCGATTACGAGAAGCGCCACGACATCGAGTTTGCCGGGGTGATCCTGCACGACAGCGAGGACGTGCTGCACCCGATGGAGCTGCGCTTCTTCAACTACCTGCTGCCGCGCAAGGACATGATCCAGTTGCCGGTGACCTCGCTGGATCGCGAGTGGTACGAGTTGATCGCCGGCGTCTACATGGACGAGTTCGCCGAATGGCACGCCAAGGACCTGGTGGTGCGCGAAAGTGTGTCCGGCATGGTGCCCTCGGCGGGCGTCGGCACCTGCTTCTCGCGCAAGGCGCTGCTGGCATTGAGCGCGGCCACCAACAACCAGCCGTTCAACACCGACAGCCTCACCGAGGACTACGACGTGGGCGCGCGCCTGGCGGCGATGGGCATGCATTCGATCTTCGCCCGGTTCCCGGTGCAGTTCCGCGTGCGCCGCCCCTCGTGGTTCGGCTGGGGGCCGGTGCGCGAAAGCACCCAGTCGATGGCGCTATGCGTGCGCGAGTATTTCCCCGACAACTTCCGCGCCTCCTACCGGCAGAAGGCGCGCTGGGTGCTCGGCATCGGCCTGCAGAGCTGGGAAACGCTGGGCTGGCGCGGCTCGCTGGCCACCAAGTACCTGCTGGCGCGCGACCGCAAGGGCATCGTCACCTCGTTCGTCAGCATCATCGCCTACATCATCTTCCTGCAGCTGCTGCTGTTCTGGGTCTTGAAGATGACCGGGCTGTGGCAGACCCAGTTCCCGACCATCTTCCAGGCCGGCACCTGGCAGATGAACATCGCCCTGATCACCACCGCTGCCCTGGCCAGTCGCGTGGTGCAGCGCTTCTACTTCGTCAACAAGCTGTACGGATGGGAACACGCGTTGATGTCGATCCCGCGCATGGTGGTCGGCAACATGATCAACTTCATGGCCACCGCGCGCGCGTGGCGCATGTTCCTGCTGTACCTGCTGTTCGGCAAGCGCATGGTGTGGGACAAGACCATGCACGATTTCCCCAGTGCCTCGCAGCTGGTGCAGACCCGCAAGCGCCTCGGCGAGCTGCTCACCACCTGGCAGGCGGTCGAGCCCGAACGCCTGGAAGAAGCGCTGCAGCAACAGCAGGGCGGGCGCCAGCAGCCGCTGGGCCGGATCCTGGTCTCGCAGGGCTGGCTGGATGATGAAACCCTGGCCGAGGCCATCGCGTTCCAGGGCGACCTGGCGCGTGCCGTCATCGACGTGGACTACCTGCAGGCCGGGGTGTTCCCGCTGTCGGTGGAAGCGTGCGTGCAGTGGCGCCTGTTGCCGCTGCCGCGCAGCACGGCCGATACCTTGTCGGTCGCGGTGGCCAACCCGCTCAGCGAGGCCGAGCAGGCCCAGCTGCTGCACGACGTGCACGCCAGTGCCGTGGAGCAGTCGATCGCGCGCGAAAGCGAAATCAATGCCGGCCTGCGTCTGATCAGCGGTGAAACCTACCGCATCGACGCGGTGCCGTTGCTCGGCGACCTGCTGGTGGAGATGCGCCTGATCGCCCGCGACCAATTCGAGCGCGTGCTGGACGAATACAAGCCGCAGCGCGACGGGCGCATCGGCGACTACCTGGTCAAGCACGGCGTGGCCACCGAAGCGGCGATCGCCGAAGCGGTGCGCGAGCAGCATCGCCGGTCCGGGCAACCCCAATACAGCGCCGACGGAGAGCTGAAGGCATGAGGACCACCCTGCTTTCCAGCGTGATCGCGCTGAGTCTGATCGGCCTGGGCAGTGCCTGTGCGCACGCGCAGGAATCATTGCCGCTCTCGGGCAACGCCTACCGCATCGCCGAGCAGGCGTTCGGTGCCTATGAGCGCGGCGATTTCCCCCAGGCCTACCGCAGCGCCAGCGAGGCGGTGCGGTTGCGTCCGGACGTGGCGCGGCTGCGGCTGCTGCAGATCTACGCGGCGCAGAAGCTGGGCCGCAACGACGAGGCGCGCGCCCTGGCACAGCGTGCCATCGCCGCGGGCATCACCGATCCGGCGTTGCCGGCGCTGGCGGCCGCCCCGGCACGCGGCAATGCCGCCGCCGGGCCCCGGGCTGCCACCGCCGCGAAACCCACGGCGGCCGAGCTGGCGTACCAGCGCGCGTTCGCGCTGGCCACCCAGGCCTACGAGGCCTACAACAACGACCGCATGGCAGAAGCTGCCAGCAAGGCCGAGCAGGCGTTCCGCCAGCAACCGCAGCAGGGCGCGTGGGCGACCCTGTGGGTGGCCTCGCTGGAGGCCCAGCAGCAGTTGGAACAGGCTGACGCCGCGGCGGCCACGGCGATCCAGCTCGGCGCGCCCAACGTCGGCGACCTGCAGGCCAAGCGGGTCGCGCTGGGCCGGCAGCGGGCGGTCAAGCCGGCGCAGGAAGGCTATCAGGCACTGATCGCGCAGGACTTCGGCGCGGCCACCCGATCCGCGCAGCAGGCCGTCGAGCACGCGCCGGATGTCGCCTCGCACCGCCTGCTGCTGATGACCGCGCAGATGCTCGATGAACAACTGCCGGCGGCCGAGACCACCGCCGACCAGGCCCTGGCCAATGACAGCGACGACACCGTCGCCCTGGTGATGCGCGCCTACCTGCGCCAGCGCCAGATGAAGACCGCGCAAGCCAACGCGGACTTCGACGCTGCGCTCAAGCAGGATTGGCTGGATGGCCAGCAATTGCGCAACGTGCGCCTGCTCGCCACCGATGCGGCGATCGCCGCCGGTGACCGCGCCCGCGCGGCCCAGCTGCTGCAGCCGCTGCAGCAGGAGACCTATGCAGACCTGGACGCCGACGCACGCAAGGCCGTGCAGGATGCGGTGGCCGAACGCAGCAAGGCGCTGGCACGGGCCCGGCCCGGCCAAGCGCTCACCCTGGCCGACTACCCGGCACCGTTCCAGCAGTGTCGCGATACCCCTTACGGCACGCAGTGCGAAGTGATGCCGGCCGACCTGCAGGGCGAGGGCGGGGCGTCGCAGCGCGCCTACGCGGCATTCGGCCGGCAGGACTACCAGGAAGCCATCCGCCAGGCCCAGCAGGCCGTCAGCGATGACCCCGACAACCGCACCCTGCAGGCGCTGCTGACCACCACCCTGTCGGCCGGCGACCGTGCCCAGGCGGCGCAGGCGCGACAGCGCCTGGACACCGCGTTGGCGGCCACGCCCGATGACGCCGCCCTGCTGATGCAGCGCGGCTACCTCCACCAGCGCGTCGGCGAGCCGGAGCAGGCGCTGGCCGACTTCCGCGCGGCCCAGGCCACCGGCAAGGCGCCGCCCACCGTGATCCTGGACCAGGCCTATGCCAGTGCGGCCAGCGGCGCCAACCGCGACGCGGTGACCCTGCTGCGCGGCGCGATCGACAGTGCCGACGCAGGCACGCTGAAACTGGACACGGCGCAGCGCTACAACACCCGCAGCTCCATCGCCAACCTCTCGCGCGAGTGGGGCGTGATCGCCTCGGCCGGCTACCGCGGCGCGCGCCAGGCAGCCACCAACCTCGGCGGCGCGGCGATCAGCACGCCGGGCGATTCGGTGTTCGGCACGCTCGAAGCATTCTGGCGGCCGCCCGCGTTGAACACCCGCCACGGCACGCTCGAAGCCTACGCGCGCATCGCCAACACGCTGTACGACGAGGGCGGCACGTTCGAGTCGATCCTGGCCGTGGACCCCTGCACCGGTGAAGCCACCGAGGACGCCCGCGCCCGGGCCGAACGCCTGAGCCGCTCGCGCTCGATCGCCGGCTGGCCGTCCACCATCGCCTCCTTCGGCGTGCGCTATGCGTTTGGCCAGACCGGTCTGAGCGCGGGCATCGAGCGCCGCCAGTTCGCCGGTACCGCCACCCGCAACGGCGGCATCTATCCCGATTCCACCGCGATCCAGTGCCGCATCCAGCTCGACTCCAATCGTCCGCTGCAGATCAACACGCTGGCCCGGTATCGCCTGGACAGCAACGCCGGCGGTTGGATGTCCTACCTGACCTACGGCTTCTACAAGGGCACCGGTGTGCGTACCGACGTCAACCAGTGGTGGACGCTCAGCGGTTACGCGCAGGCCGGCCTGAGCTGGGACGACAACCGCGCCCACTTCACCATCGATGCGCTGGACGCCAATGGCGATCCGTCGCAGCGCATCCTGCAGTCCGATGGCCGCCTGCGCCGCCAGCAATGGTTTGGTGCGGCCGAAGTCCGCGCCGGGCGCAGCTACCGCTTCGGCGCCGCGCAGACCCGCTGGGTGGTCAACCCGTACCTGGTCGTCGGCGCGGACTGGATCGACCAGACCTCGAAGGTGCGTGGCATCGAGTACCCGCTGATCGGCGCGCAGTCCTTCACCCTGTCCGACACCGCCAGCAGCTGGTCGCTGGGGGCCGGTCCCGGCGTTGGCGTGCGTTACTGGTTCCGCGAAGACCATTACAACGCCGCACGCTCGTATCTCGACGTGGCGGTGCAGTACCGCTTCGCCATCGGCGGCGGCGATACGCAGCGGGCCAAGGGCCTGTTCGCCACTGCCACGCTCTATTACTGATCCAGGAAAAGGACCCGACGATGACCCACGCCCGATCCTCCGCCCGCCCCTCCCGCCTGCGGCCGCTGTTGCTGGCCGCGCTGTGCGGCGCGCTGTGCGCCACGGCACCGGCGATCGCACAGACGCCGCCGGCGGCGGCCGGCGCGGCCAACCAGGACTCCTCGATCGTGCTGATCGGCAAGGATGGCTGGCTGTTCCCGGCGTGGGGCAGCCTCACCGACGTCGATGCGCCGGCGATTGCCCGCAACACCCAGCTGATCGCCGAGGCGCGCACCGCGCTGGCCGCGGCCGGGGTCAAGCTGGAGGTGCTGGTGCTGCCGGACAAGGCCCTGTTCTACGAAGACAAGCTGCCCGACGGCAAGCGCTTGGGCGAGGCCGTACGCGGCCGCTATGCGCTGGTCCATGACGGGCTGGAAACCTCCGGCGTGCCCTCGGTCGATGCGTTGCAGGTGTTGCGCCAGGTCAAACAGGGCGGGCAGGAGGTGTTCTACCGCAGCGACCAGCACTGGACCCAACCGGCGGCCGACGCCGTGGCCTCGGCCGTGGCAGCGCAGATCCGCCAGCAGGTGCCCAGCCTGGCGGGCGAGGCCGGCACCGGGATGGCGCTGGGCAGCGAGATCAAGGAACGCCGCTTCGGCGACCTGGCCGAACTCTTCCTCACCGAAGAGCAGCGCAGGTCCATTGGCCGTGACACCTTCACCGTGCGCCGCCAGGCCGAGCAGCAGTCGCTGCTGGACGATGCGCCGGCGCCGGTCCATGTCACCGGCCACAGCATGGTGCAGCCGTACTTCGGCTTCCCGCAGAAGCTCTCCAACGTGCTCGACCGCCCGGTCTCGGTGAACTGGAAGCCGGGCAACGTCGGCCACTGGGTGATGCTGCTGGAGTACCTGGAGTCGCCCGAGTTCCGCGCGCACAAGCCGCAGGTGCTGGTCTGGCAGATGTTCGAGCCGTCCTACGTGCAGGGCCCGGATGCACGTGGCCAGTGGGACAACGCCTCGATCATGACCCCGCAGCAATGGACCGCACGCTTGAACAAGGCACTGGGGCAGTAACCCGATGAGTGCTCGTCCCGGCGCGCCCGCGCCCCTGCCCCCCGCCGCGCCGGCGCGTGCCCACCTGCCCACGACGGTGGTGGTGATCGCGCTGCTGGTGGTCGGCCTGCTCGCTGGCGGCTGGATGCTGGGCAGGGCGAAGATTCCGGCGGCGTCGCTGGCACCGGCGCGCTGGGCCGATGGCGAGGCGGGCCGCGCGATCAACGAAGCGCTCAAGCTGCCGGTGCAGGCCCAGGCCGACCTGGCCACGGCGGCGGTGCGCTATCGCCTGCTGGGCGACCTTGGCCCGCAGGTCGCACTGGGGTGCCCGGACTGGCTGTTCTATCGCGACGGCCTGCGCCCGCAGCCGGGTGCCGGCGACCAGGTCGTCCAGCAGCGGGTGCGCCTGATGCGGCACTGGTCGGCCCAGCTCAAGGCGCAGGGCGTGCAGTTGCTGGTGGTGGTGGTGCCGGACAAGTCGCGGGTCGAACAGGCGCACACCTGCGGGCTGCGGCATTCGGCGAACATGCGCGCGCGGCTCGGCCAGTGGCAGCAGGCACTGCAGGCGGCCCAGGTGCCGTCGGCCGACCTGCTCCCGGTGCTGCAGGGCGCCGACGCGCCCATGTTCTTCCGTACCGACGTGCACATGAACCGGCTCGGCGCGCAGCGCGCGGCCGACGCGGTGGCCGCCGCTGCGCTGCCCTTGTTGGGGGGGCCGGGCGGGCAGGCCTTCGAGGTCGGCGCGCCGGGCGCAGCCAAACCGCGCATGGGCGACCTGATCGTGCTGGCCGGATTGGAGAAGGCACCGCCGGCCTGGCGCCCGGCGCTCGACCGCGAGCCGGAGCAGGTGATCACCCCGCTGCGCAGCGGCGGCCTGCTCGATGACACCCCGCCGGTGGAGGTACTGCTGCTGGGCAGCTCCAATGGCCGCCGCAGCCTGTTTGCCGAGCGCCTGGGCCATGCGCTGGGGCGCGAAGTGTGGAACCAGAGCCTGGATGGTGGGCAGTTCTCGGGCGCGTTGCTGGCCGCCTGGCCGCAGCGTGCGCAGTGGCCATCGACAGTGAAGCTGGTGGTCTGGGAATTCTCCGAAATGGCCCTGTCCTTGCCGTTGACCGACGGTGAGCAGGCAACGCTGGCCGAGATCCACTGAGCGCTACGGACGATGCTTTTCAACTCCTTCCTGTTCCTGCTGGTGTTCCTGCCGATCGCACTGGGCGTGCATTACGCGCTGGGTGCGGTGCGACCGCGGCTGGCCGCGTTGTGGCTGTGCGTGGCCTCGATCGTGTTCTACGGCTGGTGGAACCCGCAGTTCGTGATCCTGCTGTCCGGCTCGATCGTGTTCAATTACCTGGTCAGCCTGGTGATCCTGTCGCTGGCCAGGCGGCCCAGGCTGCAGCTGCTGGCCACCGCGCTGGGCGTGGCCGCCGACCTGCTGCTGCTGGTGCACTACAAGTACTTCGCGGCGATGGTGAATTTCGTCGGCGAGATGGGTTTCAACGTCGGCCCGATGGACGCGCTGATCCTGCCGCTGGGCATTTCCTTCTTCACCTTCACCCAGATCGGCTACCTGCTCGACTGCCGTGCCGGCGTGGTCAACGACCGCAGCCCGCTCAGCTACGTGCTGTTCGTGACCTTCTTCCCGCACCTGATCGCCGGCCCCATCCTCCACCACAAGGAGATGATGCCGCAGTTCAGCAAGCGCGAAACCTACCGTTTCCAGGCCGACAACCTCTCGGTGGGCGGCATGCTGTTCGTGATCGGTCTGGCCAAGAAAGTGCTGCTGGCCGACACCATCGCCCCGTATGCCGATGCCGGCTTCGCGTCCACGGGCGAGGTCCAGTTCTGGGGGGCCTGGGCCACCGCGCTCAGCTATGCGTTGCAGCTCTACTTCGATTTTTCCGGTTACTCGGACATGGCGCTGGGCCTGGCGCGGATGTTCGGCATCCGCTTCCCGCTCAACTTCAACTCGCCGTACAAGGCGACCAGCGTGATCGACTTCTGGGCGCGCTGGCACATGACCCTCACCCGCTACATCACCGCCTACCTGTACTACCCGGTGGCGATGGCGGTGACCCGCTGGCGCACCCGCCACGGCCGCGCCACCGGCCCGGCCGCGGTGGCCTCGGCCGGCGGCTTCCTGTCGATGATCGTGCTGCCCACGGTGTGGGCGATGGGCCTGGCCGGCATCTGGCATGGCGCCGGCCTGCAGTTCCTGATCTTCGGCCTGCTGCATGCCGGCTACCTCTCCATCAACCATGCCTGGCGCGTGTTCGTCGGTGGCCGCAAGCCGGCCGCGCTGCGCCAGCTGCGCTGGTACCAGCAGGCCGGCTACGTGTTGCTCACCTTTGGCGCGGTGCTGGTGGCACAGGCGTTCTTCCGCGCCGACGGCGTGCACGATGCCTGGGAGCTGGTCCAGGCCATGTTCGGCGTGCGTGGTTGGGAAAGCCTGGAGAACCTGGGCTACCTTGGCGGCATGGGGCTGGGCGACAGCTGGCGCCTGCTGGCCGGGCACCACGTGCAGCTGCTCTACATCCTGGTGCTGCTGGCCATCGTCTGGCTGGCACCCAATGCGCAGCAGATCATGGGCGTGTACGGCCCGTCGCTGGCCAAGCCGAGCCCGGCCCCGCGCGCGTGGATGCGCTGGCAGCCCAACTGGCAATGGCTGCTGGTGATGCTGCTGATGCTGGGCCTGTCGCTGCTGAGCCTGCACAAAGAATCCCGTTTCCTCTACTTCCAGTTCTGACAAGGTGAACCCGATGGATATCCAGACCCTCCAGGCCCAGTTGATCGACATCGTCGAAGCGGTGATCGGCACCCGCGTGCAGCCGGACGAATACATGGAGTCCCTGTTCGACTCGATGTCCAAGGTGCAGCTGATGGTCGAGGTCAAGGACCGCCTCGGCGTGACCCTGCCGGTCGATGAGATCGATGCGCTGGTCGATTCGGTGCAGGTGCTGGCCGACTACGTGGCCGCGCACCAGCGCTGAGCCTTCCCCCTCTTCAGGAGCCGCCCGCATGCGCTTCGATTTCGACCACTGCCGCTTCGTCGAGCTGGACCGCGCGCCGCACGCGCCGGCGCTGCACGATGCCGATGGCACCCTGGACTGGGCCGCGCTGCACGCGGCGACCCAGGCCTGGATCGTGCGCGCGCAGGTGGCCGGCGTGCAGCCGGGGCATGCGCTGGTGATCTCCGGGCACAAGCAGTCCGCGTTCGTGGTGGCCATGCTGGGCTGCCTGCAACTGGGCGTCACCTACGTACCGGTGGACACCATCAACCCGGCGGCGCGGCTGCAGCGCATCACCCAGCTCACCCATGCCGGGGCGATCTACGATGCGGCCACGGACACCTTCGGCCCTGGCGCCGATGCGCCGCGCGCGCTGCGCGTGCCGGAGCTGGCCTACATCATGTTCACCTCGGGCAGCACCGGCGACCCCAAGGGCGTGCAGATCGGCCGCGACAGCGTGGCGCTGTTCACCGGCTGGATCCGCGACTGCCTGCAGCTGGGTGAAGCACCGGCGTTCCTCAACCAGATGCTCTTCAGCTTCGACTTCTCGCTGTTCGACCTGTGCGGTGCGCTCGGCCTGGGCGGCAGCTGCGTGCTGTGCCCGCGCGAGGTGATCGCCGACAGCGAGCGTTTCGTCGAGCACCTGCGGCATTCGGCGGTGGCGGTGTGGGCCTCCACGCCCTCGTTCGTGCGCCAGCAGATGCTCAACCCACGCTTCAACGCCGAGCACCTGCCGTCGCTGAAGGTCTTCGTGTTCGGCGCCGAATCGCTCACCCCGCGCGTGGCCGAGGAACTGTGGGTGCGTTTCCCGCAGGCGCGCATCATCAACTCCTACGGCCCCACCGAAGCCACCTGCTCGACCACCTGGGTGGAGATCGACCCGGCGCTGCGTGCGGCCGCCCCGAACCCGTTCCCGATCGGCGTGGCCAAGCCGTATGCCGAGGTCTTCATCGACGATGGCGAAATCTGCATGGCCGGCGACCACGTCATGCGCGGCTATCTGGACCGCCCGGACCTGGACGAAGGCGTGTTGTTCGACCACCACGGCAAGCGCGCCTACCGCAGTGGCGACCTCGGCGATCTCGACGACCAGGGCCGCGTGTACTTCCGCGGCCGCAGGGACGACCAGATCAAGCTCAACGGCTACCGCATCGAGCTGGCGGAAGTGGATGCCTCGCTGTCCACGCTGGACGGCGTGGTGGCGGGTGCAGCGGTGGTGCTGCGCCGGCCCGACGGCAGCCTGGTGCGGATGATCGGCTTCGTCGAACTGGCCCAGCCCGGCGAAGGCCTGGTGCAGCCGCTGCCCGCCGCGTTGCACGACTGGAAGGAACAGCTCGGCCGCCGCGTCCCACCCTACATGATTCCCTCCGAACTGATCGCCGTGGATGCGTTGCCCACCGGCAACAGCAACAAGGTCGACCGCAGACAACTGGAGCAGCGCTATGCATTGGCGCGCACGCTCCGCAGCCAGGAACCCAGACCATGAAGCGCACCCTGATCCCGCTCACCGCCGCCCTGTTGGTGCTTTCCCCGCTGGCCGCTTACGCGCAGCAGGGGGGCCAGGAAGGCCGCCTCGCGCAGCTGTACGCGCCGCGGCCGCCGGCCGGCTCGGCCTTCGTACGCGTGTTGAATCCCGGTAGCGCCGCGCTCAAGGTTGCCGTCGGCAACGGTGCCGAGCAGAGCATCGGCCCGGCCACCCGCGCCACCCGCTACGCCATCGTCGAAGGCGGCAAGCCGTTCAACCTGCGCGTGGCCGGCAAGCCGCGCAGCCAGGCGCAGGTCGCCGCCGGCAGCTTCACCACGCTGGTGCTGGATGCCGCCACGCCAACCAAGCCGCTGGCGGTGTTGGCCGATGGCGGCGGCACCAGCGACGCGCTCAAGGCCGAGATCCGTTTCTACAATCTTGCCAGCGGCTGCACGCAGGGCCGCCTGGCCATGGCCGACAAGGGGCCGGTGGTGTTCCCGGCGGTGCCCGCCGGCAGCAGCAGTGCGCGCGGCATCAACCCGGTCAAGGCGCGCCTGGTAGCCGGCTGCGGCAACAAGGACAGCGCCCCGCTGGCGCTGCCGGCGCTACAGCCCGGCGATCACTACAGCCTGTTCCTGACCGGCACGGCGGCCGCCCCGGTGCTGCAGGGCCAGCTCAGTGGCACCGACGCGGTGGGCCGCTGATCCCATGTCCGAGCGTTCCGTTTTCCGCGACGACCACGCCCTGTTCCGCGCGCAGGTGCGTCGCTTCATCGACAGCGACATCTCGCCGCATTACGCGCAGTGGGAGCGCGACGGCATCACCCCGCGGTCGCTGTGGCGCGCAGCGGGCGAGGCCGGCCTGCTCAACTGCCAGCTGCCCGAGCCTTATGGCCTCGGCGGTGATTACGGGCATGCCGCGTGCGTGACCGAAGAACTGGCGCGCGCGAACTACCTGGGCATCGGATTCTCGATCCACTCGGACATGGTGGCGCCGTACCTGATGCAGTACGGCAGCGATGTCGTGCGCGATGCGTGGTTGCCGGCGATGGCCCGCGGTGAGGCCATCGGTGCCATTGCCATGACCGAACCCGGCGCCGGCAGCGACCTCAAGGCGATCCGCACCCGCGCCGAGCGCCAGGGCGAGCATTACCTGCTGAACGGCCAGAAGACCTGGATCACCAACGGCAGCAATGCCGACGTGGTGGTGGTGGTGGCGACCGTCGCGCCGGAGCTGGGTGCGCGCGGGTTGACCCTGTTCTGCGTGGATACCGCGTGGCCCGGCGTCACCCGTGGCGCGCCGATGCCCAAGATCGGACAGCATGCGCAGGACACCAGCGAACTGTTCTTCGACAACGTCGTGGTGCCGGCCTCGCACCTGCTGGGCGAAGAACAGCGCGGCTTCGATTACCTGGGTGAACAACTGGCCGCCGAGCGCCTGGCCATCGCGCTGCGTGCGGCGGCCTCGGCCGAAGGCATGCTCGCCGAGACCGTGGCCTACGTGCGCCAGCGCAAGGCATTCGGGCGCTTCCTGATCGACCACCAGAACACCCGTTTCGTGCTCGCCGATGCGGCTGCCAAACTGGCGATGCTGCGCAGTTTCCTCGACCAGTGCCTGGGCGAGCAGATGCAGGGCCGGCTGGATGCGACGGTGGCGGCGATGGCCAAGCTCAATGCCACCGAACTGCAGGGCACGGTGCTTGATGACCTGCTGCAGCTGCACGGCGGCTACGGCTACAGCAGCGAGTACGGCATCGGCCGCGCCTGGACCGATGCACGCGCGCTGCGCATCTTCGGCGGCAGCAGCGAGATCCTGCGCGAGATCATCGGCCGCACGCTGTAACGCGCGTACGGCACGAACCTGTCGCTACCGACCGTCGGTCGGTGGCGGAGGCAGGCCTTACAGGCCCCAGTGACGCCGCAATGCCTTGGCCTGCGGCGTGTCCTGCGACAGCCAGGGGTCCAGCGCATACACCAGCACGTGCTCGGCCCCGCTGTCGCGCGCCCAAGCCAGTTGCCGTTCAATACGCGCCGGGTCGGCGGTTTCACCCTTGAACTGGGTACCGTCGGCGTTTCCGCCCGGTAGTTCGCGGAACAACTCGACGATCGCATCGAAGGCCACGCCGCGTTGCTTGAGCAGCGCCAGCAGCGGCCGCAGTTCCTGCACGTTGCCAGCGCCGGCGACGCCCACGCCGTCCTGCACCATCGGCCGCAGCGGGACCTGGTCGAGCACGCTGGCCCACACCGTCTCCAGCCGGCCTTCGGTCTGCAGCCGGCTGAAATAGGTGGACATCGCGCAGTCGCCACCGCGCGCCTGCGCGGCCTGCTGCAGGCCGTGCAGCCACTGCACCAGCCATTGCACGCGGGCCGGGTCGGCCCAGTGGTACTGCTCGATCTCGTAGGGCAGGTACCAGCCACCGAACGCCTGCAGGCGTGCCCATGGGGCCTGCGCCAGCCACTGCTGCGCGCGCGCCAGGCTGTCGGCGAAGAACGCTTGCAGCGCGGCATCATCGCCGCCGATGGCCGTCCACCACGACTGCTCGAACGGCAGGCCCACCCGCACCGTGATGCCGGCTTCGCCCGCGGCGGTGAACAGCATCCGCAGGCCCGCGTCCGGCAGCAGCCAATCGCCCTCCGGCGCGCCGTGGATGCCGGCCCACTGCAGCACCAGCCTCTTGCATCCCAGGCGACCGGCCAGCTGCATCGAACGCTGCCAGTCGACCATCGTCCAGTCCAGGTGGCTGCGCCAGGGTTGCAGGAAGGTGCCATCCACCTGGACCGGCATCGAGCAGCCGGGCAGGGCCGCCAACGCGCCCACCGCAGGCGCCAGCAGCGCCGCACGCAACAGGCGGCGACGCAATGGCGAGGAAAGATCGGCTGGCAGGGAAGCATCGCTCATGCCGCCATCATCCCAGAGCCGCGTTGCGGAGGGGTGAACCGTGGCGCTTACTCCAGCGCGTAGCGCAGCACGAACAGGCCGGCCACCAGCCACACCGCCGGATGCACGTCGCGCCAGCGGCCGGTGCCGGCCTTGAGCACCGCATAGGCAATGAAGCCGAAGGCCAGGCCATTGGCGATGGAATAGGTGAAGGGCATCGCCAATGCGCACAGCGCCGCCGGCACCGACTCGGTCAGGTCGCCCCAGTCCACGTCCACCAGCTCGCGCAGCATCAGCCCGGCCACGAACAGCAGGGCAGGGGCGGTGGCATAGCCGGGCACCATCGCCGCCAGCGGCGAGAACAGCAGCGCGGCCAGGAACAGCGCGGCGACCACCAGCGCGGTCAACCCGGTGCGGCCACCGGCCTGTACGCCCGAGGCGCTCTCGGCGAAGGCGGTGGTGCTGCTGGTGCCCAGCAGCGAGCCGGCCACGATCGCGGTGCTGTCGGCCAGCAACGCGCGCCCGAACCGCTTCTGCGCGCCCGGCAGTTTCAACAGGCCCGCCCGCCCGACCACGCCGTACAGCGTGCCGGTGGCATCGAACACCTCCACCAGGACGAACACCAGCACCACCTGCAGCAGCACGGCGATCGGCGCGCCACCGTTGTGGTGCAGCAGGCCGGGCAGGTCCAGCTGCAGGAACGTGGGGGCCAGGCTCGGCGGCAGCGACACCAGCCCATGGAACTGCACATCACCCAGCAGCCATGCGGCGCCGGTGACGGCCAGGATGCCGATCAGGATCGCGCCGCGCACCTTGCGCGCTTCCAGGATCGCGATCAGCAGGAAGCCGCCCAGGGCCAGCAGCGGCGGGGCGGTGTTGAGCGGCCCGAGCGCGACCAGGGTATCGGTGTTGGCGATGATCACGCCGGATTTCTGCAGCGCGATGATCGCCAGGAACAGGCCGATGCCGGCCACGATCGCCGCACGCAGCGAGCTGGGGATGCCGGCCACCAGCCAGGCGCGCACGCCGGTCAGCGACAGCGCCAGGAACACCAGCCCGGAAATGAAGACGGCGGCCAACGCCTGCTGCCAGGGCAGCCCGGCTGCGCCGACCACGGTGAAGGCGAAGAACGCGTTCAAGCCCATGCCCGGGGCCATGCCGACCGGGAAGTTGGCCGCAAACGCCATCACCAGCGAGCCCAGTGCCGCGGCCAGGCAGGTGGCGACGAACACCGCGCCCGGGTCCATGCCGGTGGTGGCCAGGATGTCCGGGTTGACGAAGACGATGTAGGACATCGTCAGGAAGGTGGTCAGGCCGGCCAGCACTTCGGTGCGCACGGAGGTGCCGTGCTGCTGCAGCTGGAACAGGCGCTCGGGGAGGGACATGGTGGAATCTCGTGACGATAAGGCGTCACGACCCACGGTCGTGACCTGCCAGAATGCAAACGGCCGCGCGGTGCGCGCCTGTGTCATGACCAACGGTCATGACCTACCCAAATGCAAACGGCCGCGCAGTGCGCGGCCGTTTCTCGTTCCGTTACTTCAGCGCCTTGAAGCGCAGGCGCTTCGGCGCGGCGTCGTCGCCCATGCGGCGGCGCTTGTCTTCCTCGTACTCGCGGTAGTTGCCCTGGAAGAACTCCACGTGCGAGTCGCCTTCGAACGCCAGGATGTGGGTCGCGATGCGATCCAGGAACCAGCGGTCATGCGAAATCACGAAGGTGTTGCCGGGGAACTCCAGCAGCGCATCTTCCAGCGCACGCAGGGTTTCGATGTCCAGGTCGTTGGACGGTTCATCGAGCAGCAGCACGTTGCCACCCTGCAGCAGGGTCTTGGCCATGTGCAGGCGGCCACGCTCACCACCGGACAGCGAACCGACCAGCTTCTGCTGGTCCTGGCCCTTGAAGTTGAAGCGGCCGATGTAGGCGCGCGACTGGATCTCGATGCCGTTGATGTTGAGGATGTCCAGGCCGCCGGCGATTTCCTGGAAGACGTTGTGGTTGCCCTCCAGCGCATCGCGGCTCTGGTCCACGTAGGACAGCTTGACGGTCGGGCCGACGGTGATTTCGCCCGAATCCGGCTTTTCCTGGCCGGTGATCATCTTGAACAGGGTCGACTTACCGGCACCGTTGGGGCCGATGATGCCCACGATCGCGCCGGCCGGGACCAGGAAGCTCAGTTCGTCGAACAGCAGGCGGTCGCCGAACTTCTTGGACACGTTCTTGAACTCCATCACCGAGTTGCCCAGGCGCTCGCCCGGAGGGATGAAGATTTCGTTCGTTTCGTTGCGCTTCTGGTAGTCCACCGACTGCAGCTCTTCCAGGCGGGCCAGACGGGCCTTGCCCTTGGTGCGGCCGCCCTTGGCATTCTGGCGCGACCATTCCAGTTCCTTCTGGATCGCCTTCTGGCGCGACTTCTCCTGGTTGTCTTCCTGCTTCAGGCGCTCGTCCTTCTGCATCAGCCAGTCGGTGTAGTTGCCCTTCCACGGAATACCGCGGCCGCGATCCAGTTCCAGGATCCACTCGGCGGCGTTGTCCAGGAAGTAGCGATCATGGGTGACCGCCACGACGGTGCCGGTGTAGCGCGCCAGGAACTGTTCCAGCCACTCCACGGACTCGGCGTCGAGGTGGTTGGTCGGTTCGTCGAGCAGCAGCATGTCCGGCTTCTGCAGCAGCAGGCGGCACAGCGCCACGCGGCGCTTTTCACCACCGGAGAGCTTGCCGATGACGGCATCCCACGGCGGCAGGCGCAGCGCATCGGCGGCCACGTCCAGCTGGTTTTCCAGGGTATGCGCGTCGCCGGCGGCGAGGATCGCCTCCAGGC
The DNA here is from genome assembly GCF_056393175.1 of Stenotrophomonas sp. Steno-Z1. Lineage (NCBI taxonomy): Bacteria > Pseudomonadati > Pseudomonadota > Gammaproteobacteria > Lysobacterales > Lysobacteraceae > Stenotrophomonas > Stenotrophomonas sp. Steno-Z1. Next base: position 132,622 of record NZ_JBWJPB010000006.1, on the reverse strand, counting down.
GCTCCTGTTCCTTGGCCAGCTTGTCGAAGTCGGCGCCTTCCTCGGCGTAGGCCAGGTAGACGGCGTCGAGCTGGGCCTGGGCCTGCAGCACTTCGCCCACGCCTTCCTCGACCGCTTCACGCACGGTCTTGGTCGGGTCCAGCTCGGGTTCCTGGGCCAGGTAGCCGACCTTGATGCCGGCCTGCGGGCGGGCTTCGCCCTCGAAGTCGGTATCCACGCCGGCCATGATCTTGAGCACCGTGGACTTGCCGGCGCCGTTCAGGCCCAGCAGGCCGATCTTGGCACCCGGGAAGAACGACAGCGAGATGTCCTTGATGATCTGCCGCTTGGGCGGGACCACCTTGCTGACGCGGTTCATGGTGTAGATGTATTGCGAGGACATGAGGTCTCCGAAGGCGCGACCCTGCCCCCGTTCCATGCGGAACGGGAACAGATGAATAAAAGGGGTACTCCCGATTATAGCCGGAAGCGATGACAGTCGCCGGTCGGCCCATGGGGCGGGGCTTGCCGGGGCCTGAATGGGCCGTCAAGGCCCTTGAAGTGGAAACCGTTTCCAGCCGGAAACCGTTCAGATGCCGTGCGCATGATGGAGCCATCAATCCACCAAGCGAGGCCAATCATGCGCATGAATCGATTTGTCGTCGGGGCCGTTGCCTCGCTGCTTGCCCTCGGCGCGGTGGCACCGGCCTTCGCCGATGACGACCACCGTGGTCGTGGGCACGACCGCCACGACCGCCACGATGACCGCCATGATCGCCGGCATGACCGCCGCGACTGGCGCGATGACCGCCGCGAGGCGCACCACGATCGTCGCTACTACGACAACCGTGGCCATTACCGCCCGGCACCGCCGCCGCCGCGCGTGGTCTATCGCCCGGGCCCGGGTCGCGGCTACGGGTGGGCGCGGGGTCACCGCTACAACGAGTACTACCGGGGCCCGGTCTACGTGGTCAACGACTACAACCGCTACTCGGTGCGTCGTCCGCCGTATGGCCACCACTGGATCCGCGACGACCGCGGCAACCTGCTGCTGGTCGCCATCGCCACCGGCATCATCGCCGACTACGTGATCAACAGCCGGTAAGCCCACCGTTTCTGTCCAACCCATGCGGCGCCCTCAGGGGCGCCGCATTTCGTTGTGGAGCCGCGTAGCCCGCTCTAAAACGGTTCGCATTCGCTGCGCTAGGCGCGCGTTGGGGCTCTCCAGACGCGGTCGTCGGCGGGTCGGGCGCTGGGCCCCCATGCCCTTGGAGGCGAAATAAAGGAGGAGGCCGCGCAGCGGCCGGGGGACATTCGCCGGAAAGGGCATGGGGGCCCAGCGCCCGACCCACCGACGGACGTCAGAAAAGCCTGGCTTCCACCTGCCTGGCGCAGCCGAGCCCCTTTGCGGCCGGTAGGCTCCTGGGCAAAATAAAGGAGGAGGCCGCTCCGCGGCCGGGGGACACTACACCAGGGGCCTACCGGCCGCTAAGGGGCCCTCGGGCTCGCGACCATCCCCAGCGGAGACACCCTCCGATCCCCACGGCGCCTGGACTGCGCGACCCCACGTAACGCGGTGCGCCATGTGTTGCGGACCTTGGAACGCGACGCTCCCCTCCAGTGAGAGAAAAGAAAAAAGGGCGCGCCCGCAGGCGCGCCCTTTCCCGGCTGTGCCGGCCATTGGCCGGCACATCCGGGTCCCCCTCACATCAGAAGCCGACCGACCAGTCCAGCTGGGCACCCATGTCGCGCTGGCCATCGCCATCGCGCCCCTGCACCTGCAGCGACACGCGGCTGTTGGCGCTCGGGCTCACGGCGACACCGAGCTGGGCCAGCACACTGCTGCGTGCCAGCGGCGCGCCGGCGATACCGAACTCCTGCGCGCCCTCCACGAAGCGAGCCGTGGTCGTCGGCAGACGGTCGCCGTCGGCGTACTGCCAGCCCACGCGTGCGGTCACCACCGCCTTGTCCTGCAGGCCACCGCTGATATCCCAGTCGGCCTTCAACGCCGCCAGACCGGTGCGGTAACGGCTATCGGCCGAGGCGATCTGCAGCGCGCTATGGCCACCGTGTTCCTGGCTGCCATCGCTCTCCAGACGCACCTGGGCCAGCTCGATTTCCGGCGTCAGCTGCACACGCGGTCCGCCGAACGTCCAACCGGCACGCACGAAAGCAGTGGTGGCGGTGGCATCTTCGCGGGCCGACAGCGACTCGGCGAACGTCGTGCCGATCTGGGCCGTGCGCATGCTGTCGGTGCGGTAATCGGCGCGGGTCACGCCGCCACGCAGGCGCAGGCCCTGCCAGCCATAGTCGGCGTAGACGCCGTACTCGGTCGCATCGGTCTCGGCGCGTGCGTCGCGCTCGCGCAGGCGGGTGTCCAGCTGCTGCTGGCCGGCGGCCACGCCGAACTGCAGCGACTCGCCCACCTGCCAGCCGGCACCGGCCATCAGCCCGTGCTGCTGCGTGCGCGTGCCGACATTGGCCGCAGTGGCGTCCGTGTGCAGCTGGCCGCCGCTGCCGGCCAGCCACACGCGCACGCCGGGGGCGATGCCGCCGCTCATCGCGAGGCCATCCAGGTGCCGGTCGATGCCGTCGTGCAGGAACCGGTTCTGCAGCAGCGCGCCGCGGTTGGCCGAATGCACTTCACCGCTGAGGCTGTCGAAGGCCGGCACCACCTGCGGAATCTCCAGGCGCACCACTGCGTCATACACCGCGTTGCCCTCGCCGAGGGCTTCCACCGCACCGGCCACTGCCTTCTGGTTGTCGTTGACCACCACGTCCGGGAACGCCAGCTGGACGTCCGGCATCGACACGTCGTTGCGTGCCATCGTCAGGTAGACGTTGCTGGCGTCGTAGGCCAGGCTCGGGTCGAGGAAGGCGAAGTTGCTGGTGACGCCGCCGAACGTGCCGGCAACGCCGTCGCCAGCGCTCAGCACGGTGTAGCGGGTGGACACCTTCCAGTCACCGTCCGCCGCCACCGCCACGGTGCCGGCACCGCCCAGGGTGGCCACGCCCGCCACGTCCACGTGGTCGCTGCTGCCATCGGCGGCGACGTGGACGCGGTAGGTCGCGCTCGGATCGAACACCAGGTCACCGGTGATGGTCAGCCGGCCCACGGCGCTGTTCGGGCCCGGGTCCAGCACGCTGCCCGAACGCAGGTGCACGCTGCCCACGCGGCCGCTGCCGGCCAGGTAGGCGCCGTTGTCCAGGTTCACCTGCCCGCCGAGTGCGCCGTCCACCATCAACCGGCCCTGGTCGACCACGGTGGTACCGGCAAAGGCGCTGCTGTCGCCGCTCAGGGTCAGCCAGTGGCGTCCCTGGGCGAAGGTGCCGGTGCCGCTGAGCTGCCCGGCGTACTGCAGCACGCGGGTGGTGTCGATCTGGAACGTGCCGGTGCTGCCGATCGCGATGTTGCCGGTGGGCAGGGCATTGCCGGTGGCCAGCACGCGGCCATCGTCCACGCGGGTGGCGCCGCTGTAGGCGCTGCCCGCCAGCACCAGCTGGCCGCCATCGGTCTTGACCAGCACGCCGCCGCTGCCGGCACTGAGCCCGCCGGCCAGCGTGGCGCTGCTGCCGGTACCGACGGACACGGCCACCTCGCCGCGCAGCTGCACGCTGTTGTCCAGCACCACCGCATCCCCCAGTTCCAGGCGCGTCGCGTCGGCCAAGGCCACCAGGCCGGTGCCCAGCGCCTTGCTGCCATACACCGCCAGGGTGCCGGCATCGACCAGCGTGCCGCCGCTCCAGCCACTGCTGTCGGCGCTCACCGTGAGGCTGCCGGCGCCGGTCTTGCGCAGCTGGCCGGTGCCACTGATGGCGCGCTGCATGAGTACGTTGTTGACCGTCTCCACGGTCGAATCGGCCGCCAGCAGCACGTTGCTGTCCACGCGCAGCACGCTGTTGGCACGCAGGGTGCCGCCGCCCAGTTCGAGGGTGCCGGTGCCGTTGCCGGTGGTGATGCTGGCCGGCAGCGCGCCGCCGACCGCCAGCACCGCCTGCGGGCCGACCACCAGGGTGCCGACGCCCGAGGCGTTGCTGCCCAGCAGGATGTTGCCGCGCACGGTTGCCGTGGCACTGTCGGCGATATCCACGCGCCCCCAGCCATCCACGCCGATCCGCAGCGACGCCACCTCCAGGCGCGAGCCCGTGCCGGTCACCCAGGCGGTGCCGACGCCGCTGCCGGCCAGGCCGAACGTGGTGGCGCCCAGGCTGACCGCGCCGCCGTCGGAGACCTCGATCGCGCCAACGCCCGCGTTGCCGATCACCGCGACGCTACCCGTCTGGACAAAACGCGCGTCGGTGCCGGAGACCAGCAGGTCGCCGCGCGAGCGGTTGCTCGCCGAGAGTGCCTGGTTGCCGATGTACAGCGCGCCGCCCACTTCCACGCTGGCGCCGTCTTCGACCCTGACCGTGCCCTTGCCGAGCTGGCCGATGTTGAGCACGTCGGTGTTCACCCACCGGCTGCCAGTGCCGGAGATCTCGGCCAGGCCCACGCCGGTGTCGGTGTTGCCGACGAAGCCGGCGAGGCTGGTCATCTGCGCCCCATCGAGGATGCGCACCGTGCCATTGCCCTGGTTGCCCAGCAGCAGGTTGCGATCGGTGCGGAACAGCGACTGCGCGCCGCTGACGTTGATCGCGCCCACGCCGCTGATGCCGGCGCCGATGTAGGAATCCAGGCCGATCGACAGCGTGCCGCCGTTGTCGATGTCGACCAGGCCCCGGCCGAGGTGGCCGACACCGAGGGTGGTGAGCGAGGTCCAGGTCGACCCGGCGCCGGAGATCAGCACCCGCCCGTCGGCGGTGGCAGCGGTACCGCCGTCACCGGTGCCAACGAAGATGGTCCCCGAGGTCAGCGTGCCGCCGCCCAGGACCGACAGATCGCCGCGGCTGGCATAGCCGACGTGCAGGTGGTCGGTCTGCTCGCCAGGCTGGGACACCACCGCCGTGCGGCTGCCGTCGATGTAGGCGGCCACCGAGCCGGCGGTGGGCTCGCCGAATTCCCAGTTGCCGCCCGTGCCCCAATTGTTGTCGATCGAGGCGCGCCACTCGTTCCAGCCGTTGACGCCGGCCATCGCGGCCGGGGCCGCGCAGGCCAGCGCGATGCCGCTGAACAGCGGCGCCAGGCGCGGCGCGCGGCGCGCGCCGGCACGGGCCGGCGCACGGCCGCCGCGGGCGAATTCGGATACCACCTGGACGCACTTGAGCGCGTGGTTGAAGACCACGCGGTAAACATGATTCACAGCCAACCCCTGTTTTGATCTGAGTCGGCGGTATCGGCTGTTGGCTGAACGACTTTAGCGTTTGAAATGAATTAATCTGAACAATTCAAGGAACGCCATCTCAGATCGTGCATCTGGGCGCGCCGGTTCGATGATCGCGCCCGTGCCTGCCGGCAGGGGCCAGTCCCGGTCGTCGGGCTTACAATGAACCGCTTATCGCTTCTCTCACCTGCCTGGAGTAACCGATGTTCCCGCGTGACGTCCGCATCGAAACCTACGATCCCGAACTGGCCAAGGCCATCGCCGCCGAAACCCAGCGCCAGGAAGACCACGTCGAGCTGATCGCCAGCGAGAACTACACCAGCCCGGCGGTGATGGAAGCGCAGGGCAGCCAGCTCACCAACAAATACGCCGAAGGCTATCCGGGCAAGCGCTACTACGGTGGCTGCGAGTACGTGGACATCGCCGAGCAGCTGGCCATCGACCGCCTCAAGCAGCTGTTCGATGCCGACTACGCCAACGTGCAGCCGCACAGCGGTTCGCAGGCCAACCAGGCGGTGTACTTCGCGCTGCTGCAGCCGGGCGACACCATCCTGGGCATGTCGCTGGCCCACGGCGGGCACCTCACCCACGGCGCCAAGGTCAATGCGTCGGGCAAGCTGTTCAACGCCGTGCAGTACGGCGTGGACGAGGCCGGCCTGATCGACTATGACGAAGTCGAGCGCCTGGCCGTCGAGCACAAGCCGAAGATGGTCGTCGCCGGCTTCTCTGCCTACTCGCAGGTGGTGGACTGGGCGCGCTTCCGCGCCATCGCCGACAAGGTCGGTGCCTACCTGTTCGTGGACATGGCCCACGTCGCCGGCCTGGTCGCGGCCGGCGTCTACCCGAGCCCGCTGCCGCACGCCCACGTGGTCACCTCGACCACCCACAAGACCCTGCGCGGCCCGCGCGGCGGCATCATCATCGCCAAGGGCGCCAGCGAAGAACTGCAGAAGAAGCTGCAGTCCATCGTGTTCCCGGGCATCCAGGGCGGCCCGCTGATGCACGTCATCGCCGGCAAGGCCGTGGCGTTCAAGGAAGCGCTGGAGCCGGGCTTCAAGGCCTACCAGCAGCAGGTGGTCAAGAATGCCCAGGCGATGGCCGACACCCTGATCGCGCGCGGCTACAAGATCGTCTCCGGCGGCACCCGCAACCACCTGATGCTGGTCGACATGATCGGCAAGGACGTGTCCGGCAAGGACGCGGAAGCCGCGCTCGGCCAGGCCCACATCACCGTCAACAAGAACTCGGTGCCCAACGACCCGCGCTCGCCGTTCGTGACCTCGGGCCTGCGCCTGGGCACCCCGGCGGTGACCACCCGCGGCTACCTCGAGCAGGACTGCGTGGACCTGGCCAACTGGATCGCCGACGTGCTCGACGCCCCGGCCGATGAGGCCGTGATCGCCCGCGTCCGCGAGGCGGTCAGCGCGCAGTGCCGCAAGTACCCGGTTTACGGCTGACATGGACGAGGGCCGGCAACGGCGTACCTACGCCGTGCTGGCCCTGGTCACCGGCATCCTCGGGATGGCCGGGGGCGGCACCCTGGCGGTGATCGGGGTGTGGGTCGCCTTCGTTGAGCCGGCCTACCTGGACCGCGCCTCCCGGTTGTTGCTGGGCGGCTGGGGGGCGGCCGGCCTGATCGGGATCGCGGGCTGGCTGTGGTTGAGTGGCTGTTATCTGCGTCACGGCCGCGACGGGCTGCGCGCGAGTGGCCGCTGGGCGTGGGCCGCGCTGTGGCTGGGGATGCTGGCGTCGGTGCCGGTGGTGGGGATGGCGGTCTGGCACGCCACCGAGAGCCCGCTGGGGCTGGTCCTGCTGCTGGCCGGGCCGCCGATGGCGTTGCCCGCCGCCCGGCTGGTGCAACTGCGTCGGACCCGGGGCAGCTGAGCGGATGGTGCCGCCACACCGGCAGCAGCGCGCGCTGCTGCTGCACCTGGGGTTGGTTGGCGTCCCGCATGCCGTGGCGGTCGCGGTGGGGGTCGGGCTGTGTCTGCGCGACGTGCTGCATCAGTATGGTGGGCCGGGCGATGTGCCTGGCTGGGCGATGGCCTGGTTCGCCAGCGTCGGCCTCATCGTTGTTGCGTGGTCCGCGCTGGCCCTGCGCTGGTGGCGCGGGGGTGCCGAGGCGCTGCGGGCGTGCCCGGCGGGATGGGCCGGCCTGCGGGTCGGCATCGTGGCGACAGCCGCGACCTGGCTGGGCCTGTTGCAGGCGCTGTTCCCCGTGGAGGTCGCCGGGGCGCCCCAGCGGGCGGTTGCCCTGATCCTGCTGCTGCCCGGCATTCCGCTGCTCTCCTGCGCGGCGCACCTGGTCTGGCTGCGTCGGCGGGCCGCCTAGGCGGGGCTGGCCTTCGGCCCTGCCATTTGCTGTAGCCGGTCCCTCTCAGGTACCGTTGCGACGCTGCCGTGACCACGGCACGACGTTTTCCTGATGCAAGGCGTTCCATGTACTGTCCGTTCTGCCAGCATGCCGATACCCGTGTGATCGATTCGCGCGTCTCTGAAGACGGGGCGACGATCCGGCGTCGGCGTGAGTGCGAGGCCTGCAACGAACGCTTCAGCACGCTGGAAACGATCGAACTCAAGCTGCCCGCCATCGTCAAGAGCGACGGCAGTCGTGAAGCATTCGATTCGCGCAAGGTCCGCAGCGGCTTCGACCGCGCGCTGCAGAAGCGCCCGGTGCCCGAAGACAAGATCGAGCTGGCGGTGCGCGCGGTGATGCAGCAGGCGCGGATCTGCGGCGAACGTGAAATCCCCTCGATCAAGGTCGGCGAGTTCGTGATGAACGAACTGCGCAAGCTCGACCATGTCGGCTACGTGCGCTTCGCCTCGGTCTATCGCAGCTTCGAAGACGTGGCCGATTTCCGCGAAGAGATCGAAAAGCTGGAGCGCGAACTGCCCTCCAGCACCGAACAGCTGCAACTGCTGGGCGACGTGATCGCGCTGACCAAGAAGAAAAAGGGCTGAACCCGGCCGCGTCGCGGCCACCCTTGCCGGGCTACCATCTGCGCTGCATGCCTGCCGCCGGATTCCCGTTGCCATGACCGACTTCTCCGCCCTCGACCACCTGCACATGGCGCACGCGCTGCGCCTGGCCGAACGCGCGGCGTACACCGCACGGCCCAATCCGATGGTCGGTTGCGTGATCGCCCAGGGCCAGGAGGTGGTGGGCGAGGGCTGGCACCAGCGCACCGGCGGGCCGCATGCGGAGGTGTTCGCGCTGCGCCAGGCCGGCGCGCGCGCGCGCGGCGCCACCGCCTACGTCACCCTGGAACCCTGCGCGCACCATGGCCGCACCCCGCCGTGCGCGCTGGCGCTGATCGAGGCCGGCGTGGGTCGCGTGGTCGCGGCGATGCGCGATCCGTTCCCGAAGGTGGATGGCGGCGGCTTCGTGCTGCTGCGCGAGGCCGGCATCGCGGTGGGGGAAGGACTGATGGGAGCGCAGGCGCGCGAACTCAACCGCGGCTTCCTGTCGCGCATCGAGCGCGGCCGGCCGTGGCTGCGGGTCAAGCTCGCCGCCAGCCTGGACGGCCGCACCGCGATGGCCGATGGCCGCTCCAAATGGATCACCGGCGCGGCCGCGCGCGAGGACGTGCAGCACTGGCGTGCGCGTGCCGGCGCGATCCTGACCGGCGCCGACACGGTGCTGGCCGACGACCCGATGCTGACCGTGCGTTTGCCCGACACCGAGGTGCTGCCGCCGCTGCGCGTGGTGCTCGATACGCGGTTGCGCTCGCTGGAGTGCGCGCGCGTGCGCGAAGGCGGGGCCCCGACGTTGTACGTGCACGATGCGTCGGTGAGCCCGCCGGACGCGGCCGACGCCGAGTTTGCCAGCGTGCCCAGCCAGGACGGCCGCCTGGACCTGGGCGCGGTGCTGCGCCTGCTCGCCGAGCGTGGCATCAATGAGGTGCACACCGAAACCGGCGCTACCCTGGCCGGCGCGCTGCTGGCCGGTGGCTGGGTCGATGAGCTGCTGCTCTACCAGGCGCCCACGGTGCTCGGCGAGCATGGCCTGCCGCTGCTGTCCGGGCTGGGCATCCATGCGATGGACCAGCAGCGCCGTCTGCGCGTGGTCGACCAGCGTCAGGTCGGCGAGGACCTGCGGCTGCTGCTGCGGCCCTAGGCCGCGCCATTCATAAGCATTGAAATCCCCCGTCGCGGCGATCACGAGCCGTTGGACCTCGTTGTTGCAGTAGTCCAACGTCTGCTGTTCGTTCACATCCCGGACCAGCTCCTGGGCCCTCTTTTCCGTGCCCCATCAACGTCCCGGTGATGTTAGTCGCCCGGCCCTTCGTGGCCGTCCCGGCCCGCGTCCGACGCGATCCGTCGATCCCACTCGGCGAACGGCAGCAGGCCGAACAGTACGGTGCGGTAGAGGTGTTCGGCACGCGCGGCATGGACATCGCCATGACGGAACGACGACCAGCCGACGGCCGTGGAGAGATGGGCCACCGCGGTGTCGCCGCGCAGGCGTGCGGCGAACGTCGCAAAAAAAGCATCGCTCAGGGCGTCGCGGTCTGCATCATCCCCAGTGCGCATCGCGCGGTAGGCGGCGAAGGCCGGTTCGACATCCGGAACCATGCACGCAAGCGTGTACTGCGCGATCTCGGGACTGCCCAACGGCACGACGTCGCGTGCCGTACAGGTGACCCGTGGCAGCCGGATCCGGAGCGCCTCGGACAGCTCCTGCATCACTGCCCGGGACGGTGGCTGGATGCCCTCGCGGGTCAGCCATGCGGGAAGATCATCGATGACATCGTCCCAATCGAGGGTGCCCTCGGGCACGGCATCCTGGCTGACCGCCAACAGCGTCGCCCGTGCGTCGTTGTCGTCCTGGAGCAGTACCCGGGCCTGCAGGGTGTACTCGACCTCGGGTGACACCGCAGGGTGGGCGACCACCGTTGACGCATGCAACAGGACCGGGAACAGAGAGCGATACATGCGAGCAGGCCCGAACGTGAGTGATCGGACATTCTCCCGTTCCCGGGGTGGCGTTGAAATGCAATCGGTTGCAGATCGCGCAGCCGGTGCGCGCCCTTCACCGGCAGTCGTCGTCCCACATCGCTTCGGCCATCGAGCGCAGTGCCTTGCATTCCTGTGTCATCGCCGCCGGCGTCGAGGTCGCGGCCTTGGCCTTCAGCTCGTCGGCCATCGCCTCCACGCCCGGCAGCTGGTCCGGCGCGGTATTGGCGATGCACTGGCGGTGCTGCAGCAGCAGGAGATCGCAGGCCGGCACGCCGGTGACCTTGGGCGCCGCGTCGGCCAGGGCGTCCTGGCGCCACGCGTTGAACGGCAACACTGCGTCCACGACCGGCGACACCAGTGCGTCCAGATTGCCGCTGTACCAGTAGCCGTTGTCCTTGGCCGGATGCAGATCCAGGCGCCCGCTCAATTCACGTCGCGGCGCATCGCGCAGGGCGAGCAGGTAGGCGTCGGTGAAGCGCTTGAGGTTCTCGGCCGAATCATCGCGCAGCCCTGCGCTGAACAAGGGACGCAGCGCGTCCAGCACCGTGACCTGGCAGGTGAAGCTGACGCTGGCGATCTTTGCATCGTCCACGTACGTATTGTCCCGGACCTTGGCATGGGTGGCGCGACAGCGCGTCTGGCGCAGGTTGGCCGCCATCAGCGCTGGTACCGCGGCGCTGTCCCTGGCGCCGCCCGCCTGTTTCGCCAACAGTGATTGCAACGGCGCGGCCATCGCGCCGGCCAGTTCGCCGTGGGCCGGCGTGACCGCATCCTTGCCGTCGAACGCGGGGCGCAGCGCATCATTGAGCGTGCGCGCCGCGCCGGCGTCGTCTTCGAGCAGAACGCGCGCGTAGAGGTCGAAGGTCTGTTCGGGAGTGAGCCCCGCCGCCGGCGCGGCGGTGGCGAGCAGCGGCGCGCACAGCAGGAGAGGGAGGGCGAGCAGCCGGGAGGTCGTCATCATGTTCAGCGTCCACTGCGAAGGGGGCGAAGCCTAACGCGTTTCCCGGCAGCCGCGCCTGGCGAAGGGCAGTCAGGTGCGCGGCCCGCACGACTCCCCTCCATTGGGAGAGCAACCCAAAAAAAACGGGCCCCTTTCGGGGCCCGTTCGATCATGGCGCGGCGGAAGCCGTCGCTGCCCGATCAGAAACTCGCGCGCACGCCCACCGAGAACTGGGTGACGTCGTCGTACGCCTGCACTTCACCGACCAGGCCCCAGGCCTGGGTGAAGTTGACCTGGCCGCCGAGGGTGCCGACCCAGGTGCCGTCCATGTCGCTGCCGTCGATGTAGCCGGCCTTCAGCCAGGCTTCGGTACGGGCCGAGGGCTTGCCACGAATGCCCAGGGTGGCGCGACCGGCGTTGGTGTGGTCCTTCAGGCGATCCACTTCCTCGCCGTCGTAGGACAGCTTGGCTTCGTTGTTGATGCGCAGCCACGCGATGTCGGTGGTGAAGTCCAGGCGGTCGGTCAGCGGCATGTGGTAGCCGATGCCCAGCTCCGGCTGGCGCAGCTCCTGCTTCAGTCGGCCGTTGTAGCCGTAGTAGTCCCAGGTGTAGGTCTTGGAGACCATGCTGTAGCCACCGAAGACGTACACCTGTTCGGCGATGGCGAACGAGCCGCGCAGGTAGCCGCCGTCCAGCTTCGGCTTGGAGTCGGCGCCGTTGCGGTCCAGCTGCAGCTGGGTCCAGCCGCCTTCCACGAAGGTGTAGCTCATGGTTTCAGCGGCGGAGGCCGCGAACGGAGTGGTCGCCAGCAGGGCGGCGGCCAGGAGAATCTTGCGCATGCAGGTTCCTTTGATGACGTTGAGGTCCATTTCAGCCAGCCCTTCGTGGGCGGCAGGGGCGGCGATCACTGCCGCGCGGGCAGATTTTAACCATATCTTCACAAAAAGCGAGCAGTCAGCTTCGCTTGCTACAATGGCCAGGCCGGTTCGCCGGTACACAAACGTCTTCAGGGCGGGGTGCGATTCCCCACCGGCGGTAGGTGCGCAAGCACGAGCCCGCGAGCGCTTCCGGTTCCGCCGGAAGGTCAGCAGATCCGGTCCGATGCCGGAGCCGACGGTATAGTCCGGATGAAAGAAGACGGTGCGACCAGGCCTTCGGCCTGGTGCGTGCCTATATGCCTTGCGGCGTTTTTCGCTCACTTTCCGCGGAGAACGTTCCTTGTTTACTGGAATCATCGAAGGCGTCGGCCACCTGGCCGCACGCGAGACCCTGGGCGGCGATGTCCGCTTCACCTTCCATGTCGGGAGCCTGCCGTTCGAGAACGTGCAGATGGGCGAGAGCATCGCCATCAACGGGGTCTGCCTGACCGTCATTGCCCACGACGCCACCACCTTCCAGGCCGACGCCTCCACCGAGACGCTCGGGCTGACCACGCTCGGCCAGCTGACCGATGGCGCAGTGATCAACCTGGAGCGCGCGATGCGCCCGACCGACCGCCTCGGCGGCCACCTGGTCAGCGGCCATGTCGATGGCCTCGGCCAGGTCCTGTCCATCCATGACGACGCCCGCGCCCAGCGCTGGCGCTTCGCCGCGCCGGCCGCGCTGCTGCGCTACATCGCCAGGAAGGGCTCGATCTGCGTGGACGGGGTCAGCCTGACCGTGAACGAGGTCGACGACCAGGGCTTCGAGGTCGCGCTGATTCCGCACACCGTCGCCCACACCGCCTTCGCCGCCACCGGCGTGGGCAGTGCGGTCAACCTGGAAATCGATCTGGTCGCCCGCTACGTCGAACGGCTGATCGCCGTGCCGGCGCATGGTCCGCAGCAGGGAGCCACCGCATGAACTTCGCCTCCATCCCCGAGATCCTCGAGGACATCCGCCTCGGCCGCATGGTCGTCGTCGTCGATGACGAAGACCGCGAGAACGAAGGCGACCTGATCATGGCCGCCGAGCTGGTCAAGCCGTCGGACATCAACTTCATGGTCACCCACGGCCGTGGCCTGGTGTGCCTGCCGCTGACCCGCGAGCGCGCCGCCGACCTGGGCCTGGCGCCGATGGTCCAGGCCAACACGGCGCAGTTCCAGACCAACTTCACCGTCAGCATCGAGGCCGCCGAGGGCGTCACCACCGGCATCTCGGCCTACGACCGCGCGCACACCATCCGCACTGCGGTGAAGCCGGACGCCAGGCCGGCCGACCTGCACCAGCCGGGCCACATCTTCCCGCTGATCGCCCAGCCGGGCGGGGTGCTGACCCGTGCCGGGCATACCGAGGCCGGGGTCGACCTGGCGATGCTGGCCGGGCTGGAGCCGGCCGGCGTGCTGGTGGAGATCCTCAACCCGGACGGCAGCATGGCGCGCCGCCCCGAGCTGGAAGTCTTCGCCCGCGAGCACGGACTGAAGATCGGTTCGATCGCCGACCTGATCGCGTATCGCCTGGCCACCGAGAAGACCGTCGAACGCGTGGACGAACGCGACATCGACACCGAGTTCGGCCCGTTCAAGCTGGTCACCTATCGCGACCGGATCGCCCACGACCTGCATTTCGCCCTGGTCCGTGGCACCCCGGATGCCGAGCCGACCCTGGTCCGGGTGCAGGTGGAAAACCCGCTGGCCGACCTGCTGCACTGGCGCCGCGATGATTTTGGCGTGGCCTCCACCGATGCCCTGCGCGCGATCGCCGCCGCCGGGCGTGGCGTGATGGTGGTGCTGTCGGCCCCGCGCGACAGCAACAGCCTGCTGGCCCGCCTGCGCCAGCAGCCGGCGCCGGTCACCCCCGGCAAGGACAAGGACGTGAGCCAGTGGCGCCGCAACGGAGCCGGGGCGCAGATCCTGTCCGACCTGGGCCTGGGCAAGCTGCGCGTGCTGGGCACCCCGCGCCGGCAGGTCGGCCTGGCCGGCTATGGCCTGGAAGTGGTCGAGACGGTCACGCCCTGAGCCGGGTGGACCCGGGCCCGTTCCGCCGGCCGTGCCCGGCTGGACGGCCCGGCCTGACGCGCCCCTGCCCGGGCGCACGGCGATGCGGTGGCCGAATTGGCGACCGCTGAGCCTCTGGCGCGCCCGTGCGCGGTAAACTAATCAACCTTTTGGACCCCACGCCGAACATGAGCCACTACGAAGGCGACCTCCGTACCCCGGAAAAGGGCCGTTTCGCCATCCTCGCCAGCCGCTGGAACGCCCGCATCACCGATGTCCTGGTGGCCGGGGCGCGCGCCAGCCTGGCCGGCAACGGCATCGATGAAGCATCCATCGACGTGATCCGCGTGCCCGGCGCGTGGGAACTGCCACTGGTGGCCGCCCGCCTGGCCGCCGCGCACGAGCATGCGGCGATCATCGCCCTGGGCTGCGTGATCCGTGGCGATACCCGCCATTACGAACACGTGGCCGATGGCTGCGCCGAGGGCCTGATGCGCGTGCAGCTGGACTTCGGCGTGCCGGTGCTCAACGGCGTGCTGGCGGTGGAAAACGCCGAGGATGCCGAGGCACGCGCCGGTGGCAGCCATGGCAACAAGGGTGAGGAAGCCGCACTGACGGCGTTGGAAATGGTCAATCTTCTGGAGCAGTTGCCGTGAACAAGTCAAACCCGGGCAAGCCGTCCGGCAAGCCGGTCCGCCGTGATGGCATCGACCCGGTGCTGCGCTCGCGTGCGCGCCGTCGTGCCCTGCAGGCGATCTATGCCTGGCAGATCTCCGGTGGCAACGCGCAGTCGGTGATCGCCCAGTTCGCCCACGAACAGGCCCGCGAAATCGCCGACCTGGCCTACTTCGAAGCGCTGGTGCATGGCGTGCTGGACAACCGCAAGGACCTGGACGAGGCACTGACCCCGTACCTGGACCGCGGCATCGAAGAGGTGGATGCGATCGAGCGTGCCGCGCTGCGCGTGGCCGCCTACGAAATGCGCTACCGCATGGACGTGCCGTACCGCGTGGTGATCAACGAAGCCATCGAATCGGCCAAACGCTTCGGCTCCGAACACGGCCACACCTACGTCAACGGCGTGCTCGATCGCGCGGCCGTGGAATGGCGCAAGGTCGAAAGCGGCCACTGAGCCGGTCGAGTGTCCGCCGGCGGCTGATCCCGCCGCTGCGCGTCCCTGGCGCCGACCGCTGGTCGGCTGACCGCGCAAAGCGCGGTCCGTCGCAGCCGGGATGATCTCCGGTTTCATGGCAGCCGACCCACGGTCGGCGCTACACCCCAACGGTCTTGCCGGATCCGACCCACGGTCGGGCCCCACTCGGCGGATGTTCCGCTGCCGGAGTTGCCGATGTCCCTCGCCGAATTCGCCTTGATCGACCGCATCCGCGCCCGTACCGCCGAACGCGAGGACGTGCTGCTCGGCATCGGTGACGACGCCGCATTGCTGCAGCCGCGTCCCAATGAACACCTGGTGGTCACCGCCGATACGCTCAACGGCGGCGTGCATTTTCCGGACGACACCGCGCCGTTCGATATCGGCTGGAAGACCCTGGCGGTCAACCTGTCCGACCTGGCGGCGATGGGCGCGCGCCCGGCCTGGTGCACGCTGGCGATGTCCCTGCCCGATGCCTCCCCGGACTGGATCGAATCCTTCGCCGACGGCTTCTTCGCGCTGGCCGACGAACACGCCATCGCGCTGGTCGGCGGCGACACCACGCGTGGCCCACTGTCGCTCTCGGTCACCGCGATGGGGCAGGTCGCGCGTGGCCAGGCGCTGCGCCGCGACCGTGCCCAGGTGGGTGACGACATCTGGGTCAGCGGCACGCTGGGCGATGCCGCCGGCGCGCTGCAGTTGTGGCAACGCGGTGAGTTGAACGTCGCCACCGCGACGCTGCTGGCCGACTACGAAGCGCTGCGCCTGCGCCTGCTGCGCCCGATCCCGCGGGTCACGCTGGGCCTGCGCCTGCGCGCCTTCGCGCACGCGGCCGTGGATATCTCCGATGGCCTGTTGGCCGATCTTGGCCACATCGCCGCGCGCAGTGGCGTCGGCGCCGAGGTGGACGCCGACGCGTTGCCGCTGTCGGCCGCGCTGCGTGGCGTGCTCGGCCGCGATGCCGCGCGCGACTGTGCGCTGCGCGGCGGCGATGACTACGAGCTGTGTTTCACCGCTGCCGCCGACCAGCGCGACGCGCTGCACGCGCTGGCCGAATCGCTGCGCCTGCCACTCACCCGCATCGGCCGCATCGTGGACGGGCAGGGCGTGCAGTGCGAGGGCGAGCGCGGCCCGGGCGGCTACCAGCATTTCGCCGACTGAGCATCGCCGGGCTCGGCGAGGCCCGCGGCATCAGGCGGCCGGCGGCAGCACCTTGCCCGGGTTGAGGATGCCGTCCGGGTCCAGCGCCCGCTTGATCGCATGCATCGCCGCCAGCGTGGCCGGGTTGAAGGCCTGCGCCATGAAATCGCGCTTGGCCAGGCCGATCCCATGCTCGCCCGACAGCGTGCCGCCCAGCGCCAGGGTCAAGGCGAAGATCTTCGGCAGCGCCGCATGCGCGCGTGCGTTCTCGGCGGCATCGTCGGGGTGGTAGAGGATGTTGACGTGCAGGTTGCCGTTGCCGGCATGGCCGAAGGTGACGATGACCAGGTCATGCTCGCGCGCCAGCGCCTGCACCCCCGCCACCAGTGCGGGGATGCGTGAGACCGGGACCACCACGTCTTCGTTGATCTTGCCCGGCGCGATGCTGCGCAGCGCCGGCGACAGCGCCTTGCGCGCGGCCCAGAGCTTCTCGCGTGCGGCACCCTCCATGGCCACGTCCAGTGCGAGCATGCCATCGCCCTCGGCCGCGTTGGCCAGCGCCTGCAGCAGGTAGGGCAGGGTGTCGTGGTCGCCGTCGGCCTCCACCAGCAGCATCGCGCCGGCCTCGGGCACTTCGGCGCCATTGCGGCGCAGCAGCTGCAGGCTGCGCGCATCCATGAATTCCAGCCGCGTGGGCACCACCGGTTGCGCCATCAGCCGCGATACCGCCGCGGCGGCCGCATCGGCGTCGCGGTACAGCACACGCAGGCCAGCCTGCGCCACCGGCAGCGGGGTGAGTTTGAGCGTGGCTTCCACGATCAGGGCCAGCGTGCCTTCACTGCCCACCAGCAGGTGGGTGAGGTCGTAGCCGGTGGCATCCTTGGTATAGGCGCCGCCGCACTGGATCAGCTCGCCGGCGCCGGTGACCGCGACCAGGCCGAGCACGTTGTCGCGGCTGGTGCCGTACTTCACCGCGCGCGGGCCGCCGGCATTGCAGGCCAGGTTGCCGCCGATGCTGCAGATGTCCGCGCTGGACGGGTCCGGTGCCCAGAACAGGCCATGCGGTGCCAGGGCATGCTGCAGGTCGCCGTTGAGCACGCCCGGCTCGACCACCGCGCAGCGGTTGCCGGGCTGGATGTCGAGGATGCGTGCCATCCGCGCGAAGGACAGCACGATGCTGCCGTTGACCGGCACCGCTGCGCCGGTGGTGCCGGTGCCGGCACCGCGTGCCACCAGGGCGACGCGATGGTCGCGGCAGGCCCGCACCAACGCCACCACCTGGCCGCGGTCGCGCGGGAACGCCACGCCCAGCGGCACCTGCTGGCGCCACGAGTTGTCTTGCGCGGCGGCGGCGAGGGCGCTGTCATCGGTGCGCCAGCCGTCCTCGCCCAACAGCGCGTGCACGGTGGACAGGAAGGCGGCGGGCAGGTCGGTATGCATCAGGGCGTCCGGGGAGTGGCAGGGGCGCGTTGGATCAACTTCCAGCCGACCACGGCGGCGGCCAGTGGCAGCCATACCCAACGCAGCTCGGAGAAAACGGTGGCCAGGCCGCGCGCGCTGAAGAACTGGCCGGCAAACGGCGAGACGCGGATCGGGCGCCACGGGGCGAACAGGCGCTCGCCGCTCCACGGCCACCACAACGCCACGCCGAGGCCGCCGGAGGTGAAGGCATCCAGCAGCGGATGCGACAGCGCACTGAGGCCTACGAAGGCGGCCGCCTGCACCGCGCCGGCACGCAGGCGTGCATGCAGCAGCGCGGCGAGCAGGGCCAGCAAGGCGGCGAACAGCAGCGAGTGGCTGGCGCCGCGATGGCCGAAGCTGTCGGCATAGGGAATGTGCAGGGCGAAGGCCAGCACGTCGGCATCGGGCAGCATCGCCGCGACGACGCCGGCGGCCAGCAGCGGCGTGGAGACGCGCCCGCGATCGGACGCGCACCACAGCGCCAGCGGGATCGCGGCGTGGGTGAACACACTGGGCATCAGGAAACGCTCGCCATCAACAATCCTCCAGCCGGAAGGCATCGCGCAGCCAGTTCAACCGCGGCGGCTCGCCGCTGGCCTCGATCACGTCGAACCGGCACGGTCGGTCGGCCAGCGCCGGGTGCGCCATCAGGAACAGCTGCGCGGCCAGCAACAGTTTGCGCCGCTTGCGCAGGTCCACCGAGGCGGCGCCGCCGCCGAAGCCGGCGCTGGCGCGGTAGCGCACTTCGACAAAGACAGTGGTGTCGCCGTCGCGCATGACCAGGTCCAGCTCGCCGCCGCGATACCGGGCATTGCGGGTGACCGGCGTCAGCCCGGCGCTGCACAGGTAGGCCTGCGCGGCGGCTTCCACCGCCGCGCCACGCTGCGCCCGCGCGGTTGGCACCGGCTTAGTTGGCGATCGGCATCGGCCGGCCGCCGCTGAAGGTCGACCAGGCCGGGACGCGCAGCACGTTGCCATTGCTGTCCAGGAACAGGGTGCCGGTGGCACCGTCGAGGCCGCCCTCATTGGCCATCTTGTCCAGGTAGGCGCTGATCTTCCACGCATCGAAACCGAACGCGAACAGGCGCCCGGCCGCGCCGCGCGCGTTGGGCAGGATCTGCCCGGCGGTGCTGGCCGACGGCAGGCCGGCGACGCTGCGCACGTTCCATGCTTCGTTGGGATAGACGATGCCGTCCAGCGCCATGTCGTCCTCGACCTTGCCCGCCCCGATGGTCAGCTGCGAGGTGCCCACGCGGGTGGCGCCACCGGCGCCGGCGAGCGCCAACTGCGGCGCCAGCGCGCGTGCCTGCGGGGCCTTCACCGCCAGCAGCACGCCCTCCACGGTACCGGCAGCGCGGACCTGCGCGCCGATGTCGCCGACCGCTTCGTTCACGCCGATGGTGGCCACCACCTGGCCGCCGCGCTGGGTGAAGCGCTCGCGGAACGCGGCGGCGGCACGGCGGCCGTTGTCGTCATTGCTGTGCACCACCAGCACCTTGGTGCGCTCGCGGCCACGCAGGTATTCGGCGGCGATGATGCCGTCGTCTTCCGGAGCCAGCGAGAAACCGGCGCTCCCGGCGGGCGGGCTGCTCTTGCCCCGGTTGAGGGCCAACACCGGCACCGGCAGCTGGGCACGGCCGAACACCGCATCCACTTCGTCGCGGCCGAGCGGGCCGACGATGAAGTCCACGCCGGCACCCACGGCCTTGTCATAGGCGGCCACCGCACCGGCGGCGGTGCCGGCGGTGTCGATGAACTGGATGTCCGGGCGCTGGCGGCTTTCACCGTAGTAGCCGCTGAGCAGGCCGTCGCGGACCGGCTGCGCGGCCGTGGCCAGGCGACCGCTCAGCGGCAGCAGCACGGCCATCTTGACCGGCGGGCGGTAGCCGTCGCGGGCGGCCGGCGGGCGCTTGCTGGTATCGAACTGGGTGGCCTGTTCGCGATCGAACGGGCGCGGCAGCGGCAGGCCGCGGGCGATCAGCGCACGCCCGGCGAAGTTGTACAGCGGCTCGTTGGCCGGCAACGCGGCGGCGCGGCTGCGCAGGGTGGCGTCGTCGAGGCTGCCCAGCAGGCTGGCGATGGTCTGCTGGTTGTCGCTGCGCGCCTTGCCGGTCAGCGCGGCGTGCGCGCGCGCGCGCTCCTGCGCGGCGCCGACGATGTCGCCGTTGGCGGCCAGCGCATCGGCGCGGGCGAGCTGCCAGCGCGTGCGCAGCTGCGGCGCGACGGTGTCGGCCGACTCCTTCAGCGCGGCCAGCGCCTGTGCCGGCTGCTTGTCGGCCAGTGCCAGTTCGGCGGTGGTCAGGTGGAAGCGCTGCTGGCTGGCGCCGCTGAGCTGGCGTGCGGTGACCTGCGCCAGCAGGCTGCGGGCGCGCGCGTTGTCGCCTGCTTCATGCCAGGCGAAGGCGGCATCGGCCAGCGCGGCGGCGCGCGCGCTGCCCTTGAGCGTGTTGGCCACCGCTTCCAGCTGCACGGCGGCATCGCGTGGCTTGCCTTGATCGATCAATGCCAGCGCCTGGGCCTGGGCCGGCGATTCGGGCGCGCTGGTCAGGCTCGTCGTGGCGCAGCCGGCCATCAGCAGCAGCGACAACGACAGGGCGGAGATCCGTGCGACGGGCTTGTTCATGATCAGGTCCATTCGATGGGGGCAGCGGCCAGGGCCGGGGAACGGTACGATTCTACCCTTGACCCACGAGTGCCGTTGCGATGAGTGCTGTCCCCACGCTGTATGTCGTTGCCACCCCGATCGGCAACCTGGCCGACCTGACGCCGCGGGCGCAGGACGTGCTGCGCTCGGTGGCCGCGATCTGCGCCGAAGACACCCGCCGCAGCGGCCAGTTGCTGGCCCACTTCGGCATCCAGCAGCCGTTGGTGGCGCTGCACGACCACAATGAAGACGCGTTGTCCCAGCGCATCGTCGCGCGCCTGCTGGCCGGGGAATCACTGGCCCTGGTGAGCGATGCGGGCACGCCGCTGGTCAGCGATCCGGGCTACCGGTTGGTGCGCGCCGCGCGCGAGGCGGGCATCCGGGTGAGCCCGGTGCCGGGAGCCTGCGCGGCGATTGCCGCGCTGAGCGTGGCCGGCCTGCCCAGCGACCGCTTCACCTTCGAAGGCTTCCTGCCGGCCAAAGGCTCGGGCCGCCGCGAACGCCTGCAGGGCCTGGCCGGGGAAACCCGCACGCTGGTGTTCTACGAATCCTCGCACCGCATCACCGAATCGCTGGCCGACATGGTCGCCGCCTTCGGCGCCGAGCGCCCGGCGGTGCTCGCGCGCGAACTGACCAAGCTGTTCGAAACCGTCCTCGATGGCACCCTGGCCTCGCTGTTGCAGCAGGTGGAAGCGGACGACAACCAGCGCAAGGGCGAGTTCGTGGTGATGGTGCAGGGCGCCGCCGACGACGAGCAGGCGCAACTGGCCGCCGGCCGCCGCATGTACGCCAAGCTCAGCGAGCACCTCCCGCCGTCCACCGCGGCCAAGCTGGCCGCAGAACTCACCGGCGCCCCAAGGAAGGCCCTCTACGGCAGCTGATCGCGAGCTGGGCGCAGGCAGAGCCACCCCAAGGCTGGCTGCACGCGACGCCGAAAAGGTAGAGCCACCCCATGGGTGGCTGCACGCGACGCCGGAACGAACAGCAGCCACCCATGGGGTGGCTCTACGAGACCCGCAGCAAACACCGCATTTGAATAAAGCCCACGCAACCCATCTGGCGGCACAGCCCCCTTCAGTAAAGAGGGCGCGGCGACAGCCGCGGGGAATGGGACGCTGGTGGCCCGGGGCCCAAGGTTTGCGCTGCAAACCTTGGGGCTTTTTTCGTCACGACGAAAAAAGCGGCGGAGCCGGCCGATAAGCCGGGTTTTGTCGTGGACAGTCATTCCTCTAGACGCTACGTCACCGCAGCGCTCAAGCAACCTACCCGGACCCGACGCGGGCCACGCCATTAGGTCCCTATTTGGTCTTGCTCCAGGTGGGGTTTGCCGTGCCGGTCTGTTGCCAGACTCGCGGTGCGCTCTTACCGCACCATTTCACCCTTACCGGCTTCCCGAAGGAAACGTAGGCGGTATCTTTCTGTTGCACTTTCCGTCGGCTTGCGCCGCCCAGGCGTTACCTGGCACCTTGCCCTATGGAGCCCGGACTTTCCTCGGCATCCGCAAGGGATGACGCGACTGTCTGGCCGACTCCGCCGCGCGCATTTTCGCACATCCGCCCGGTCACAGGGGCGACGGATGCGAGAGCGCATCCGCCACCGGCCCGGGCGACGCATGCCCGACCCCCAGCCGCGTCTCGCCGATGCAGGCACCGTCCGGGCCGAAGCGACGCTCATGGATGAAGCCCTGTCCGCCCGCATCCAGCGCGATGACCGTGCTGGCGCGGGTGCCGTACTCGGGGCTGCGGATGAAGGCCGCACTCAGCCAGCGCTCGCGCTCCAGGCCGATGCCGGTGTCGGGCAAGGTGCTGTCGTCGGCCCGGGTTTCATCGGCCAGGGCCCGCCACAGACCGCTCAGGTCGTCTTCGCCATGATCGATCCAGGCCCGCAGTGCCGCGTTCAGCCGCAACGTTTTCGGCCAGGGCGCATCCAGCGGCCCGTTGGACATGCCATGGATGCCGGGCGCCAGCGCCTGCCTGCCCAGCGGGTGGTTGCCAAGGAACTGGCAACTTTCCTGGTCGGCCAGCAGCAGGTTGAATGGCGCGAAGGTGGTGGCGCGGGAGGCCAGTTCGTCGGCGAAGGCCACGGCGGACGTGCCCGCCCGCAGGTAATCGGCCACCAGCGCCCCGCGTGAGGGGCCGGTCTGGCGCGCGAGCGGATCGCGGACATTGGTGACCACGGCCATCCGGCCACCCGCGGCAACCCCGGCCCAGGTGCCGCCCGAACGCAGGTCACGTCCGGCCAGCAGCCCGGTGTCCGGCGCTGGCCAGGCCGCCAGCGGCGCGGTGGGGCGGCCGTGGAACTCGTCACGGTTGCCCGCCATGACCAGTTGCCAGCGGGGATGGGTTTTCCAGGCGAGGGCGAGCAGGCACATGGCGTCATTGTGCCGGGGTTTGCGCAAGACCGAGTCAATGGCGACGGGGCTCGGGATGAATGCGCGCCTATGTTTCACGCCCTCTACACGCGCCTGAACTTCGCCCCAATCTCAAAAAATGAGACGAAACAGCGACTTGTGGATAAGCCTTGAACAAGTCTCTAAACATTGCTGCAAGCCCTTGATGTCCAAGGCGATTTCTCGCTCGCAAAGTTGTTGACAACCCAATCGGCACTGCTAAGGTGGGCAACAGAGGCAAAACCGGGTTTTTTGTGGTTTTTCGTGGTTCAATGTTTCATCCAGGCGAAGGAAAGGTGCACGCGTCGTGTTTCAGGGCGAGACGGCCATCACGGTTGACGACAAAGGACGCATGGCGGTTCCCACCGCGCATCGCGACCTTGTCGCACGTGTGAGCAACAACCGCCTGGTCCTGACCTACAACCCGTTCGAGTCCGGCTGCCTCTGGCTGTATGCCGAACAGGAGTGGGAGCGGGTCCGCGACGACGTCATGGCCAAACCCAACACACAGCGCGTCGTGCGTCTGCTGCAACAGAAGCTGGTCGGTTCGGCCGCGCATCTGGAGCTGGACGGCAACGGCCGCATCAGTATTCCTGCCAGCCACCGCGGTGCCGTTGGCATTGAAAAGAAGGCGGTTCTGCTCGGCATGGGCGACAAATTCGAATTGTGGAGCGAGCAGGCACATCGCGCATTGATCCAGCAGACGTTGTCTGACGGGGATCTGGGCGATGGGTTGCTCGACCTGAAGTTGTGAGCCGGGGTGCCCGGATGCGCGGAGCAGCGCAGACCGGTCACCTTCCGGTGTCGCAGTCGCCGGCAGGGCATCTGCCGGTGCTGTACACGCAGGTCCTGGATGGCCTGAAGGTGATCGAAAACGGTACGTATCTCGATGGCACGTTTGGTCGTGGCGGTCACGCCCGCGGCGTGCTCGAGCAACTCGGTCCTGGAGGCCGGCTGCTGGTCATGGACAAGGATCCCGAAGCGATTGCGGTGGCCGAGCGCGATTTCGCGCCGGACCCGCGCGTGTCGATCTTCCGTGGCAGCTTCGCCGACCTGCTGCACTGGGACGCCACCGCCGACGGCCTGGACGGGGTGCTGTTCGACCTCGGCGTCTCTTCGCCGCAGCTGGACGTGGCCGAGCGTGGTTTCAGCTTCGGCAAGGACGGCCCGCTGGACATGCGCATGGACCCGGACAGCGGCGAAAGCGCGGCGCAGTGGCTCAACCGTGCCGAAGAGCGTGAGATCGCCGACGTGCTGTGGACCTACGGCGAAGAACGCCAGAGCCGGCGCATTGCCCGCGCCCTGGTGGCGCGCCGCGAGAAGCAGCCGTTCACCCGTACCGCCGAGCTGGCCGATGCGATCGCCGCGGTGATGCCGCGTGGCAAGGACAAGATCAACCCGGCCACGCGCAGCTTCCAGGCCATCCGCATCCACATCAACCGCGAACTGGCCGACCTCGAAGCCGGCCTGGACGCGGCGATGGCGCGCCTGAAGCCGGGCGGCCGGCTGGCGGTGATCAGCTTCCACTCGCTGGAAGACCGCATCGTCAAGCAGTTCATGAACCGCCACGCCAAGGCCCCGCCGAGCAATCGCCGGTTGCCCGAGGCGCAGCCGTTCGTGCCGAGCCTGGACCTGCACGGCGGCGCCATCAAGGCCGAAGACGACGAGTTGGCGGTCAACCCGCGCTCGCGCAGCGCCGTGCTGCGCGTGGCCGAAAAGCGCGAGGTGGCCGGGTGAGTCGCCTGCTGCTCATCGTGCTGCTGGCCTGCACCGTCGCCTCGGCGATCGGGGTGGTGTTCATGCGCCACCGCCACCGCCAGACCTTCATCGAGTTGTCCAGGGTCGAGCGTGCGCGCGATGAGCTCAATATCGAATTCGGCCGCCTGCAGCTGGAGCAGGCGACCCTGGCCGAGGCGACCCGGGTCGACCGCGTCGCCCGCGAGAAGCTCGGCATGAAGTTCCCCGAAGCGGCGGACGTGGTGGTGGTGCGGCCATGAACAAGTCCGGCCGCAACCGCGCACGCAACAGCTTCAACCTGCGCCAGCGCCTGAAGTGGGTGGGCCTGGCGCTTGGGCTGTGCTCGGTGTCGCTGGTTGGCCGCGCGGCCTACGTGCAGATCATCAACAGCGATTTCTACCAGCGCCAGGGCGAAGCGCGCTACCTGCGCGAGCTGCCGATCAACACATCGCGCGGCATGATCACCGATCGCAACGGCGAGCCGGTGGCGGTGTCCACCCCGGTCGCCTCGATCTGGGTCAACCCGCAGGAACTGCTGCGCGCCCCGGACCGCATCCCCGAGCTGGCCACCGCGCTGGGCATGCCGCTGGACGAGCTGACCTCCAAGCTGTCGCAGAAGGCCGACAAGGAATTCATGTACCTGCGTCGCCGGATCAATCCGGACGAGGCGGAAAAGGTGGTGGCGCTGAAGATTCCGGGCGTGGCCTCGCAGCGCGAGTTCCGCCGCTTCTACCCGCAGGGGGAAGCGATGGCGCACGTGCTGGGCTTCACCAACATCGACGACCGCGGCCAGGAAGGGCTGGAGCTGGCCTTCGACGAATGGCTGCGCGGCAAGGCCGGCGCCAAGCGGGTGATCCGCAACCGCAAGGGCGACACCGTCGAGAGCGACCTGCTGCGCGCCGCCGAGCCGGGCAAGGACCTCACCCTCAGCATCGACCGCCGCATCCAGTTCCTGGCCTTCAAGGAGCTGCGCAACGCGCTGATCGCCAACAAGGCCGCCGGCGGCTCGATGGTGATCATGGACGTGGCCACCGGCGAAGTGCTGGCCATGGTCAACCTGCCCACCTACAACCCCAATTCGGTCGGCGGCGCCGCCCCGGACACCCGCCGCAACCGCGCGGTGACCGACCTGGTCGAGCCCGGCTCGACCATGAAGCCGTTGACCATCGCCTCGGCGCTGCAGTCCGGGGTGGTCACCAAGGACACCACGGTGGACACCAACCCGGGCTACATGGCCGTGGGCCGGTTCACCATCAAGGACGTGCCGCGCAACAACGGCGTGCTCAACGTCACCGGCGTGATCACCCGCAGCTCCAACATCGGCGCGGCCAAGATCGCGGCCAAGATGCCGGACCAGGTCTTCTACGACCACGTCCACAGCTTCGGGTATGGCGTGTCCCCGCACAGCGGTTTCCCCGGCGAATCGGCCGGCGTGCTGCCGCGGCCGGCGCGCTGGAGTGGCTCGTCCAAGACCACCATGTCCTACGGCTACGGCCTGAATGTCACCCCGCTGCAGATCGCCACGGCCTACTCGGCGCTGGGCAACGGCGGCAAGCTGATCGCGCCGACCTTCGTCAAGGGCCAGCGCAGCGAAGGCAAGCAGATCATCGACGAGAAGATCGCCAGGGAAGTGGTGGCGATGATGGAAACCGTGGTCACCCAGGGCGGCGCCAAGCAGGCGGCGGTGCTGGGCTACCACGTGGCCGGCAAGACCGGTACCGCGCGCAAGGCCGGCCCGGGCGGGTACGAGCGCGGCCATTACAACGCGCTGTTCGCCGGCGTGGTGCCCGCCACCAATCCGCGCTTTGCCACGGTCATCGTGATCAACGACCCGCAGGCCGGCACGTACTACGGCGGCCTGGTGTCCGCGCCGGTGTTCCACAACGTGATGGAAGGCGCGCTGCGCCTGATGGACGTGCCGCCGGATGACATCGAGTCGTGGCTGGCCGCCCAGCAGTCCGGAAAGATGGGCCACGCCGCCTCGGTGCTGCCGATGCCGCCCCCGGAAACGGTGATCGCCCCGGATGCCGCCGCCGAATTCGATGCCGCGCTGCCCAGCGCGCACGCCCCGGTGCCGCCCGCGCAGGGAGGCACCCAGCAATGAGCCAGACGATGTTGCTTTCGCAGTTGATTCCCGACGTGGCGCTGGGCCATGACCCGTCCATCACCGGCCTGGTGCTGGACAGCCGGGCCGTGCGCCCGGGCAACGCCTTCGTGGCGATCGCCGGCTTCGGCGCGCATGGCCTGGGCTTCGTCGACCAGGCGCGCGCCAACGGCGCCGCGGCGATCCTGTTCGAGCCGCCGGCACCGATCGAACTGCCCGCACCGGCCGACGCCATCGCGGTCCCGGGCCTGCGCGCGCGCATGGGTGCGATGGCCGACCAGTTCCATGGCCAGCCGTCGCGTGCGCTGACGATGGTCGGCGTGACCGGTACCAACGGCAAGACCTCCACCGTGCAGCTGCTGGCCCAGGCCTGGCACCTGCTCGGCACCGCCAGTGGAAGTATCGGCACGTTGGGCGTGGGGCTTTATGGCCACGTGATCCCGACCGGCTTCACCACCCCGCTCGTGCTGCAGATGCATGAGGTGCTCGCGCAGCTGCGCGATGACGGCGCGCAGGCGGTGGCGATGGAAGTCAGCTCGCACGCGCTCGACCAGGGCCGCGTGGATGCCGTGCACTACGACGTGGCCGTGTTCACCAACCTCACCCGTGACCACCTCGACTACCACGGCGACATGGTCCAGTACGGCGTGGCCAAGGCGCGGCTGTTCCATCGCGAGGGCCTCAAGGCCGCCGTGGTGAACCTGGACGACAGCTTCGGCAGTGAACTGCTGCGCACCGTCGATGCCGGCGTCCAGCAGATCGGGCTGAGCTCGCGCGGCGCGCAGCAGGCCACGCTGCGCGCCGATTCGCTGAAGCTGGATGGCCGCGGCATCGCCTTCGACCTGGTGGTCGATGGCGCCCGCCATCCGGTGCAGTCGCCGCTGCTGGGCCGCTTCAACGTGGACAACCTGCTGGCCGTGGCCGGTGCATTGTTCGCACTCGGCCACCGCCCGGCGGCGATTGCCGCGCTGCTCTCGCAGCTGCAGCCGATCGCCGGGCGCATGAACCGCCTCGGTGGCGAGCGTGGCCTGCCGACCGTGGTGATCGACTACGCGCATACGCCCGACGCGCTGGAACAGGCGCTTGGCAGCCTGCACGACCACCTGGCCGGGCGCCTGGTGTGCGTGTTCGGCTGCGGCGGCGAGCGCGACACCGGCAAGCGCCCGCAGATGGCCGCCATCGCCGAGAAGCTTGCCGACGTCGTCATCGTCACCGACGACAACCCGCGCGGCGAAGACGGCGATGCGATCGTCGCCGACATCGTCGCCGGGCTGAGCTCGCCCGCCGCCGCCACCGTGCAGCGCGACCGGGCCACCGCGATCGCCACCGCGATCGGCCTGGCCGGCGCCGGCGACATCGTGCTGATCGCCGGCAAGGGCCATGAGCCCTACCAGGAAGTGCACGGGGTGCAGCATGCCTTCGACGACACCGACGTGGCCGGCCGCGTGCTGGCATCGCGGCAGGGAGTGACGCAATGAAGCGCACCCCGCTGTCGCTGATCGCACATTGGGCCGGTGGCGAGATCCATGGCGATGACACCGCCATCGACGCCATCAGCAACGACACCCGCACCCTGGGCCCGGGCAGCCTGTACGTGGCGCTGCGCGGCGAACGCTTCGACGGCCATGACTTCGCCGCCGATGCGGTCGCGCGCGGTGCCTCGGCGATGCTGGTCGAGCGCCTGCTGGACGTGGCGCTGCCGCAGATCGTGGTCGCCGACGGCGAGTACGCGCTGGGGCGCATCGCCCATGGCATGCAGCGTGACCGCGCCACCGAGGTCTTCGCGATCACCGGCAGCAACGGCAAGACCAGCGTCAAAAGCCTGCTGCTGGCGATCCTGGAACAGGTCGCGCGCGAGCAGCACAAGGTGGTCTACGCCAACCCGGGCAACCGCAACAACGAGATCGGCCTGCCGCTGGCCGTGCTCGATGCGCCGGAGGATGCCGACTTCGCCATCTACGAGATGGGGGCCGGCAAGCCGGGTGACATCGCCTACCTCACCGACATCGTGCGCCCGCGCTACGCGCTGGTGAACAACATCGCGCCGGCGCACCTGGAGCGGATGGGCAGCCTGCAGGGCGTGGCCACCACCAAGGGCGCGATCTACGCCGCGCTGCCGGCCGACGGCGTGGCCGTGATCAATGCCGACGACGCCTTCGGGATCTGGTTCGAGCAGCACATCGTCGGCCAGCCCCCGCGCAGCCGCGTGCTGCGCTACGGCCTGGACCACAGTGCCGACGTCTCGGCGCTGGCGATCCGCCCGACCGCCACCGGCAGCCAGTTCCTGTTGACCAGCCCGCACGGGCAGGTCGAGATCGCCCTGGCCTTGCCGGGGCGGCACAACATCAGCAATGCCCTGGCCGCTGCCTCGCTGGCGCTGGCCGCGGGCATCGGCCTGGACCAGATCGCACTGGGCCTGGCCCGTGCCGAACCGGTGCCGGGCCGGCAGATCGCGCACCAGCTGCGCAACGGCGCGGTGCTGATCGATGACAGCTACAACGCCAATCCCGGCTCGTTGGCCGCCGCGATCGACGCGTTGGCCGGCGGCAAGGCCGAGGGCTGGCTGGTGCTGGGCGACATGCGCGAGCTCGGCCCGGATGGCGAGGCGCTGCATGCCCAGGCCGGGCGCCGCGCGCGCGAGGCCGGTCTCAAGCGCCTGTACACGCTGGGCACGCTCAGTGCGACCGCATCCACCGCCTTCGGCGAGGGCGGCCGGCACTTCCAGGACCACGACAGCCTGGCCGCGGCGCTGGCCGACGAACTGCATGCTGGCGTGCGCTGCCTGGTCAAGGGCTCGCGCGGCAGTGCCATGGACAAAATTGTGAAAGCGCTGCTGGCGCGAGGAGAGGAAAGCCCCAATGTTGCTTGAACTGGCCCGATGGTTGCAGCAGTTGGAGAGCCTGTTCGGGCTGTTCGGCTATCTGACTCTGCGCGGCATCCTGGCCGCGCTTACCGCGCTGTTCCTGTCGCTGTGGCTGGGCCCGGCGATGATCCGCAAGCTGGCGCAGTTCAAGGGTGGCCAGCCGATCCGCACCGACGGCCCGCAGACCCACTTCTCCAAGGCCGGCACGCCGACCATGGGCGGTTCGCTGATCCTGCTCACCATCACCCTGTCGGTGCTGCTGTGGGCCGACCTGCGCAACCGCTATGTGTGGGTGGTGCTGGCGGTGATGCTGTGCTTCGGCGCCATCGGCTGGTATGACGACTGGATCAAGATCGTGCGCCGCGACCCGAACGGGTTGAAGTCGCGCTGGAAGTACCTGCTGCAGTCGATCTTCGGCCTGGCCGCGGGCCTGTTCCTGTTCTACACCGCCGACGTGCCGGCCGCGCTGACGTTCTATATCCCGATGTTCAAGTCGGTGGCATTGCCGCTGGCCGGGATCAGCTTCGTGGCCATCGCCTACTTCTGGATCGTCGGCTTCTCCAACGCGGTCAACCTGACCGACGGCCTGGACGGCCTGGCGATCATGCCGACCGTGCTGGTGGCCTGCGCGCTGGGCGTGTTTGCCTACGCCTCGGGCAACGTGGTGTTCTCCAACTACCTGCAGATCCCGCAGATCCCGGGGGCCGGCGAGCTGGTCATCATCTGCGCGGCGATCGCCGGCGCGGGCCTGGGCTTCCTGTGGTTCAACACCTATCCGGCCATGGTCTTCATGGGCGACATCGGCGCGCTGGCGCTGGGCGCGGTGTTGGGCACCATCGCGGTGATCACCCGCCAGGAACTGGTGCTGGTGATCATGGGCGGCGTGTTCGTGATCGAAACGCTGTCGGTGATGATCCAGGTCGCCTCGTTCAAGCTGACCGGCAAGCGCGTGTTCCGGATGGCGCCGATCCACCACCACTTCGAACTGAAGGGCTGGCCCGAACCGCGCGTGATCGTGCGCTTCTGGATCATCTCGGTGGTGCTGGTGCTGATCGGCCTGGCCACGTTGAAGGTCCGCTGATGAACGACCTGTCGCGCCAGGCAACCCGCCTTGAAGCCATCGGAGGCCACTTCGACAAGTGGCTGCTGGGCGCGATCATCGCGCTCACCGGGCTGGGCGTGGTGATGGTCGCGTCGAGCTCGATCGCGCTGATGAGCAGCCCGTTCTATTACCTCAACCGCCACCTGATCTTCCTGGCGGTGGGCATCGTGCTGGCGATCATCGCCATGCGCACCGAGCTCAAGAGCATCGAACAGTACAACCAGGTGCTGCTGCTGGGCTGCTTCGCCCTGCTGGTGGTGGTGTTCGTGCCCGGCCTGGGCAGCAGCGTCAACGGCGCGCGCCGCTGGATCAACCTGGGCATCTCCAAGTTCCAGACCGTCGAAGCGGTCAAGGTGCTCTACATCGTGTGGCTGTCCAGCTACCTGGTGCGCTTCCGCGATGAGGTCAATGCCACCTGGCCGGCGATGCTCAAGCCACTCGGCGTGGCCGGCGCGCTGGTGGTGCTGCTGCTGCTGCAGCCGGACTTCGGCTCCTCCACCCTGCTGCTGGCGATCACCGCCGGCATGCTGGTGCTGGGCGGGGTGAACATGCCGCGCATGTCCATGCCGGTGGTGTTCGGGCTGGTGGCGATGAGCGCGCTGGCGATCATCGAACCGTACCGCATGCGCCGCATCACCTCCTTCCTCGACCCGTGGGCCGACCAGCAGGGCGACGGCTACCAGCTGTCCAACGCGCTGATGGCCGTCGGCCGCGGCGAATGGACCGGCGTGGGCCTGGGCAACTCGGTGCAGAAGCTCTACTACCTGCCCGAGGCGCACACCGACTTCATCTTCTCGGTCACCGCCGAGGAGCTGGGCTTCCTCGGTACCTGCCTGATCATTTCGCTGTACGCCCTGCTGGTCGGTCGCACCTTCTGGCTGGGCATGCGCTGCGTGGAGATGAAGCGCCACTTCTCCGGCTACATCGCCTTCGGCATCGGGCTGTGGATCAGCATGCAGAGCTTCGTCTCGATCGGGGTCAACCTCGGCATCCTGCCGACCAAGGGCCTGACCCTGCCGCTGATTTCCTCCGGTGGCTCCAGCGTGCTGATGACCTGCGTGGCGATGGGCCTGCTGCTGCGGGTGTCCTACGAACTGGATCGCGCCGAGCGCCGCCAGGCCGTGCGCATGGGCGCCGCCGAAGGCGACGAGCCGGTGGGCGGTGAACCGGGCAGGGCGCCGGGCGCATCCGCCGTGGCCGCTGCGATGCAGGACGCCGCGCATGACGCGGCACCGCGCGACAGTTCGCCACGCGGCACCAGCCGCATGCAGCAACGCATCGAACCGACGTTGGGGAGGATGGGATGAGCACCGTCTCCACCCCGTCCTCCGCGCGCCCGGTGCTGATCATGGCCGGCGGCACCGGTGGCCACATCTTCCCCGGCCTGGCCGTGGCCCGGGTGCTGCGCGAGCGCGGCATCCCGGTGACCTGGCTGGGCAGTGACGGTGGCATGGAAACGCGCCTGGTGCCGCAGCACGACATCCACATCGACACGCTGGCCATCAGCGGACTGCGCGGCAAGGGCAAGCTCGCCCTGCTGACCGCGCCGGGGCGCCTGCTGCGCGCGGTGCGCGCGGCCGGCTTCCTGATCCGCGACCGCCAGCCCCGCGCGGTGATCGCCTTCGGCGGGTTCGCCTCCGGCCCCGGCGGCCTGGCCGCGCGCCTGCACGGCCTGCCGCTGCTGGTGCACGAACAGAACCGCGCGCCCGGCCTGACCAATCGCATCCTGTCGCGCTTCGCACGGCGCGTGCTGACCGGCTTCCCGGGCAGCTTCGCCCAGCGCGAGGAAGCGGTGGGCAACCCGGTGCGTGCCGAGATCGCCGCGATCACCCCGCCCGAACTGCGCCTGGCCAACCGCCAGGGGCCGCTGCGGCTGCTGGTACTCGGTGGCAGCCAGGGCGCGCGCGCCTTGAACACCGCCGTGCCGCAGGCGCTGGCCGCGCTGGGCGCCGGCAGCGCGTTCGACGTGCGCCACCAGAGCGGCGAAAAACTGCATGCCGAAGCGTTGAAGGCCTACCAGGATGCCGGCGTGACCGCGCGCGTGGATGCCTTCATCGCCGACATGGCCGAGGCGTTCGCCTGGGCCGACCTGGTGGTGTGCCGCTCCGGCGCCTCGACCCTGGCCGAGCTGTGTGCGGTCGGGATCGGCAGCGTGCTGGTGCCGTTCGCCGCCGCCGTCGACGACCACCAGACCCGCAACGCAGAGTACCTGGTCGAACGGGGCGCGGCGGTATTGCTGAAGCAGGATGAAACGCTGGCCACGCACCTGCAGGGCGTGCTGCGCGAATTGTCCGAAAATTCCGCCCGTCGCATGCAGATGGCCAACGCCGCGCGTGCCCTGGCCAAAGTCGATGCCGCCGAGCGCATCGCCGACATCATTCTCGAGGAATCCAAATGAAGACCGCTACGCGCCTGCCGCGAGGCCGCGCATGATCCGCCGCCTGCACGACACCAACGACCTGGTCCGCGCGTTCCCGCGCGTGCACTTCGTCGGCATCGGCGGCACCGGCATGAGCGGCATCGCCGAAGTGATGCTGACGCTGGGCTACGAAGTGTCCGGTTCGGACAACGCCGACAACGCCGCGACCCGTCGCCTGGCCAGCCTGGGTGCGCGCGTGATGCGCGGCCACTCGGCCGCCAACGTGCTGGGCACCGACTGCGTGGTGGTGTCCAGCGCGATCCGCGATGACAACCCCGAGCTGATGGAAGCGCGCAGCCAGCGCATCCCGATCATGCCGCGCGCTGCCATGCTGGCCGAGCTGATGCGCTTCCGCCGCGGTATCGCGGTAGCCGGCACGCATGGCAAGACCACCACCACCAGCCTGACGGCGGCGGTACTGAGCGAAGGCGGGCTGGACCCGACCTTCGTGATCGGTGGCCAGCTGCTGGCCGCCGGTGCCAACGCCAAGCTCGGCGGGGGCCAGTGGCTGGTGGCCGAGGCCGACGAGAGCGATGGCAGCTTCCTGCGCCTGAACCCGCTGGTGTCGGTGATCACCAACATCGATTCGGACCACCTGGAAAACTACGGCAACGATTTCGCCCGGGTCCAGGCCGCCTTCGCCGAATTCCTGCAGCGCCTGCCGTTCTACGGCCTGGCCGTGCTGTGCATCGATGACCCGGAAGTGGCCGCGCTGGCCGCGCAGACCCCGCGCCACGTCATGAGCTACGGCATGAGCAGCACGGCCGACGTGCGTGCCGAGGACGTGGTCCAGGACGGTCCGCGCATGCGCTTCACCCTGCGCCTGCCCGAAGGCAGCAGCCATCCGGTGACGCTGGCGCTGCCGGGCGCGCACAACGTCCTCAATGCCCTGGCCGCCGCCGCGGTGGGCTGGCAGCTGGGCGTGGCGCCCGAGGCGATCGCCCGCGCGCTGGAGAGCTTTGCCGGCATCGGCCGCCGCTTCAACGACCTGGGCATCGTCACCACCGCCACCGGCGCCAAGGTGCGGGTGATCGACGACTACGGCCACCACCCGCGCGAGCTGGCGGCGGTGTTCGCCGCGGCGCGTGGCGGCTGGCCCGAACAGCGCCTGGTGGTGGCGTTCCAGCCGCACCGCTACAGCCGCACCCGCGACCAGTTCGACGCGTTCGCCGCGGTGCTGTCCGAGGTGGACGCGCTGGTGCTGAGCGAGGTCTATCCGGCCGGCGAAGCGCCGATCCCCGGCGCCGATTCGCGCTCGCTGGCGCGCGCCATCCGCGCCCGCGGCCGCAGCGAACCGGTGGTGGTCGGCCAGACCGCCGAGCTGTCGCACGTCCTGCCCGACGTCCTGCAGGACGGCGACCTGCTGCTGATGATGGGCGCCGGCGACATCGGCCACATCGCACAGTTGATCGCCACCGAAGGCTTCACGGAGACCCCGGCGGCATGAACCCGATCTTCTTCCCCTCGCTGCGCATCACCGACCCGGCCCGCTTCGGCCGCGTCGCGGTGTTGCTGGGCGGCACCTCCAGCGAACGCGACGTCTCGCTGGATTCCGGTCGCAACGTGATCGAGGCGCTGCGTGCGCGCGGCGTCGACGCGGTGGCCGTGGACGGCATCCCGGCGCTGGCACGGGCACTGGTCGAACAGCGTTTCGACCGCGTCTTCAACATCCTGCATGGCCACAACGGCGGCGGCGAAGACGGCATCGTGCAGGGCCTGATGCAGGCCTTCGGCGTGCCGTACACCGGTTCGGACGTGCTCGGCTCGGCGCTGAGCATGGACAAGATCCGCACCAAGCAGGTCTGGCTGTCGCTGGGCCTGCCGACGCCGCGTTACGTCAAGCTGGTGGAAGGCGTGGACGTGCACGCGGCCGCCGCCGAACTCGGCTTGCCGGTGGTGGTGAAGCCGGCCAACGAAGGCTCCAGCGTGGGCATCAGCCGGGTCGTCGACGATGCCGGCCTGGATGACGCGGTGGCGCTGGCCACGCGCTACGACGGCCAGCTGCTGATGGAGCAGATGGTGGTCGGCGACGAACTCACCGTGGCCATCCTCGGCGACCAGGCGCTGCCGTCGATCCGCATCGTGCCCAAGGGCCAGTGGTACGACTACAACGCCAAGTACATCGCCGAAGACACCCAGTACCTGTGCCCGGGCCTGGACGGCGAGGACGAGCAGGAGATCCGCCGCATCGCGCTGGCCGCCTTCCAGGCCGCCGGCTGCCGTGGCTGGGGCCGGGTGGACGTGATGCGCGACCGCGCCAGCGGCCGCTTCTACCTGCTGGAAGTGAACACCGCACCCGGCATGACCAGCCACTCGCTGGTGCCCAAGGCCGCCGCACAGGCCGGCATCGGGTTCGAGGAACTGGTCTGGCGCGTGCTGGAGCAGACCTTGCCGGCCAACCTGCAGGACGGCACCGACCGGGAGCGCGCCCACGCATGAACGCGGTGCTGCGCATCTTCGTCTGGTTGCTGGCCCTGTCGGTGGTGGCGCTGCCCGTGGTGGCGGTGCTCAACGGCTGGGTCGGTGCCGAGCGCTGGCCGTTGGCCAAGTTGCGCGTGCACGCCGAATTCAAGCGGGTGCCGGCCGAACAGCTGCAGCAGGTGGTGCTGCCGTTCGCCAAGGCCGGCTTCTTCGCGGTCAAGCTGCAGGACGCCCAGGACGCCATCGAAAAGCTGCCGTGGGTGGAAAGCGCGCAGGTGCGCAAGCAGTGGCCGGACGTGCTGGAAATCACCCTGGTCGAACACAAGCCGTTCGCGCGCTGGGGCAACGACCGCCTGCTGTCCGAGCAGGGCAAGCTGTTTGCCACGCCCAAGAAGCTGCAGGACCTGGCGTTGCCTGACCTGGACGGACCGGACAGCCAGACCGAGGAAGTGGTGGCGCTCTACAACGATGCACGCGCGCTGTTCGCGCCGGCCGGCGTGGACGTCAAGCGGGTCAGCATGGACGCGCGTGGCAGCTGGTCGCTGCTGCTCAGCAACGGCACCGAAGTGGTCGTGGGCCGCGACGACGCGCGTTCGCGCCTGCAGCGTTTCGTGCGCGTGCTGCCGCAGCTGACCAACCAGCAGGCGCCGATCGAACGCGCCGACCTCCGTTATACCAATGGTTTCACGCTGAGCTGGGGTACCCCGGCCGCTACCGCGCCCAAACCGGCGCAGGACAGGACATGAATCGCAAGGGTGACAAATCACTGATTGTCGGACTGGATATCGGCACCTCCAAGGTGGTGGCGCTGGTCGGTGAGTATTCGCCGGGCAATCCGATCGAGGTCATCGGCATCGGCTCGCACGAATCGCGCGGGCTCAAGCGCGGCGTGGTGGTGGACATCGAGTCGACCGTGCAGTCGATCCAGCGCGCGGTCGAAGAGGCCGAGCTGATGGCCGGCTGCGAGATCCGCTCGGTGTACGCCTCCATCTCGGGCAACCACGTGCAGTGCCGGAACTCGCCGGGGATCGTGCCGATCCGCGAAGGCGAAGTGACCTGGGGCGACCTGGACCGGGTGCTGGACGCGGCCAAGGCCGTGGCGATCCCGGCCGACCAGAAGATCCTGCATGCGATCCCGCGCGAGTACGTGCTGGACGATTCGCAGGAAGGCATCCGCAACCCGGTCGGCATGACCGGCGTGCGCCTGGAGGTGCATGCGCACCTGGTGGTGTGCGCGCAATCGGCCGCGGCCAACATCAGCAAGTGCGTGCAGCGCTGCGGCCTGCAGGTGGATGACCTGGTGCTGTCCTCGCTGGCTTCCAGCAAGGCCGTGCTGACCGCCGACGAGCGCGAGCTGGGCGTGGTGCTGGTGGACATGGGCGCGGGCACGACCGACCTGGCCGTGTTCGTGCAGGGCGCGATCTGCCACACCGCGTCGTTGCCGATCGCCGGCGACCACGTCACCAACGACATCGCCCACATGCTGCGCACCCCGACCCCGGAAGCGGAGCAGATCAAGGTGCGCTATGCCTGCGCGCTGGCGCAGCTGGCCACGGCCGAGGAAAGCATCCAGGTGCCCAGCGTCGGCGATCGCCCGCCGCGCCGGATGCCGCGCCACGCACTCGCCCAGGCGGTGCAGGGCCGTTACGAAGAGATCTTCGAGATGGTGCAGGCCGAATTGCGCCGCTCCGGCTTCGAGGAACTGGTGCGCGCCGGCATGGTGCTCACCGGCGGTGCCTCGAAGATGGAAGGCGTGGTCGAGCTGGCCGAGGAAATGCTGCAGATGCCGGTGCGCGTGGGCATTCCGCAGCACGTGACCGGGCTGGGCGAAGTGGTGGGCAACCCGGTGCACGCCACCGGCGTGGGCCTGCTGCTGATGGGCAGCCAGATCGAACACCCGCGCCGTCCGTCGCTGCCCACCGGGCGCGCGGGCAGCATGTTCAAGAAACTCAAGACCTGGTTCCGCGGCGAATTCTGAGCGCGGTCCTGACACGCAGTACACATGCAACACGCGATAAGCAGTTCCCGAAAATCCACGTAGTCCATGCAATACCCGCAATACCACGCAGTGCGATGTAGATAAAACAACGAGCAACACCGCGGCCCCCCGGCCGTTTCTTGAAACAGGCAACACGGCCCGAACCGGTGCGATCCGGCCAGGGCAACACCAACTACAACTCGCCGGCACGACGGTGGGGGAGGACAGGAGAAGGAATCTCCAACGCCCCCGTCCCGCGTAAACGGCATCAAGAGGACACGGACATGGCGCATTTCGAACTGATTGAAAAGATGGCACCCAATGCGGTGATCAAGGTGATTGGCGTGGGCGGCGGCGGCGGCAACGCCGTGGCGCACATGGTCAGCACCAGCGTGGACGGCGTGGAATTCATCACCGCCAACACCGACTCGCAGGCCATCAAGAATTGCGGTGCCAAGCTGCAGCTGCAGCTGGGTACCAACGTCACCAAGGGCCTGGGTGCAGGCGCCAACCCGGAGGTCGGCCGCCAGGCCGCGCTGGAAGACCGCGAGCGCATCATGGATGCCCTGCAGGGTGCGGACATGGTGTTCATCACCGCCGGCATGGGCGGTGGCACCGGCACCGGCGCAGCCCCGGTGGTTGCCCAGTTGGCCAAGGAGATGGGCATCCTGACCGTCGCCGTGGTCACCAAGCCGTTCCCGTTCGAAGGCCGTCGCCGCATGCAGGTCGCGCTGAAGGGCATCGAGGAACTGAGCCAGCACTGCGATTCGCTGATCACCATCCCGAACGAAAAGCTGATCACCGTGCTGGGCCGCAACGCCACCATGATCCAGGCCTTCCGTGCCGCCAACGACGTCCTCCAGGGCGCCGTGCAGGGCATCGCCGACCTGATCGTGCGTCCGGGCCTGATCAACGTCGACTTTGCCGACGTGCGCACCGTCATGTCCGAAATGGGCCTGGCGATGATGGGTACCGGCACCGCGCGTGGCGATGACCGCGCCCAGGCCGCCGCCGAAGCCGCCATCCAGAACCCGCTGCTGGACGATGTGAACCTGGCCGGTGCCAACGGCATCCTGGTCAACATCACCGCCGGCGCCGACTTCACCATGGCCGAGTTCGACGAGATCGGCCGCACCATCGATGGCTTCGCCTCCGAAGACGCCACCGTGGTGGTGGGTACCGTGCTGGATCCGGACATGCAGGACGAAGTCCGCGTGACCGTGGTCGCCACCGGCCTGAACCGTGCCGTGGCCGCCAAGACCCAGCGTCCGGGCGAGCGTGCACCGATCAAGCTGGTCCGCAACGCCACCACCGGCCAGCCGGAGTTCGGCGAGTTCGACACCGGCGGCGATGCCGTGTCCAAGGCCGTCGGTGGCATGGGCATGGGCCTGCGTCGTCCGAGCGCGGACGCGTCGACCGCGTCGACCCCGTCGTCTTCGGCGCCGGCCGCCGCCGAGCTGCCCAACGACTACCTGGACATCCCGGCGTTCCTGCGCCGCCAGGCGGACTGAGGAATGCGTGCCGGGGTCTTGTCCTCCCCGGTAGGCGCCTCCATGTCCCTTGCTGCCGGGCCCGGAGTGGCCCGGCAGTCTGCCGCCCGTGTTCTGGTTCAGAAAGGGGTGGTGGTAGTGCGTGTTATTCTTGTTTGTCTCAGCCGCGCTGACCGCGCGCATTCCCGGTCCTGCCCCCCATGATCCCGCAACGCACCCTCAAGAACACGATCCGCGCCACCGGCGTTGGCCTGCACAGCGGCGACAAGGTCTACATGACCCTGCGCCCGGCCCCGGTCAATCATGGCATCGTGTTCCGGCGGGTCGATCTGGATCCGGTGGTGGAAGTGCCCGCGCGTGCGGACCTGGTCACCGAAGTCACCCTGTGCACCGGGCTGACCTACCACGAGGCCAAGATCCAGACCGTCGAGCACCTGATGTCGGCGCTGGCCGGGCTGGGCGTGGACAACATCATCGTGGAGCTGTCCTCGGCCGAACTGCCGATCATGGACGGGTCCTCCGGTCCGTTCGTGTTCCTGCTGCAGTCGGCAGGCATCGCCGAACAGGACGCTCCCAAGCGTTTCATCCGCATCCTCAAGACGGTGGAAGTCACCGAAGGCGACAAGGTCGCCCGCTTCGAGCCCTACGAGGGCTACAAGCTCGGTTTCACCATCCAGTTCGATCACCCGATGATCCCGGCCAAGCAGTCCCGCGCCGAGATCGAGTTCTCCACGGCCGCCTACACCAAGGAAATCTCCCGCGCGCGCACCTTCGGTTTCATGCGCGACCTGGAGTACATGCGCGAGCGCAACCTGGGCCTAGGCGGTTCGATGGACAACGCCATCGTGCTGGACGAGTTCCGCGTGCTCAACGACGACGGCCTGCGTTATGCCGACGAGTTCGTGCGCCACAAGATCCTCGACGCGATCGGCGACCTGTACCTGGCCGGCGGCCAGGTGCTGGGGGCCTATGAAGGCTTCAAGTCCGGCCATGCGCTCAACAACAAGCTGGTCCGGGCCCTGATGGCCGATGCCAGCGCGTGGGAGTGGGTGAGTTACGACGCGGCCGCCGCGACGGCCCCGGTCGCCTACGGGGCGCCCGCCTACGCGTGATCCGCCCGCGACGCTGGCGCAAGTCATTGAATTGATTGAAAACCAAACGGCGCCCAAGGCGCCGTTCTGCTTTCCTGGGGCCAACCCGGGGTGACCTTGACGTCAATGAACCGTCTACGGACGCAGGTCACGGAATTGTGAACCTGATCGAGGTTATTGCTGAATTTAACGAGTTTTTAATAAAAGACTAACGACTGCGCGACGATCGACGGCTACGATGCTGGCCGGTTCCCAGACAAATTCACGTACTCGTGACGCGTCCGGGAAGGGGCCGGATGCCCCGATGCCTTCAGGACTTGAGTAGATCCATGTCCTTCAGGCAAGCCAACGCGTCGCGTAGCCCTTTGTGCGTGGCGGCTGAAACTGCGTGGGGGCCATTCCTGTTATCGATCGCTGGGGAGCGTGGAGGAGGGGCAGACGCGGTTTTGACGGTCACCTTGGTGACCTTCAGCCCGATGGACCGGGCCGCGTCGATCAACTGTGCCTCGGCAAGCCGCAATCTGGCGTGCCACACGGGGGAATCGACGAGAAAAACGAGGTGCTCGCCGTTTACATTCGCCAGCCGGCAACGGGTGGCCAGTGCAGGCGGCAAATGGGGGCGCAATTGACGGTCAAGCGCGTCGAGCCACAGGGCACGACGCAGCGGGTTACCGGCTTTGTCCGCCATGACCACATCCAGCGCCGGCTTCGGCGCTGACGGGGTACGGGCACTGGATTTCGGCTCAGACATGAAAACTCACTGATGGCATTCAAAAAGATCGTAATCAAAACGCGTGAAGGAAAGGCCAAGACGCCCCTGGCGCGTTTGCGTTTCTACTTCGAGGATTCACCCCGTGCCCTGCTGGGCAGTGTGCTGGGGGTAGGCTGCCTGATCGGCTTCGGTGCCGGTATCGGTGGCAGCATGTTCAATGATTCGCGGCTCCACGCCAAGGTCGCCCAGCAGGAACGCGAGCTGGCCCAGGCCCAGAAGGACGCCCAGACCCAGGTCAACGCGCTGGCAGCGCGGATGGGTGAACTGCAGGCCCAGGCCACCCGTCTCAACGCCCTCGGCGAACGGCTGACCCAGATGGGCAAGCTGGAAGATGGTGAATTCGACTTCAACGAGACCCCCGGCCTCGGTGAAGGCGAGCCCGGCCCGACCCAGGACATCCCGGTCAGC
The DNA here is from genome assembly GCF_056393175.1 of Stenotrophomonas sp. Steno-Z1. Lineage (NCBI taxonomy): Bacteria > Pseudomonadati > Pseudomonadota > Gammaproteobacteria > Lysobacterales > Lysobacteraceae > Stenotrophomonas > Stenotrophomonas sp. Steno-Z1. Next base: position 91,396 of record NZ_JBWJPB010000006.1, on the reverse strand, counting down.
GCGGTCAACGCCGACTTACAGGTGCTGGAGCAGCGCTTCGCTGCTTCAGGCCGCCAGTTGTCGGTGATGGAATCGCTGATGTTCGACCACCAGCTCGAGCAGAATGCCGTGCCGGGGCGCATGCCGATCCGCAACACCTACATCACCTCCAACTTCGGCACCCGCAGCGACCCGTTCGGTCGTGGTGCGGCCACCCACAAGGGCATGGATTTCCACGCCAAGGTCGGTGACCCGGTGATGTCGGTGGCCGACGGCGTGGTCAGCTTCGCCGGCGTGAAGGGCGGTTACGGCAACGTGGTCGACGTGGACCACGGCAACGGCTACGTGACCCGCTATGCGCACAATTCCCGCCTGGTGGTGAAGCCGGGCGACCTGGTCCGGGCCGGTCAGGAAGTGGCCAAGGCCGGTTCCACGGGCCGTTCCACCGGTGCCCACGTGCACTTCGAGGTCTGGGAGCGGGGCCAGGTGGTCAACCCGCGCAAGTTCCTCGGTGACGGCGGCAATACCCCGGTCGGGCGCGTTTCGCGCGGCTGATCGCGGATTTCGCTTCGGAAGGGGGTGCTTGAAACGCCAGGCCCCCGACCCAAGCTACAATGGGTGTTGCCATAGACAGGGCGCAGTGCGCCCTGTTTCGTTTGCGGCGGACGATTCCCCCGGGGGAGCGTCGCCGTTGGGGCGTCTCATTCCAACCGGTTCCTTCAATGATCAACAGCCTGCTTACCCGCGTCTTCGGCAGTCGTAATGAACGACAGCTGCGCCAGCTCAACCGCATCGTCGCCAAGGTCAATGCGTTGGAGCCGGAAATCGAAAAGCTCTCCGACGAGCAGCTCAAGGCCAAGACCCCGGAGTTCAAGCAGCGCATCGCTGACGGTGAAGCCCTGGACAAGGTGCTCCCGGAAGCGTTCGCGGTCTGCCGCGAGGCCAGCCGCCGCGTGCTCGGCATGCGCCACTACGACGTCCAGCTGATCGGCGGCATGGTCCTGCACCTGGGCAAGATCGCCGAAATGCGCACCGGTGAAGGCAAGACCCTGGTCGCCACGCTGCCGGTGTACCTGAACGCGCTGGAAGGCAAGGGCGTCCACGTGGTCACCGTGAACGACTACCTGGCCCGCCGCGACTCGGCGCAGATGGGCAAGCTGTACAACTGGCTGGGCCTGAGCGTGGGCGTGGTCTACCCGGGCATGCCGCACGGCGACAAGCGCGAGGCCTATGCCAGCGACATCACCTACGGCACCAACAACGAATTCGGCTTCGACTACCTGCGCGACAACATGGCGCTGTCGCGTGCGGACCGCTACCAGCGCGGCCTGCACTACGCCATCGTCGATGAAGTCGACTCGATCCTGATCGATGAAGCGCGTACCCCGCTGATCATCTCCGGCCCGGCCGATGATTCCCCCGAGCTGTACATCCGCGTCAACCGCGTCGTCCCGCACCTGATCAAGCAGGAGGCCGAGGAAGGCGAGGGCGATTTCTGGGTGGACGAGAAGGGCAAGCAGGTGCACCTGTCCGAAGCGGGCATGGAGCATGCCGAGGCGCTGCTGGTGGAAGCGGGCATCCTCAATGCCGAGACCGAAGGCCTGTACGCGGCGCAGAACCTGACCGTGGTGCACCACCTCAATGCCGCCCTGCGCGCGCATGCCATCTACCAGCGCGACGTGGATTACATCGTGCGCGATGGCGAAGTGGTGATCGTCGATGAGTTCACCGGCCGTACCCTGGCCGGTCGTCGCTGGTCCGATGGCCTGCACCAGGCGGTGGAAGCGAAGGAAGGCGTGCCGGTCCAGCGCGAGAACCAGACGCTGGCCAGCATCACCTTCCAGAACCTGTTCCGCATGTACAAGAAGCTGTCCGGCATGACCGGTACGGCCGATACCGAAGCCTACGAATTCCAGAGCATCTACAACCTGGAAGTGGTGGTGATCCCGACCAACCGCCCGACCATCCGCAAGGACGGTTCGGACCAGGTGTTCCTCAACCGCAACGGCAAGTTCAACGCGGTGCTGGCCGACATCCAGGCCTGCAACGAGCGCGGCCAGCCGGTGCTGGTGGGTACCACCTCGATTGAAACCTCGGAGATGCTGTCCGAGCACCTGAACAAGTCCGGCGTGCGCCACGAGGTGCTCAACGCCAAGCAGCACGACCGCGAAGCGACCATCATCGCCAACGCCGGCATGCCCGGCGCGGTGACCATCGCCACCAACATGGCCGGTCGCGGTACCGACATCGTGCTGGGCGGTTCGCTGGAAGCGCAGCTGCACGAGCTGGGCGAAGGCGCCACTGACGAGCAGCGCGCGCAGGCCAAGGCCGAGTGGCAGAAGCGCCATGACGCGGTCAAGGCGGCCGGCGGCCTGCACATCGTGGGCACCGAGCGCCACGAGTCGCGCCGTATCGACAACCAGCTGCGTGGCCGTTCCGGCCGCCAGGGCGATCCGGGTTCGTCCCGCTTCTACCTGTCGCTGGAAGACAACCTGATGCGCATCTTCGCCTCGGACTGGGTCCAGAAGGCGATGCGCATGATGGGCATGAAGGAAGACGACGTCATCGAGGACCGCCTGGTCAGCCGCCAGATCGAGAAGGCGCAGCGCAAGGTGGAAGCGCACAACTTCGACATCCGCAAGAACCTGCTCGACTTCGACGACGTCAACAACGACCAGCGCAAGGTGATCTACGCCCAGCGCGATGAGCTGCTGGACGCCGAGTCGGTCAAGGACAACGTGGACGGCATCCGCGGCGATGTGATCTTCGACATCGTGGCGCGTTTCGTGCCGCCGAACTCGATCGACGAACAGTGGGACCTGGAGGGCCTGGAAGCCACCCTGGCCGCCGACTTCGGCGTGCAGATGGACCTCACCGGCCTGGTCAAGCTGCATGAGGAACTGGACGCTGAGGCGATTGCCGCCAAGGTCCAGGCGCGCATCGACGAGCACTTCGCCGAGAAGGAAAACGGCGTGGGCGAGGAGACCATGCGCGCGCTGGAGAAGCACGTCATGCTGACCGTGCTGGACCAGAGCTGGAAAGAGCACCTGGCACGCATGGACTACCTGCGCCAGGGCATCTACCTGCGCGGTTACGCGCAGAAGCAGCCGAAGCAGGAATACAAGAAGGAAGCGTTCGAGCTGTTCTCGGAAATGCTGGAGAACGTGAAGCGCGAAGTGGTCACCCTGCTGGCGCGCGTGCGCATCCGCAGCGAAGAGGAAGTGGCGGCACTGGAAGCAGCCGAGCGCCAGCAGGTCGAAGCGCGCCTGCTGCAGTCGCAGTTCCAGCACCAGGACGCCGGCGGCTACAGCGCCGACGAAGAGGCGGCGGACGTGCTTTCGGCGCAGAACGGGGTGGCCCAGGTGCGCCTGGATGAGCCCAAGGTCGGCCGCAACGACCCGTGCCCCTGCGGCAGCGGCAAGAAGTACAAGCACTGCCACGGGCAGCTCACCTGACCCGGACAGCGTAGATCCACGCCCTGCGTGGAGGCCCCCCCGGGGCACGCAGAAAACCCCGCCGCGTGCGGGGTTTTTTGTTGTCGGCCGTGCGTGGCCCGGTGCGCGTCGCCGCGGGTGCCGGCGCCCGGGCCATTGCGCCGGCAAGGCGGTTTTCGGCATGCTCCCCCCATGCCTTCCCCCAAACGATCGATCCACGTCGTGGCCGGCGTCATCACCGACGCCCGCGGCCGCATCCTGCTCAACCGCCGCACCGAAGACCGCGACATGGGCGGCCTCTGGGAGTTTCCCGGCGGCAAGCGCGAGCCCGGCGAAAGCTCCGAACAGGCGTTGGTGCGCGAGCTGCGCGAGGAGTTGGGGATCGAGGCGGAGGTCGGCGCGTGGATCATGGACGTGCCGCAGATGTACCCGGACAAGCGCCTGCGCCTGGAAGTGCGGCGGATCAGCAGCTGGAAGGGCAGCCCGCGCGGCCGTGAAGGACAGGCCATCACCTGGGTCACCCCGGACAAGCTCTCCCGCTATTCGATGCCGCCGGCCGATGTGCCGGTGGTGGCGGCGTTGCGCCAGCCCGACCGCTACCTGATCACCCCCGAACCCGAGGCCGACCACGCCCAGGCCCACCATGACTGGCACCAGCGCCTGGCGCAGGCGTTGGCCGCCGGGGTCAACCGGATCCAGTTGCGCACCCCGGCCAGCCCGGCCCGGGTGGCCCTGGCCGAGCAGGCCATCGGCGCCCATCGCGGTGCCGTGCAGTGGCTGCTCAACCGCGACATCGCGTTGGCCCGCCGGCTCGGCGTGGGCGTGCACCTGGGCGCGGAACAAGTGCTGCAACTGGACGCACGGCCCTTGCCGGCCGGGCAGCTGGTGGCTGCCTCCTGCCACGACCTGGCGCAGCTGCAGGCCGCCCAGCGGCTGGGCTGCGACTTCGCCGTGCTTGGCCCGGTCCAGGCCACCGCCAGCCATCCGGGCGCCACCGCGCTGGGCTGGGAGGCGTTCGAGCAGCTGCGCGAGCAGGTCTCGCTGCCGTTGTATGCGTTGGGCGGGCTGCATCCGGACGATATCGGGAAGGCCCGCCAGCACGGCGCGCAGGGCATCGCCGCGATCCGCGCACTGTGGCCGGCCTGAGCGGCCACGCAGCGCCGCCCGCTGGCCGGCATCCGCAGCCCATCGCCGCTACAAGGTGATCCAGAAACACCCGTACTGGCGACGCAGCCCGAACACCGTGCGCGCCGGCGTGGCCGTGTTGCCCAGGGTCTGCTCCAGGCGCAGCCCGACCGGGCGTGGCCGGCGCGGCGCGACATCGGCCAGCGGCTGCGCATCGCCGCCCGGCAGCGGCGCACTGGCGGGGCCCTCCGTCAGCGCCGCCTCGCTTTGCGGGTACACCGGCGCGATGTCCACCAGTGGCCGCTGCACCACCGCTTCCAGCCGGCCGATGATCTGGTTGGCGGTGGCGTTGGAGACGTTGTTCCACAGATAGATGGAGGACAGACGGTTGACGTCCTGCTGGCTCACCGCATCGCGGATCTGCCCGGTCAACTCGCTGAGCCGACGCGCGCAGCCGGCGCGGTAGATGCCGGTGTTGCCCACGGTGGGCGTGCGGGCCGGCATGCGTGCGGTGGCGCCCAGTGCGTCGCAGCTACGGTCGGTGAATACGGTCTGGCCCTGGGCGTTGGTGCAGCGGTTCACGCGCTGCGCCTGCGCCGATGCCGGAGCGGGCAGGCACGACGCGCACAGCAGGAGCAGGACGAGCGATTTCATCGCAGCAGAGTAACGATGCGCACGTTATCTGCAAGCGATGTGGCCGCGCTCAGCCGCGCAGCAGTTTCAGCACCTGGGTGGTCGGCTTGGCCAGGTTGAGGGTGTAGAAGTGCAGCCCCGGCGCGCCACCAGCGACCAGCCGTTCGCACAGCCCGGCCACCACCTCCGCCCCGAACGCACGCACCGATTCGGCATCGTCGCCGTAGGCCTGCATCTTGCGGCCGATCCAGCGCGGGATCTCCGCCCCGCACTGCTCGGAGAAGCGGCGCAGCTGGCTGAAGTTGGAGATCGGCATGATCCCCGGGACGATCGGCACGCCCACCCCCAGCTTGCGCACCGCATCGACGAAGTGGAAGTACGCATCGGCATTGAAGAAATACTGGGTGATCGCCGCATCGGCACCGGCATCGATCTTGGTCTTGAAGTGCTTCAGGTCCAGCAGGGCATCGTCGGCCTGCGGATGGGTCTCGGGGTAGGCGCCCACTTCGATGCGGAACGCGTCGCCGTGTTCGGCGCGGATGAAGCTGATCAGGTCCGAGGCATAGCGCAGGTCGCCGGGGTGGCCCATGCCCGAGGGCAGGTCGCCGCGCAACGCGACGATCCGGCGGCAGCCGATGGCGCGGTACAGCTTGAGCAGCTCGCGGATCTCCTCGCGGCTGCCGCCCACGCAGGACAGGTGCGGGGCGGCGTCGAAGCCATGGTGCTGCTTGAGGTGGCGCACGGTCTCGGAGGTGTAGCTCAGGGTCGAGCCGCCGGCCCCGAACGTACAGGAGACATACTCCGGCGCGAAGGCCTTGAGCTTGCTCGCGGTACGATCAAGCTGCGCGCGCTGCTCGTCGGTCTTGGGCGGGTAGAACTCGAAGCTGATGGCGGTCATGGGCGGCGGGAAACGTCGGCGGATGTGGATCAATCATATCTTTTCATCGCGATGAATGTGAAGTGCGTGAGGCCGGCTGCGGCTGACCGGGCGGACCCTGCCGCCGGTAAATGCGCTGGCCGACGGCGTCGCGTTCCCATCGCCGCCCCACGCAGGGCAGCCGATTGCTGGGGCGCCGGCTCGCCGAGGCCGCAAGGCTCGTCCGCCTCCCGCGACCGCTCACCGCCTTCTGCGTCCGCTGCTCATGTAATTGCCCGCACCGCCTCGGCGCGCGTCACGCTCCACGCTCATCCAGCAGGAGCCTGCCATGTCGACCGCCCGTCCCCGCCGCATCTACGCCATCGCCCCGTTTGCTGCGCTTGCGCTGACCGCATGGGCCACCTTGGCCAGCCCCGCCCATGCGGCCATCGAGCCGTTCCAGGGCCTGCAGGTCGAGGTCATCGGCAGCGGCCGGCCGGTGCTGATGATCCCCGGCCTCAACAGCGGTGCCGAGGTCTGGCGCGAGACCTGCGCCGCGCTGCAGCCGCAGGTGCAATGCCATCTGATCCAGCTGCCGGGCTTCGCCGGCGCGCCTGCCACGGCCAGCGATGATTTCCTGGGCGCCATGCGTGACCGCCTGCTGGCCTACAGCGCGGACCGCAGGCTCGATCATCCCGCCGTGATCGGCCACAGCCTCGGCGGCGTGCTGGCGCTGCAGATGGCGATCGCGGCACCCCGGCACATCGGCCCCCTGGTGATCGTCGATGCCTTGCCGTACCTGGGGGCCGCGCAGAATCCGGCGGCGACGCCGGCCACGCTCGAACCGATGGCCGAGCAAGTGCGGGCCGGCATGCTTGCCGTGGACGCCACCCGATACGCGGCGCAGACCGATGCCGCGGTCGCCAACATGGCGCATGCCCCCGCGCATGTGGCGACCTTGAAGCAGTGGGGGCGCGACAGCGATCGCGGCGCCACCGCCAGCGCGGTGTATTCGATGACGATGACCGACCTGCGCCAGCCGATCGCCGGCATCAGGGTGCCGGTGCTGGTGCTGGGCGCGTGGGCGGCCTACCAGCCGTTCGGTGCGACCGAAGCCAGCACGCGCCAGGTCTTCGAGGCCCAGTACGCCGCGCTGCCCGACGTACGCATCGAGATGAGCCGCGCCGGCTACCACTTCCTGATGTGGGATGATCCGCGCTGGCTGCAGGCGCAGATCCGGGACTTTCTCGACCTGCCCGTGGCGCACTGATCGACAGCGGCGTGGAGACGATGAACACGAGGCAGGCAGCACGCAATTCGGGTTTCTGGTGGGCGAACGCGGGCCTGTGGGCTGGCTACCTGGGCGTGAGCATCGGCATGGGCATCGCCTACCGTGGCCCTTGGTCCGGCGGGACCCTGATCTATGTGATGGTCGCGCTTGGCCTGTTCGCCGGCACTGCACTGATACGCCACTGGGCGCTTGGCCATGCGTGGCTGCAACGCGATCTGCTGGGGCTGACGTGGCGGATGGCGCTGGCCGTGGTGGGTGTCGCGGCCGCCATCCAGCTCCTCACCGCCGCCGTGCTGCTCCCCGCGCTTGCATGGGACTGGGTGGCGCTGCCGGGACAGCGCGCCCATTACCGGCCGGTCGATACGTTCAACTACTGGCTCAGCACTGCCATCGTGTTGAGCGTGTGGTGCGCACTGTGGACCGGCCGCCGCGCGCTGCATCGGGCCCGCAACAGCGAAATGGCGCACCTGCGCGCCGAAGCGCAGCGGGCGACGCTGGAGCACCAGGCGCTACGTGCGCGGCTCAATCCCCACTTCGTGTTCAACGCGCTCAACAACCTGCGCGCGCTGATCAATGAAGACCCGGCGCGTGCACGCGAGATGGTCACTCATCTGTCCAGCACGCTGCGCCACGCACTGGTCCATACCGATGGCGATTGGGTCACCGTGGCCGAGGAGTGGCGCGTGGTGCAGGACTACCTGGCGGTGGAGGCGATCCATTACGAAGACCGCCTGCGCGTGCGGACCGATATCGATCCGGACGCGCTGCGCGCACGGCTGCCGCCGATGGCGTTACAGCTGCTGGTGGAGAACGCCATCAAGCACGGCATCGCCGTCCACGCCGGCGGTGGCGAGCTGACGATCCGCGTGCGGCGCGATGGTCGCTGGCTGCGGGTGGAGGTGGACAATCCCGCCCCGCACGAGGCCGGCAGCGAAGGCCATGGTATCGGCCTGGCCTATCTGCGCGCCCAGCTTGGCATCGACGCGGCGGCATCCTCCCTCGACCGGGGCACGTTCCTGCTGGAACGTCAGGGCGAACGCATGCTGGCCCGGTTGGAGGTGCAGCAATGAGTGCGTCACTGCGCGTGCTGATCGTGGATGACGCGCGGCTGGCGCGCCGCGAACTGCGCACCCTGCTGGCGGCGATCCCCTGGGTGGAATGTGTGGGCGAGGCGGACGATGTGCCCGCCGCACGCGAAGCGATCCTGCGCGAGCGGCCCGATCTGGTGCTGCTGGATGTGCAGATGCCCTCGGGCGAAGGCTTCGATGTGCTCGACGGCCTGGAGACGGTGCCGATGGTGGTGTTCGTCACCGCCTACGACCAGTACGCGGTGCGCGCTTTCGACGCCAACGCACTCGACTACCTGGTCAAGCCGGTGGAGGCGGGCCGCCTGCAGGCGGCATTGGAGCGTGGCCGGGAGCGCCTCGCGGCACCGGCCGTCTCCCCTGCGACGAACACCGCTCGCGATTCGCTGGGCGCTGACGACCAGGTGTTCCTGCGCGATGGCGAACGGTGCTGGTTCGTGGCGCTCGGCGAGATCCGCAAGGTCGTGGTCGACGGCAACTACGCACGGCTGTGGTTCCGCGACCAGAACGCCGTGCTGGCGCGCAGCCTCAGCACGCTGGAGGCCCGGCTGTCGCCGGCGTTGTTCTTCCGCGCCAACCGCAACACCCTGGTCAATCTGCGCCGCGTGCGTGCGATCGAACCGTCCCTCGGTGATGGCTACGACCTGACCCTGGATGACGGCAGCCAGGTCGAGGTCTCGCGGCGCCAGGCGCGCGAGCTGCGTGAGCGGCTGGCGCTGTAGGGCGCGCCGCACGCGTTACCCTGTGCACGATCTCCGCCGCCTGCCCGTGCCCATGTCCATCGTCCTCACCGAATTCGCCCGTCCCCGCCTGTTCCCGCGTACCCCGCGCGGCAACACCCTCCAGGACTGCACCGCCGAGCAGTTCCAGGCGTACCTCAACACGCATGCACCATTGAAGGTGCTCGATGGCTACGCGCCGTTCTGCAAGCTGTTCGTCTACGAGAACTGGACCAGCACGCGCTGCCTCACCGTGCCCATCACCGACGCCAACCGCCACCAGTTGCACACCGGCTACGAGGCGCGCAACCGCAACGAGCTGCCGGTGCTGGTGCGCTGGTTCGAGGGCGTCGAGTCGCCGCGCGCCAACTACCTGGTGGTGATCCTGTACAGCGCCGCGCAACTGGCGCTGGAGGGCTCGCCGATCGACGCCGACTGGGGCATCGTCGGCTGCATCTACACCGCCGAGCCGGAGGAAGTGCCGATGGCCCCGATCACCATGATGCGCAACGCGCTGGGGGTGGACGAGGGCGGTTCCGGGGTGCCGCTGGACCGCGATGCCTACCAGCGCGCCGTGGCGTTCTGGGAGAGCAACGCCAACTGGCGCCCCTGAGCGCCCGGGCGCGCTGCACGCGGCCCCCGTAGCGACACCCCATGGGGCTGCACGCGGACCGGCGCGGAACGCAGCCACGCATGGCGCGGCGCTACAGGTCTATGACGCATCCACCGGGATGCCCATGCGCCGGAGCATCGCGGCGAATGCGGCCACGTCCTCCGGCGGGGCCGCCAGCGCAATGCGCAGCGGCGACGCCGCCAGGCCCAGCGCATCGGTGGTGATGGCGTCCAGGTGCAGCGCCAGGGCGTCGGCCGAGAGCTGCGCCGCGTGGATGCCGCCGTAGGCCGCGCGTGCCTGCGCATGCAGGCAGACATGCACGCCGTCGTGGCCCAGGGCGATGTCCTGCGCGTCGGGATGCTCGGCCTTCTGCAGCAGCAGGTAGCGGCGGGTGTCGTGTGCGTGGTCGGCCAGGCCGGCCATCAGCACGCCGTCGTCCGCGCCGACATGGACGACGGCGGCGATGAAGTCATGCATGCGATGGGGGTCCGTCAACGGTGGGAAGGGTCAGGGCCCACTCCCACCAGGGGTAGTGGTACTCGCGGTCGGTGGCCAGCCAGTGCGCCGCGCAGTCCACGCAGGTGACCGAATGCGCCTCGCCCCAGCCGCCCTCGGCTTCACCCACCGCATCGATGACCACGTGCCCACGGGCGGCCTCGCGACGCGGATCGAAGAACGGGTAATGCGGGTACAGGGCGCACAGGCAACCGGCCTGGTCCCGCCAGAAGCGCAGCCGTCGCAAGGCGAACTGCAGGTGATGGTCGTTGGCGAACAAGGCGCCGCGCAGCGCGATGTGCGCGGTGGCGCGCTCGATCCGTTCGACCCACGGCGCAAGCGCGTCCAGTTCGGCCGGATCGCGCAGTTGGGCGATGGCGCAGGCCGCGCGGTAGATGCGGTCGGGGTCCGACGACAACAGCGCCTGAAGGTGCTGCGCGCCGGGTCCTTCGGTGGGGGCGGCCGGCTCCCGGGAGAAGGGCCAGCGCATCAGCGGGCCCTGCCGATGGCGGCATAGCGGCCATCGGTAAGGCGCAGCAGGTCGGCCGGTGCCACCGCCACCTCCAGCCCGCGCCGGCCGGCGCTCACATGCAGCGTGGCCAGCGCCTGCGCGCTGGCATCGAGGAAGGTGCGGTGCTTTTTCTTCTGTGCCAGCGGGCTGATCCCGCCGACCAGGTAGCCGGTGGCGCGCTGTGCCTGTTCCAGCGGGGCCATCTCGCACTTCCTGCAGCCGGCCGCCTCGGCCAGCGCCTTCAGGTCGAGCGTGCCGCTGACCGGCACGATCGCCACCAGCAGTTCGTGCTTCTCCGTGCTGGCCAGCAGGGTCTTGAACACCTGCGCCGGGTCCAGCCCGAGCTGCTGCACCGCCTCGCCGCCGTAGGAGTCGGCATCGGGATCGTGTGGGTAGGACAGCACGCTGTGGACGATGCCGTGCTTCTTGAGCAGGTTGATGGCCGGGGTCATGGGTGCATCGTAACGCGGTGCGGACCGGCTGCCTTGACCGAGGCGACTGCGATCGCGGCGATAATGGGGACAGTCCCGTCTGGAAAGATCCCATGCGCCTCTCTGGTCACTGCAACGCGCTCAGCTTCGACCGTGACGTGGCGCGTGGACCGTATCCTCCCCAGGGGTTCGTATCGATCGCGGAAGGCGCGCTCGGCAATGGCGATTGTTTCGGGCTGTATTGGCCGTTGGGGCGTGAGGCGGACGCGCCGTTCGTGTGCGAGATGTTCCATGACGAAGGGCGCATGGAACTGCGCCATTCTTCGGTGCAGGTGTTCTCGCGCTGGCTGGACGTGAACGGTGGCGACTATGGCGAGCGTGAGGTCGAGGATCCCGGTTCACCGACCCTGCAGTTGGAGCAGGCACGTGCGCACGTGCTGGCAGGGCAGGTCGAGCAGGCCATTGAACGGCTGCGCGCAGCATGCACGGCGTTTCCGGAGCTTCAGCCGGGCTGGGTGCTGCTGGCAAGCCAGTACCTGCGGCAGGGGCAGCGTGACGCGGCGATCGATGCGGCACGGTCGGCCGTGCTGGCCAACTGGGCGTTTGGCATTCCCGAGCCCGGGATGCTGCGCATCCTGCGCGCTGCCCCGGCCAGCATGGACCCGGTGATCGCCCTGGTGCAGCGGATGGGCTTCGCCTTCGGCGGCGCGAAGACCAATCCGGATTACGCGCTGATGCAGGCCTGCATCGATGACTGCTGGGCGGCCGGTGACGCGCTGACCGCGCTGCGACTGTCGCAGAACCGCTGCTACGTGCTTGCGGGCGAAACGGTGTCGTTCCAGGAACGGGAAGGGTTCGCGCTGTCGCGCTGGCAAGCGGACTTCGCCGCGCAGTGCCAGGCCGTCCTGAACGACGACCGCAGGTGTTTCGGCCAGGACTGAAGGGCATTCCGGCACAAAAAAACGGGCGCCTTTCGGCGCCCGTCTGTGTTCAACGCACCAGGATCGGCAGGCCGATCAGTAGCGGTAATGCTCCGGCTTGAACGGACCGTCCACCGGCACGCCGATGTAGTCGGCCTGTTCCTGGCTCAGGGTGGTCAGCTTCACGCCGATCTTTTCCAGGTGCAGGCGCGCCACTTCCTCGTCCAGCTTCTTCGGCAGCAGGTACACCTTGTTCTCGTAGCTGTCCTTGTTCGCCCACAGGTCGATCTGGGCGAGGGTCTGGTTGGCGAACGAGTTGGACATCACGAAGCTCGGGTGGCCGGTGGCGCAGCCCAGGTTGACCAGGCGGCCTTCGGCCAGCAGGAAGATCGCGTTGCCGTTCGGGAACACGTACTTGTCCACCTGCGGCTTGATGTTGATGTGCTGCACGCCCGGGAAGCCGACCAGCGCATCGACCTGGATCTCGTTGTCGAAGTGGCCGATGTTGCAGACGATGGCCTGGTCCTTCATCGCGCTCAGGTGCTCGATGCGGATGATGTCCTTGTTGCCGGTGGTGGTGACGTAGAGGTCGGCACGGCCAAGGGTGGATTCGATGGTGTTGACCTCGAAGCCTTCCATCGCCGCCTGCAGGGCGCAGATCGGATCGATCTCGGTGACCACCACGCGCGCGCCATAGGCACGCAGCGAGGCGGCGCAGCCCTTGCCCACGTCACCGTAGCCGCAGACCACGGCGACCTTGCCGGCCAGCATCACGTCCATCGCGCGCTTGAGGCCGTCGGCCAGCGACTCGCGGCAGCCGTAGAGGTTGTCGAACTTGCTCTTGGTGACCGAGTCGTTGACGTTGATCGCCGGGATCAGCAGGGTGCCGGCCTGGGCCAGCTGGTACAGGCGGTGCACGCCGGTGGTGGTCTCTTCGGAGACGCCCTTCCAGTCCTTGACCACGCGGGCCCAGTAACCCGGACGCTCCTTGGCCACGCGCTTGAGCAGGTCCTTGATGACCTGTTCTTCGTGCGAGGCGGCCTTTTCGTTGACCCAGTTGCTGCCGTTTTCCAGCTCGTAACCCTTGTGGATCAGCAGGGTCACGTCGCCGCCGTCATCGACCACCAGCTCCGGGCCGGTCAGGGTGCCGTCGGGCAGGGTGAAGGTGAGCGCGTCCAGGGTGCAGTCCCAGTACTCTTCCAGCGACTCGCCCTTCCAGGCGAACACCGGGGTGCCCGACGCGGCGATCGCGGCGGCGGCATGGTCCTGGGTGGAGAAGATGTTGCAGGAGGCCCAGCGCACGTCGGCGCCGATGTCCTTCAGGGTCTCGATCAGCACCGCGGTCTGGATGGTCATGTGCAGCGAGCCGGTCACGCGCACGCCCTTCAGCGGCAGGGTGGCGGCGTGCTTGCGGCGGATCGACATCAGGCCCGGCATTTCGTGCTCGGCGATGTCCAGTTCCTTGCGGCCCCAGTCGGCGAGTTTGATATCGGCAATCTTGTAATCACCTTCGGTGGAGAAGGTCTTGGCAACAGCATTCATTGGAAAGCTCCGGTAGTGACGCGCCATGCTCGTCAAGCGCGATGTCGGTCATCGGACACCTGCATGACAGCAAGACTCGCAATCGCCGGGCGCCGTTGGAACGATCCTGGCCACCGAGCCTGGCCGCGCGGACAGGGTCCACAACGGTCGCAGCGCCCCTCGGTGGAGGGTCGCCCATTATATCCCGGCGCGCTGCACTGGCATGAATCCGGCACCGCCCCCAACCAACGGCAGGGGGGCGGGCGGGCCGCGGCTGTTAAGGTCCAAGGTTTGCATCAACATGGGATGGAAGATGACTCGCACTGATCGTCGGCGCCGGGCGCGCTGGGGGAGCCTGATCGTGGGCATGGCACTGCTGGCCGTGGCCCCGCTCGGGCTGGCCGCACCGGCCACCAAGACCGCCGCCCCGCAGGTGGCTGCCGCCAGGGGCGCGCAGGGCTATGAGCTGCCGTCGGCGGCCCTGCAGGCCGTGGTCGACGCGCCGCGCGCGCCCACCCTGCACCTGTCCCCGCGCCGCGACGTGGCGGCGCTGCTGCAGACACCGGCATTGCCGTCGATTGCCGAGGTCGCGCAGCCGGAACTGAAACTGGCCGGCCTGCGCATCAACCCGGCCACCCATTCGGCCAGCCGTTTCAGCTTTGGCAACAAGCTCTGGCTGACCACCGTGGCCGACGGCAAGGAGCGCCAGATCACCGGCCTGCCGCAGCCGCTGTCGATCGCCAGCCTGGCCTGGTCGCCGGACCAGCAGTACCTGGCCTTCAACCAGGTGCACGCGGCCACCGGCGCCAATGAACTATGGATCGTCGATGTCGCCGCCGGTTCGGCGCGGCGCCTGCTCGCCGACCTGAACACCGTGCTCGGCGACGGCTACAGCTGGCTGCCCGACAGCCGCGGCCTGCTGGTGATGCAGCAGCTCAAGGGCCAGGGCCCTGCACCGGCCGCGGGCGGCATTCCCGCCGGCCCGGCGATCCAGCAGACCGAGGCCGATGCCGGGGTGCGCTCGATCCGCACCTACCAGGACCTGCTCAGGAACGAGGCTGATGCCCGCCAGTTCGATTACTACGCCAGCGCGCAGCCGGCGCGGATCACCCTCAATGGCGTGACCACGCCGCTATCCGGCAGCGGCGTCTACCTGGACACGAGCGTCTCACCGGACGGCCGCTACCTGCTCAGCGAGCGCGTGCTGCGCCCGTACTCCTACCTGGTCCCGGTCGATGACTTCGCACGGCGCATCGAGGTGCTGTCCGCCGCCGACGGTTCGCTGGTGCACACGGTGAGCAACCTGCCGCTGGTGGAAGGCCTGCCGACCGGCAACGACGCCGTGCCGACCGGCGTGCGCAACATCAGCTGGCGCGCCGATGCCCCGGCCACGCTGGTCTGGGCCGAAGCCCAGGATGGTGGCGACCCCAACCGCGAGGCCAAGGTGCGCGACGCGGTGCTGACCCAGGCGGCGCCGTTCGAGACCCCGCCGATCACCCTGGCCCAGCTCGGCAGCCGTTACGCCGGCATCCAGTGGGGGCGGGGCGACCTGGCCCTGCTCAACGAATCGTGGTGGAAGAGCCGCGAGGTCAAGCAGTGGCGCATCGCCCCGGACCAGCCCGGGCAGGCGCCGGAGCTGCTGTCCTCGCGCTCCTCGCAGGACCGCTACAACGATCCGGGCCGGCCGGCGCTGGTGCGCGACGTCAACGGGCGCTCGCGCCTGCAGATCAGCGCCGATGGCCGCAGCATCTTCCTCTACGGCCAGGGCGCATCGCCGGAAGGCGACCGTCCGTTCGTCGACCGCCTCGACCTGGCCAGCAAGCAGACCACGCGCCTGTTCCACTCGCAGGCACCGACCTACTCGGCGCCGATCGCCCTGCTCGACCAGGACGGCACCTCGCTGCTGCTCACCCGCGAATCGCCGGAAGAACCCTCCAACGTGTACGTGCAGTCGCTGGCCGACCCCACCGCCGCGCCGCGCGCGCTGACCCACTTCGCGCACCCCCTGCCGCAGCTGCGTGGGGTGAGCAAGGAGCAGATCCGCTACAAGCGCAACGACGGGGTGGACCTGACCGCCACGCTGATGCTGCCGCCGGGCTACACCGCGAAGAAGGACGGCCCGCTGCCGCTGCTGATGTGGGCCTATCCGGGGGAGTTCAAGACCGCCGCCGCCGCCAGCCAGGTCACCGATTCGCCGTATCGCTTCAACGCGATCAGCTACTGGGGCCCGCAGGCATTCCTGGCCAAGGGCTATGCGGTGCTGGTGAGCCCGTCGATGCCGATCATCGGTGAGGGCGACAAGGAGCCCAACGACACCTACCTGCCGCAGTTGATCGCCAACGCCGAGGCGGCCGTGGACGAGGTGGTCCGACGCGGGGTGACCGACCGCGAGCACATCGCGATCGGTGGCCATTCCTACGGCGCGTTCATGACCGCCAACCTGCTCGCGCACACCCGCCTGTTCAAGGCCGGCATCGCGCGCAGCGGCGCCTACAACCGCACGCTCACCCCGTTCGGCTTCCAGGCCGAGGAGCGCAACTACTGGCAGGCGCAGGACGTGTACCAGAAGATGGCGCCGTTCAACTACGCCGACAAGATCAAGGACCCGATCCTCTTCATCCACGGCGTGGACGACAACAACTCCGGTACCTTCCCCATCCAGAGCGAGCGCATGTTCGCGGCGGTCAAGGGCCTGGGGGGCACCGCGCGGCTGGTGATGCTGCCCAACGAATCGCACGCCTACCGCGCGCGCGAGTCGATCATGACCATGCTGGCCGAAAGCGAGCGCTGGCTGGAACAGACGGTCGGTCCGGGCAAACCGATCAAGACGCAGCGCTGAGGCGGCAGGTACCGGCCGTTGGCCGGTACCGCAAAGGACCAGGAGCGCCGGCCGTTGGCCGGCTCCTCGCGGCGCACGACATCGCATGGGGCCGGCCAATGGCCGGCACTACCAGATGTAACTAGTTGCGCGACGCAGCATTGACCTCGTTGTGGGGTAGGCTTGGGTGGATTCCGTTCCCGAGGCCAGTGCGTCGCAGATGAACGAGTACCGAAGCAGCATCGTTTTTGCCACTCCCGATATCCCCCTGCGCGACGACGTACGCCGACTCGGCGCACTGGTCGGCGACCTGCTCGCCGAGCAGGTGTCCACGCAGTTCTTCGATGATGTGGAACAGGTGCGCACGCGCGCCATCGCCCGCCGCGAAAGCGACGCACCGCTGTCCGATCTCAACGATGCCCTCACCGGCCTGCCGCCCGAGCGCGCCGAAGCGATGGTGCGTGCGTTCAGCACCTACTTCCAGGTGGTCAACATCGCCGAGCGCGTGCATCGCATCCGCCGCCGTCGTGACTACCAGCGCGCCGGCACCGCCGCGCCGCAGCCGGACGGGTTGCAGGATGCGCTGCTCAAGCTCAAGGCGCAGGGCGTGACCCTGGCCGAGCTGGCCGAATGGCTGCCGCGCATCGACATCGAGCCGGTGTTCACCGCGCATCCGACCGAAGCCGTGCGCCGCGCGCTGCTGGAGAAGGAGCAGTTGATGGTGGCCAGCCTGGTCGACAACCTCGACGGCCAGCGCACCCCGGGCGAGGCCGCCGCCGATGCGGCGCGCTTCCGCATGGCGCTCACCGCGTCCTGGCAGACCACCGACTCCTCGCCGGTGCGGCCCACCGTGGACGACGAACGCGAGCACGTCGGCTTTTACCTGGTGCAGGTGCTGTACCGGGTGATTCCGGTGCTGTACGAATCGCTGCAGCAGGCCCTGCTGGAAACCTACGGGCAGGACCTGCCGCTGCCACGCCTGCTGCGCTTCGGCACGTGGGTGGGCGGGGACATGGACGGCAACCCGAACGTGGATGCCGGCACCATTCGGAACACCCTGGATGCCCAGCGCCAGGCGGTGCTCGGCCGCTACCAGAAGGACCTGCTGCAGCTGGCCAGCCTGCTCAGCCAATCCACCGAGCGGATCGCGGTGAGCGAGGCGCTGCAGGCGCGCGTGGCGCACTACGAACAGCTGCTGCCGCAGGTGACATCGCGCCCGCGGCATGCCGACATGCCGTACCGCCTGCTCAACGACCGCATGCGCGCGCGCGTGCAAGCCACGCTCGACGATGCCGACGGCGCATATGCCTCGCCGGACGAACTCGAGCAGGACATCGAACTGATCCTGGACAGCCTGCACGCCAACAAAGGCGACCATGCCGGCGGCTTCGCGGTGCGCCGCCTGTTGTGGCGGGTGCGGACCTTCGGCTTCCACCTGGCGCGGCTGGACGTGCGCCAGGAGTCCAGCGTGCACGGCCGCGCGCTGGCCAGCGTGCTCGATGGGCAGGACGCGTGGGATGCCGCCGATGCGGTGGCCCGGGCGGCACGGCTGGCACCGTTCGCCAGCGGCGAGCAGGCCCTGCCGGCCAGCACCGAAGACGGCGGCAAGCGGCTGGATGCGGTGTTCGCCGCGTTGGCCGACGCGCGCCATCGCCACGGTGCCGATGCACTGGGCAGCTACATCATCTCCATGGCGCATGACCGCAGCGACGTGCTCGCGGTGCTGGCGCTCGCACGTCGCGGTGGGCTGGTGGACGAGGCTGGCGCGGTGCCGCTGGATATCGCGCCGTTGTTTGAAACCGTGGACGATCTCAAGCGCGGCACCGCCACCCTGCGCGACCTGCTCGCCGACCCGGTCTACCGCACCCACCTGGCCGCGCGCGGCGATGTGCAGATGGTGATGCTGGGCTATTCGGACAGCGGCAAGGATGGCGGTATCGCGGCCTCGCGCTGGGGCCTGCAGCGTGCCCAAGTGGAACTGCTGGAGGTGGCCGCCGAGAACGACATCCGCCTGACCTTCTTCCATGGCCGTGGCGGCTCGATCAGCCGCGGTGGCGGCAAGACCACGCACGCCGTGGATGCCTCGCCGCGTGGCAGTATCGACGGCCGCCTGCGCGTGACCGAGCAGGGCGAAGTGATCCATCGCAAGTACGGCATCCGTGCGCTGGCGCTGCGCTCGCTGGAGCAGTCCACCGGTGCGGTGCTGCGCTCCAGCCTGCGCCCGCGCGCGCCGGAGCCGCGCGAGGAACAGTGGCGCCCGGTGATGGACCTGATCGCGGAGAGAAGCGCCGATGCCTACCGCGCCTTCGTCGGCCAGAAAGACTTCATGCAGTACTTCCGGCTGGCCACGCCGATCGACGTGATCGAGCGGATGACGCTGGGCTCGCGCCCGTCGCGGCGGCTCGGCGAGGATGCCGCGCTGTCCAACCTGCGCGCGATCCCGTGGGTGTTCGCCTGGAGCCAGGCCCGCGCGGTAATCCCCGGCTGGTATGGCGTGGGCAGCGGCCTGCAGGCGGCGATCGAGGCCGGCCACGAGGACACCCTGAAGGAGATGGCGCGCGACTGGCCGTTCTTCAGCACCTTCCTGGACGACATCGCGATGGTGCTGTCCAAGGGCGATCTGACCATCGCCGAGCAGTTCTCGCAGCTGTCCGGCGGCCTGCATGCCACCTTCTTCCCGCAGATCCAGCGCGAGCTGGCGCTTACCGGCCAGGTGATCCTCGCGCTTACCGGGCAGGACGAACTGCTCCAGCACGACCAGCGCCTGGCGCTGTCGATCCGCCTGCGCAACCCCTACATCGATCCGATCAGCGTGCTGCAGGTGGACCTGCTGCGGCGCTGGCGGGCCAGTGGCGGCGAAGACGACGACGTGCTGCGCGCGCTGGTGGCGTGCGTCAACGGTGTTTCGCAGGGTGTACAGAACACCGGGTGATCCACACCGTTGGTCTGTGGCCCGTCACCGGGAGTGCCGGCCGTTGGCCGGCGCCCCGCAACGCCGGGCAGCGGCACGTTGTGGCCTTGCGCGCGGGGCGACGCGTTGCCCACTGCACCTCCGTCCAACATCGCGCCGTGCCGGCCAGCGGGCGGCACTCCCGGGGGTTATTCCGGGGAGGGCGGGTTGGACGCCAGCAGCTCCAGGTGCCGCTGCTCCATTTCCTCACGCAGCTGGCGGCGGATCAATGCGGCCGCGTGCCGGCGGCGTTCGTCGCTGGTTTCCAGCTGCAGCGGCGGTACCGGGGTGGGCTTGCCGTCCTCGTCCACCGCGACCATGGTGAAGAAGCAGCTGTTGGCGTGGCGCACGCTGCGCTTGAGGATGTCCTCGGCCACCACCTTGACCCCGATCTCCATCGACGAGGTGCCGGTGTAGTTGACCGAGGCCAGGAAGGTGACCAACTCGCCGACCGCGATCGGCTGGCGGAACATCACCTGGTCCACCGACAGGGTGACCACGTAGCGGCCGGCATAGCGGCTGGCGCAGGCGTAGGCGACCTGGTCGAGCAGGCGCAGCACCGCCCCGCCGTGGACCTTGCCGGAGAAATTGGCCATCTCCGGCGACATCAGCACGGTCATGGACAGCTGGTTGGATTTGAATTCGGGCATGGGGGGAGTGTAGCGCCGGTAGGGCTGCAGGGAGAGCCGACCGTTGGTCGGCTGGACGCACGCGACGGCCGACGCCAACCTGGGCTGATGCCAAAACGACGACGGGCCGCGAAAGCGGTCCGTCCTGTTTTCTTCGATCATTGCCGCGCTGCGCGCGGCAAGCCGACCAACGGTCGGCTCTACCGGTAAGAGAAGGGCCGCCTTCGCGGCCGCGCCGCGATGGTGCCGATGCGCCGTGCAGGGGAACGTACCGCCATGCGCCGTTATGTTGCCGCCCAAACGACGACGGGCCGCGAAAGTGGCCGCGCCGCGATGGTGCCGACGCGCCGTGCAGGGGAACGCATCGCCATGCGCCGTGGTGTTGCCGCCCAAACGACGATGGGCCGCTTTCGCGGCCCATCGGCTTTTCCGATCATTGCCAACCGGTAAGAACATGGGACGCTTTCGCGGCCCATGTGGCTTATTTCAGCTTCGCATCCGCACGCAGGGCGGCGGCGCGATCGGTCTTCTCCCAGGAGAAGGCGGTCGCGTTGACGGTTTCGCCGGAACCGTTGAGGTAGCTGAAGTCCTTCGGCTTGCGGCCGAAGTGACCGTAGGCGGCGGTCTGCTGGTACATCGGGTGGATCAGGTCCAGCATCTTGATGATGCCGTACGGGCGCAGGTCGAAATGCTTGCGGATCAGCTTCTCGATCTTGTCATCGCTGATCTTGCCGGTGCCGAAGGTGGTGACCGAGATCGAGGTCGGCTCGGCCACGCCGATGGCGTAGGAGACCTGCACTTCGCAACGGTCGGCCAAGCCGGCAGCCACGACGTTCTTGGCGACGTAGCGCGCCGCGTAGGCAGCCGAACGGTCGACCTTGGACGGATCCTTGCCCGAGAACGCGCCACCACCGTGACGGGCCCAGCCGCCGTAGGTGTCGACGATGATCTTGCGGCCGGTCAGGCCGCAGTCGCCCACCGGGCCACCGATCTCGAACTTGCCGGTCGGGTTGATGTGGAACTTGGTGCCCTTGTGCAGCCACTTGGCCGGCAGCACCGGCTTGATGATCTCTTCGCGGACGGCCTCGATGAGGTCCTTCTGCTTCACGCCCGGGGCGTGCTGGGTGGACAGCACCACCGCGTCGATGGCCGAGACCGCACCGTTTTCATAGCGCAGGGTGACCTGGCTCTTGGCATCCGGGCGCAGCCAGGACAGCGGCGAGTTCTTCTTCTTGCGGATCTTGGCCTGCTGCTCGACCAGGCGGTGCGACAGGTGGATCGCGGCCGGCATGTAGCTGTCGGTCTCGTTGGTGGCATAGCCGAACATCAGGCCCTGGTCGCCAGCGCCCATTTCTTCGGGCTTCTTGCGGTCAACGCCCTGGGCGATGTGCGGGGACTGCTTGCCGATCAGGTTCAACACGCCGCAGGTGGCGCCGTCGAAGCCGACGTCGGAGCTGTCGTAGCCGATGTCCAGGATCACCTTGCGGGTCAAGGCCTCCAGGTCGATCCAGGCGCTGGTGGTGATTTCACCGGCCACGATCGCCACGCCGGTCTTGACCATGGTCTCGCAGGCAACGCGGGCGCGCTGGTCCTGGGCAAGGATCGCGTCCAGCACCGCATCGGAGATCTGGTCGGCAATCTTGTCCGGATGGCCTTCGGAGACCGATTCGGAGGTGAACAGGTAGCTGGACATCAGGCGTAATATCCTTTGATTCGGATGGAAAGATGGGCGCGAATGATACACGGCAACCCGCGCCGTTGCATTGTGCGCCAGCGCGAGTTGCCCGTGGTTAAGCCCGCGTGCCCGTCGCAGGGCCCGATGTGACGGGATTGGGGCCCAGGGTTACCGCCCAGTGTTCCACCAGCGTGACACTGGTCCGGCCAGCCGGGCCCGGCGAGCGTCATCGCGCTGTCGCCAAACCGCCATCGCCCTGCCTTGCCAGGCGCGCAGGCTTCGGCGCATCCGGGCGCCCGGCCCGGGGGGAGCACGCCATGCAGCCGCCTGAGCAGCGCAATGCAGGACCGCGTGCCATGCACGCGGTGACCCGACTGTCGCCGTACCGCCGCGCCGTATTCCTGTCCGATGTGCACCTGGGCTCGCGCCACTGCCACGCCACCGAACTGGCGCGGTTCCTGGCCGACCTGCGCTGCGAACGCCTGTACCTGGTGGGCGACATCATCGACCTGTGGTGGATGGCGCACCGCCGGGCGAGCTGGCAACCGGCCCACAGCGAGGTGATCCAGGCCCTGCACGCGCTGCGCGGCGCCGGCACCGAGATCATCTACATCCCCGGCAACCACGATGCATCGCTGCGCCAGGTATGCGGGCTGGTGCTGCCGGCCATGCAGGTACGCCGCCGTGCCATCCACGTCACCGCCGACGGGCGCCGGCTGCTGGTCGCCCACGGCGACGACTACGACGGCGTCACCCATTTCGGTGGCCTGCAGGAGCGGTTCGGCGACTGGCTGTATTACCGCATCCTCACCGGCAACCACCTGCTCAATGCCGTGCGGCGCCGGCTCGGGCGCCGGTACTGGTCGTTGTCGGCGTTCCTCAAGAAGCGCAGCAGTGCCGCCGAGCGCTACATCGAGCGCTTCGTCCAGGCCGGGCTGGAGGATGTCCGCCGGCGTGGCCTGGATGGGATCGTCTGCGGGCACATCCATCGTGCCGCGCTGGTCGAGCGGGACGGGCTGGTCTACGCCAACGACGGCGACTGGGTGGAGAGCCTCACCGCGCTGGTCGAAGATCCCGATGGCCGCCTGCGGCTGCTCGACCACAGCGGTCGCACGCGGGTGGAGCTTCCGCCCGCGGTCGCCCGCGTGCCGCGCGCGGCCTGAGCGCGCCGCATCGCGCCTGCGCGGCTGCTAGCATCGGCCGATGGACTCCTTTACCCAGATCGTACTGGGCGGCGCTGTCGCCGCCGCCATCGCCCCGGCCGGCCACCGCCGCGCCGCCCTGCTGGCCGGTGCCGCACTTGGCACCCTGCCGGACCTGGACGCCCTGCTGCTCGGCTTCACCACCACCGATCCGGTGGCCCTGATGACCGAGCACCGCAGCTATAGCCACTCCCTGCTGGTGCTGCCCTGGGTCGCGGCACTGATCTGGTGGCTGTTCAAGCGGTTCGGCCATGGCCGGGTCGCGCAGGCGCCGGCGCGCTGGTTCTGGGCGATCCTGCTGGCCCTGGTTACCCACCCGCTGCTGGATGCCTTCACCGTGTACGGCACCCAGTTGTGGTGGCCGTTCACGCCCCCGCCGACCATGTGGTCCAGTGTCTTCATCATCGATCCGCTGTACACCGTGTGGCTGCTGCTGGCCTGCGCGGTGGCCTGGGTCGCCCGCGCGCGCCCGCTGGCGCAGAAGGCGCTGGTGGCCGGGCTGGTGCTCAGCTGCGGCTACCTGGGCTGGTCGCTGCTGGCCAAGCACACGGTCGAGCGCGACGCCGACCGCGCGCTGGCGGCGATGGGCCTGGGCGATGCGCCGCGGTTTTCGGTGGCCACCCCGTTCAACACGCTGCTGTGGCAGGTGGTGGCGATGACCCCCAGTGGCTATGTGATCGGCGAGCGCTCGCTGGTCGCCGATGACGGCCCGATGACCTTCGAGGGGCATCCGTCCAATGTGCAGGCCCTGCGCCAGGCGGCCGCGCTGCCGGCGGTGCAGCGGCTGGCGTGGTTCAACCGCGGCTTCATGCGCGCGCAGGTCGTGCAGGGCCAGTTGCAGCTCAGCGACCTGCGCATGGGGCTGGAACCGGACTACACCTTCACCTTCGCGGTGGCCCGGGCCGAGGGCGAGGGCTGGGTGGCGATCACGCCGCTTCAGCTGCGCCCAGCGTATGAAGGCGCGCAGGGCAGGGCGACGCTGAAGCGCCGGTTCGCGGGACTGTGGCAGCGCATCTGGCACGCCCCGACCGCCACCGGGGTGATCGCACCGAAGGCAG
This sequence comes from Stenotrophomonas sp. Steno-Z1, assembly GCF_056393175.1. NCBI lineage: Bacteria > Pseudomonadati > Pseudomonadota > Gammaproteobacteria > Lysobacterales > Lysobacteraceae > Stenotrophomonas > Stenotrophomonas sp. Steno-Z1. The sequence goes on along the minus strand of NZ_JBWJPB010000006.1, from coordinate 67,451 downwards.
GGCTGACGGAGGCACCGTGACCGAACGGTTCGAGATGGAGATCAATGGCACGCGCTATACGCGGTTGGCCGATGTGCCGCCGGAGTACCGCGCGTTGCCGGTGCACCTGGCCCCGGCGCGGTCGGCCGAGCAGCCGGCGGTTCCGCTGCGCGAGATCCTGCACAAGGCCAAGGCGCAGCCTGATCGGGCGCGCCGGCAGCAGGTGGCGCTGGAGGCGCTGGCCAAGGTCGATCCTGCGCGGGCGCGGCGCCTGCAGAACACGCTCACCGAGCGCAGCCAGCGGCCGGCGACCGGCACGCTGGAAGTGGGCACGCCGCCGAGCGCCCGCCCTCGCGATGCTGCCCGCAACAGCGCCGCCGGCATGACCGTGGCGCCGGGGGATCGCGGCGGGCTGGGGCTCTGGGTGGTGCTGGCGGGCGTGGTGGTCGCCACCGTCGTCGCCTGGATCATGCGCTAGCGGCGCAACCTCGCGCCCGCGTCTTCAATACACCGTCGCGCGTGCCTGCACGAAGGAGAAGAAGAACACCGCGTTGGGGTCGTTCTGCACCAGGCTGAACTCGCGACGCATGCCGTCCACGGTGTCCTGGTCGACCAGGCCCGCCCCCAGCAACGCATCGACCGCCGACAGCAGCAGCTGCTCCCAGAACGCGATCATGGTCTTGCGCCGGGCCGGCTCGCGGTTGTCCAGGTGGATGGTCTTGATCTCGGTGTACACGTCGCGGAAGCCACCGGCCAGCAGCAGGTTGCCCAGCTTGGCGCCGACGAACGGGTCGCCGCCGTGGTCGTACTGGAAGTCGTTGAACGCCATCCAGTAGCGCCAGATATGCGGCGAGTACGGATCGAGCAGGAACGAGGCGTTCATCACCTCGGTGATGTACACCGGCGAGCCCGGGGCCAGCACCCGGCGCACTTCGCTGAGTACGCGCGCCGGCGACGGCACGTGTTCCAGCACCCAGCACAGGAAGGCCGAATCGAACTGGCGCGCGCCGAACGGCAGGTCGCCGGCATCGGCCTGCAGCAGGGCGTAGCGCTCGCTGCACCAGGGGGTTTTTTCCAGGTTGCCGCGCGCGGTGTCCAACTGGGCCTGGCTCAGGTCCACGCCGGTGACGTGCAGCTCGGGGAAGCGGCGCAGCAGGATCTCGGTCTGCGCACCCACGCCACTGCCCACTTCCAGCAGGCGCTGGGCACCGCTGTAGTCGATGCCACTGAAAATGCTCGATTCGAACAGGCGGGCCTGGGTCACCAGCCGGTGCTGCTCGGTACTGGAGAACCCATGCAGGTAGGTCGGGGCGGCGATCGGCGGGGTCATGGCAGTGGACTCAGGCAGCAGAGGACAGCGGCACGCCAGCGGCGAGCGCGTTGAAATAGTCGGTGGTCAGGGCGATCTGGCTGGCGGCATCGTCGGCGCGGTTGACCACCGCGCGGAAGGCCGCGTTTTCGGGGCGGTCCTTGGCGTACCAGCCCAGGTGCTTGCGCGCGATGCGCACGCCCTGCGGCTCGCCGTAGAAGTCGTGCAGCGCGTGCAGGTGGCCGAGCAGGATGTCGCGCACCTCCTGCAGCGACGGCGGCGCCAGCAGCGTGCCGGTCGCCAGGTAGTGCGCCACCTCGCGGAAGATCCACGGGCGTCCCTGCGCGGCACGGCCGATCATCACCGCGTCCACGCCGGTGACCGCCAGCACGTGGGCGGCCTTCTGCGGCGAGTCGATATCGCCATTGGCCAGCACCGGGATGCGCAGTGCCGCCTTGATCGCGGCGATGGTCTCGTACTCGGCCTGGCCGGTGTAGTGCTGGTCGCGGGTGCGCCCATGCACGGCGAGTGCGGCGATCCCGCTGTCCTCGGCGATGTGGGCGATGCGCGGACCGTTGCGGTGGTCGCAGTCCCAGCCGGTGCGGATCTTCAGCGTGACCGGTACATCCACCGCCGCGACCACGGCGCTGAGGATGCGGGCGACCAGGTCCTCATCGCGCATCAGCGCCGAGCCGGCCCAGGCGTTGCAGACCTTCTTGGCCGGGCAGCCCATGTTGATGTCGATGATCTGCGCGCCATGATCGACGTTGTAGCGCGCCGCCTCGGCCAGCTGCTGCGGCTCGGTGCCGGCGATCTGCACGCTGATCGGGTCCGGCTCACCGGCATGGTCCATGCGGTGCAGGGATTTGCGCGTGTTCCAGAAGCGCGGGTCGGAGATGGTCATCTCCGAGGCGGCCAGGCCCGCGCCCAGCCGCTTGCACAGCAGCCGGAAGGGCTTGTCGGTGACGCCGGCCATCGGCGCCAGCACCACGTTGGGCTGGATGTTGTAGGGGCCAATCTGCATGGGCGCATTGTAGAGCGCGCCGGCCGTGCCCAACGCGCGGGCGGGCACCCTGTTCAGGCCGATCCGGAAGGGCCTGATGCGCTACGGTCATGAGCATATGCTTGACCCTTGGTTCCACCGCCCCCAGTGACCGGGGATGCTGGGCAGTTGGCTGAGGGCCCGGTCGTGCTCAAGGCGCCGGGCCACAGGCATAGGCCAGCACGGCCAGGTGCCGCCGTGGGTCCAGCCCGAGCAGGTCGAGTACGGCGGCATCCTCGAAGGAGCCGATCGCGCAGCCGGCGGCCTTCATCGCCGCCACTTCCTGCCCCAGCGCCCCCAGCCAGACCCCCGCCTCGATCAACACGAAGCGGCCACCGCGTTCACCGTACTTGGCCAGCGTGCCCGCCGGCTCGGCGATCAGGAACAGCACCGCCGCCGGCCGCTCCGGCCAGTCCACGCCGAGCAGCGTGGACAGCGCCGGCCACGCCGGGCACGGCGCCACCGGCACCAGGGCGTGTGCGAGCGGGTCGTACCAGTGGATGCCCTGCGCCGGGGTGGGCGCATCGTCGCTGGCGTACAGCGCGGCATAGGCCTGGATCGGGTACTTGGCCCCACCGGACGGCAGGCGCCGGGTGTCGCTGGCACCGGGGCGTGCGCGCAGCGGGGCCAGCACGCGCCCCAGCTCCTGCGCGCCCCAGCGTGCGTCCCCGAAACGGCGGCCACTGTGGCGCTGCGCCAGGGCGTCATCGGGGTGGACCGGGTCCGGCAGGGCGATGCCGCCGGCCGCATGCAACGGCCGCGGCGGCGAGCCAGCGCGTGCGGCATCGTCGGCGATGCGCGCGCGCATCACCTCGGCGCGCGCAGGGTTGAGTTCGCCGTTGTGCCAGAACAGATGGAACAACGGGGCATCCTGCCAGGGGGAAGGCGGTGACGGCATGCGGTCCTCGGGCATCAGCCCAATGGATGCGGGAAGGGATTGGGAAACGCACCGCCGTGCGGCACGCCGGGATAACGCCAGGCCACGTCCTGGCACCGGCCACCGAGGAACGGCGCGCGCTCGTCGGCATGCAGGCCACTGAGCTGGGGCGACAGTACCCGCATCACCCGCAATCCCGCCGCGGCCACGTCGGCGGTGGTCAACTCGCGGTAGTACAGCGCGATGCCGGCATGGCCGAGCCGCCGCCGCAGCGCATCCAGCTCGGCGATCGCGCGCTGCGCCGGCGGGCGCAGGGCGGCGTCGGGCGGCGGCAGGGTCAACGGGCTGGCGCCTGCATCCCGCAGCAGCGGCAGCTGCGGCCACAGGTCCGGGCGCAGGGTGTAGAACGCGGCATGTTCGTCGAAGCTGCGCAGCGCTGCCGGGTCGCGCGGCAGCCGGGCACTTTCGCGGCCACACAGATGCGCGGCGAAGGTCAGCGACTGCTGCCATTCCAGCAGCGCCTTGTGCAGCGCCTCGCCCGGATCGGCGCGGCAGGCGATGCCGAGTACATTGCGTGGGCGGCCGTCGAACGGGATGCCACCGGCGACCGCGATGACCGGGTGCGGGTTCCACTGCTGGGTCAGGTCGAAGGCCTGCAGTTCGCCACCGCGCGCGCTTGCGTGGGCATGCCATGGCGCCGGCAGGGCGATCCTCCGGCCGGCCACGCCATTGAGCCAGGTCACCGCCAGCGCATCGCGCTCGAGCAGCTCCTGGGCGGCGCGCAGCAGCGCCAGCCAGGCGCCATCACGGCCATCCCGCCAGGCGGCCAGCCCACTGGAGGTCGACGGCAACCGCGCCTGGCCGCTGCGCGGCCCCAGCCCCACCAGTTCCTGCGGCACCCAAACCACCCGGTTGTCATCCAGCGCATGCACCGCGGCGAACAGATCGTCATCGCGTTCGGGCATCGGCCACGCAAAGCCGGGCGTCGCGCGTTGGCGTGCCGAGAACAGGGCGAACGTCGCTTCGTCCAGGCGTTGTGCGGGCGTCAGCGCATCACGGCGACGCACCTCGAGGCCCACCTGCGCCGCCGCCAGCCGCTCCAGCGCCTCGGCGACCGCGCCATCGGCGGCTGCATCGGCGTCCAGCGCGACCGCGCCTGATACCCCTTGCCAGGGGTTGGCCGGGTCGGCCGGGGTGGCGGCATTGTGGACCCGGCGTCCCTCGAACAACGGGCCGGTGTCATCACAGGGGTTGGCGTCGATCGCCTGCGCCGGGCGGACCAGCCCACAGCGCGGACGCGCCGCGCCATGCAGCAGGTGCGACGACAGCGTGGGGGTTTCCGGGTCCGCCGCGTCGACGGCGGAGCGGCTCATTTCATGACGCTCAGCCAGAGCATCATCTCGGCCGCGCCGACCACGAACAGGCCCAGCAGCAGCGCGATGCCGATGCCGATGCCGCGCCCGAGCGAACGCCCGGAGCGCTCGTAGATGAGTGCGTAGATCCCGACATACACCCCGACCGCGACGAACAGGCCGAATATCGGGTTGGCGATGCCCATGAAGAGGCCACCGCCGGCCGCCGCCAGCGGCAAGGCGAACAGCCCCAGCAGCACCCGGCTGGTGCGGCTCATCCCAGCTGCCGGCACTACATGGGCGGCGCTGTCGGAAAGGTCCGGATGCGCGGTGCTGGACGGGTCCGGCTGCGATCGAGGTTGCGGGGTGTCGTGGTCGGTGCCTGTCGGGGTGTCGACGGCGACGACCGGGGCGTGTGCGTCACTGCCGGCGGCCGCGGGCGCAACCGGTTGCAGCCCGCCGAGCACCACCGCCGACAGCACCGAAGTGCCGAGCAGGGTGACGATGCAGGAACTGCAGGTGGTCGAGGTCGAGCCGCCGCCTGCCGCGGCAAGGTCCTGGCGCGAAGCACTGGCGTCGAACTGGTTGGGCAGGCGATACATACGGTCACTCCATTGACCGAGGCGGAAACGCCCGGCGCGTGGGCCACAGTATCACGGGCGCCCGGCGTCCCAGGGCAACGACAGCGGCGCTGGCAAGGGTGCGTCGCCGCGCTGGCAGGCCGGGCACCACGGCAGCCGCAGCACCCGGTCGCGCTCGCCATGCAGGCGATGCAGGTCCAGCCAAACGGTGCGTTCGAAGTAGCCCAGCAACAGCTGGGGTTGATCCAGCAACGGCGCGACCAGTGCCGCGATCCGTGCCGGTTTCGCCGCGACCGCCGGCATCGCCGGCACTGCCGCCTCGCCCCAGCGGCGCAGCACCCGGTTGCCCAGGCAATACACACAGGCACTCTGGCCCGGCACCACATAGGGCCCCAGCGCCAGCGTGTGGTGATAGCTCAGGTCCAGCAGCAGGTGCGGTTGGGTCGGCATCTGCGTGCGGTACCGGGTCAAGGCCGCTTCCCAGCCAAGCCCATGCCGGACCAGCACCAGCAGGTCGGCATCGGCGACGGCATCGACGCGCTGCAGCGCCGCGCCACCCTGCTGGTCGAACGCGTCGGCCAGGCCGGGCAGGGGATCGCCGAGCCAGTCCAGTGCATAGCGCCGCACCGTGGGCACTGCCTGCAACGGCACCAGCACGCCGAGGCGGATCAACTGGCGGACCGCGGCGCCGCATTCGGCATCGTCCTGCAGGATCGCCAGGGTGTCGTCCTGCCAATGGCCGAGGATCCGCTCGACGGCTGTCGGCGTATCGGCCTCGTCGACCACGTACAGCTCGTCCGCGCCACCGGACACCAGCAACAGCTGACGCTGCGCATGGGTCTGCGAAAACAGGGCCCAGGCCGGATTGCGCGTCCAGCGCGGTTCGTCCGCCTGCGCCACTGCGTGTTCGGGACTGCCTGCTGCTGCCACTGCGTACGGTCCGTGTATCGGTTGAAACCCAAGAATAACGGCAAACAGGCACGCCACGTTCTGCTACGGTGCGCGCGTGCGCACACTGCCTGTTGCCAACGTTCCGGTCACCCCGCCGCCCTGGCGCGAGGCGTTGCTGTGGATGCTGCTGCTCGGCGCGATGTTCATCCATGGCTACAGCTGGACCAACCAGTGGGCGGCCAGCCAGGCCCAGACCCATACCCTGCATGGTCGCTGGGATGATGCGATCCCGTTCTGGGCGTGGACCATCTGGCCCTACCTGGCGTTGAACCTGTTGTACCCGCTGACGTTCTTCATCTGCCCGACCCGGTCGGCCTTGCGCCGCCACGCGGTGGCCATCGCCCTGGTGCAGGCCGGCTGCATGCTTGCCTTCGTGTGCTGGCCAACCGGCAATATCCGTCACCTGCCGCAGCCGGACGGCGCCAGTGGACTGCTGTTCGCCCAGCTGCGCGCGTTCGAGGCGCCGTTCAACATGGCGCCGTCGCTGCATGCCGCGGTACTGGTGCTGGTCTGGCAGGCCTGGCGGCAGGTGCTGCGGACGGAGGCGGCGGCGTTGCGCTGGCTGTGGCACGGCGCCTGTGGCCTGATCCTGCTGTCGACCGTGACCACCTGGCAGCACGATCTGCTGGACGTGCTTGCGGGACTGCTGCTCGGTGCGCTGGCGTGGTTGATCGCGCGATGCGTGTGCAGGCCGCGCCGGCCAGTCGGCTGAGCTGCGCGGACGGCGATGAAGCAAAAAAAGGCCAGCGCGAACGCTGGCCTCGCTATCCATGACGGTGACGCTTACTTGTTCTCGACATCACCCGGGGTGAAGTGCGGCATCGCCACGGCGGCGCCTTCCTTCTCGGTGGAGCGGCCCGCGAACTGGTTGGCAAAGCGCACGTGACGGATGAAGGCCGCCTCGCCGTCCTGCGCGATCGAGGCGCACAGCGCGCCGTTGAACGCGTCGCCGGCACCGGTGGTGTCCAGCACCTGTACCTGTTCGGCACCCACGCGGTAATACGGCTGGGTGTCGCCGCGCAGGTTTTCCTCGGCATGCGAAACGAACACACCCACCGACCCCAGCGTGACCACCACGGTGCCGTTGCCGACCAGCTTGCGGCACAGCGCATGCAGGCTGGCACCGTCCAGGGCGGCGACGTCGTTGGCGTCCACGCGCTCACCGACATGGCGGCCGAGCAGGGCGGCGAACTCGGTCTCGTTCGGGGTCAGCACGTCGGCCAGCTTGAGCAGGCCGATGCTGGAGGGGGCGTCGGCCGGGGCGGCATTGAGCACGGTGGTGGCACCGGACTCGCGGGCCAGCGCCAGCGCCGCTTCGATGGTTTCCACCGGGGACTCCAACTGCGCCAGCACCACCTTGGCGCGGCCCAGCAGCGCGCGCTGGGCCTGCACGAAGTCCAGGCTGAGCGCCGCGTTGGCGCCGGGGCCGATCACGATCGTGTTGCGACCGCGGGCGTCCACGTAGATGCCGCCGGTGCCGGTCGGCTCGCTGCTGGCCTCGGCGGTCAGGGCGAAACCGTCCTGCTCGGCCAGGCCACGCGCCATCGCACCGCCGGCGTCGTCGCCGAGCGCGCACAGGAAGGTGGTCGCCGCACCGGCGCGGCGGGCAGCCACGGCCTGGTTGAAGCCCTTGCCGCCGGGGCCGGTGCTGTAGCGCCCGGCGATGGTCGCACCCGGGGCCGGGAGCGACTCGCAACGCCAGACATGATCCACGTTGAAGGAACCGACTACGACGACACTGCTACTCATAAAGACTGTTTCTCAAAGAACGGATATCAGCTGAAATGCGTCAGCACGCCGGCAATGGTCGCCGTCATGAAGGTGGCGATGGTACCGCCGAGCACGGCGCGCAGGCCGAACTTGGCCAGATCGTGGCGACGCTCGGGGGCCAGGCCACCAATACCACCGATCTGGATCGCGATGGAGCTGAAGTTGGCAAAACCGCACAGCGCGTAGGTCGCGACCAGGCGGCCTTCCTCGGACAGGGACACCCCCGGCACCTGGCCGTTGACGATCTCCGACAGCTTGGAATACGCCACGAACTCGTTGATGACCACCTTCTGGCCGATCAGCGAGCCGACGGTGTTGGCGTCGGCCCACGGGGTGCCGATCACCCAGGCGATCGGGGCCAGCACATAGCCGAAGATGGTCGACAGGTCGGTCGGGCGACCAATCATCGCCTGCAGGCCGCTAACTTCGCCCAGCCAGGTCAGCGGGGCGTTGAGCAGGGCGATCAGGGCGATGAAGGCCAGCAGCATCGCGCCGATGTTCAGCGCCAGCTTGAGGCCGTCGCCGGCGCCAGCGGCCGCCGCGTCGATGATGTTGCTGGAGGTCTTTTCCACTTCCATCTTGACCGTGCCGCGGGTCAGCGGGGTACCGGTCTCGGGCACCAGCAGCTTGGCCACCACCAGGGTCGCCGGCGCGGCCATGATGCTGGCCGCCAGCAGGTGCTTGGCGTAGAAGGCCTTCTGCACCGGGTCGTCGCCGCCGAGCATGCCCACGTAGGCAGCCAGCACGCCGCCGGCGATGTGCGCCATGCCGCCGATCATCATGGTGATCAGCTCGGACTGGGTCATCTTGGCGATGTACGGGCGCACCGTCAGCGGCGCCTCGGTCTGGCCGATGAACACACTGGCGCAGACGCTGGTGGTTTCCGCGCCGGACACGCGCATCACCTTGGTGATCGCCCAGGCCATGCCGCGCACGATCCCCTGCATCACGTTGAGGTGGTACATGACCCCCATCAACGCCGAGAAGAAGATGATCGTCGGCAGCACCTGGAAGGCGAAGATGAAACCGAACTTGCTGGTGTCCATCAGGCTGCCGAAGATGAAGGTCGAGCCGGCGTTGACGAACTCCAGGATCTTGACGAAGCCCTTGCCCAGCGCATCGAACACGTCGCGGCCACCGGGCACCAGCAGCACCACCGCGGCGAACGCGATCTGCAGGGCGATGCCGGTCACCACCAGGCGCCAGTCCACGGCGCGCTTGTTGTTCGAGAACAGCCAGGCGATGCCGATCAGCACTGCCAACCCGAACAGGCCGAAGCCAATCCTGCCCAAACCATCGACCATGAGACTTCCCTTGGGGCGCCGCGAAAAACGGGAAGCCTATAGCGGTGGCAGGGTCCGGGCAAGGAAAAGCAGCGTCCAGGTCCCCATCGGCCGTGATCGGGCAAGTATCCACAAGGGTTCGCGCGGTCCAGCCGGCTACACTGACGGGCATCGTTCCGGCCCGGATGCGGGCCTGCAGCAGAGGAGAACCCCCATGCACTACCGGCGTCTTGGATCCACCGGCCTGAAGCTGTCGGCCTTGTCCTTCGGGGCCTGGGTCACCTTTGGCGACCAGATCGGCCGCGATGAGGCCCGCAACCTGATCGCCAGCGCCTGGGACCATGGCATCACCTTCTTCGACAATGCCGAAGGCTATGCGCGCGGCCGCGCCGAGCAGGTCATGGGCGATGTGATCGCCGACCTGCGCCTGCCCCGCGATGGCTTCTGCGTATCCAGCAAAGTGTTCTTCGGCGCCGTCGACGACCCTCGCCCCACCCAGCACGGGTTGTCGCGCAAGCATGTGACCGATGCCTGCCATGCCGCCCTCAAGCGGCTGCGGGTGGACTATCTGGACCTCTACTATTGCCACCGCCCGGATCCGGACACGCCCATCGCCGAGACCGTGCAGGCCATGGACACCCTGATCCGCCAGGGCAAGGTGCTGTACTGGGGCACGTCGGAATGGTCGGCCGCGCAGATCCAGGAAGCGGTGGCCATCGCCCGTGCCCAGCACCTGCACCTGCCCTCGATGGAGCAGCCGCAGTACAACCTGCTGCACCGCGAGCGGGTGGAGCGCGAGTACGCGTCGCTGTATGCCGACCCGGGCCTGGGCACCACGATCTGGTCGCCGCTGGCCTCTGGCCTGCTGACCGGCAAGTACAACGACGGCGTGGACGCGCAGTCGCGGCTCGGCCAGGGCCAGCTGGGCTGGCTCAAGGACCAGGTGCTGGGCGACCCGGCCGGCAACCGCCTGGACACCGTGCGCCGCTACACCACCCTGGCCGCCAGCCTCGGCGTGTCGCCGGCACAGCTGGCAATCGCCTGGTGCCTGCGCAACCCCAACGTCTCCAGCGTCATCCTCGGCGCCAGCAGGGTGGGGCAGCTGGAAGAGAACCTGGGCGCGCTGGACCTGCTTGATCAGGTCGATGACGCCACGTGGCAGCAGGTCGACGCGATTTTCGCCTGACCGAAGGGGAGGGGGCGGACTGGGACTGGGGCCGGAACTGGAACGGGACGGGAACTGGAGCGGGACGGGAACGGGAACGGGAACGGGGCGCGAACGAGGCGGGAACGGGTAGAGCCGAGCCATGCTCGGCTGCATGCCCCACAGACCTCCAGATCCCTCAGCCCCGCAGCTCGGCAACCCCGCAACCCGGTAATCCGGCAATCCCGGCAATCCCGGCAATCCCGGCCCCGCAGCCGAGCATGGCTCGGCTCTACCGGGCGAGGGGTGTAGAGCCGAGCCATGCTCGGCTGCATGCCCCTCAGACCCCCAGATCCGTCCGCCCCGCACCTCGGCAACCCGGCAACCCGGCAACCCGGCAATCGGCAATCGGCAATCCGCAATCCGCAATCCGCAATCCGCAATCCGCAATCGGCAATCGGCAATCGGCAATCGGCAATCGGCAATCCCGGCCCCGCAGCCGAGCATGGCTCGGCTCTACCGGCCGAGGGGTAGAGCCGAGCCATGCTCGGCTGCATGCCCCCACAGACCCCCAGATCCCTCAGCCCCGCACCTCGGCAACCCGGCAATCGGCAATCCGGCAATCGGCAATCCGGCAATCGGCAATCGGCAATCGGCAATCGGCAATCGGCAATCGTCTATCGGCAATCGGCAATCGGCAATCGGCAATCCCGGCCCCGCAGCCGAGCATGGCTCGGCTCTACCGGGCGAGGGGTAGAGCCGAGCCATGCTCGGCTACATGTCCCACAGACCCCCAGATCCGTCCGCCCCGCACCTCGGCAATCCGGCAATCCCGGCAATCCCGGCGCCGCAGCCGAGCATGGCTCGGCTCTACCGGGCGATCGGTGCTGCCTTCGCTGGCTTTTGATTGATGACATCAATCGGAATAACGAATTCCATCATCAATTCCATCAATTAAGTTGAGAATGGTTGTTGATTGTCAACTGAGAATCATTATCATTTAACTCGTCCCTCGCACGAGTCCAGACGATGAACACTCAAGCTGCTGTACTGCTGCGCCCCGAAACGCTGACCCTCCGCGACCGTCCGGTCCGCGTGGTCCCGCCCGAAGAAGTGATCGACAGCGAAGCCCTGCTCAAGGGCCGCCGCGAAATCCTGATCCAGCACGGCGACCGCTTTTATCGCTTGCGCCATACCAGCAACGACAAGCTGATCCTGACCAAGTAACGGCGCTGCCTCCCCCACGGGCGGGCCTGCCGTCGCGCCGCCGCGCGACCGCTGCCGTCCCGGGCCCCGCCTCGGTCCACCGCTCTCTCCCCCTCGACACGTCGCCGGCGACTTCGGTCCTCGACGCCGGTCGGGGGTCTCCTTCCGCGCCCAGCCGATCCCCGCCCCCTCATGAAGATCCGTCCGAACGCCCTGAGCGCCGCCTTGTGGCTGGCGCTGCCCATGGCTGCCAGTGCCGCTGCCTCCGCCGCGCCCGATGCCGCGCCCGACGCGCGCGAGTTCGACCGCGTGCAGGTCACCGCCACCCGCACCGAGCGCGCGCTCAGCGACGTGGCCGCCACCGTCGATGTGATCGACCGCGAGCAGCTCGACGATCACCTGGTGCGCGACATCAAGGACCTGGTCCGCTATGAGCCGGGCATTTCGGTCACCAGCAGCCCGGCCCGCTTCGGTCTGGGCGGCTTCCGCATCCGTGGCCTGGACGCCAACCGCGTGCTGATCCAGACCGACGGCATCGCCATGCCGAAGGCCTTCGCGATCGGCAGCTTTTCCGATGCCAACCGCAACTTCACCGACCTGGAGACGCTCAAGCGGGTCGAGATCGTGCGTGGCCCGGCCAGCGCCCTGTACGGCTCGGACGCGCTCGGGGGCGTGGTCGCCTTCGTCACCAAGGACCCGGCCGATTACCTCAAGGACGGCAAGGACAGCTACGTCGGCCTGAAATTCGGTTACGACGGCCAGTGGAAGGGCCTGTACGGCGGCGCCACCACCGCCTTCGGCGGCGAACGCTGGAGCGGCATGGTCAACATCAACCACCGCCAGGGCCAGGAAACCGAGAGCAACGGTGACGTGCGCAGCACCAACAGCACCCGCACCGCCGCCAACCCGCAGGACCGCGATGGCCGCAGCCTGCTCGGCAAGCTGGTCTTCGCGCCCAGCGAGGACCAGCGCTTCAAGCTGACCGTGGAAGGCAACGAAGACAGCCTGGACACCAACGTGTTGTCCTCGGTCGCGCCGACCACCGCGGCGCCGCCGTCGGCCACGACCACCACCGCGATGAAGGCGCACGACCACCAGACCCGCGCCCGCGTGTCGTTTGCTCACCAGATGGACAACCTCGGCCAGGCCTTCGCCGATGACCTGTCCTGGCAGATCTATCGCCAGGACAGCGAGACCACCCAGCGCACCGTCGAAGATCGTGGCCGCGGCGCGACCGCCAGCCTGCGCGATCGCACGTTCAACTTCGACCAGCGCGTGTACGGCCTGCAGGCCGTGCTGCACAAGGGCCTGCAGACCGGCACGGTCGAGCATGACCTGACCTACGGCGTCGAAGGCACCTGGACCGACACCCGGCAGAAGCGCGACGGTTACCAGGTATCGGCCAACGGCACGGTCAGCAGGACGATCCTGCCCGACACCTTCCCGGTCCGCGATTTCCCGATCAGCAAGACCACCGAGCTGGGCCTGTACGTGCAGGATGAAATGCGCTTCGCCGACGGCCGCGTGTCGCTGGTGCCGGGCGTGCGCGTGGACCACTACGAGCTGCGCCCGGACGTGGACGGGATCTTCGGCACCGACAATCCCGGCGTGGCCGTGTCCGACCTGACCAAGACCAGCGTGTCGCCGAAGCTGGGCATGGTGTGGCGCTTCGCCGACCAGTGGTCGCTGTTCGCCGGGTACGCACACGGGTTCCGGTCGCCGCCGTACAACGACGTCAACCTGGGTTTCACCAACGTGATGTTCGGCTACACCGCCATCCCCAACCCGGACCTCAAGCCGGAAACCAGCGACGGCCTGGAACTGGGCGTGCGCTTCAGCAGCCCGGCCGCCTACGTCAGCGTGAGCGGCTACTACAACGACTACAAGGACTTCATCGAGTCCCAGCGCCAGGTCGGCATCAACAGCCAGGGCCTGATCGTGTTCCAGTCGCAGAACGTGGCCGATGCGGAGATCTACGGTGCAGAGCTGAAGGCCGGCGTGGATGTCGGCCAGCTGAGCAACGCGCTGGAAGGCTGGTCGTTGAACAGCGCGGTGGCCTGGTCGCGGGGCCAGAACAAGACCGAGGACGTGCCGCTGGAGTCGATCGACCCGCTGCGCGCCACCGTCGGCATCGCCTTCGATCGCGACACCTGGGGCGTGGAACTGGCCGGCACCTTCGCCAGGCGCAAGGACCGCCTGCCGCCGGCCGTCGGTGCCAGCGCACCGTTCGCCCCGGCCGGTTACGGCGTGCTGGACCTGATGGCGCACTGGGAATTCGCCCCGGGCGCGAAGCTCAACGTGGGCGTATTCAACCTCGGCGACCGCACCTACATCGATTACTCGGCGATCACCACGGCGCTGGCCACCAACAGCACCGTGATCGACCGCTTCACCAACCCCGGCCGCACCGTGTCGGCCAATCTCTCCGTGAGCTGGTAGCCCTATGAGCCGCGCCCTGTCCGCATTGCGATCGACCGATCCGGCAGTATTTCCCGGTCGCCTTCCCACCGCGCGGCAGCTGGCGTCCCTGGGCACCGTGCTGTGCCTGTACCGCCCGGACAGCAGCGAACTGGGCGGCTGGAAACACGCCGTCTCCGCGCACGCCTGCCAGGGCATGGACAGCGAAGGCATCCGCGAGAGCCTGTGCTTCGCCGACGCGCGCGGCCGTTGCTGCTGGCGGCTGTACCTGCTGCCCGACAGCGATTTCCTGGCCTGGGACCGCCTGGTCTCGGCCTTCCCCGCGCGGCCGGAACCGGTCAACGACGGCGGCGTGGCCGAACGCCTGTGGCGCCGCCTGGCCACGCGCCTGGGCGCCGAACCGTGGCGGATGTGCGCCTTGCGGCTGCACGCAGGCGATGGCCAGGGGTTGTCGGCCAGCCTCGCCGCGTTGTCCTCGCTGGGGGCCAGTGCCGCGCGCCGCATCGCCCACGTCGAGGGCGCCGACGGCGAGCTGTGGATCGACGACTGCTGCTGCGCCTCGGCGGCACGCCTTGCACCGCCGCGGCGTGATCCCACCGAGGCGCCGTGGGTGCGGTTGTGATCGGCCCCGGGATTCTTGATCGGCCAGCGATGGCCAGAACGTTCTGCACGCCACTCCTGAAGGAAACCAGATGAGATTCCAGACCGCCAGCGTAGCGATCCTGCTTGCCAGCAGTGCGGCCGCCTACGCCCAGCCCTCCACGCTGCAGCGCGACCACGACAGCATCCTGGCGATGAAGGGGGAATACGTGGTCGATTTCGCCTTCGACGAAACCGTCCTGCTCAAGCCGGGTTACGAGCGTGCGCCGGCCGTGCGCAGCGGTGGCAACGAGGTGGTGATCGTGGTCGAGGACACGCCCACGCGCGTGGTGCTGCAGCACCTGCTGGTGGATGCCAAGAGCGGCCACGTCACCAAGCATTGGCGACAGGACTGGGTCTACCAGGCACCGAGCCGCTTCGAGTTCAGCGCCGACCAGATCTGGCAGGTGCGCGCCATCCCGGCCGCGGTCAATGCCGGCGCGTGGACCCAGTGCGTGTATGAAGTGAGCGACGCGCCGCGCTACTGCGGCACCGGAAAATGGGCCTACGACCATGGCGTCGCCACCTGGACCAGCGACCTGAGCTGGCGCCCGCTGCCGCGTCGCGAGTACACCCGGCGCAGCGACTACAACGCGCTGGCGGTGATCAACCGGCACACCCTCACGCCCAACGGCTGGACCCACGAGCAGTTCAACACCAAGATCCTGCGCAATGCCGACGGCAGCCAGCAGGAAATCGCCCGCGAGTTCGGCTTCAACGATTACAACACAACCACCGAGGTCGACTTCAAACCCGCCTACGACTACTGGGCGGCAACGTCGGGCTACTGGGCCAAAGTGCGCCAGCGCTGGGACGGTTTCCTCGGCCAGGCCCCGGGCGTACACCTGAAGACCAAGCTGGACGGCATGGCGATGATCATCCCGTTGTTCACCCAGGCCCAGGACATCCAGGACGGCAAGCAGGTCAAGGACGCGAAGATCGACGCGGTGTTCAAACAGTGGGTGGAGAAGGCGCCCGCCGCCCCCACCCGGTAGAGCCGAGCCACGCTCGGCTACCAAAGCTGCAGGCCCGGTAGAGCCGAGCCATGCTCGGCTATCAAAGCTGCGGGCCGGGTAGAGCCGAGCCATGCTCGGCTATCAAAGCTGCAGGCCGGGTAGAGCCGAGCCATGCTCGGCTGCTCTTCCTCGATCACCGCCGTAGCGCCTGAGAATAGAGGAACGCGTCTGCCGAGCATGGCTCGGCACTACCGCATCCGATGCACCCGCGACCCACCGCGTGGCTTGGCACCACCGCATCCGATGCACCCGCGACCCACCGGGTGGGTCGGCCCGACAGAATCTGCAGGCCGGGTAGAGCCGAGCCACGCTCGGCTGCTCTTCCTCGATCATTGCCGCAGCGCCTGAGGATAGAGGAACGCGTCTGCCGAGCATGGCTCGGCACTACCGCATCCGATGCACCCGCGACCCACCGCGTGGCTCGGCACCACCGCATCCGATGCACCCGCGCCCACCGCGTGGGTCGGCCCGACGGAATCTGCAGGTCGGGTAGAGCCGAGCCATGCTCGGCTGCTCTTACTCGATCACCGCCGTAGCGTCCGACGAAAGAGGAATGTTGCTGCCGAGCATGGCTCGGCACTACCGCATCCGATGCACCCGCGCCCCTTCGCGTGGCTCGGCCCTACCGAATCTGCAGGCCGGGTAGAGCCGAGCCATGCTCGGCTGCTCTTCCTCGATCACCGCCGTAGCATCCGGCGACAGAGGAACGTTGCTGCCGAGCATGGCTCGGCACTACCGATGCTGACCGCCCCGGCGCGCATCGCCCTCACACCTCGCGCAGTGCCAACGCCGGCGGCGTATGCAGGATGCGCCGCGTGCCCCACCAGCCGGCCAGCATGCTCAATGCAATCCCGATCGCGCCGCCGGCCAGCAACGGCGCCCACGGTGGGCTCAGCGTCAGCTCGAACACCTGCCGGGCCACCACGCTGCCCAACAGCGCCGCGGTGCCCACCGCCAGCAAGGCCGACAGCAGTCCCAGCGCACCGAACTCCACCAGCACCGCCCCGCGCAGCTGGGTGCGCGTGGCGCCCAGCGTGCGCAGCACCGCGCTGTCGTAACGGCGCTCGCCGGCGGTGGCCTGCAGCGCGGCCAACAGCACCAGCACGCCGGCCAGCAGGCTGAAGCCCATCACCAGCTGCACCGCCTGGGTCACCCGGTCGACCACCTCGCGCACCCGCTGCAGGATGCCGTCGATATCCAGCAGCGAGATGTTGGGCTGGTCGCGGGTCAGCGCCGCCAGCTGCGGTGCCTGCGCGCGCGGCAGGTGGAAGGCGGTGATCAGGTTGTACGGCGCATCACCCACCGCGCCTTCGTTGAGCAGCAGGAAGAAGTTGACCCGGAACGAATCCCAGTCGGCCTTGCGGATGCTGGTCACGGTGAAGCTGCGTTGCTGGTCGCCCATCTGCAGGGTCACCGTATCGCCCAGCGTCATGCCGTAGCGCTCGGCCCAACCCTGTTCGATCGAGGCCTCCGCCGCGGTGCTGTCGCGCGTCCAGTAGCGACCGCTCAACAGCGTATTGGCCGGTGGGAAGTCATGCCGCCAGGAGAAATTGACGGGGCGGTTGGCGTCATCGTCATCGTTGCTGTTGTCTTCGCGTTGCTGGCGTTGCGGCGGACGGTCGTTGACCGCGAGCAGGCGCCCGGTGCTGAACGGCTCGATGCCCGGGGCCACCACCCCCAGCCCCTGCAGGGTGTTCAGCACCGTCTCGCGCTGCTCGGGCTGGATGTTCATCAGGAAGTAGTTGGGCGTGTCCACCGGCAAGCGGTCGCGCCACTGCGCGAGCAGGCCCGGTCCGATCACCGACAGCAGCAACAGCGCGCACAGCGACAGCGACAGGCCCACCAGCTGCATCACCGCCAGCCCACGGCGGCGCGTAAGCGCGGCCAGGCCCAGCTTCCAGCGCCCGCGCAGGCGCGGTTGCAGGCCGCGCAGCAGCCACAGCAGCAGCGCGCCCAATGCCCCGGCCAGGGCCGCCAGCGCGGCCAGCCCGCCCAGCACCCAGGCCGCCAGCTTGACGTCGCCGGTGGCCTGCACGGTCAGCGCCACCGTGGCGGCCAATGCGGCCAGGTAGACCAGCAGCGAGCTGGGCGGCATCGCCGCGAAACTGCGGTTGAGCACGCGCATCGGCGGTACCCGGCGCAGGCGCAGCAGGGGCGGCAGGCCGAAGCCCAGCAGCAGGACCAGGCCGATCCCGGCGCCGGTCAGGGCCGGGGTAGCCTGCGGTAGCGGCAGCCGGTTGGGGATCAACCCGCCCAGTGCCTGCACCAGCCCGGCCTGGGCAGCCATGCCCAGCCCGATCCCGACCAGGCAGGCCGGCACCGCCAGCATCACCAGTTGCAGGACCATCGCACTGAGGATGTCGCGCTGGCGTGCGCCCAGGCAGCGCAGGATGGCCACCTGGTCGATCCGGCGCAGGGCGAAGCGGTTGGCGGCCAGCGCGGTGGCCACGCCGGCCAGCAGCACCGCCAGCAGCGCCGCCAGCGACAGGAAGCGCCCGGCCAGGTCGAACGCACCGCGCACCCCACGCTGGGTGTCGGCGATGCCGACAATGCGGTAGCCCTTGGCCTGCGGTGCCAGCCACGCGCGGAAGTCGGCGATCGCGGCCGGTGGGCCGGCGAACATCATCCGGTAGGAGGCGCGGCTGCCAGGCCCGAGCAGGCCGGCCGCGTCGACGTCGGCGCGGTTGACCAGCAGCGGCGGCGACAACTGCATCAGCTCGCCGGAGGTATCCGGCTCGGCCTGCAGCACCCGGGTGATGGTGAGGCGGCCGGCACCGAACTCCAGCGCATCGCCCACCTTCAGGCCCAGCGCCTGCATCAGCCGGGGATCGGCATAGGCCTGGCCGGCGGGCGGCGTGGTCGCAGCCTCGTTGGCTCCCCCCTGCAGGCTGCGGCTCACCAGCAGCTGGCCACGCAACGGGTAGCCTGCGCTGACCGCCTTGATGTTGGCCATCTGGCTGGCATCGCCATGGAACAGCACGCTGGGGAAGCTGACCATGCGCGTGTTGGCCAGCCCGCGTTCGCGCGCGGCCTCGGCGAAGGCGGCCGGGATGTCGTCGCGCGCGTTGAGCCCCAGGTCGCCGCCGAGCATCTCCGCGGCGCTGCCGGTCAAGGCCAGGGTGACCCGGTTGACCAGCGTGCCGACCGCGGTCATCACCGCCACGCCGAGCACCAGCGCGGCGAAGACGGTCAGCAGGTCACCGGCCAGGAACTCGCGGCGCAGCGCCCGCGCGGCATGCTTGACGACATTCATGCGGGCACGCCGGACGTGCTGTCGACCAGCCGGCCGCCGTCGAGGCGATAGACGCGCTCGCAGCGCTGCGCCAGGCGCAGGTCGTGGGTCACCAGCACCAGGGTGGTATCGCTGGTGGCGTTGAGCGCGAACAGCAGGTCGCTGATCTGCTGGCCGGTGGCCTGGTCCAGGCTCCCGGTGGGCTCATCGGCGAACAGGATCCGCGGCCGCGCCACGAACGCCCGCGCCAGGGCCACGCGCTGCTGTTCGCCGCCGGACAACTGGCGCGGGTAGTGGCGTGCCCGGTGGGTCAGCCCGACCTGCTCCAGCACCTCGCGCACCCGCGCCGGGTCCTCGCGCCCGGCCAGTTCCAGCGGCAGGGCGATGTTTTCTTCGGCGGTCAGCGCCGGCAGCAGGTGGAAGCTCTGGAACACGAAGCCCACCTCGCGCGCGCGCAGCTGGGCGCGCGCTTCCTCGTCGAGCGTGTTGAGGTCGGCCCCGGCCAGGGAGACCTGCCCGCGGCTAGGCAGGTCCAGTCCGGCCAGCAGGCCGAGCAGGGTGGTCTTGCCCGACCCGGAGGCACCGACGATGGCAATGCTCTCTCCTTCATGGACGGTCATGCCGATGTTGTCCAGTATGTGGACTTCACCCTCCGGGCCACGCGCGGATTTGCCCACATCCAGGGCGGCGATGGCGACGGGAGCGCTGCGGGGGGACAGGCTGTCGATGAGGATTCTCCAATGTACGCAACGATAGGGAAGGGACGCGCGGCCGCGATGGTGTGGCTGCTGGCATGGTTGCTGCTGGCGCCGGTGCTGGCCTGTGCCAAAGGTGCCGACACGCGCGCGGCGGTGCTGGTGGTGGGGGACAGCCTCAGTGCCGCCCACAATATCCCGGCCGAATCGGGCTGGGTGAACCTGCTTCAGCAGCGGGTTAAGCAACAGGTCAAGCCGGTGCCGACCATCGTCAACGCCAGCATCAGCGGCGAGACCAGCGCCGGGGCGCTGACCCGCCTGCCGGCGCTGCTGGCCAGGCACCAGCCCTCGGTGGTGGTGATCGAACTGGGGGGCAACGATGCGCTGCGCGGGCTCAACCCGGCGCAGTTGCGCGGCAACCTGGAAAAGATGATCGTGGCCAGCCAGAAGGCCGGGGCCAAGGTCCTGCTGCTGGGCATCGACGTGCCGCCGAACTACGGCCCGGCCTATCGCCAGCGCCTGAAGGAGGTGTATGCCGGGCTGGCCAGCCAACACAAGGTGGCGCTGCTGCCGTTCCTGCTGGACGGGGTGGCATTGCAGCCGGCGCTGATGCAGTCCGACGGCCTGCACCCCACCGCGGCGGCCCAGCCGAAGGTGCTGGACAACGTCTGGCCGCACCTCAAGCCCCTGCTCTGATCCGCGATTCGATTCCATGTGAGCTACTTCACACCGCCTCCACCGCCGATACGGCATGTTTCACAAAGCTGAAGAAAGAGGGAATCCCATGCGTCAGACAAAGGAGACCTCCGGCCTCGTGCTGGTGGTCGAGGACAACCGCAATATCTCCGAGATGATCGGCGAGTATCTGGAAGGCCGCGGGTTCGAGGTCGATTACGCCCAGGACGGGCTGGACGGCTATCGGCTGGCGGCGGAGAACAGTTATGACGTGGTGGTGCTGGACCTGATGCTGCCGCGACTGGACGGCATCGAAGTCTGCCGCCGGCTGCGCAATGACGCCCGCAAGTCGACCCCGGTGCTGATGCTGACCGCGCGCGACACGCTGGACGACAAGCTGACCGGCCTGGGCTTCGGCGCCGACGATTACCTGACCAAGCCGTTCGCGATCCAGGAGCTGGAGGCACGCCTGCGTGCCCTGATCCGCCGCGAGCGTCGCCAGGTCGGGTCGGAAGTGCTCAAGGTCGCCGACCTGGTGCTCGACCCGGTGAGCATGCGGGCCACCCGCGCCGGCACCGAGCTGCAGCTGTCGCCGATCGGCCTGCGCCTGTTGACGATCCTGATGCGCGAATCGCCGCGCGTGGTGACCCGCCAGGAAATCGAGCGCGAGATCTGGGGCAACGGGTTGCCGGATTCGGACACCCTGCGCAGCCATCTGTACAACCTGCGCAAGATCATCGACAAGCCGTTCGACCGTCCGCTGCTGCACACCGTGCAGAGCGCCGGCTACCGCATTGCCGATATCGCCCAGCCGATGAGCTGACGCGGATCCTCGTGGCGGGCGCATGAGCGGAGGGGTCCTGCGGGGCCCCGATCGAGACGACGGCCCGGCCCCTGCCGGGTCGTTGTCGTTTTTTGCACGATGGAATCACGGCGCGCTTTCCTATAATCGCCGCGAACCGCTCTGGATCCCGTAATGCCGCACGGTCTGCCGCGCAAGATACGCATCGTCTTCATCCTCCAAGCCGTGCTGGCCAGCCTGGGCATCCTGCTGGGCGCCTGGCTGGTGTCGCTGGTGATCAAGCACAGCCTGGTCAGCAGCGCGCTGAAGGAAGAGGCGGCGTACTACTGGCAGCTTTACGATGCCTCGCCGATGCAGCCGCCGCCGAACACGCAGAACATCCGCGGCTACCTGCTGGAGACCGGGCGCTCGCCGTTGAACCTGCCGGCCAACCTGCGCGCGCTGCCGCCGGGCTTCCATGAACTGAAGGCCGACGATCAGCTGGTGCTGGTGGATGCACGCCCGGAGGGCCGCTTGTACCTGGTGTTCCTGCGCTCGCGCGCAGAGATGCTGGCGTTCTGGTTCGGCATCGTGCCGGTGCTGCTGACCTTGCTGGCGGTGTACGGGGTCACGTGGATCACTTACCGGGCGTCGAAGCGGTTGGTGTCGCCGGTGAACTGGCTGGCGCGGCGGGTGTCGCGCTGGAACCCGGGGCATCCGGAGGCGTCCGACCTGGCCCCGGACAAGCTGCCGGCGGACATGCAGGGCGAGACCCGGCAGTTGGCGGCGGCGCTGCATTCGCTGGCCACCCGGGTGACCGCGCACGTGGCGCGCGAGCGCAACTTCACCCGCGATGCGAGCCACGAACTGCGCACGCCGCTGACGGTGATCCGGGTGGCCAGCGACATGGCGCTGGGCGATCACGAGTTGTCGCCGCGGTTGCAGCGCAGCCTCAACCGCATCCAGCGCGCGGGCCGGGACATGGAAGCGGTGATCGATGCGTTCCTGATCCTGGCGCGCGAGGCGGACGTGGAGCCGCAGGTCGAGCTGTTCGACGTCAACGAGATCGTGCGCTACGAGGTGGACAACGCACGCGAGCTGATGGCGGGGCGGCCGGTGGAGATTTTCCTGCACAGCGTGGGCCCGGTGCAGTTGCATGCGCCGCCGCGGGTGCTGCAGGTGGTGGTGAGCAATCTGCTGCGCAATGCCTGCAGCTACACCGACGAGGGGCGCATCGACGTGGATGTGCTGGAGGACCGCGTGGTGGTGCGCGATACGGGGATCGGCATGTCGGCCGAGGCGTTGAGCCGGGCGTTCGAGCCGTTCTACCGGGCCGAGCCGACGCGGCCGCAGGGCACGGGGCTGGGGCTGTCGATCGTGCGGCGGTTGTGCGACCGGTTCGGCTGGAAGGTAAGTCTGGACAGCGCGCTGGGGCAGGGCACGCAGGCGGCTGTGTTGTACCGGTAGGGAGAGCGTCAGGGCCACGGCGGAGGGTTCTGGCCGGGGGCCGCGGCCTCACCCACCCCGGCCACCCCTCGGCAAACCAGCGTCCGCCGTTGCCTCAATCGCACGTCACCTTCGGCGCCAACGCCTTCCGCCAGATCGCATACCCCTCTGGCGTCATGTGCAGCATGTCCTCGCGGAACAGCGCCGCGCGCGGCTGCGCATCGCCGCCCAGCATCGGCGTGTAGATATCCGTGTAGCCCGTGTTCGGCAGCGTGGCCAGCGCGGCCTTGATCATCGCGTTGGCCTCGTTGATCGCCGGCAGCAGGTTCGCGCGCGACGGACTGGGCTTGATCGAGATGTACTCCACCGTCGTCTTCGGCAGGTCGCGGTGCACCCGCTGCACGAACGCCAGCACATCGTCGCGCACCTGCACCGCGCTGCGGCCGCTGTTGAGATCGTTGTCGCCTGCGTAGAAAAACACCTTGCACGGCGCGTACGGCACCACGATCTGGCCCGCATACCAGGTGCTGTCACGCACCTCCGAACCGCCGAAGCCGCGGTTGAACACCGGCTGGCCGGGGAAGTCGGTGGCCAGCGTGTCCCACATCCGGATCGACGAACTGCCGATGAACTCGATGCCGCCGCGCGGTGGCGGGCTGTCCGCGTCGGCCTTGGCGAAGGCCGCCATGTCCTGCGCCCAGGCCACGTTGGATACCTGGGCCGGCACGTGCGGTGCGGGGGGCGGGGACAGGGCGGCGGCCGGCAGGGTGGCGCCCAGCGCCAGGGCCAGCAACAGGGGGCGGGTGCAGCGGTAACGCATCGGCAGGCTCCTCGGCTTGGCGCCATGTGCGGCGCCCGGATGGGGTGACGCCCCATCATAGAAGCTGCCACCGCCGCCTGCTTTACCCGCCGTGGCGGGCGCCCGGCGCTGCCCACCGGGCCCATTACCACGCCCGCCCGCCCGGCGCCTTCGACGATCCCCCGGCGGGCTTGTGGCAAAATGACGGATTGCCTGCCCATTCAGCCATGCCCATGACCCCTCGTCGCGCGCTGTTCCCCTCGTCCCGGCCCGCGCCGCAGCACGGAGCGTGCGTCCGTGGCTGATGAAATCGGGCACATGCCGCGCGGCCCCAAGCGCATCTTCAAGGCCGCGGTGTGGTCCTGGCAGGGCCTGCGGGCGGCCTGGCTGCATGAATCCTCGTTCCGCCTGGAGGTCTACCTGCTGGTGGTGCTGGCCCCGCTGGCGCTGTGGCTGGGCCAGACCCCGGTCGAGCGCGCGCTGATGATCGGCTCGATGCTGCTGGTGCTGGCCATGGAACTGGCCAACTCGGCCATCGAAGCGGTGATCGAACGCTATGGCAGCGAGTTCCACGAGATGGCTGGTCGCGCCAAGGACATGGGCTCGGCGGCGGTGTTCGTGCTGATGATGAATGTCCTGCTGTGCTGGGCCCTGGTCCTGCTGCCACGCCTTTTCTGAGCTGCCCCCGGCTCATTTCCCCTTGTAAGGATCCCCGTCCATGTCCCTTGAGTTGCTGTCCGACCCGAATGTCTGGTTGACCCTGTTCACGCTGAGCGCCCTGGAAATCGTGCTCGGCATCGACAACCTGGTCTTCATTTCCATCGCCGTGAGCAAGCTGCCCGAAGCGCGCCGTCCGTTCGCGCGCAAGCTCGGCATCGCGGTGGCCTGCATCACCCGCATCGCCCTGCTGGTGTCGCTGGCCTACCTGGCGCACATGGAAGCCAACCTGTTCACCGTGGCCGGCATCGGCATCTCCATCCGCGACCTGGTGCTGATCCTTGGCGGCCTGTTCCTGATCATCAAGGGCAGCATGGAAATCCGCGAGCTGATCACCGGCGGCGAAGACGAAGACCCCACCACCACCAAGGCCTCGGCGGTGTTCGGCATGGTGATCGCGCAGATCGCGGTGATCGACATCGTGTTCTCGCTGGATTCGGTGATCACCGCCGTCGGCATCGCCGACCACGTGCCGGTCATGGTCGCCGCGATCCTGCTGTCGGTCGCGGTCATGCTGCTGGCGGCCAACCCGCTGGGCCGCTTCATCGATGCCAACCCCACCGTGAAGATGCTGGCCCTGGCCTTCATCCTGCTGATCGGCGCGGTGCTGATCCTGGACGGCCTGGGCGTGCACGTGCCCAAGCCCTACATCTACGCCGCGATGGGCTTCTCGGTGCTGGTGGAATGGCTGAACCTGCTGATGCGCCGCCGCGCCGTCGAACACCACGTGCCGGGTGCCGGCAACTGGTAAGCGGAAGCGGCATCGCAGACACGCTGTCGCCCCGCGTTGCTGCGCACACCACAGGCCCCTTTCAGCATCACCCAGGCCCCCGCCGCGTCGCGGCAGCCCCCTTGCCCAGGGGGCCCAGGTGGTTACGCGGGCTTTACCGCAAACGTGGCATGCTCCGGGTCCCGTCCATCGAGATCCGGAGCCGGCCATGCGATCGTTCTCCCGTTTGTTGCTGCTGGCCGTGCTGGCCTCCCTGCTGTCCGGTTGCGGCTACAACGCCATCCAGCAGAAGGATGAGCAGGTCAAGGCCGGTTGGGCCGAGGTGCTCAACCAGTACAAGCGCCGCGCCGACCTCATCCCCAACCTGGTGCAGACCGTGGAAGGCTATGCCAACCAGGAACGCCAGGTGCTCACCGACGTGACCAACGCGCGTTCGCGGGTCGGCCAGATCAACGTCAACGCCGATGACGCCGAATCGCTCAAGCAGTTCCAGCAGGCCCAGGGCGAACTGAGCGGGGCGCTGTCGCGGTTGCTGGTGGTCACCGAGAACTACCCGAACCTGAAGTCCGACCAAGGCTTCCGCGACCTGCAGGCACAGCTGGAAGGCACCGAGAACCGCATCACCGTCGCGCGTGGCCGCTACATCCAGATGGTGCAGGACTACAACACCTACATCCGTTCCTTCCCGACGCTGGTGACCGCGAAGATCTTCGGCTATGCGGTCAAGCCGAACTTCACCGTCGAGAACGAAGCGCAGATTTCGCAGCCGCCGGCGGTGAAGTTCGGGTCGCAGGCACCGGCGCCGCAGCCGCAGCCGCAGCCCGCCCCGGCGCAGTGACCCGGTGAACATGCACCTGCTGCGTTCCGTGCTGCTGCTGTGCCTGTGCCTGGCGATGCCGGCCTGGGCGCAGACCGACGCGGCGATCCCCGCGCTGACCTCGCCGGTGGTCGATACCACCGGCACCCTGGACGCGGCGCAGCGCCAGGCATTGGAGGCCCAGGCGCTGGCGTTGCAGCAGCGCAAGGGCAGCCAGCTGCAGATTCTGATGGTGCCCAGCACCGCGCCGGAGACGATCGAGCAGTACACCCAGCGGGTGTTCGAGCAGTGGCAGATCGGACGCAAGGGTGTCGATGACGGTGTCCTGCTGGTGGTCGCCAAGGACGACCGGCGGGTTCGCATCGAGCCGGGCTACGGCCTGGAAGGCGCCATCCCCGATGCGATCGCCAACCGGGTCATCCAGGAATACCTGGCGCCGCGCTTCCGCGCCAACGATTACGCCGGTGGCCTGGCCGATGCCAGCGCCGCGCTGGTCAAGCTGATCGATGGCGAGGCGCTGCCTGCGCCGGTCAGCACGCATCGCGACGCCGCCCCGGCGGGCGGCAACTGGACGATGGCGCTGGGCATCGGGCTGTTCGCCGGCATGTTCCTGCGCGGCGTGCTGGGCTGGCTGCCGCGCCCGCTGCGGGCACTGTTGAGCGGTGCCGGTGCGGGCCTGGCTGCATTCCTGTTCACCTCGCTGGTGGTCGCCAGTGGCGCGGCTGCCGTGGTGGGCCTGCTGGTAGGGCTGACGTCAGCCGGCCGCGGCGGCGCGTTCGCCCGAAGTGGCGGTTGGGGCGGCGGTGGGTGGGGCGGTGGCGGTTGGGGTGGCGGCGGAGGCGGAGGTTTCGGCGGCGGAGGTGGCTGGGGCGGTGGGGGTGGACGTTCGGGAGGCGGTGGCGCCTCGGGAGGCTGGTGATGCGTTGGTGGCGCCATCTCTTCTCACCGTCGGTCCGCCGCACCTTCCCGCCGGCACGGCTCCAGGCCATCACCGAGGCCATCACTGCCGGCGAGCGTCGCCACGGCGGCCAGGTGATGTTCGCGGTGGAAGCGGACCTGCCGCTGGCCGCGCTGTGGCAGCGGGTCAGCCCCCGCCAGCGCGCCGAACATGCCTTCGCCCAGCTGCGCACCTGGGACACCGAGCGCAACAACGGGGTGCTGGTCTACCTGCTGCTGGCCGACCACGCCATCGAGCTGATCGCCGACCGCGGCCTGCGCGGCAAGGTGGGGGAGGCGCAGTGGGCGGACATCTGCGCCCACATGCAGCAGCGGCTGCACGACGGTGCGTTGCAGGACGCGGTGCTGCTGGCCATCGAGGAAGTCTCCGACCTGCTGGCCGGGCACTATCCGCCCGTCCCGGGGTCCAAGGCCGATGACCTGCCCGATACGCCCCAACTGCTGGGTTGAGGCCGGGCTTAGAATACCCGCTGACCTGCAAGGCATCGCCCATGATCTATCTCCACGACATCGACCCTATCGCCCTTTCGCTCGGGCCGATCAAGGTGCATTGGTACGGCATCATGTATCTGCTCGGCTTCACCGCCGCCTGGTGGCTGGGGCGCAAGCGGATCGCCGCCGGGCGCCTGCCGGGGGTGGATGCCAACGGTTTCTCCGACCTGCTGTTCTACGCCATGCTCGGCGTGGTCGTGGGCGGTCGCGTGGGCTACATGCTGTTCTATGCGCTGTCGGACTTCCTGCACAACCCGCTGATCCTGTTCAAGGTCTGGGATGGCGGCATGAGCTTCCACGGCGGCCTGCTCGGCGTGCTGTTCGCCTCGTGGTACTGGTCGCGCAAGCACCGCCTGCACCTGTTCGACACCATCGATTTCATGGCCCCGCTGGTGCCGCTGGGGCTGGGGTTCGGCCGCATCGGCAACTTCATCGGCGCCGAACTGTGGGGCAAGTACACCGACGGCACCTGGGGCGTGGTGTTTCCCAGCGGCCTGCCGGAGCCGCTCACCCAGCTGGACATGACCATGCTGCGGGCGCAGTTCGCCACCGGCGCGCTCAACGAATACGCCCGCCATCCCTCGCAGCTGTATGAAGCGCTGCTGGAAGGCCTGGTCATGTTCGTGGTGCTGTGGACGGTGTCGGCCAAGCCGCGCCACCGCTATGTCATCGCCGGCCTGTTCGCGTTGATGTACGGCGCGTTCCGCTTCGCGGTGGAGTTCGTGCGCATGCCCGACAACGGCCTCTACGTCGCCTTCGGCTGGCTGACCAAGGGCCAGCTGCTGAGCCTGCCGCTGATCGCCTTCGGCCTGGTGCTGCTGGCGTTGTCGCGCCGTGCCCCGGTGCTGCAGCCGGTGCTGCCGGCGCAGCCCGCCGGAGCCCGCGCATGAAACCCTACCTGGACCTGCTGCAGCACGTGCTGGACCACGGCACGGATAAATCCGACCGTACCGGTACCGGCACCCGCAGCGTGTTCGGCTGGCAGATGCGCTTCAACCTCGGTGACGGCTTCCCGCTGGTCACCACCAAGAAGCTGCACCTGCGCTCGATCATCCATGAGCTGCTGTGGTTCCTGAAGGGCGATACCAACATCGGCTACCTCAAGGACCACCAGGTGCGGATCTGGGACGAGTGGGCCGATGCCAACGGCGACCTCGGCCCGATCTACGGCAAGCAGTGGCGCAGCTGGGCCACTGCCGACGGCGGCAGCATCGACCAGATGCAGTGGCTGGTGGAGGAGATCAAGCGCAACCCGGACTCGCGGCGGCTGGTGGTCAGTGCCTGGAACGTGGGCGAGCTGTCGCAGATGGCGTTGATGCCGTGCCACAACCTGTTCCAGTTCTACGTGGTCGACGGCAAGCTCAGCTGCCAGCTCTACCAGCGCAGCGGCGACATCTTCCTCGGCGTGCCGTTCAACATCGCCAGCTACGCGCTGCTCACCCACATGGTGGCGCAGGCCACCGGGCTGGGCGTGGGCGATTTCGTGCATACCCTCGGCGATGCGCACCTGTACTCGAATCATGTCGAGCAGGCCCGCGAGCAGCTGGCCCGTGAACCGCGCGCGCTGCCCACCCTGTGGTTGAACCCGGACGTGACCGATCTGTTCGGGTTCCAGTTCGATGACATCCGCATCGACGGCTACGATCCGCATCCGGCGATCAAGGCGCCGGTGGCGGTGTGAGCGCGATGAAGCTGTCGCTGATCGCCGCGCTCGACCACGACCATGGCATCGGCCATGACAACCAGCTGCCGTGGCAGCTGCCGGACGACCTCAAGCGCTTCAAGGCGCTGACCCTGGGCAAGCCGATCCTGATGGGACGCAGGACGGCCGAGTCGCTCGGCCGCGCGCTGCCCGGACGGCCCAACCTGGTGCTGACCCGCAGCGGGCAGGTGCCGTTCGCGGGCATGCAGGCGGTGGCGTCGATCGAACAGGCGCTGCAGTATGCCCGCGAGGCCGGCGCGGACGAGTTGTGCGTGATCGGCGGGGGCGAGATCTACCGGCTGGCGATGGCGCAGGCCACCGACCTGCACCTGACCTGGGTGGATACCACCGTGCAGGCCGACACCCACTTCCCGCCGGTGGCAATGGAGCAGTGGATCGAGGTCGCACGCGAACACCACCCCGCCGATGCGCGGCATGCGCTGGCCTTCGACTTCGTGGATTACCGCCGGCGCTGAGTGCGATGGCGGTGCGTGCTCAACCCCGCGGTTTGATCGCCAGCAGGGCAAGCGAGGCGGCCACCCGGGTCGGATCGGCGCCCTGTTGCAGCGCCTGGCGCAGGCAGGCCTGGTCCTGCGCGCTCAGCGCGGCGTGTTGCTGCAGCCCGGCGGTCGGGTCACGCGCGGGCGCCTGCAGCAGGGCCGACGGTTCGGCAAAGCGCTCGAACCACGGCAACAGGATGGTCGTCACGTAGCGCGCCAGGTCGGCATGGCATCGCGCCTCGCCGTCTCCGGAGGCCACGTTGAAGCGCAGGTGGAAGCGTGCATCACGCAGCACCAGCAGCGCATCGCGGGTGTCCGGACCGTTCAGGGCCAGCGCGGGGAAGTCGCTGTCCAGCACCCGGATGCCGGCCTGGAGCTGGATCTCGACCGTGTTGCGGATGCGTGCGCGGCCCGCGCCGTCGCGCTGTACGAAGACGAACGCGGCGGTATCGGCACGGCGCTGCACCCAGAGCGTCTTGCGGGTGCGCTCGAAGCCGGCGGGCGCCAGCAGCGCATCCACGCCGGCGTGGGCGCGTGCCAGCGCCGCGTTGACGTCGCCAAGGGAAGCCAGTTCGGGCATGCGGTTGCCGGCGCTCAGGCGGGCGGCCGGTAGTGGCCGATGATGGGGTGGGCGAACAGCAGGTCTTCTTCCTGCGTGCCGCGGGCGATGTTGTGCAGGATCAGCGGGGTGCCGTCGCCGCGCCGGCGGTCGGAGACGATGCCCACGTGCAGCAGGCCGCTGCCGGTGAGTTTCCAGGCCACGATATCGCCGGCGGCGAAGTCGGCCGGGTGCGCGGAGGCCGGTTGCTGCCAGCCCTGCCGCTCGAACCAGCGCATCAGGTTGGGGACGCGACGATGGTCGATGTTGCGGTCCGGCCGCGACAGGCCCCATAGCGCCGGGTAAGCATTGAAATGCCCACGCATGTCTTCGTGGATGCGCTGTTGCAGGTCCAGGCCCTGGCTGCGCAGGGCGCGCACGATCACGTCGGTGCACACGCCGCGGTCGAGCGCGACATCACCCCCGGGGTAGGCCAGCACGGTATACGCCGGGTCGTAGCGCAGGGTCTGCCCGACCTGGCTGCGC
Source organism: Stenotrophomonas sp. Steno-Z1 (assembly GCF_056393175.1). Lineage (NCBI taxonomy): Bacteria > Pseudomonadati > Pseudomonadota > Gammaproteobacteria > Lysobacterales > Lysobacteraceae > Stenotrophomonas > Stenotrophomonas sp. Steno-Z1. Next base: position 37,257 of record NZ_JBWJPB010000006.1, on the reverse strand, counting down.
GCGGCGGCCACCAGCGGGGGCGAGGGAAGGGCGGCGGCGCGCGCCACTGGCCGTGCCGCAGCGGGGCCGGTGGCCACCGCCGGGTCCGGCGCGCGTTGGCAGGCGATGCCCATGCTGGCCACAAGCGCCACCAGCAGCCAGCGCGCCGTCGCCGTCATGCGGGCGTGGGGGTGCTTCCGCCGTTGTCGCCGGCCGGCTCGGGGGCACGGCGCGGCTGCGGGTTGCGCGGTCCACGGTCGCGGCGCTGGCCTTGGCCCTGGCGCGGCGGCCGGGCGCTGCCCTCGCCCTCGGTGGCGGGGCGTCGCGCCGGCGGGCGCGGCGGCGTGACCGGCCGGGGCACGTCACGGCCGGGCACCTGCACCACGCGCAGTTCCTCGGTATCCAGCTGCAGCGCGGTCAGCTTGCCGCCCCAGACCGCGCCGGTGTCGATGGCGTGCACGCCCTGGGTGATGGTCAGCCCCAACGCGGACCAGTGGCCGCACACGATCTTCAGGTCGCGCTCGGCGCGGCCGGGCACTTCGAACCACGGGTACAGCCCCTGTTCCTGGGTGCCCGGTGTGCCCTTGTCCTCGATGCCGATCCGGCCACGCGGGGTGCAGTAACGCATGCGCGTGAACAGGTTGATGATCGCGCGCGAGCGGTCGTAGCCGGACAGCCCCGGCGACCAGCTCGGCTTGTCGCCGTACATGTTGCGGAACAGCTTGCGATAGCCGCTGCCGTGCAACTGCACCTCCACCTCGCGGGCATGCTTCTCGGCGAGCTGGGTGGTCCACTTGGGCGCCAGGCCGGCGTGGATCATCATCCAGCCCAGGTCGCGGTCGATATGCAGCAGCTTCTGCAGGCGCAGCCACTCCAGCAGCTCGTCGCGGTCCTCGGCCTGCACGATGCGCAGCAGGTCCGGGTTGACCTTGCGCTGCTCTTCCTCGGTGCGCGCACCGACGGCCAGCAGGCTCAGGTCATGGTTGCCCAGCACCACCACGCTGCTCTCGCGCAACGAATGGACCAGGCGCAGGGTTTCCAGGGACTGGCCACCGCGGTTGACCAGGTCGCCGCAGAACCACAGCGTGTCCGCCGCCGGGTCGAAGCGGATTTTTTCCAGCAACCGCTGGGTGACGTCGTAGCAGCCCTGCAGGTCGCCGATGGCCCAGACACTCATGCGCGCGCCTCCATCAGTGCAGTGTGCGTGGAACGGTCAACACGAACGGCGCGATCGGTGCGGCGAACTCGGTGCCATCGTCGGCCACCATGTCGTAGTGCCCCTGCATCGTGCCGTGTTCGGTTTCCAGCATGACACCGGAGGTGTAACGGAAGTCTTCACCCGGGCGCAGTCGCGGCTGCTCGCCGATCACCCCGTCACCGTCCACATGTTCCGTGCGTCCATTGGCATCGGTGATGCGCCAGTGGCGCGCCACCAGGCGTGCAGCGACACGGCCGCCATTGTGGATGCGGATCGTGTAGGCGAACGCATAGCGCCCGTCCTCCGGCGTGGACTGGTCGTCGAGGAAACGCGGAGCGACCTCGACCGAGATCGCGTAGTGTGCAGCGTCGTTCATGCAGGCAGTTTAGAGAATGTCGTGCAGTTTGAGGTGAGCGCGCCCATCGATGACGCGCCCACGGCTGGGAATTCAGGCAGTTCTGCGTGCCAGCGGCCGGTCAAGGCCACGTGGCGCGGCGTTCATCCCTGCGCCGGCGCGTCGCCGTCGAGGCGGGGCACGTTGGCCAGTGCGATGAACTGCGCCACCTCCAACTGCTCGGCACGCGCATCGCTGCGCACGCCGGCGGCCTCGAACTGCTCGGGCGTGCACACCCCGTTCAAGGCATTGCGCAGGGTCTTGCGGCGCTGGCCGAAGGCGGCCCGGACCACGTCGGCGAAACGCCTGCGGTCCACGATGCCGACCGTGGCCGGGTCGCGCGGGATCAACCGCACCACGGCCGAATCGACCTTCGGCGGCGGCCGGAAGGCGCCCGGCGGCACCACGAACAGCGCGGTGACCTTGCAGAACGCCTGCAGCATCACGCTCAGCCGGCCATAGACCTTGCTGCCCGGATCGGCGGCCATGCGGTCGACGACTTCCTTCTGCAGCATGAAGTGCATGTCGGTGATCACCGAGGCGTGGTCCAGCGCGTGGAACAGGATCGGCGAGGAGATGTTGTAGGGCAGGTTGCCGACCAGCCGGATCCGGCCGCCGGCGGCAAGTTCGGTGAAGTCCACCTGCAGCACGTCGCGGTGGATGATGGTCATCTCGCCCAGCGGCTCGGCGGCGGCGGCCAGCGGGCCGACCAGGTCGCGGTCGAACTCGATCACGGTCAGGCGCGGATGGCGGCGCAGCAGCGGCAGGGTGATGGCACCCTGGCCCGGGCCGATCTCGACCAGGCGGTCGTCGTCCTTCGGGTTGACCGCCAGCACGATCCTGTCGATATAGGTGCGGTCGGCCAGGAAGTGCTGGCCGAGCTGCTTTTTGGCCGGTCCGGTGAACCCGGCGGCAGAAGAAGAATACGGTGAAGTCATGGCACCAGTGTACGTTGCCGCGCCAGCCGGGCACACAGGCCGGTGGCAGCGAAGAGGCTGGACGGGTCGGCGACGCCGCGGCCGGCCAGGTCCAGCGCGGTACCATGGTCGACCGCCACGCGCGGGTAGGGCAGGCCCAGGGTGATGTTGACCGCCTGCTCGAACCCGCTGTACTTGAGCACCGGCAGGCCCTGGTCGTGGTACATGGCCACCACCGCGTCAACGCCGGCCAGCCTGGCCGGCAGGAAGGCGGTATCGGCCGGCAGCGGCCCGACCAGGTCCATGCCTTGCCCGCGCAGGCGGTCCAGCAGCGGAATGATCAGGTCCAGTTCTTCGCGGCCCAGGTGGCCGTCTTCGCCGGCATGGGGATTGAGCCCGAGCACGGCGATGCGCGGGGCGGCGATGCCGAACTGGCGCTGCATGGCGCTGTGCACGGTCTCCAGGGTGTGCGCCAGGCCCTCGGCGGTGATCGCGTCGGCGACGGCGCGCAACGGCAGGTGGGTGGTGGCCAGGGCCACCCGCACGATGTCGTTGGCCAGCATCATCACCACCGCCACCCCGGCCTGGTCGGCCAGCAGTTCGGTGGTGCCGCTGTAGGCGATCCCGCCCTGGTTGATGACGGCCTTGTGCACCGGCCCGGTCACCACCCCGTCCAGCTCGCCGGACAGGCAGGCCTGGCCGGCCTGCAACAGCGCGCCGATCACGGCGCCGGCGTTGGCCGGGTCCGCTTCGCCGAACCGGGAGGGGCGGGCATTGGGCACCGCGCGCAACCGCAGATCGCCCGGCTGGCGGGCGATGGCATCTTCAGGCAGGAGCTGCAGGGGCAGCGACAGCGCCGCGGCGGCGGCGTGCAGGGTATCGGGGTCGGCGAAAGCGAGCAGCCGGCAATCGGTGCGCGGCTGCTGGGCCAGGCGGACGCAGAGTTCAGGGCCGATCCCGGCGGGCTCGCCCGGTACCAGAGCGAGCTGCGGGATCATCGGCCAGACCTCAGGACTGCGGCGGCGGGGTGGTGGAGGTAGCGCCGTCGGCGTTGTCGGCGCCGGTGCGCAGATTCACATAGGCTTCGCCGCGCAGTTCCTGCAGGAAGCGGTTGTACTCTTCTTCCAGCTTGCGACGACCGATGGTCTCGCGGATCTGGGCGCGCTGGTTGTCGGTGGTGGCATCGGTCTGGCGCGTGGCAACGCGCTGCACGATGTGCCAGCCGGCATCGGTGCGGAACGGCTGGCTGACGCCGCCGTCGGCCACGCCGCTGACCTGCTTGCCGAAGTCCGGACCGAACGCGTCGGCCGGGAACCAGCCCAGATCGCCGCCCTGGCCCTTGCTGTTGGTGTCCTCGGAGGATTCCTTGGCCACTTCCTGGAAGTCGGCGCCGCCGGCGATGCGGGCACGCAGGGTGTCGATCTTGGCCTTGGCCGCGGCGTTGTCCTGCTGGTCGGTGACGCGCACCAGGATATGGCGGCCGTGGTACTCGGTGATGCTCTGGCCACCGGCGGCGGCGCTGGCATCGCGCACTTCCACCAGCTTGAGCAGCTGGAAGCCACTCGGGCCGCGGATCGGGCCGACCACGTCGCCGGCCTTCATCTTGGTCATCATCTGCGCGAACGCGTTGGGGATTTCATCCAGCGAACGCCAGCCCAGGTCGCCGCCTTCCAGCGCGTTGGGGCTGTCGGAGTAGCGCACCGCGGCAGCGTTGAAGTCCAGCTCGTTCTTGTCCAGCAGTGCCTTGACGCCATCGGCCTTCTTCTGGCCGGTGCTGATCTGGTCAGCGGTGGCGCCTTCGGGCAGGGCGATCAGGATGTGCGCCAGGTGGTACTGGTTGCCCACGGTGGCCTGCTGCTTCAGCGCGGCATCCACTTCGCCCTCGCTGACGCTGATGCGGCTCTGCGCGAAGCTCTGGCGCAGGCGCTGCACGGTGATTTCATCGCGCACCGAGGCACGGAAATCGTTGAAATCGATGCCGTCGCGCGCCAGCCGCTGGCGCAGGGCGTCCAGGTTGGACCCGTTCTGCTGGGCGATCGTGTTCAGGGCCTGGTTGAGCTCCTGGTCACCGACCTTGATCCCGCTGCTCTCGGCGCGGGCCACCTGCAGCTTGACCAGCACCAGGCGCTCGAGCACCTGGCGGCTGAGTACCTCATCCGGCGGCAGCTGGTTCTCGCGGCCGGCGTACTGCGCCTTGATGTTCTGGATCGCGCGGTCCAGCTCGCTCTGCAGCACGACGTCCTCATCGACGATGGCGGCAATGCGATCCAGCGGCTGGCTCTGCTGCGCCAGCACCTGCAGCGGTGCGGAGACGGTGGACACCGCCAGCAGGGAAGCGAGTAGAACGGGAAGGGTCTTGGTCATGGGATCAGGTTCGGATCGTAGTCGTCGCGGTCAGCCCCGGTATTGCTGGGCGGCACGAGATAGAGGTCGTCTCGGTAGTAGCCGAGAATAGCACGGCGCAAGGTGCGGTCCGTGTTCTGGCCGATGGAGCTCAGGCCCTTGAGCACGAACTCGATCTGGAAGGAATTGTTCAGGTCTCCCTCGCGGTTGCGCACGTAGCGGCGGGCAATCGCGCGGACGGCCAGGCAGCAGCTGTCCCACTGCACGCCACCGATGATTTCCAGCGGCTTCTTGTCTTCGATGGAGTAGTAGTAGCGCCCCACCAGGCTCCAGCGCGGGCTCAGCGGGTACAGGAAGGACAGGTCGGCCTGCTTGAGCAGGTCGGTGCCATCGGGGTTGAGGCGGTGGCGGTAGGTGATGTTGACGATGCCGTCGTTGGACATCAGGTAGCGCGCGCGCACGCTGGCCAGGTCCTCGCGCTTGTACTTGGGGTCCCACTGGTAGGTGGCGCCCAGGTTCCAGCGGTCGTTGATGGCGTAATTGGCATCAGCGATCCAGGCCGACTTGCCCTGTTCCACCGGCGACTGCGCGTTGTTGATGGTCACCCGCGAGTCGTCGAAGTACAGGATCTGGCCGATGCTGCCCGAGAAACGCTCCTTGCCGGTGGTCTGGTCGATGAAGCGGGTGCTCAGCGCCATGGTCAGCTGGTTGGCATCGTTCTGGCGGTCCGCGCCGGTATAGCGCGAATCGCGGAACAGCTGGCCCCAGCTGAAGGTGAAGTCGCGGGTATCGAAGATCGGCAGGTCGCTCTGGTCGCGGTAGGGCGTGCGCAGGTAGAACAGGCGCGGCTCCAGCGTATGCAGGAACGACTTGCCGCCGATGGTGGTTTCGCGGTCGAAGAACATGCCCGCGTCCAGGCTGGCGATCGGCATGCTGCGGCTGGGCGAGGTGTTGCCGCGCAGCTGCTCCGGGGTGGCGTTGGCGATTTCCTCGGCAGTCATGTTCTGCAGGCGGATCTGGTCAGCCAGCCCACGGTCCAGTTCATAGCCGGTGTAGCGGTAGGCCAAGGTCGGGGTCACATACCAGGCCGCGCCACTGAAGGGCATGGACACATACGGCTTGATGTCCAGTCGCGAGCCACCGAACATCTCGGTGCGGGTCCCGTCGCGCACGTACTCGCCGTCGGCATCGACGATCTTGCCGTTGATGTCCTTGTGGGTGAAGCGCACGGCCTCGGCGTACACGCCGGTCTCCAGCCACGGCAGGACCGGCTTGTCCCAGGTGAAGAAGGCGCGCGGCTGGCGCGCGTAGGGCAGCGCGGCTTCGGTCAGGGTGTAGTCGGTCAGCTGCCAGTAGTCGGCCATCAGGCCGCCGGTCCAGTTTTCCCCGGTGCCGTAGATGCCCACCTGGCTCTGCAGGTTGGACGCGGTCACCCCGAGCAGGCGGTTGGCGAAGTCTTCGGTGTAGCGCTCGTCACTGACCCAGGCCAGGTTGGCGCGGGCCTGCCAGTGCGAATTGAGGTTGTGGTAGCCGCCGAACTCGAACTGGCCACGATCGCGATCGCGCAGCTTGTCGTTGGGCAGGTAGCTGGTTTCCAGCTCGCCGCGGCCACCGTCGTACAGATAGCGGAACTCGTTGGTCAACATCAGGCCGCGCTTGCTCATGTAGCGCGGGGTCAGGGTGTCGTCGTAGTTCGGTGCCAGGTTGAAGTAGATCGGCTGGGCATAGTCGAAGCCGTTGCGGCCGGACAGGCCGATCTGCGGGTAGAGCAGGCCGGTCTGGCGACGGTCGTCGATCGGGAACTTGAAGTACGGCGCCCACAGCACCGGCACGTTGCCGATCCGCAGCACCGCGTTGCGCGCGGTACCGAAGCCTTCGTCGTTGTCCACTTCGATCTGCGGCGCGGTCAGCTTCCAGACCGGCTGCGACGGGTCGCAGGTGGTGTAGGTGGAGCGGTGCATCTGCCCCACCGCGCCCTGCAGGTCGACCGATTCGGCCACGCCGTTGCCGCGGCGGGACACCAGCTGGTACTGGATGTCGCTGATCTTGTGGGTGTCCGCGTCCTGGTTGCCTTCGGCGCGCTTGGCCACCATCCGGATCGAGGAGTCCTGGTAGCGGACATTGCCCTCGGCGATGTAGTTGCCGCTCTCGGTGTCGAAGCTCAGGTGGTCGGTGCCCAGGAACTGGTCGCCGCGTTTGATCGCGACATTGCCCTGGTACTGCGGCACCGTGGTGGTGCCGAACAGCTGGTCCCCCTCGATGTCGGTGTCCTGCTGGTCGCGGGTGGCGGCAGCAGCCTTGTCGGCTTTGGGCGCATCGTCAAAGACTGGCAGGACGTCGGTGGCTGGGCACAGGCCCCAGTTCACCGGTTTGTCGTCGGCCAGGGCCGGCAGGCAGATGGCGATGCTCAGGGGGAGAGGCAGCAGGCGGAGGGCTCGGCGCACGCGGTAGTCGGATTCGGGCGAAAACGGATCGTAGCTTGCCCCATCCCTTGCATAGGGGCAATGAAGGCCTTGCCCGGGAAGAGGTTCAGGTTCATGCGCGGCCACCCACCGCGCCGTGGCTCAGCGCAGTTGGCCGACGTGGGCCACCGCGCATTCGGCCAGCGCCTGCAGGTCGTAACCGCCCTCCAGCATCGACACCACCCGGCCGCCGCCATGCCGGCGCGCGAGGCCCCGCAGCTCGGCGGTGATCCAGGCGAAATCCTCGGTCTCCAGCATCAGGTCGGCCTGCGGATCGCGCAGATGTGCGTCGAACCCGGCCGAGATCAGCAGCAGCTGCGGGCGGAAGTCGTCGATGGCCGGCAGCATCTCGTCGGCCCAGGTGTTGCGGAAGCGGAAGCCGCCGCTGCCGGGCGGCAGCAGGATGTTCATCAGGTTGCCCGCGCCGCGGTCGCGGCGCAGGCCCGAGTTGGGGAACAGCCCGGCCTGGTGGGTGCTGTAGTACGCCACGCCGGGGTCGGCCATGAAGATGTCCTGGGTGCCGTTGCCGTGGTGCACGTCGAAATCGACGATGGCAATGCGCTCCAGGCCATAGCGGTCGCGCGCATAGGCGGCGGCCACGGCGATGTTGTTGAACAGGCAGAAGCCCATCGCGGTGCTGGCCGTGGCGTGGTGGCCGGGCGGTCGCACCGCGCAGAACGCCACCGGGTCGTCACCCAGCATCACCGCATCCACGGCGGCCACGCCGGCGCCGGCGGCATGCAGGGCGGCACTGGCCGAGCCGGGCGAGGTCAGGGTGTCCATGTCGATCAGGCGCAGCGCATCGGTCTGCGGCTTGAGCACCAGGTCGATCAGTTCGCTGTCGTGGACCCGGGCCAGCTCGCCGAGCTTGGCCGCCGGCGCCTGGCGCCAGTCCAGCAGGTCGGGGAAGGCGGCCTGCAGCGCATCGAGCACCACCTGCAGGCGCTGCGGGGATTCAGGGTGGCCACGGCCGGGATCGTGTTGCAGACAGGCAGGGTGGGTGAAAACCAGCATGCGGGCAGGGGTTCCGGTGGGGTGGCAGGACCGCTCAGGCGTGGCGGCGTTCGTGCCGCCACAGCACCTCGCCGTGGCCATCGGCCCGGGCCAGGACGCGGGCCAGGACGAACAGCAGGTCCGAGAGCCGGTTGAGGTAACCGATCGCCTCGGCGCGGACCGGCTCCAGCCGCGCCAGCGTCACCGTCTCGCGCTCGGCGCGGCGGACGATGGTGCGGGCCAGGTGGCAGCGGGCGGCCGCCTCGCCGCCGGCGGGCAGGATGAACTCCTTGAGCACGGGCAGATCGGCGTTGTACTGGTCCAGCTGGCGTTCCAGAGCCGTCACGTCGGCGGCCTGGATGGCGGCATGGCCGGGAATGCAGAGCTCGCCGCCGAGGTCAAACAGCTGGTGCTGCACGGTGGTGAGCAGGGCGCGCACGTCCTCGGGCAGGGTGACCGCCAGCAGCACGCCAAGCGCCGAGTTGGCCTCGTCCACGGTGCCGTACGCGTTGACCCGGGCCGCATCCTTGGGCACCCGGCTGCCATCGCCCAGGCCGGTGCTGCCGTCATCGCCGGTGCGGGTATAGATGCGCGAAAGCCGGTTGCCCATGGCCGTGCGGACTCAGTGCAGTGCGTCGTGGCGGGCCTGCAGCAACTTGCCCACCTGCTCGGTGGCCAGTTGCATCGCCGCGGCCAGGCCGACATACATCGCCGCGGTACGCAGATAGGGCACGAACCAGTCGCTGTAGTTCTTCAGCCAGCCGGCGACGCTCGGCTCGGCGACGCTGTCGCTGCTCCAGTAGAAGCCGCCCTGCGCGAACAGGTGGCACACCGCCACCGCCGCGACCAGCAGCAGCACGCCCTTGCCCAGGGTGCCCCAGCTCGCGCCGTGATAGCCCTGGCCCAGCAGCATGCCGCCGGCCCACAGCGAGAAATACGCCGGCAGCAGCATCCAGGTGCCGGCCGAGACACAGTAATGCTGCAGGTACTGCTGCCCGCTGCTGCGGATCACCAGCACGTCGACCACGATCGCCAGCACCATCAGCAGCGGAAACGCCCAGCGGGTCCAGCTGCGCAGGTAGAAGCCGCCGATGAAGAACACGGCCCAGGACGCATCCGGGATCGCCATGAAATGGTTGACGCGGGTCGCAGCCATCAGCAGCACGAGCACGGACAGGACGAAGGCGCGGTGGGCGGTGGTGGTCATGGTTGCCACGGGAAGGGGTTCAGCGTTCATTCTAGCGCCTGCTGCGGCAGGCCGCCGCACCCGCCCGCCACGGCCAACCGCTTATCATGGGCGGCATGAGTGAACGACATGATGTAGTGATCGTGGGCGGCGGGTTGGTCGGGGCCAGCCTGGCCATCGCGCTGGACCGCGCCGGGCGCGACGTCGGGTTGGTGGAAGCCACCCCGGCGGGCACGCTGCCGGCGGTGTTCGACCAGCGCAACCTCAGCTTCGCCGCGGCCACGGTCAACGCACTGACCGCCTTGGGCGTGATGCAGCTGCTGGCCACGGCCCCCGGTGCGATCCACCGCATCCATGTCAGCCGCGCCGGCGATTTCGGCCGCGTGCAGATGGACGCCGCGCAGTACCAGCGGCCGTGGTTCGGCCAGGTGGTGGTGGCGCGCGACTTCGGCAACGCGCTGGAAACCCGCCTGCAGGCGCTGGCCGGGCTGACCCGCTACCGTCCGGCGCGGTTCGTGCGCCTGGGCGATACGATCGACGGCTTCCGCCAGGTGGTCATCGCCGATGAACACGGCGAGCGTTGCCTGCTGGCGCGCCTGGTGGTGGGCGCCGACGGCACCCGCAGCGGCGTGCGCGATGCGCTGGGCATCGCGGTGGACGAGCACGACTTCCTGCAGACCCTGTTCGTGGCCCGCGTGCGCAGTGCGCGCGCGCCGGATGGCACCGCCTACGAGCGTTTCACCGATACCGGCCCGACGGCGCTGCTGCCGCGTGGCGACCGCCACTATGGCGTGGTCCATGGCGTGGCCCGCGACGAGGCCGATGCGGTGCAGGCGCTGGACGAGGCGGCATGGCTGCAGCGCCTGCAGGACGCGATCGGCTGGCGTGCCGGGCGTTTGCTGGACAGCGGACCGCGCAGTGCCTATCCGCTGGTGCAGGTGCTCGCCCAGGCGCTGGTCGGCGAGCGCGCGGTGCTGCTCGGCAATGCCGCGCAGACCATCCACCCCCTGGGTGCACAGGGCTTCAACCTGGGCCTGCGCGATGCGCTGACCCTGGCCGAGCTGGTGGCCGCCGCGCAGGACCCGGGCAGCGACGCGCTGCTGCAGGCCCACGTGGAGCGCCGTAGCGAAGACCGCGAGCAGACCATTGCCTTCTCCGGCGGCCTGGCCCGGCTGACCAGCAACCCGGCGCCGCTGATGCGGCCGCTGCGCAGCCTCGGCCTGCTGGCCGCGCAGGCCACGCCGATGCAATCGATGCTGGTCGGCGGCGCGATGGGCTTCCGTGGGCAGGTGCCCGCGCTGTGCCGTGGAGCCGGCGCATGAGCCGGCGCGCGCGCGATGTGATCGTGGTCGGTGGCGGCGTGGTCGGTGCGGCCTGCGCGCTGGCACTGGCCGATGCGGGGCTGGATGTCACCCTCGTCGAGGGGCGCGAACCGACGCCGTGGCAACCCCAACAAGCCGACCTGCGCGTCTACGCATTCGCCCCGGACAACGCGCAGTTGCTGGCCGCGCTCGGGGTGTGGCCGGCGGTCACCGCCGCGCGGGCCTGCGCCTACCGGCGCATGCGCGTGTGGGATGCGGCAGGCGGCGAGGAGCTGCGCTTCGACGCCGATACCCTGGGCCGCGAGCAGCTGGGCTGGATCGTGGAGAACGACCTGCTGGTGGACCGGCTGTGGGCCGCGTTGCCGGCGGCCGGCGTGCACCTGTGCTGTCCGGCGCGGGTCGAGGCGCTGGAGCAGGACGCCGATGGCGTGCGCCTGCGCCTGGACGATGGCCGGCGGCTGGAGGCTGGGCTGGCGATCGCTGCCGATGGCGCCGAGTCCACCCTGCGCCAGTTGGCTGGCCTGGCCGTCACGCGCCAGGACTACGGCCAGCGTGGCGTGGTCGCCTACGTGGACAGCGAGAAAGACAACGAAGCCACGGCATGGCAGCGGTTCCTGGTGACCGGGCCGCTGGCGGTGCTGCCGATCGGGCCGCGCCGCAGCTCGATCGTGTGGACCCTGCCCGATGCCGAAGCCGAGCGCGTGCTGGCATTGGACGAGGCTGCCTTCGGTCGCGAGCTGACCCTCGCCTTTGCCGGTCGCCTGGGCGCGATGACCCTGGCATCCAGGCGCGCGGCCTTTCCCCTGCGTCGGCAGCTGGCCAGCGGCTACGTGGCCGGCCGTGTGCTGGCGCTGGGCGATGCCGCCCACGTGGTGCACCCGTTGGCCGGGCAGGGGGTCAACCTCGGCCTGCGCGATGTCGCGGCGCTACGGACGATGGTGCTGGCCGCGCAGCAGCGCCGGCAGGACTGGATGTCGCCGCATCGGCTGCAGCGCTGGGCCCGCGAGCGCCGCAGCGAAAACACCGTGGCCGCGTACAGCTTCGATGCGATCAACACGGTCTTCTCCAACGACGAGATGCACCTGACCCTGGCCCGTGGCCGCGTGCTGGGCTGCGCGGGCAAGCTGCCGCCGCTGGTATCGATGTTCTGGAAGCGCGCCGCCGGCGTGTAGTGCCGGGCGGTGCCCGGCGGCTTCAATCCACCAGCCAACCGGCCAGGTCGGCCCGATCCAGCCTGCCGCGCCGCTTCACGTCCAGCGCGGTGAACTCATCGGCCAGCGCCGGGTTGGCCTGGGCCTCGGCGCGGCTGATGACGCCATCGCCGTCCACGTCCAGCGCACTGAACGCAAACCGGTATTGCCCGACCACGCTTACCGGCTGCACCGAGCGCACCGTCACCTGCGCTTCGCCCGCGGCGGCGGGCAGGGTCACCTGGTCGGTGACGCGCCCTTCCGACAGCGCCTGCGTGCGCACGCTGGCCGGAACCTCGCGGAGCGGTTCGCTGATCGCTGGCGAGGGCGTGTGAACCTGTGCCGCGGCGAAGACCGGTAGCAGGGACAGCAGCAGGACCCGGGCAGGGCGACGTCGCATGGACACTCCGTTCTTTGACGTGGGGGAGCGCCGGGCATGGCCCGGCGCTGCCGGTGTGGTGCGTGGATCAGCGCAGCGGCGAGGCCAGCACCGTGATTTCTTCGCGGTCGTGGTACAGCTGCTTGGCACGCAGCACCAGCGGCTTGCCGGCCTGTTCCTGGAACAGGTCCAGGCACAGGCGGGTTTCGTCCCAGCGCTTCTTCATCGGCAGTTTGAGATTGAAGATCGCATGCTTGCACCAGCCCTCGCGGAACCAGGTGGCCATGCGCTCGGCCACGCGACGCGGCTGTTCGACCATGTCGCAGACCATCCAGTCCAGCGGCGTCTCCGGCTGCCAATGGAAGCCATCGGCACGCAGGTGCTCGACCAGTCCCGTCTCCAGCACGTGCTCGCGCAGCGGGCCGTTGTCCACGCTGATCACCCGCAGGTGCTGTCGGGTCAACACCCAGGTCCAGCCGCCGGGGGCGGCGCCAAGGTCGGCCGCGCGCATGCCGGGCTTGACCAGCAGTTCGCGCTCGTCCGGGGTCAGCAGGGTCAGCAGGGCCTCATCCAGCTTCAACGCCGAGCGCGACGGCGCGTCGGGCAGCAGCTTCAGGCGCGGAATGCCCAGGGCCCAGGGCGCGCTGTCGCGGGTATCGGCCACGCAGACGAAGGCGTGGCGGCCACCGACGAACACGATGTGCAGGCGCGGCAGCGCGGTGTTGGGCTTGTCGGTGAGCAGCCCGGCCTTGCGCAGCGCCGGGCGCAGCGCATTGCCGAACGCGCGGGCCAGGCCGGCCAGTGGCTTGCCTTCGTCCGAATCGGGGTGCTCCACCCACATGTCACCGAAGCGTTGCTGGCCCTGCAGCGCGGCGACGATCGGGGTGATCCGGTCGGCCGCATCCAGCTGCGGCAGTTCGGCCAGTACCACCATCTTCTGGCGGGCGAAGATCAACGAACGCCACGGCAGCGCCTTGGACAGCGCGGCGCCTTCCTCGGTGGCGAACAGCACGTAGCCATCGTTGCGCTGGGTGCGTGCGTAACCGGCGATGCCGGCATAGGCGGCACGCTCGGTCAGCTCACCGGCCAGTTCCGGCTCGAAGCCCTGGCGGCAGAGACATAGCAGGCCGGTCATGCGCGTGCGCCCGAGGCGCGGCGGTCAGTAATGCGCACCGTTGGTCTCCCCGTACTGGCGCAGCACCGCGCGCGCTGCATCGCGCTCGATATCGCGCACGACCTCGATGCCGCGCGCGTTGAGTTCACCAATCCAGTCGGTCGGCAGCGGGCCTTCGTCGAACGGCGTGAGTTCTTCCACGTCCTGTGCACTGGCCCCGATCAGCAGGCGGTCGATGCCGGCCCAGATGGTGGCGCCATAGCACTGGCAGCAGGGCTGGGAGGACGTGGCCAGGGTGATCGGGCTCAGCACATCGTTCAGGCGCGGGGTCTGCAGGCGCTGCTGGGCCAGCATGTAGGCCATGTTTTCGGCATGCGCCAGCGACGTGGTGTGCGGGACCACCCGGTTGACGCCGACGGCGATGATGCGGTCGTCCGGGCCGAACACCACCGCGCCGAACGGGCCGCCGGTCTGCGCCTCGACATTCAGGCGCGACAGCTCGATCGCCAGCGCGACCTTGTCGGCATCACCGGGATAGGCACGGCCGAGGTCGACATGGTCGTGGATCCAGGCGGGCAGGGTGAGATGGACTTGCGCGTACAGCATCGGGGCGTAAACCTCTTCAAAAAGGGTACAGGCCGCACGTCCACGCAAGGCGTGGACGCTGTTGCCGGCCTGGTGAAACCCGGCCGGCTTACGCCGACCAGGTATCGCGCAGGGTAACGCTGCGGTTGAACACCGGCGTGGCGGCGGTGTGGTCGCGGCGGTCGGCGACGAAATAGCCGGTGCGTTCGAACTGGAACGACTGCTCCGGTGCCGCGCTGGCCGCGGCCGGCTCGACATAGCCGGTGACGGTGCGGCGCGACGCGGGGTTGAGGTAATCGCGGTAGGTCTTGCCCTCGGACTCATCATCCGGGTTGGGCACCGAGAACAGGCGGTCATACAGGCGGATCTCGGCCGGCACCGCATGCACCGCACTCACCCAGTGGATGGTGCCCTTGACCTTGCGGTTGGCGCCTTCCATGCCCGGGCGCGATTCCGGGTCCAGCCAGCCGTGCAGCGCGATGATGGTGCCATCGGCGTCCTTGACCACCTCGTCGCAGCGGATGATGCCGGCGCCGCGCAGGCGCACTTCGCCGCCCGGGACCAGGCGCTTCCAGCCCTTCGGCGGGACCTCGGCGAAGTCCTCGCGTTCGATCCACAGTTCACGGGCGAACGGCACCTCGCGGGTCCCGAACGCCTCGTCCTTGGGATGGTTGGAGAACGTCAGCGTTTCTTCGTGGCCCTCGGGCAGATTGGTCAGCACCAGCTTGATCGGATCGACCACCGCCATGCGACGCGCGGCGGCACTGTCCAGGTCCTCGCGCAGGGCGCCTTCGAGCACGCTGAAATCGATCAGTGAGTTCTGCTTGCTGATGCCGACGCGTTCGGCAAACAGGCGCATCGCCGCCGGGGTGTAGCCGCGCCGACGCAGGCCCTGCAGGGTCGGCATGCGCGGATCTTCCCAGCCATCCACCAGCTGCTCGGTGACCAGCGCCATCAGCTTGCGCTTGCTCATCACCGTGTAGTTGATGTTCAACCGCGAGAATTCGATCTGGCGCGGCTTGGCCGCTTCACGCGGCAGGCCGCGCTCGACCAGCGGGGCGGTCAGCGCGTCGTCGTGGGCGAAATCGACGTTGTCCACGCACCAGTCGTACAGCGGGCGATGGTCCTCGAACTCCAGCGTGCACAGCGAGTGGGTGATGCCTTCCAGCGAATCGCCCAAGGCATGGGCGAAGTCGTACATCGGGTAGATCGGCCACGCATTGCCGGTGTTCTGGTGCTCGACGTGCTTGATCCGGTACAGCGCCGGGTCGCGCAGGTTGATGTTGCCGCTGGCCATGTCGATCTTCGCGCGCACGGTGCGCGCACCGTCGGGGAACTCGCCGGCGCGCATGCGCGCGAACAGGTCCAGGTTTTCTTCCACGCTGCGATCGCGGTACGGCGACGGGCGGCCCGGCTCGGTCAGGGTGCCGCGGTAGGCGCGCACTTCCTCGGCCGACAGGTCGCACACGTAGGCCTTGCCATCGGCGATCAGCTTCTGCGCCGCCAGATAGTAGGCATCGAAGTAATCCGAGGCGTGGCGCAGCTCGTTCCATTCAAAGCCCAGCCAGCGCACGTCGTCCTGGATCGCGGCGACGTACTCGGGGTCTTCCTTGGCCGGGTTGGTGTCGTCGAAGCGCAGGTTGCACACCCCGCCGAACTCCCCGGCGATGCCGAAGTTCAGGCAGATCGACTTGGCATGGCCGATGTGCAGGTAGCCGTTGGGCTCGGGCGGGAAGCGCGTCTTGATCGCGGCATGCTTGCCGGCGGCCAGGTCCTCGCGGACGATCTGACGGATGAAGTCCCGTTTTTCCTGGGTTTCCGGAAGGGCGTCGGTGGGGGCGGCGGTAGGCTCGGACATGATGCGCGGTCGCAGTCTAAAAGGCAGAAAGACCAACAGTTTAGCCTGTCGGGGGCGCGTCATCGCATTCGCGCTGTCGCCCTGCGCGTTGCTGCGCGGATCGCGGGCCGCCTCACCCCCAAACCCCCGAGCCCCCGGCGCCACCCCGGGGCTGCGGGGGCAGGGCGGTCGCTGGTCCTGTCGGTAGCGCCGGCGGTTGGCCGCCTCCAGGTACGGTGCGATGTCCGTGCGGCCGGCCAACCCCCGGCCCCGGCGGGGCGGTCCTCCGGGTCGGTACGCCTTCAGCCCCCGGGCGTATGCTGGGCCGACGCCTTCCCGGAGCCCACCCATGCACGTGATTTACCAGGCCGACAACCTGTTCGACGCCCATCTGGTCAAGCATGCGCTGGAGGATGCCGGGATCCCGGCGTTCGTGTTCGGCGAGTCGCTGCTGGGCGGGATGGGCGAGCTGCCGCTGTTCGGGGTGTTGCGGGTCTGCGTGCCGGACCTGGCCCGGCCAGACGCCGAGGGCATCGTCGCCGGGCTGGACTTGGGCGGGGGCACCGACGACCCCATATTCGACGGAGATGAAAGCGCCGGCCTGTTGCCGGCCTAGGAGACCGCCATGTTGGGAATCGCCAAGGGCTTGTTGGGCATCGGCGCCTTCAAGCAACGCCTGCCACGCCCCGACGAGGCGCTGCCGGGCCGCGCGCACGCGCTGCCGCTGCATAACCAGCACTACGTCAACAGCCACCCGCTCAAGGACGGCTTCGCCGGCCTGCAGCGCATCCGCTTCGCCATGGGCTGCTTCTGGGGCGCCGAACGCAAGTTCTGGACCCTCCCGGGCGTCTACACCACTTCTGTCGGCTACGCCGGTGGCGTCACCCCGAACCCCACCTACGAAGAAGTCTGCTCGGGCCTGACCGGGCATACCGAGATCGTCGAGGTGGTGTTCGACCCGGCGGTCGTCTCCCTGGCCACGCTCCTGCAGGTGTTCTGGGAAAACCACGACCCCACCCAGGGCATGCGCCAGGGCAACGACACCGGCACCCAGTACCGCTCGGCCATCCACGCCACCAGCCAGGCCCAGTTCGATGCCGCCATCGCCAGCCGCGATGCCTACCAGCAGCGCCTGACCGACGCCGGCCACGGGACCATCACCACCGACATCGCCTTCCCGGCCCCCGAGTACTACTACGCCGAGGATTACCACCAGCAGTACCTGGCCAAAAACCCCAACGGCTACTGCGGCATCGGCGGCACCGGCGTCAGCTGCCCGATCGGCGTGGATGCCTGAACCGCCGGCGGGGGAGCGCCGATCCAGGCACGGCTGCTTCCCCACCCACGCACCGCCTGCCCATCGGCCGGGCTGCGCCCGGCCAGCCGAGCATGGCTCGGCTCTACCGGTTACCCACGGCCCCAGGCGGTTCACCCACACGCCCCGGTCAGGCGGTTAGCCAAACGCCCCAGCCGAGCGGTTCACCCAGACGCGCGGCCGTCATGCACGCGGACGGGGAGGTGTCGGCCGCGGTGCCCAGAGGTCTCGATGCGCGCACGCAGATGGGGTGGCCGCGTCCCCGCGCCCCAGCCAGGCGGTTTACCCAAGCGCCCCCAGCCAAGCGGTTTACCCAATCGCCGCGGTCAGGCGGTTTACCCAAACGCCCCCAGCCAGGCGGTTTACCCAAGCACCTCCAGCTAGGCGGTTTACCCAAGCACCTCCAGCCAGGCGGTTTACCCAAACGTCCCGATCAGGCGGTTGACGCCCCATGCAAGCGGCCCACCCAAACGCCCTGGCACTCCCGCTTTCCCAAACGCCCCGGCCAACTGTCGAGGGGGCGGTGTGGGGGGGATGGCGGGACCGTCATGCGCCATGGATGGCGCATGCGAGCCTCCACGGACGGATTCACGGCGTGTCCCGCCATCCCCCCCACGCCGACCCCAACACGTCGACAGTGAGCGGTTGCCGTTGCCGTTGCCGTTGCCGTCGCAGTTGAAGTCGCAGTTGAAGTTGCAGTCGCAGTCGCAGTCGCAGTCGCAGTCGCAGTCAAACGTGCAGCGGCCCGAAAAAACAAAAAGCCCCGCAATGCGGGGCTTTTTACTGTCCAGACCACGCGAACCGCTTACAGCCGCTCGCGAATCGTCTGGCGCAGTGCTTCCAGATCCTTGGCGAACGCATCGATCCCCGTCGCCAGCTTCTCCGTTGCCATCGCATCGGCCGCCAGATCGCTGGCGAAACGCTCGGCATCGATCGGCGTCACCGCCACCTCTTCAGCCGCACCGGCCACCAGCTTGCGCGGCAGCTCGCCGTGGTCGGCATCCAGCTTCTCCAGCAGGTCCGGCGAAATGGTCAGCCGATCGCAACCGGCCAGCGCCTCGATCTGCGCGGTGGAGCGGAACGATGCGCCCATCACCACCGTCGGCGAACCGCGCCGCTTGAACTCCGCATAGACCCCGCGCACGAACACCACGCCCGGATCCGCATCGATATCGGCCGGTGCCTGCCCATGGGCCACGTACCAGTCCAGGATCCGCCCCACGAACGGCGAAATCAGGAACGCCCCCGCCTCACTGCAGGCCAGCGCCTGCGTCGGATTGAAGATCAACGTCAGATTGCAGTCGATACCCTCCGCCTGCAGCACCCGCGCCGCCTCCACGCCTTCCCACGTCGCCGCGATCTTGATCAGCACCTTGCTGCGCGGCACGCCGGCCGCCTCGTACATTGCGATGAACTGGCGCGCCTTGGCCACCGTCGCCGCCGTATCGTGCGCCTGGTCAGCATCCACCTCCGTCGACACCCGGCCCGGCACCAGCGTGCTCAGCAGCGTCCCCACGCCCACCGTCAGCCGATCGGCCACCGCGTGCACGATCGTCTCGCGCTCGCCGGACTGCTCGCGGCCCCACGCAAGTTCCTTCTCGATCAGGTCCGCATACACCGGCAGGTCCAACGCCTTCTTCACCAGGGTCGGATTGGTCGTGCAGTCGACCGGCTTCAGGCGCTTGATCGCCTCGTAATCGCCGGTATCGGCCACCACGACGGAAAGGTCGCGCAACTGGGTGAGCTTGGACGGAGAAACGGTGTTCATTGCGACTCCTGGTACGAAACGGGGAGCCTGCCCGGTGGCAGGCGGGAATCAGGGGTGGGGCTGGTTGTGGACGGCCGTCACGCGCAGGCGCAGCTTGCGGCCACCCGGTGCATCCCAGTCCATGGTCTGGCCAACGGCCAGGCCCAGCAGCGCGGTGCCCACCGGCGCAAGGATCGACACCTTGCCCTGCTCGACATCGGCTTCGCGCGGGTAGACCAGCGTCAGCACGTGCTTCTCGTTCTGCAGCTCATCTTCGCATTCCACCCGCGAATGCATCATGACGATGCCGTCGGGCATCTCGTCCGGCGCCACCACGGTGGCCCGATTCAGTTCCTTGGCCAGTGCCTGCGCCGCGGGGGTCTGGCTGACCGCCGGGGCGTCGAGCATGGCGTCCAGCCGATCCATGTCGTGGCTGGAAACGATGATGGACGGGGGCAGCCCGCTGGAAGTGGACATGTAAAGCTCCTTGCGATTGATGATGGCCCATGCAAAAGGCGGCACCTGCTGGCGCCGCCTGGGTTCTATTGTGCTGCCTATCGAAGGCGGATGCGACCCGGGCCGCATCGCGCACGATGCGGCCGGTTCAGTGTCTACACCGACGGGGCGATCAGGCGGCGCCGCGCGCCGCGTGGCCGACGTCCGAATCGCTGTTTTCCAGCGCGAACAGCCCTTCCGGAAGGCGCTTGAACTGCTGCGCCAACTGCTGCAGGAAACCGGTCATCGCCGAACTGCGCCGCCACGCCATCGCGATGCGTCGGCTGGGGCGGTCATCGCCCTGGAAATCGAGCAGGCGGATGTTCTCCGAACGCGGCACCGGCGGCTTCACCGACAGGGTCGGCAGCAGGGTGATGCCCACGTCCGCGGCCACCATCTGGCGCAGCGTTTCCAGGCTGGTGGCACGGAATTCGGACTTCTCATTGGCACCGAACAGCCGGCACACCGCCAGCGCCTGGTCACGCAGGCAGTGGCCATCCTCCAGCAGCAGCAGCTTCTGGGCGGACAGCTCCTGCACGTCCAGATGATGGCGCCTGGCCAGCGGATGCTGCCCCGAGACGGCCAGCAGGAACGGCTCCTCGAACAGGAACTCGGCGTGCAGCTGGTCGTCTTCCAGCGGCAGGGCCAGCAGTGCCGCATCCAGCTTGCCCTCGCGCAGGCGCGCCAGCAGCTCGTCGCTCTTCTCCTCCACCAGCAACAGCTCCAGCTGCGGGAAGCGCTCGCGGATGTTGGGGATCACATGCGGCAACAGGTACGGCCCCAGCGTGGGGAAGATCCCCAGCCGCACCGTCCCGGCTTCCGGGTCGCGGCTGCGTCGGGCAGCTTCTTTCATCTGCTCGACTTCGGCCACGATCGTGCGCGCACGCGCCGCCGCCTCGACCCCGGCCGGGGTCAGCATCACTTTGCGTGGCGCGCGCTCGACCAGGGGCAGGCCAAGCTCGTCCTCCAGCTTGCGGATCTGGGTGGACAGCGTGGGCTGGCTGACGAAGCATGCGGCCGCAGCGCGGCCGAAGTGCCGGTGGTCGGCCAGCGCCACCAGATATTTCAGATCACGTAGGTTCATTTCCTTGGACCTCTACACGGTAATGGACCGGGTGACGGCGTGGCTTACCCAGCAGGTGGGTCCCGGCGAACCGGGACCCTTACGTTTCAGGCAGCTTCGGCGACAACGCCGCTGCTCTTGGGAACGGATGTACGGATCAGGTGATCGAAAGCGCTCAGTGCGGCGGTCGAACCGGCGCCCATCGCGATGATGATCTGCTTGTAAGGAACGGTCGTGCAATCGCCCGCCGCGAACACGCCCGGGACATTGGTCTGGCCGCGGTCGTCGATCACGATCTCGCCACGCGGCGACAACGCCACCGCTCCCTTCAACCACTCGGTATTGGGCAGCAACCCGATCTGCACGAAGATCCCTTCGAGCTCGACCCGGTGCGCATCGCCACCGACGCGGTCCTGGTAGACCAGCCCCGTCACCTTCTGGCCATCGCCCAGCACTTCCTGGGTGAGGGCGCTGGTGATGATGGTGACGTTGCCCAGGCTGCGCAGCTTCTTCTGCAGCACTTCATCGGCCCGGAGTGTGTCATCAAATTCCAGAAGGGTCACATGCGTCACAATTCCGGCCAGGTCGATCGCCGCCTCGACGCCCGAGTTGCCGCCGCCGATCACCGCCACCCGCTTGCCCTTGAACAGCGGCCCATCGCAGTGCGGGCAATAGGCCACGCCCTTGTTGCGGTACTGCTCTTCGCCGGGGACGTTCATCTGGCGCCAGCGCGCGCCGGTGGACAGGATCACCGAGCGCGACTTCAGCACCGCCCCGTTTTCCAGGGTGATCCCGACCAGGCCGTCATCACCGGCCGGGGTCAGCGCGCTGGCACGCTGCAGGTTCATGATGTCCACCTCGTACTCGCGCACGTGCTGTTCCAGCGCGGTGGCGAGCTTGGGGCCTTCGGTTTCCTTGACCGAGATGAAGTTCTCGATCGCCATGGTGTCCAGCACCTGCCCGCCGAACCGCTCGGCGGCCACGCCGGTGCGGATGCCCTTGCGCGCGGCGTAGATCGCCGCTGCCGCGCCGGCCGGGCCGCCGCCGATCACCAGCACGTCGAACGGGGCCTTGGCCGCGATCCTGGCCGCGTCGCGCTTGGCCGAGCCGGTGTCCAGCTTGGCCACGATCTGCTCCAGGGTCATGCGGCCCTGGTCGAACATCTCGCCGTTGAGGTAGACGGTGGGCACCGACATGATCTGGCGCGCTTCCACTTCGGCCGGGAACAGGCCGCCGTCGATCGCCACGTGCTGGATGCGCGGGTTGAGCACCGCGGCCAGGTTCAGCGCCTGGACCACGTCCGGGCAGTTCTGGCAGGACAGCGAGAAGTACGTTTCGAACTTCAGCTCGCCCTCCAGGCCCTGCACCTGCTCGATCAGCTCGGCGGTCGCCTTGGACGGGTGCCCGCCCACCTGCAGCAGCGCCAGCACGAGCGAGGTGAATTCGTGGCCCATCGGCAGCCCGGCGAACGCCAGGTGGATGTCCTGGCCCGGGGTGGTCAGCGCAAACGAGGGGGTGCGCTCGGCGCCGTCGCGGCGCACGTCCAGGCGGATCTGCGCCGACAGCGACACCAGCGTGTTCAGCAGCTCCAGCATCTCCTGCGACTTGGCGCCGTCATCCGCGTGCGCCGTGATCTGGATCGGACGGGTGACGCGTTCCAGATAGGTCTTGAGCTGGGACTGGAGGTTGGCATCCAACATCGAAAAACTCCTTGATTCAGGCAAGGGGACAGCGTCGACGTCACCCGAAGGTACATCTGCGCGGCGTGGGGGTGAACCCAAGCCGGCGCGCAGGCACCGGCTTGGGTTCACCCCCACTCCCGTCGAAACGGGAGTGGGGATGGGGACGGCTTAGATCTTGCCGACCAGGTCCAGCGACGGGGTCAGGGTCTTCTCGCCTTCCTTCCACTTGGCCGGGCAGACCTGGTTCGGGTTGGCGGCGGTGAACTGGGCAGCCTTCAGCTTGCGCAGGGTCTCGGACACGTCACGGGCGATCTCGTTGGAGTGGATCTCCAGGGTCTTGATCACGCCTTCCGGGTTGATGATGAAGGTACCGCGCAGGGCCAGGCCTTCTTCTTCAATGTGCACGCCGAAGGCGCGGGTCAGCTGGTGGGTCGGGTCGCCGACCAGCGGGAACTGGGCCTTGCCGACGGCCGGCGAGGTTTCGTGCCACACCTTGTGCGAGAAATGGGTGTCGGTGGTGACGATGTAGACCTCGGCGCCGGCCTTCTGGAACTCGGCGTAATGGTCGGCGGCGTCTTCGATCTCGGTCGGGCAGTTGAAGGTGAACGCGGCCGGCATGAAGATCAGCACGGACCACTGGCCCTTCAGAGTGCTGTCGGAAACCTTGATGAACTCGCCGTTCTGGTAGGCGTTGGCTTCGAACGGCTTGATCTGCGTATTGATGAGCGACATCGTTTTTCCTCTTGGTGAAGGGGGTGGGTGAAGCGACCAATACAGATTAGCGGCTCCATTCCCATAAGGACAATCCATTGATTGCATCTATACGATAGATGGAGTCTATCAAAAGGTGATGATGCAGGGATGAATACCTTGCCAATAGTCGTGCGAAGCCCTTGTGCCGCAAGGCATTTCCGGGCCTGGGGACTCAAATGGGTGATAGCCACCGCTTATCCGTCGGGTCGACTGGCTGAACGGAAACCTGTCCACGTCCTCCCCACCACCTCGGCACAGGCCGAATCGCGATAGGCGGCAATGCAGGTCATTAAGCGGCGCAATTCCTCCCATCAATCGCCTGGCGGTCGTTGGCAGCCCATTACCAGGCGAGCGGGCCCTGCGGCCCGGTGCTCTACACTTCCCGGCCCGTTTCCCGCCCCGCCACCATGACTGCTGCCCCCCGTGACGTCCGCCAGCTGCTTGCCGATGCCGCCGCCGCCCTGCCCGGGGTGGAAGGTCGCCACGAGGCCGAGCTGCTGTTGCTGCACGTGCTGGGGCGGGAGCGCAGCTGGCTGTTCGCCCATGCCACCGATGCAGTCGGCGAGGCCGACGCGGCGCGCTTTGCCGGTCTGCTGGCGCGGCGCGTGGCGGGCGAACCGGTGGCCTACCTGGTGGGCGGTCGCGGCTTCTGGACCCTGGACCTGGCGGTCAACCCCGCCACGCTGATCCCGCGCCCGGAAACCGAGCTGCTGGTCGAGCTGGCGCTGGCGCGGCTGCCGCTGGACACCCCGCTGGCGGTGGCCGACCTGGGCACCGGCAGCGGGGCGATCGCATTGGCCCTGGCCAGTGAGCGGCCCCGCGCCACGCTGATCGCCACCGATGTCAGCAGCGCCGCGCTGAGCGTGGCGCGCGGCAATGCGCTGCGCAACGACGTGGCCAATGTCAGCTTCCGCCAGGGTGCGTGGTTCGAGCCGTTGCAGGGCGAGGTCTTCGACCTCATCGCCAGCAACCCGCCCTATATCGCCAGCGACGATCCCCACCTGCAGCAGGGCGACCTCCGCCATGAGCCCCCGGGTGCTCTGGCGTCGGGGCTGGACGGGCTGGATGACATCCGCTGCATTGTTGCCGCGGCGCCGGGTCACCTGGTGGCGCAGGGGTGGCTGCTGATCGAACACGGCTGGGACCAGGGCGCGGCGATCCGCGCGCTGTTCGAACAGGCCGGGTTCGAGCAGGTCCACACCGAACGCGACCTCGAACAACGCGAGCGGGTGACGCGCGGCTGTCTGCCAGGCGTGCGCTGACGCTGCCTGAAACATCGCGCGGGTAGAATGGCGGTCCACTCGAAAGGAAGCGCCATGACCCCTGCCAGCCCCTCTGTATCCAACGCGCAGTTGCAGTCCCATGAATTCCTGGCCGACATGGTCGAGGACGCGTATTTTCCGCCGGCGCTGGTGGCCCAAGGCCAGCAGATCCTGCTGCGCCTGTGCGAACGCATCGAGCGCGAACGCCCGGCCGACGCTGCCGCGCTGATGGCGCT
This sequence comes from Stenotrophomonas sp. Steno-Z1, assembly GCF_056393175.1. NCBI lineage: Bacteria > Pseudomonadati > Pseudomonadota > Gammaproteobacteria > Lysobacterales > Lysobacteraceae > Stenotrophomonas > Stenotrophomonas sp. Steno-Z1. Next base: position 12,805 of record NZ_JBWJPB010000006.1, on the reverse strand, counting down.
CACCCATGCGGCCACGCTGGAATTCAACGTGCTCGGCGAAGCGTTCGAAGCGCAGGACAGCGAGCTGGAAACCGCCGCGCGCGAGAACATCGGCGCTGATTTCGAGCTGATCGCGCAGAGTTATGGTTTCGACGTGGACGTGGACGAGCTGACCAGCCCGCGCGAGTGGTGAATCCGTTCACCGCACCTGTTCCCATCAACGGAGTTCCTGCCATGCGTACGCTGTATCCCGCCCTCACCCCCTACGACGTCGGCACCTTGAAGGTGGATGGCCGCCACACGCTGTATGTCGAGCAGTGCGGCAATCCCGAGGGCAAGCCGGTGGTGCTGCTGCACGGTGGCCCGGGCGGTGGCTGCAGCGAGAAAATGCGCCAGTTCCATGACCCGGCCAAGTACCGCATCATCCTGTTCGACCAGCGTGGCGCCGGGCGCTCCACCCCGCATGCCGACCTGGTGGACAACACGACCTGGGACCTGGTCGCCGACATCGAGAAACTGCGCGAGCACCTCAAGGTGGACCGCTGGCAGGTGTTCGGTGGCAGCTGGGGCTCCACCCTGGCGCTGGCGTACGCCCAGACCCATCCGCAGCGCGTGACCGAGCTGGTGCTGCGCGGCATCTTCATGCTGCGCCGCTGGGAGCTGGAGTGGTTCTACCAGGAGGGCGCCAACCGGCTGTTCCCGGATGCGTGGGAGCATTACCTCGCGCCGATCCCGGCAGTGGAGCGGCACGACCTGATCTCGGCCTTCCACCGCCGCCTGACCAGTGACGACGAAGCCACCCGCCTGGCCGCGGCCAAGGCCTGGAGCGTGTGGGAAGGGGCGACCAGTTTCCTGCATGTGGACGACGACTTCGTCAACAGCCACCAGGACCCGCAATTCGCGCTGGCGTTCGCCCGCATCGAGAACCACTACTTCGTCAACGGCGGGTTCTTCGAGGTGGAAGAACAGCTGCTGCGCGACGCGCACCGCATCGCCGACATCCCCGGCGTGATCGTGCACGGCCGCTACGACGTGGTGTGCCCGCTGCAGAGCGCGTGGGAACTGCACAAGGCGTGGCCGGCGTCGACGCTGGAGATCAGCCCGGCCTCGGGCCACTCGGCGTTCGAGGCCGAGAACGTGGACGCACTGGTGCGAGCCACGGATCGCTTCGCGGGTTGATCCCAACGTGCCGACCCTCGGTCGGCACCTACCACTGGCCGGCCAGCAACGCGTCGGCCAGCACCTTCAGCTTCGGCGAGGCCTGGCGCGAAGGCGGATACACCAGCGACAACGCGCGGCTGCGGCCTTCAAACGGCTGCAGCACGCGTTGCAGGCGGCCGTCGGCGAGCGCGTCGGCCACCGCGAAATCCATCACCTGCACGATGCCGACGCCGGCCAGCGCGCCTTCCACCAGCGGGTCGCCGCTGTCGAACACCATCCGTGCCGGGGGCGTGACGTCGCGCAGCCCATCTCCGTCGCGGAACTGCCAGTCCACCAGCCGTCCGCTGCGCAGGTTGCGCACCGCCAGGCAGGTATGGTCCTGCAGCGCATCGACCGTGGCCGGCGCGCCGTGACGGGCGATGTAGTCCGGCGACGCCACGGTGACCCAGTGCAGCGGCCGCAGCGGCCGCGCCACCATGCGCACGTCGCTGATCGGCCCGGTGCGCAGGGCCGCGTCGAAGCCTTCCTCGACCAGATCGACCAGGCGGTCGTTGAGCACCAGCTCGAACTGCAACTGCGGGTGCACGGCCATCAACTGCCCGGCCAGCGGCACCAGCACCTTGCGCCCGAACATCGATGGCGCGGTCAGCTTCAGCACGCCCGACGGCGTGCAGGGGCGATCGCCCAGTCGCCGTTCGGCATCTTCCAACCCGCACAGCAGGGGCGTGCAGTGATCGACGAACTGGCGGCCGTCCGGGGTCAGGCTGACGTTGCGGGTGTTGCGATGGAGAAGGCGCACGCCCAGCTCGGCCTCCAGCCGGCCGATCGCCCGTGACAGCCCGGACTGGCTGAGGCCCAGTTGCCCGGCGGCCACGGTGAAACTGCGCGCTTCGGCGACCTGCACCAGCATGCGCACGGCATTGAGATCCATGATGGCGTCCGATTGATGCGGAAATGCATGACAGAAATCGAAGTATCCGGGTTTATTTGTATGGCGTCATCAATGAGACTGCCCGCCTTCCCCTCGTCCGCATCGGCATGACCCACTCCCCGCATTCCTTCCCGCCCCGGCTGGCGTTGACCCTGCTGGCCATGGCCCAGCTGATCATCGCGCTGGACGCCACCATCATCTTCGTCGCCCTGCATGAGATGGGCGTGCAGCTGCAGATCAACGCGCAGCAACTGCAGTGGATCGTCAGCGGCTACACCGTGGCCTTCGGCGGTTGCCTGCTGCTGGGCGGGCGCGCGGCCGACCTGCTCGGCCGCCGCCGGGTCTACCGGCTGGGCATGGCGCTGTTCGCGCTGGCCTCGCTGGTGGGCGGCTTCAGCAACAGCGCCTGGCTGCTGATCGGCGCGCGCGCGGTGCAGGGCATCGGCGCGGCGTTGCTGTTCCCGGCCACGCTGTCGCTGATCAACACGCTGTATGCCGAAGGCGCGCCGCGCAACCGCGCGCTGGCGATCTGGTCGATGGCCAGCGCCGGCGGGCTGGCGCTGGGCACGCTGCTGGGCGGCGTGCTCACCCAGAGCTTTGGCTGGTCCTCGGTGCTGCTGGTGATCGTGCCGTTCGCCGGTGCGTGCGCGGTGCTGGGTGGCTGGTGGTTGCCGCGCGATCCGGCACGCCAGTCCGGGCGCTCGTTCGACCTGGCCGGCTGCCTCACCGTCACCCTCGGCGGCAGCCTGCTGGTCACCACGCTGGTGCAGGGGCCGGAGTGGGGCTGGTTGGCGCCGCGCACGCTGGGCTGCCTGGTGGTGTCGGCGCTGCTGCTGGCCGCCTTCGTGCAGATCGAGCAGCGCAGCCGCGACCCGCTGATGCAGTTCGCGCTGCTGCGCCTGCGCAGCCTGCGCGCGGCCATGCTGCTGACCATGGTGTTCATGAGCAGCTTCGGCGTGCAGTACTACTTCCTGGCGCTGTATTTCCAGGATGGCTACGGCTGGAGCGCGCTGCAGGCCGGGCTGGCGTTCCTGCCGCCGACGCTGGTGTGCACGTTCGGCATCCGGATCACCGAGCGCATGCTTGCCCGGCGTTCGCCGCGCCAGGTGCTGGCACTGGGCATGGCAGCCGGCGCGGTCGGCATCGCCGCGGTCGCGCTGGCACTGCCGTTTGGCGCCACCTACTGGGCGCTGCTGCCGGGCATCGTGGTGCTGAGCATCGGCCAGGGCATGACCTGGACGGCGATGTGGATCGTGGCCGGGCAGGGCGTGCCGGCGGCGCAGCAGGGCGTGGCCTCGGGCATGGCCGCCACCGCGCAGCAGATCGGCGGTGCGCTGGGCCTGGCGGTGCTGGTGATGCTGGCCAATGCCGGGCGCGGTGTGCATGCGGCCGGCAGCAGTCCCGAAGCGCTGCAGGGGCTGGTCAACGCGCAGTACGGGGCGGCGGTGTTCGCGCTGCTCGGGGTGGGCGTGGCGCTGTGGTTGCGGCCGCAGGAGGACGATGCGGCGCTGGCGGCAGTGGGGGTTGGCGAAAGATAGGGCGATCGCACACGGCGCGGGTCGCACCAGGAAGGACTGCGTGCAGCCGAGCAACGGTCGGCCCTACCATGGGGGTTTCCGGTGCGGCACTGACGTCGATGGCTGAACTTCTTACCCTGTGCCAGGCCCTTGAGGCCATCGCGGCCTGCAACGACGATCGCGATGTGTGGGACCGCTACGGCTGGGTCTACGCAACCGACGGCGATGAGCAGGAGGCGATGTTCTGGCTGTCCGGCCACGACGTCGAGGATGACGATCCCGCCGTGCAGGCCTTTGTCGCCGAGCATGGCCTGAGCCCGTATCTGGAAGCGGCCACCTTCGCCGATGTGCTGGAGGTACAGAAGCGCCAGCGTCCCCTGTCCACGCTGGACGCGTATGCGCACGCGCTGGCGTACTACAGCGAGTACGACGCCTTCGCGCAGGTGGCGGGCATCGAGGAAGCATTGGATGAGGCGCCGGCCGAGGAGCAGCAGGCGGCGCGCGCGCTGGGCGTGGGGCGCGGCATCTTCGCCGCGTTCGACGTGGTGCTGGCGCAATGCCCGGACACGAGGGTCAAGGACGCGGCCCGCCTTGTCGCTGGCGTGCTGGAGGTTGCGGTGGGCCAGGCGCTGCCGTTGTGCCGTGCACTGCCACTGGAACTGGGGCGCGATCTGCAACGCACGCGTGCCGCGGCCATCGTTGCCGACTTCCAGGCGCTGGGTATCGGCCTGGAGGTACGCGGCTACCGCGCATTTCCGTGGATGGCGGCGCCTGCGCTGTAGGGGCTGCGGTTGCCGGCCAGCGGCCGGCACGACCGGGTAGGTGGGCGCCGGGATTACGGGGGCGGGAATGCGTCCAGCTGCGGCTGCAGCGTGGTGAATATCCGCGCTAGTCGTTGCGCCCACGCCTGCTGGCCGGCCGCATCGGCGATGAGGTCCTGGCGGATCTCCAGCTCCACATGCACCAGCCCGCGGCCTTCGCCATGTACCGGCACGGCATAGTCGCTGGTACTGCTGACGGCATAGGGCTGGTTGTCGCCGACCACCAGGTCGCCCTCATCGCGCAGCGCCTGCAGCAGCACGCGCGCGAAGCGGGTATCGCGGTGATACAGCACGCCGGCATGCCACGGCCGCGCGGCGTCGTTCATGACCGGGGTGAAGCTGTGCATCATCACCAGCAGCGTCGGCCGGGCCTGCGCCTGGCGGGCATCCAGCTCGGCGTCGATGCGGGCATGGTAGGGCGCGTGGATCGCGTCGATGCGTTGCTGTCGCTGCAGCGGTGACAGCGCCTGGTTGCCGGGCACCAGCGTGCGGTCGCTGGTCTCCGGCATCAGCGTGGGCGACGCCAGCGGCCGGTTGCAGTCGATCACCAGCCGCGAGTAGGTCTGGGTGATCGCCCATGCGTCGAGCAGGCGTGCCAGCGCAACGGTGACGCCGGCGATGCCGATGTCCCAGCCGATGTGCCGGTCCAGTTCGGCCTGCGGCAGGCCCAGGCTGGCCAGCCCTACCGGCACCTGCTGGCCGGCGTGGTCGGCGATCAATACGTACGACGAACGCCCCTGTGGCTGGTGCACCACGAAGGGCGCCGGGTCGGACGGCCCCAGCAGGGCGCCGGCGGCCGTCGCGTGGGCGAGCGAATCAGCCACGCGGGGTGCCGTCCAGGTGGTGCTCGATCATCCACAGCCCGGCCCACAGCTTGGCGTCCAGCTCGTAGCCCTGGCCGATCTTCTCCACCAGCCATGCAGCGGCGCGGGCGCGCGGGACTTCGTGCACGGTGATGTTCTCGCTGGCATCGCCGCCGCCGTCGCCCACCTTGCGCAGGCCGGTGGCGCGCACGAAGGCGATCTTTTCGCTGCTCGCACCCGACGAGGTCGGGCCGATCATCAGTACCTCGGCGTGCGCGGCGGTCCAGCCGGTTTCCTCCTCCAGCTCGCGCACCGCCGATACCTCGATCGACTCGCCGGCGTCGATGTCACCGACCAGGCCGGCCGGCATCTCGATGGTATTGGCCTGCAGCGGCACCCGGAACTGTTCCACGAACAGCACGTTGTCCTCCGGGGTGACCGCGATGATGATCGCGGCCAGGCCACCGGCGTGGGTGCGTTCGCTGTACTCCCACGTGCCGCGCACGACCATGCGCTGGTACTTGCCTTCGTAGACGATCCTGGGGGCTTGGGTGTTGGGGCTCATGCGAACTCGCTGGCAACGGAAGGGGAATCGGGCAGGCCGGCCGCGCTGAACAGTCGGCGCCGGGTCAACGGACCGAACCGCAGCGCATCGCACAGGCCCTGCAGCATCTGCGGGTCGGCGCTGCCGCGGCTGAAATCGGCGTCGGCCACGTCCAGCGGCGCATCCAGCGCGATGGTGGTCAACTGCCGCCACAGCAGCGCGTGCTCGCGCTGTTCGCGCAACCGTACCGCCATCTGCGCGGCGCCGCGCAGGCGCAGGAAGGGCACTTCGTCCAGGCGCTCGAACAGCACGTCCATGCTGCCGAAATGCGCCAGCAGCACGGCTGCCGACTTGGCGCCCACGCCGGTCACGCCGGGAATGTTGTCCACCGCATCGCCGCACAGCGCCAGGTAATCGGCGATCTGGTGCGCATGCACGCCATGCCGCGCCTTGACCCCGGCCATGCCCCAGCGCTGGTTGCGCGCGTAGTCCCACTGCTCGTCGTGCTCGAACAGCAGTTGGGACAGGTCCTTGTCGGCGGAGATGATCACCCCGCGCATGCCGGCGTCGCGGCGCGCATGCAGGGCGCTACCGATCAGGTCGTCGGCTTCGTATTCGGCGTGGGCCAGCACCGGCAGGCCCAGGGCGAGGCACAGCGCCTTGCAGTGTGCGAACTGGCGGCGCAGCGCGTCCGGGGCCGGATCGCGGTTGGCCTTGTAGGCGGCATACAGGCGGTGGCGGAAGCAGCTGTCCAAGGCCTCATCGAACGCGATGGCGATGTGCCGCGGGCGCTCGCGCTCCAGCAGGTCCAGCAGGAACCGGGCGAAGCCGTGCACCGCGTTGGTCGGCCAGCCCTGCTGGTCCTGGAACTCATCGGGCATCGAGTGCCAGGCGCGGAACACGTACAGACTGGCATCGACCAGGTACAGCGGCGGGCGCGGCGTGACGCCGGGTGCGGCAGGCAGAGTCACCTCAGCCCACCCAGTCCTGCAGCAGCGCCGCCGGGTCCGGGCGCTCGCGCTCGGGGGCCTCGGTGCGCGGGGTGCCGATATGGATGAAGCCGGCGATCCGCTCGTCCCCGGCCAGGCCGAGATGGGCGCGCACGGCGGGGTCGAAGGCCATCCACGCGGTCAGCCACTGCGCGCCAAAGCCCAGTGCCTGCGCCGCCTGCAGCAGCGCAAAGCACACGCAGCCGGCGGTCATCAGCTGTTCTTCTTCGGGCACCTTGGGGTTGGGGCGCGGCCGGGCCACCACGGTGATGACCAACGGGGCATGCGAAAAACGCAGCCGGTCCTTTTCCAACTGGGCGGCCGACACGTTCGGATCGCGTTCGCGGCTGCGCTGGACCAGGTACTCGCCCAGACTGTGACGTGCATCGCCAGCGATCCGCAGGAAACGGAACGGCACCAGCTTGCCGTGGTCGGGCACGCGCACCGCAGAGGTGAGCATCCGCAACAGGGTGTCCGGATCCGGCCCGGGCTCGCCCAATTGCCTGGACGGTAAGGAGCGGCGGGCGTCCAGGGCTTGCAACGCGGGGGAGTCGGGCATGGGGTCTCGATCAGATGTCACGGTCGAACAAGTATAGTCGCGGCAGTTTGTGACGCGGCTCGGGGCCATCTCCGGGTCATTTGCGACAAAGCGTGATGAACATCACTTAATCAACGGCATTCCTTCACGTGGCTGTACTCGCTTCCCAAGGACGCTGGCCTTACGATACAAGGCCTGCCGGCACCCGGTCATGAGGTTCAACGTGCGGACTGTTTCGCTGTCCCTGACCGGTCGGCTGGCCTGGTATGCGGATGCGGGTGCCTGGGGGGTGCCGGTGTTCATCGATTCCACGTTGCATTCTGTACCTGCGAAGCTGGGGAGCCTTTTCGCATGATCGCCACGCCCATTCCATCGGGGCAGCCAGGCCGCGACCCGGCCCTGTTGAGGCAGGCCCGCGACGCCGCGTTGCCGGCGCTTGCCGAGTCGTTTGCAACGGTCTTGGCGCGCTTCGATGACGTGCTGTTCGACCGTGCCGGCACCGCTGGCGCGTCGCAGCTGCTGTTCCTGGATGGCATGCGCGAACTGCGCCGCCGCCGCGAGGACATCGTGCGCGGCTTCCGCGGCCACCTGCTCGAGGCGTGGGATGCGCTGGAGCGCGGCCAGCCGGCCTCGGCCGAGGCCACCCTGGCCGGGCAGATCGAGGACGGGCTGAGCCTGGTGCCCGAGCACGTGCTGGAATCGCGTTTGGCGGTCCGCAACTTCGCCACGGTGCTGCTGCGCGACTGGAAGCCGGTGCTGTCGCGGCTGGACCGACGCCTGGGCTGGATCGCCGGCGGGCTGGAACTCAACGCCGACAGCAACCCGATCAGCCCCGAACACATCGGCGTGGCCATCCATGAGGCCTTCGCCGACTGTGAACTGGCCCCGGAAGTGCGGCTGGTGTTGATCAAGCTGTGCGAGCGCGACCTGCACGCCCCGATCGGCAAGCGGTACGAGGCCCTGGACGAGCAGCTGGCCGCCGCCGGGGTGATGCCGCAGATGGCCGCGCCGCGCCGCGCGGCGCCGCGCCCGCCGTCCCCGCGCCATGAACTGGACGACCTGGTCGACGCGCTGGATCCCGAATCGCTGGGCGGTGCCGACGATGCCGCCGCCCCGGCCTGGGCGCGGCGCTTCGCCGATCGCTGGGCCGAGAGCCGGGGGCGCATCCAGTCCTCCCAGCAGGGCCAGGCGGTAGCCGATGCCGCCGACGGCATGAGCAACAACCAGGGCATGCTGCTGGAAGCCCTGCACGAACTGCTGCAGCAGACCCGCCACGTGCGCGAGGACGCGACCTCCGCGGCCAGCGTCGCGGTCGGCCAGCAGCGCCCCTTGAGCCAGCGCGAGATGATGTCGGTGCTGTCGCTGCTGCAGGCCACCCCAAGTGCGACCCTGCGCGCGGCGATCGGCGAAGACGGCGAGTCGCTGGCGCAGCGGCTGAAGAGCGAAGTACTGTCCGGTGCCACCCGCCTCGGCGTGGACCCGGCGCAGGCGCGGCTGGACCCGCAGGACGAAGATGCGATCGACCTGGTCGGCATGCTGTTCGACGTGATGCTGGACGAGCGTGACCTGGAAGGCCGCTCTCGTGAGCTGATCGGCCGCCTGGTGGTGCCCTTCGTCAAGGTCGCCATGCTCGACCGCCGCATGTTCGTGCAGAAGACCCACCCGGCGCGCAAGCTGCTCAACTCGCTGGCCGAAGCCTGCGAAGGCAACACCGGCGAAAGCCAGGCCGAGCGCGTGCTGATGGGCAAGGTCGAGGAGATCATCGAGCGGCTGGTCGCCGAATTCAACGAGAACCTGGCGATCTTCCTCACCCTCGAAGAAGAATTCCGCGATTTCCTCACCCAGCACCGCCGCCGCATCGAAATCGCCGAGCGCCGTGCGGCCGAGACCCAGCGCGGCCAGGAAAAGCTGGAAATGGCCCGCACCCGTTCGGCCGCCGAGCTCGACCGGCGCATCGCCGATGCCACGCTGCCGCAGGCCATCGGCGAGTTCCTGCGCCAGCCGTGGCAGCACCACCTCACCCTGACCGTGCTGCGCGAAGGCGAAGACGGTGCCTCGGTGGGCGAAGCGCTGGCACTGGCCGACGGCATGCTGGAGGAAGTGGCCGAAGCGCGCCGGCAGATCGTTGGCAAACCATGGCTGCAGGCGTGGCACCCGGCCCTGCGCAAGGTATTTGCCAGCGTGGGCGTGCACGCCGACGCCGCCACCGGTGCGATCGACGCCCTGCACGACACCCTGCAGGCCATCGCCGAATCGCGTCCGGAGCTGGAACGCGCGCTGCCCGAATTGCCGCAGGTGGTCCTGCCCGCGCCGCCGACGCAGGAAAGCGCTGCGGTGGAGCTGGGCAGCAAGGTGGACGTGAGCGATTTCGACAACGCCGATGCCGACCGTTTCCGCGGCCTGGAGATCGGCAGCTGGCTGGATTTCGTCGACAAGGACGGCAAGGTCCAGGCCGGCAAGCTGTCCTGGGTGAGCCCGATTTCCTCGCGCCTGCTGTTCGTCAATCGCCGGGGCGTGCGCTTCTGCGTGGCCTCGCCGGAAGAACTGGCGGTGATGGTGCGGCTGGGTCGCCTGCGCGCGCATATCGACGACGGTGCCTTCGACAGTGCGATGCAGGGCGTGATCGATCGGCTGGACAACAAGAACGCTACGGTGCATTGAAATTTGGCAGCAACCGCTCCGATTGGAATGAAAACGCCGGGCATTGTCCGGCGTTTTCGTTTCGGTCGTTGACGTTGCCTGACGGACGTTGAGGTGAAGTAGGCAGGGCAGGGGGTCGGAAAAATCTGAAACTCGCTTGGGTGCGACGAATACCGCGCACAGCCGCTTGACCGACTCCAGACTCAGTGGGCACTATGCCTAAGCCCAATGCGATGACTGAATCGCTTTGGCGGACTCTGCGTATCTATACGCTTCCATGGAAGGATTACTGGATGAAGTGCGACTTTTCGCGGCTCGGCTGCGCGTTGTCTGTGGGCCTTGCGTTGTTTGGCCTGGGTGGGCGAGCTGCACATGCCCAGGAAGTCATTCCGCGCTGGCATAACCCGGTCTTTGCCAATGATGGTTACCCGACAGAACGGGCGGCCCAGATCGCGATCGAGAACTGGTTCATAAGCTCCTTCAAGCCGGAAGATCCCATCGAGTGGGAGGTCCGTAGTCAGGCATTTACCCGGGAGGCTTCCGTGCATCTGTACGGAATCAGGCCTGCACCGTTGAGTAAATCGAACTGGACCTATTCCTACATGGACATTTATTACCCGTCCCAGGAAGCACTGCTGACGGCAATGAGGACGGGCAATCAATCCTACTGTCCGGTTGCCACTCCAGAGCCCGTGTGGGTCAGGGAAAACGGCGTGGGAAATCGACCTGAAAACAGCACTGAGGAATCATGGCGAAAGGGCGTGACGGTGAGCTGGCGCAATCTCGACGGCAGCTGTAGGGCCCCCGTGGCAAGCATCGTTGACCGGAGCCGCACCGTACAGTGTCCGAACCGAACAATGATGAAGTGGAAAGATGATCTGGGAGCGTGTTTCCTATCTGACTCCTACGACGGAAACAGTCGGCGCGTCATGACATATCAGACCGCACAAGTGCCAAAGTTATGTCATGGCGTTGGCAACCCTTGTGATCCAACGACGGGCGACAAGTTTCAGGTAGAGGCTGATATCGATCTCGGTTGGGTGCGGCTTGATAGGTACTATCACTCCCTTACGAGTACGTTCGGAAGTCCGTTCGGGGCGAACTGGACACATTCTCACAACATAAGCCTGGCTGTCGGCCTTAATACAAGTAGGTCAATTGCCCAAGGCAGGGCTGACGGTTGAACAGACCGTAGCGGCGCGCAATGCCTTGAAGGCTTACTATCGGGGGAGGCCGCTGGATACACTGTTGCCTAAAATGATCGGGAGATTTGCGAACCCCACTGCGGAGCAGCTGTTGATACGTCACAATGGAGACGCCGCACGCGTTATTGAGGGAGCTGGTAGAACAAGCAATCAGTGGACGGCTGGTATCGTTGGCGGTAGCGCGGCAAAGACTGCCAATAGTGCGGCGAATGCAGGAGGACGGTGTGGATGCGACTAGTGCAATGAAGCCCACTGTGGACAAAGCATTTATTTTGCTGGGCTATTCTAATCGGGAGACTTTCTGGCGGTTGGATCATCTTAGAGATGGGAGTGTTCAGGTCTCTGGCCTAGAGCAAAGGCCCGCCGGTGCTTCGGCTGCCGGCATCTTTGAGTGGTGGACGCTAGGAGGTGGGAAGGCTGTCCCTATGGCGTTTTTCTCCGAACAGCTCGAAAGTGAACTCGGAACTCCCAACTTTGGAGAGAGCCTTCTTCTGCTGATCGACGGAAAGTTGATGGGGGACGGAATGCTGGTTCCTAAAATTAGTTTTCGGCGTGGAATCTTTTCCAACGACTTCTCCATTCGGCTGGATGGGGGGTGGGTATTCAAGGTGCACTACTCCAGGCCATTTTTTAGAGAGGCGTGGTGGAAGTTTAACACTGGGGGGACGTTGGACTATTACGCTGTCGATTTCATTGAGCAATTAGTGGGGGTTATTGCGATGAATCGCCCGCACTGGCTTATCGATGATCAATCATAAAGACATGAAATCGGAGGCAGCGTAGAGAAGCTTGTGCGTCGAGCGAGGCTTCACAGTGAAGGGCGTGGCGACGCAGATCGGCGTCCCCAAGCACACCTTGTGCCGCTGGATGCAAAGCGCAAGGCACCGGCGGTCGCCGCGCCTACGACACCGCACCGGCCGCGTGCGCGGCAGACGAGCGTTTCGCCAACGGGCGCCTGGGGACGGTCCTGCATGCGGGCGGCAGCACCGCGTACTGCCACGACCGCTTCGGCCAGGTTAGCCGCAAGGTGCAGACCGTCAACGGTGTGAGCACCTTCCTACGCTAGGCCTATACCAAGGTCCGCGATACCTAGGGGCGCATCAGCCAGATCGGCCTGACCCGCCCCGGCCAGGACCTATGGCAATGGCCGCCAGCTGCAGCGCCCCCTCGATCTCGACTATCAAACGCAGGCCGTGCATGACCCGGCGTCAGGTGGACTTTCGCTGAGCTACGGCTACGACCGGTCGGTGCGATCACCGAGCTGAGGAACGGCGCAGGCACCGGTGTCCTGGCCAAGCACGGCTACGACACGCTGGGTCGACTGACCCAGACCAAGGACGGCGCCACCGACGTGCCGATCGAGACCTATGCCTACGACGCCACCGGGAATCGCACCGCGCTGACTACGGCGGCAGGCACCGCCAGCTACACCTATCCGATGGACAGCCACCGCCTGCTCGCCGTCGATGGCGAGGCGCGCGATCACGACGCGGCAGGCAACACCATCAGCATTGGCGGAAAGGCGTTCAGCTACAGCGATGCAAACCGCATGAGCGCGGTGAAGCAGGCAGGGGCTGTCGTCGAGAGCTACACCTACAACCATCGGGGTGAGCGTGTGTTGCGCGCGCCTGCCTCGGCTGACGCACAGGTCACGGTGTATGACGAAGCAGGGCAATA
>NZ_JBWJPB010000005.1:0-256192 GCF_056393175.1 Stenotrophomonas sp. Steno-Z1 | reverse complement strand
GGTCGCCGAAGAACCAAACACGCTGCGCGTGCCAGCCGACCAACGGTCGGCTCTACCGGGCGTGGTGCATCCACCAGCAATCCAGCGCATCGAGCACGATGTGCACGATCAGCCCGATGCCGAACAACCGCGTCTTCTTCGGCACGCACAGCCCGGCATACACGGCGATCGCCGGCGCCGTATGCAACGGATGGAAGCCGATGCTGCAGCGGTTGGGCGCGTAGATCGGATCGGCCAGCAGGTGGTCCAGGTCGATGATCCAGCCCAGCAGCAGCAGCGCCCAGGCCGACAGGAACCGCTTGCGCCAGAACATCCAGGCCAGCAACGCCGGCACCGCCGCATGCAACACGAGATGGAACACCGCCCGCGCGCTCATGCCGACGAGCAATGCCGAAAAACAACCGCCCGGTAGTGCCGAGCCATGCCCGGCACCGCCCTATGTGCCACGCCCAGCCACACGTCAGGCCACACGGGATACGCGCCCTTCCAACCCGCTCCCCCCGCAACACGGCAGGCAACGTCGGCAACGGCACCCGCCGTCGCCTTCGTCACCTGCCCGCCCCTCACGCCAGCGGCTCGTCGGACAGGTACGTGTACCCGGTCAGCCCCGCTTCCAGCGCGTCGGACAGTTCCTGCGCACGCGCCGGCGACAGATCGGCGGCGGCCACGCGCTCGGCGTAGCTCGCGCGCAGGTCGGCCAGGCTGTAGCCCACGTAGTCCAGCATCACATCGGTGGTATCGCCGCGGCGCTGCTGGGTGATCGCGTAACCATCGGCGTCGGCCACCACTTCCACCGCGTCGGTGTCGCCAAACAGGTTGTGGATGTCGCCCAGGATTTCCTGGTAGGCCCCCACCATGAAGAACCCGATGCGATAGCTCTCACCGGACTTCAGCGCATGCAGCGGCAGCGAGGTATCCAGGCTCTCGTTCTCGACGTAGGTCTTGACCATGCCGTCCGAATCGCAGGTCATGTCGGCGATGATGCCGCGCCGCTGCGGCTGCTCGTCCAGGCGCTCGATCGGCACGATCGGGAACACCTGGTCGATCGCCCACGCATCCGGGATCGATTCGAACACGCTGAAGTTGACGAAGTACTTGTCGACCAGGCGCTCGTTCAACTCGTCCAGCGCCGGGCGATGGCTCTTCTCGTCGTAGCTCAGGCGCGCACGCACGGCATGGGCGATGGCGTAGAACAGGTCGTCGATGCGCGCACGCTGCGGCAGGTCGATCTGGCCCAGCGCGTAGCTGGACAGGCCTTCGGCATGGAAGTGCTGCGCCTCCTGGAACAGCTCCACCGCCGGGCGCTCGTCCAGCTCGGCGTGGATCTCGCGCAGGTGGCGGATCGCGGCCGGCTCGTCATCGTGCTGGTCCGGCACGCGGCCTTCCTGCGCTTCCTCGACCTCGGACACGTTGGCGATCAGCACCGCGTGGTGCGCGGTCATCGCGCGGCCACACTCGGTCACGATCCGCGGCGGGGTCAGGCCGTGCTCTTCGCAGGCATTGGCCAGCGGCTGCACGATGTTGCTGGCGTAGGAGTTCAGGCCGTAGTTGATCGAGCAGAAACTGCGCGACCGGGTGCCTTCGTAATCCACGCCCAGGCCGCCGCCCACGTCCACGTGGGTGATCTTCGCGCCCAGGCGCGAGAGCTCCACGAAGTAGCGGGTGGCTTCGCGCATGCCGTTGGCGATGTCGCGCACGTTGGAGATCTGCGAGCCCATGTGGAAATGCAGCAGGCTCAGGCAGTCGGCGTACTCGGTGTCGCGCAGCGACTTCCACAGGTCCAGCAGCTGGCGCGGCGAGAGACCGAACTTGGCCTTGTCGCCGCCGCTGTTCTGCCACTTGCCCGCGCCCAGCGAGGCCAGGCGCATGCGCACGCCCAGGCCCGGCTTGACGTCCAGCGCCTTGGATTCCTCCAGCACCAGCTTCAGCTCGGAGGGCTTCTCGATCACGATGAAGGTCTGCAGGCCCAGCTTGCGGCCGATCAGGGCCAGGCGGATGTACTCGCGGTCCTTGTAGCCGTTGCAGACGATCAGCCCGCCCGGGCGCGACAGCGCCAGCACGGCCATCAGCTCGGGCTTGCTGCCCGCTTCCAGGCCGAAGCCCTCGCCGTGGTGGCTGGCCAGGGTGCCGGCCACGCCGCGGTGCTGGTTGACCTTGATCGGGTACACGGCCGTGTAGCCGCCCGGATAGTCCCAGTCGGTCTGCGCCTGCGCGAACGCGGCCTGCAGCTTGCCCAGGCGCTGGCCCAGGATGTCCGGGAAGCGCACCAGCAGCGGCAGCTTGGCGCCGGCGGCGCGGGCGGCGTCGACAATCGTCGGCAAGGACACCACCGGGCCGTCCTGGCCAGTCGGTCTCACCACCATGTGTCCTGCCTGATCCACGTCGAAGTAGCCATCCGCCCAATGCGGAATCGAGTAGGTCTTGCGGGCTTGGTCGAGGGACCAATCGGTCATTTCAGTGGGCCTGGTTGGTAAAAAAGGGGGTGCATGATAACGCCTATATGGCGACAGCTCCGTTATCATGCGCGCCCGCGCCCGTACTCAGGCCCCCAACCTGAACAGGCCAACCCGTCCGGATGTGGCTAGTGCCACGCGGCCCCCGCCGCCCGCCCGGCTCCAACACCCCGAACAGGACTGTTTCTCCATGACTGACAACAACAACTGGTACATCGAGCACTTCGAGCGCACCGGCTCGGCCATTGGCTACCGCCTGAAGGGCAAGCTGGACGAAGTGCAGTCGCCGTTCCAGAAGATCGAGATCTTCGCGACCACCGATTGGGGCAACCTGATGACCATCGATGGCGCCATCATGCTCACCAGCAAGGACAACTTCTTCTACCACGAGATGATCAGCCACCCGGTGCTGTTCACCCACGCCGCGCCCAAGCGCGTGGTGATCATCGGTGGCGGCGACTGCGGCACCCTGCGCGAAGTGCTCAAGCACCCGGGCGTGGAGAGCGTCACCCAGTGCGACATCGACGAGCAGGTCACCGTGATGGCCCGCAAGCACTTCCCGGAACTGTGCGAGTCCAACGATGACCCGCGCGCCGAGCTGATGTTCGATGACGGCGTGGCCTACATGGCCAACTGCCCGGCCGGCAGCGTGGACGTGGTGATCGTGGATTCGACCGATCCGGTCGGCCCGGGCGAGGGCCTGTTCAACAAGGCGTTCTACGAGAGCTGCTTCAAGGCCCTGAAGGACGACGGCATCCTGGTGCAGCAGTCCGAATCGCCGCTGATGCAGCTGGACCTGATCAACGAAATGCACACCGAGATGGGCAAGGCCGGCTTCGGTTCGTTCAAGACCCTGCCGTTCCCGCAGCCGTGCTACCCGACCGGCTGGTGGAGCGTCACCCTGGCCCGCAAGGGCGAGAGCAGCTTCGACTTCCGCCAGGCCGATTCGGCCGCCAAGTCGTTCGACACGCTGTACTACACCGCCGCCCTGCACACCGGCGTGCTGGTGACCCCGCCGTTCGTGGCGGCGGCCCTGAAGGGCTGATCGGGTAATCGCTGCGCGGCGATGGGAGAGGGGCGTAGAGCCGAGCCATGCTCGGCTGCCTTCGGCCTGATGTGTCACGAGCGCCTCAGCCGAGCATGGCTCGGCTCTACCTTGCAGCCAAAAAAGACCCGCGCTGGCAACAGTGCGGGTTTTTTCTCAGGCTTCGTGCCAGCCGACGGGTCGGCACCTACGCGCGTAGAGCCGAGCCATGCTCGGCTGCCTCCGGCCCGATGTATCGCGAGCGCAGCAGCCGAGCATGGCTCGGCTCTACCTCCCAGCCAGGAAAAGACCCGCGCTGGCAACAGTGCGGGTCTTTTTTCCGGGTTCGTGCCAGCCGACGGGTCGGCGCCTACGCGCGTAGAGCCGAGCCATGCTCGGCTGCCTTCGGCCCGCGAGCGCCGCAGCCGAGCATGGCTCGGCTCTACCTCGCGGCCAGGAAAAGACCGGCGCTGGCAACAGCGCGGGTCCTTTTGGGGGTTCGTGCCAGCCGACGGGTCGGCACCTCCGCGCGTAGAGCCGAGCCATGCTCGGCTGCCTTCGGCCCGATGTAGCGCGAGCGCCGCAGCCGAGCATGGCTCGGCTCTACCTCGCGGCCAGGAAAAGACCCGCGCTGGCAACAGCGCGGGTGCTTTTGGGGGTTCGTGCCAGCCGACGGGGTCGGCACCGACGCGCGTAGAGCCGAGCCATGCTCGGCTGCCTTCGGCCGGATGTATCGCGAGCGTCGCAGCCGAGCATGGCTCGGCTCTACCTCGCGGCCAGGAAAAGACCCGCGCTGGCAACAGCGCGGGTCTTTTTCCGGGTTCGTACCAGCCGACGGGTCGGCACCTACGCGCGTAGAGCCGAGCCATGCTCGGCTGCCTTCGGCCGGATGTAGCGCGAGCACCTCAGCCGAGCATGGCTCGGCTCTATCTCGCAGCCAGGAAAAGACCCGCGCTGGCAACAGTGCGGGGGATTTTTCCGGGTTCGTACCAGCCGACGGGTCGGCACCTACCCCCGTAGAGCCGAGCCATGCTCGGCTGCCTTCGGCCCGATGTATCGCGAGCGCCGCAGCCGAGCATGGCTCGGCTCTACCTCGCCGCCAAAAAAAGACCCGCGCTGGCAACAGTGCGGGTCTTTTCTCAGGGTTCGTGCCAGCCGACGGGTCGGCACCTACGCGCTCAGAGCGCCCAGATACCCGCGATCACCGCCAGCACCAGGCCCCACTTGATCACCTGGTAGGCCACCACGCTGCGCTCGCGCAGCGCCTTGGCCTTCAGGCGCACCTTGTAGACGCTGCCGAAGGCCTTGTTGACGCCGCCGGTGCGGTCGCCCGGCAGGTTCGGCGATGCCCCGCCGGCCAGCAGCGTGGACGCCACGGCGCGGTTGAACAGGCCCGGCAGGCCGAAGCGCAGCGGGCGGGCGATGTCGCAGAACAGGATCACCCGGTCGTCGGGGGTCTCGTTGTGGGCGTGGTGGATGTAAGTCTCGTCGAACATCATCCACTCGCCATCGCGCCAGCTCTTCTTGATGCCGTCCACTTCGATGTAGCAGCCATCGTCGTTGGGCGTGGCCAGGCCCAGGTGCAGGCGCAGCGAACCGGCGAACGGATCGCGGTGCGGGCGCAGCTCGCTGCCCGAGGGCAGCTGCGCGAACATCGCCGCGCGCACGTCCGGCAGCGACTCCAGCAGCGCGGTGGTCTTCGGGCACAGCGCCTTGGCCGACGGGTGCGACGGGCCGTACCACTTCAGGTAGAAGCGCTTCCAGCCGCGGCGGAAGAACGAATTGAAGCCGGCATCGTTGAATGTGCTGGACGCGGCGATCTTGTCCGCATCGCGCAGCGCCAGGGCTTCGTCGCGGATCATCTGCCAGTTCTGGCGCAGGGGCTCCAGCTGCGGGAATTCCTTGCCCGGGTCCAGGAACGGCGTGGTCGGCACCTTGGAGAACGCGTACATGACCACGTTGATCGGGGCCATGAAGCTGGAGTGGTCCAGCAACTGGCGCGACCAGCGCGCGCGGACCTTGCCGCGGTAATGGATGTACAGCACGCAGGCGACGAACAGCACTGCCAGCACGATCTTGATCATCAGTCTTCCTCCGGCAGGGCCGGAACCGAAAGGGTGGGGGCGATGCACGGCGGAAGCCGGCACCGATACGGCGGCAGGGGGCGGGGACGTGCCGGGGAGGGGCGGCCGCCAATGTCGCAAGCAACAGCGTATGGTCCGCAGCCCCCGCGCTGGGGTCAAGCGGCGGGCCGGTCATGTTCATCCGGCCACCGTCGCTGTGCCCGGCCCCCGGACCGCGCGGCGAGGGGCCTGCGGACGCGGATGTGCCGCACGCACGCCTGGCCTGCACCGGCCGCACCGGCACGGGCTGCGCTGGCAAACGGCTGATTTTCAACGAAATACCTACGAGTGAGACGAGATTGTCCGATTCGGCATGACGAACTGTTCCACGGCCGGCTACGACATTTCTCCGACAAACTCTGGATTGGTGTACCGGCGAGTACTAAAATTAACGAAATCTTAGTAATCACCCATCAGCAGCACCGGTACGCCTGACGCATTGCGCCGACCGCCGGGTCGCACAGACCCCTATGAACACTATCGTTGCCTCGTGTGTCGATGACACCGCCCCCGCCGAGCTGCTCAAGCGCGGCGAACGCCTGCTTGAACCCGATGTCTACCGCACCTGCCTCAACGGCCAGCCGGCGGTGGTCAAGGACTACACCCGTTATCGCGGCACGCCGCTGTCGCCGGTCGCGCGCCTGCTGGTGCGCCGCGAAGCGCGCATCCTCGAGCGCCTGAGCGGCTGGAAGCACGCGCCCGCCCTGCTCGGCACGATCGGCGGCCTGGCCCTGGGCATGGAGTTCATCCCCGGGCAGACCCTCAGTGCCGCCCAGTCGGTGGGGGTGGAGGTGTTCGAACAGCTGCAGTTCGCTCTCTCGCGCCTGCACGCGGCGGGCATCACCCATAACGACCTGCACGGCACCAACGTGATGGTCAGCGGCGGCGTGCCGGTGCTGGTGGATTTCACCTCGGCCTGGCGCAGCCCGCGCTGGCTGCCGGTGCACCCGGTGTCGCGCCAGTTGCGCCGCAGCGACATGAAGAACCTGCTGAAGATGCGCCAGCGCCTCACTGGCGAGCGCCCCAGCGCCCTGGAGGCTGCCCAGGTGGCCGACCCGCGCTGGGTGGCGGCCGTGCGCGTGGGCTGGAAGCGCTTCTACCGCTGGTTCAAGGGCCACGCCTGAGCATGGCTGGCCGGCGCGCTCAGAGCGCGTCGGCGTCCAGTTCGCCGGTGCGGATGCGCACCACGCTGCCCAGGTCGTACACGAACACCTTGCCGTCGCCGATCTTGCCGGTGCCGGCCGCCTTGACGATGGCCTCCACCACTTCCTCGACCTGGCCGTCGGTGACCGCTACCTCGATCTTCACCTTGGGCAGGAAGTCGACCACGTACTCCGCGCCCCGGTACAGCTCGGTATGGCCCTTCTGCCGCCCGAAGCCCTTGACCTCGGTCACCGTGATCCCGGTGACGCCGCGCTCGGCCAGCGCTTCGCGCACGTCGTCGAGCTTGAACGGCTTGACCACCGCCATGACCATCTTCATCCGTCTGCACTCCTGTGTTTCAGGCTGCGAGGATAACGCCTGTCCCCCGGTGAACGCGATGCGCGCGGCCCGTGCCGGCAGCGGCCGCGGGGATTATCCTTGGCGCATACCCCGCGGAGCACAGCATGATCGACCTCAACCACCTGGATGACCTGGCCCGCCGCCTGAGCGACATGGTCCCGCCGGGCCTGCGCCAGTCGCGCGAAGAGCTCCAGGCCACCTTCAAGACCGCCCTGCAGGCCGGGCTGGGCAAGCTGGACTTGGTCACCCGCGAAGAATTCGACGTGCAGCGCGCGGTGCTGCTCAAGACCCGCGAGAAGCTGGAGGCGTTGGAGAAGGTGGTGGCCGAGCTGGAAGCGCGTGGGAGCGATAGGCCGGCACCGTAAAGCAGGGTGGCGGGCGGCGCCAGCACACTAGGTGACGAAAAGGAATTCGCATGTCTGAACAAGGATCGCAGATGCTGCTGTTGGCCGGCGCCAGCATTGCCGCGGTGATCGTCGCACTGTGCCTGATGCGCCTCATCCGCACTGACGATGTGGGCCTGCGCAAGATCTACCGCGTTGTGTTCTCCGCACTTGCCGCGCTGCTTGCCCCCACTCTGGTGGCAGCAGGCCATGGCGTGCTGCCCATTCCGTTCGTCGCCGGCATCCCCATCCTCGCCTACAACCTGGTCTCGTTTGCCGACATGGAGGTCTATTGGCTGGGATTGCTTGGTCTGGGTGCCGGGAAGGGCACAGGCAATGCGGTGGTCTTCACCCTGCCCAGTCTGCTGGTCTTCACCGCAGTCCTGTTTTCGCCGTGGTCACGCGCGCGGCTGCTTACCACCCGCGAGCCGTCAGACGTTCCCCGCTAGCACAAACCGCTCGATCGCCAGCGCCACGCCATCCTCGGCATTGCTCGCCGTCTCGAACCGAGCGGTCTGCTTCACCCCCTCGATTGCATTACCCATCGCCACGCTGGTGCCGGCGAACTGCAGCATGGTCAGGTCGTTCTCCTGGTCGCCCAGCGCCATCACGTTGGCGCGATCCACGCCGAGGTGTTCGGCCAGCTTCCGCAGGCTCGGGCCCTTGCCGGCACGGTGGTCGAACACCTCCAGGAAGAACGGTGCGCTCTTGAGCACCGCGAAGCGATCGGTCAGTGCGGACGGCAGCCGCGCGATGGCAGCGTCCAGCACGTCCGGCTCATCGATCATCATCAGCTTGATGAACTGCATGGCCGGGTCCATGTCTTCCACGCGCCGGTAGGACAACGGCACGTGTGACAGGTGCGAATCGGCCACCGTGTAGATGCTGATGTCCTGGTTGGGCGTGTACATGCGTCGGCCATCGAGCGCCTGGAAATGGATGCCCAGTTCACGCGCGACCCGCTCGCAGAACAGGAAGTCCTCGAAGCTCAACGGGTACTCCACCACGCGCTGGCCAGTGCCGATGTTTTCCACCACCGCACCGTTGCAGGCGATGCAGAATTCCGCATCACCCTCGATCCCCAGCTCGTCCAGGAACGGCGCCAGCCCGGACACCGGCCGGCCGCTGGCCAGCACCACCCGCACGCCCTGCGCGCGGGCGGCGGCAATGGCCTGCTTCACGCGCGGGGTGAGTCTGTGGGCGGGGTTGAGCAGGGTGCCATCCATGTCGATGGCGATGAGCTCGACCGGGGCGTGGGGGCGGTGCATATCCATGAGGTTCAACAGGGCGTACGCGTGGGGGTAGCCAGTCTAGCGGCAGCGGGCACTGGAACCTCCGACCGCAGCTGAAGGACTTGGCCTACAGACCCACACGCCGCAAGTGAGCATCATCAAGCGCTCCATTCGACCCCCTCGGGAACCTGCATGAGCCTGGCGCTGGTCCACAGCCGTGCCCGCGCCGGCGTCAACGCGCCCGCCGTCCGCATCGAAGTACTGCTCTCCGGCGGGCTGCCGCACACCCAGATGGTGGGCCTGCCGGAGACCGCCGTGCGCGAATCGCGCGACCGTGTACGCGCGGCCATCGTCTGCTCGCAGTTCGAGTTTCCGCAGCGGCGCATCACCATCAACCTCGCCCCGGCCGACCTGCCCAAGGAAGGCGGCCGCTTCGACCTGGCCATCGCGCTGGGCATCCTGGCCGCCAGCGGGCAGATCGATGCGCAGGTGTTGTCGCGCTATGAATTCCTCGGCGAACTGGCGCTCACCGGCGAACTGCGCGGCGTGAACGGCGTGCTGCCGGCGGCGTTGGCCGCCGCCCGGCTCAACCGCACCCTGATCGTGCCGCCGGAGAATGCGGCCGAGGCCGGGCTGGCCGGGCACGCCGACGTCCGCGTCGCCCGCACCCTGCTGGAGGCGTGTGCCGGACTGGGCGAGCGCGTGCTGCCGCAGGCGATGCCCGCCGAAGTGGCCGCGTTGCCCATGCCCGACCTGCGCGATGTCCGCGGCCAGCCGCAGGCGCGGCGCGCGTTGGAAGTGGCCGCTGCCGGCGGCCACCATCTGCTGTTGATCGGCACACCCGGCTGCGGCAAGACGCTGCTGGCCTCGCGGCTGCCCGGCATCCTGCCCGACGCCACCGACCTGGAAGCCCTGGAGACCGCCACGGTCGCCTCCTGCACTGGCAGCGGGATCGACACGGCACGCTGGCGACAGCGGCCCTACCGCTCGCCGCACCACACCGCCAGCGCCGTGTCGCTGGTGGGCGGCGGCGCATTTCCGCGACCGGGCGAGATTTCGCTCGCGCACAATGGCGTGCTGTTTCTCGACGAGCTGCCCGAGTGGAGCCGGCATGCGTTGGAGGTGCTGCGCGAGCCTCTGGAATCCGGCCAGGTGGTGGTCGCGCGCGCCTCGCGCACGGAAGCGTTCCCCGCGCGGTTCCAACTGGTGGCCGCGATGAACCCCTGCCCCTGCGGCTGGGCCGGTGATCGCAGCGGGCGCTGCCGCTGTGCGCTTGAAAGCGTGCAGCGCTATCGCGGCCGGGTTTCCGGCCCCCTGCTGGACCGCATCGACCTGCACGTCGAGGTCCCTCGACTGGATCCCCATGAACTGCGCGACGACACGCCCTACGGGGAGGACAGCGAGGTCGTACGCCACCGTGTCGTGGCCGCACGCGACCTGCAGCTGGCACGCAGCGGCAAGCCGAATGCGCAGCTGGTTCCCGCAGACCTGGCCCTGCATTGCCGACTGGCCCCGGCCGACCGCCAGCTGCTGGAGGACGCCGTGGAGCGGCTGCAGCTGTCGGCCCGGTCGATGCACCGCATCCTGCGCGTGGCGAGGACGGTGGCGGATCTGGACCGCAGTGAGGCGATCACGACCGCGCATGTGGCCGAGGCGATCGGGTATCGGCAGTTGGACCGGGGTGGGGGCGGCTGATCCCGCGCCTGGCTACGGCGGAGAGCCAGGCCGACGTAGGCGCCGCGCCCCCGCAGGGCTCACGGGCAGATGAAGCGCTCCCATGTCGCACCATCAAAGCGCAGGATCGCGTCATCGCCGACGGTCCACATTGCACCGTCAGTGGCAGAGGCGCTGAAGTAGGCCAGGTGGCCTTCCACGGGCACGTCCACCCTCGTGACCTGATCGCCCGACAGCGCCAGCAACTCCCGCTGCGCGCACAGATACAACGTGCCCTGGAACAGGCACGCACGTTCGACGATGAGATGCTCGAATGCCGGTGCGGTCAGCGTGCGCCAGCCTTCCAACCGGTTGCCTCGGAACACCGTACCCGCATCGCCCGCCAGCACCACGCTGCCATCGGGCATGCACTGCACCACCCGGATCGCCAGGGTGGTGGGCGACACCAACGGGCGCCATTGCCGGCCATCCCAATGCCACAGTGCGCCACCGTCGCCGGCGGCATAGATGTCGTCCGCGCCGAATCCATCCATCGCGTTGAAGCAGCAGGTCACCTGGTCCGCCAATGGCACGTGGCAGCCGTCGTCCATCCGTCGCCAGCCGTCGGCACCGCGATGGTGCACCTGCCGCTGCGTGCCACACGCGTACAACTCGCCTGAGATTTCTTGCAGATGCATCAGGTACGCATTGGGCAGCGCCAACGTTTCATCCCAGGGTTCCTGCCCGGTGGGGTTGATCCGCAGCAGGCCACGCCGGCCCAGCATGGCAAGCGCGAACGGCCGCTCGTCGGTCGCCGGCAGCAACGTGGCGCCGTAAATGATGTCGGGCAGGTCGTAAACGAAGTAGAACGTGCCATCGCGCACCACCATCACCCGGGTGATGCTGGGTTCGTGGCCCTCCAGGTACAGGTGGCCCAACAGCAGCGCGACGTTGGGCGCGCCGGAGATGACATGGGTGAAATAGAGGTCGGTGTCGCGCCGGCCGTCTGGCCGGTGTCCTTCACTGCTCATGTGCATCCTTTCAAGGGCGGGTACCGCGTGGCGCATACAGTGTCCCTGCGAACAGGACATTCATTTATCCGCTCTCATGTGATGGCAACAGCGCAGGCTTTCCCTTGCATCTCACGTCGGATCGCGTCGATGCCAGTCTCTTGAAGCGGGTCTGACCGGCCTGCTACACGCACGCCAATCGAGCCCAGGTTCCACATCGCACACGCAGCCCGGGCCAGCCGCGGCGAGATCCGATCCACGCATGGACCCAACCCCACCCCTGCGCGTTGATGGGGCATCGCGTCCATCAACGCGCCCTCAGATCGCCTCATCCACCTTCCGCACCAACTGCCAGCACGGCTTCTGGGCGAAGTAGTAGGTCTGCTGGTCACTGGTATCGGGGGTGAGGATCTGTACGGCCATGCTGCCATCGGCCTCAGCGGTCACCTTCAAGTCGCGCCCCACCTTGTGCAGCGTGTTCGTGTTGGGCATCACCGGCCAGGTCACGTCGCGCAACGCGATCTTCTCGGAGACCATGCGTGGCTCTGGCTCGGCGGCCATATCCACGCTCTCGCTCACCAGGGGATCGGCGACGGACGTCTCCTGCAGCGTGATCTCACGACTGAAGTGACTCAGGAAGGT
Source organism: Stenotrophomonas sp. Steno-Z1 (assembly GCF_056393175.1). Lineage (NCBI taxonomy): Bacteria > Pseudomonadati > Pseudomonadota > Gammaproteobacteria > Lysobacterales > Lysobacteraceae > Stenotrophomonas > Stenotrophomonas sp. Steno-Z1. The sequence continues at coordinate 244,169 of NZ_JBWJPB010000005.1, read as the reverse complement.
ATCGAACTCCGGATGCGGGCAGGTCGGCGAGACGGCGGCGCCGGGATCGGCCGTGGCGACGGACGCAGCGGCGGCAGCTGCAGGACTCGCGGCAGGACGCGTTGCACTATCGGGCGCTGCGGTGGGCGCCGGCTGCGTTGAAGGCTGGCAGCCGGTCAATGCCAGGCCGAGTGCAAGGGCAGACAGCGGCAAGCGGGAACAAGTGTTCAACGGATCCTCCTGATCGCGTCATGGCATACCGGGCGGCACACCAGCGGGCACAGCATAGCCAAGCTGCGCGGCGTGCACACGCCGTTGGGGCGGGTGAACAGCCCCTCGCGCCGCTGGACGCCCCGATCCCACCACTGCACCATGCACCCATGCGCATCGAACACCTGCTCCTGCCCGCTTCCGATCCGGCCGTTGCCGTGGCGTACTTCGGCGACGTCCTGCAACTGCCGGTGGCCGATGACCACGTGCAGATCGGCTGGAGCACGCTGCAACTGGCGGACGCCGGCGCGCTGCCGGTGGGCGGCGTGCACCTGGCCTTCAACGTGCCGCACGATCGATTCAGGGAGGCGACGCGCTGGCTGGACGCGCGCGCCGAGCGCCAGCGCGATGCCGAGGGGCGCGAGCAATTCAGTTTCGAGGGCCGCTGGGAGGCGGAGTCGGTCTATTTCACCGGGCCCGATGGCCTCATCCTGGAGTTGATCGCGCGCCGTCGCCTGCCCGCCTCCGGGCGCAACGGCAGCTTCCACGGCAGCGAGATGACCTGCATCAGCGAGGTGGGCATTCCCGCGGTGTCGGTGGCTGCCACGCAGTCCCGGCTGGAGGCCGCTTTCGGCGTGGCCGCGCTGTCGCCGCCCACGCCGCACTTCGCGCCGCTCGGCGACGACGAAGGGCTGCTGATCGTGGTCGATGCCAGTCGCCGCTGGTTCCCGGAGCAGCGCTCGCTGCCCAACGCCCGAGGCCTGCGCGTGCGGCTTGGGGATGTGCATGCCGGTGCGGTCGTGGAGGACGCCGCGCTGGGCTGGCACGCGCGGTCCGGCTGAGCCGGCGCTACCAACTGCCGGACGCGCCACCGCCGCCGCTGCGTCCCCCGCCACCGGACCAGCTGGACGAACTGGAGGAGCTGCTGGAGGACCCGCTGCCCGAGTCGTGGTCGTCGCGCCGCCGGCGCCGCTCGCCGTTGCGCGCGCGGCGTGTTTGCGGGCGTTGGTGCAATCCCATCACCAGCGCCCAGGCGATGTAGAGGAAGAAGCCGCCGGCGATCAGCATCACCGTCCCGGGGGCGTGGCCGTACTGCGCGTGAGTGCGGTGGACCAGCCAGGCGTAGACCGCCGACAGCCCGCAGAGAAACACCAGCCGCACGAAGAAACCGAGCCGGCCGGTCCGCCAGCTGTTGCGCAGCGCCGCCACCCAGAGTGAGATCAACCCCACCGCGATGGCCACCACGGTCACCAACAGCAGGTGCAGCGCCAGGCTCGGCACGGGCTTGCCCTTCCACACGCTCACCGCGCTGGCCACCACGGCGGCAGCCAGCAGGAACGACAACACCCAGCGCGCCCTGCGGCTGTCCACCCACAGCCACCCCAGCAGCGTGGCGATCGGCACCAGCATGCCCATGGCGATGGCCAGGGCCGCGGTCGCGCCTGGGGTGAACACCGCGCAGGCAGCCGCGGCCACGCCCACCACCGCCAGCATCTGCACCGGGCGATGCCACCAGCGGCTGACCACGCCGCGCTGCGGTGCACGGCGCGCCCAGGTACCCAACAGGAACCCGGCCAGCAGCGCCAACCCGACGATGCTGTCACCGCGCCGCCAGTCCTGCGGCATCCGCACCACGCCGGGCTCGTCATCCACGGGCGGCAGCGGCTCACCGTCGATGAGGCCGACCAGCAGGCCACTGCCGTCGATCAGCGCCTGGCCGGGCTTGCCCTGGCGCAGCTGCGGGACCATGGACTGGTCGATGATGCGCTGGGCGTAGGCATCGGGAATGGCACCTTCCAGCCCATAACCGGTCTGGATGCGCACGCGCCGGTCGCCCTTCGCGAGCACCAGCAGCACGCCGTCATCCACATCCTTGCGGCCAATCTGCCACTGGTCGAACACGCGCTGGGCGTAGGCCTCGATGCCGTCATCGCCGGTGCTGTCCACCACCAGGATCTGCAGCTGGGCGCCGTGCCGGGCCTGCAGGTCCAGTGCCTGGGCACGGAGTTGCGCGGCTTGCTCGGTGGAGAGGACCGGCACGGTATCCACCACCGGGTCGTGCAGCGGCGGGATCGGCGTCGCTGCTGCCCACGCCATCGCAGGCAGCAGGAAAAGCATGCACAGCCATCGGCCTGTCCGGGTCATCCTTGCCTCGCTCGCTGCGGTCCGTTGCGTCTGTGGCCGATGCTACGCCAACCCCGCGCCACCGGCTGAAACGAAGAAGCCCCGCGTCATGCGGGGCTTCCGGATGCGGCCTGCTCGAGCGGCCTCACTCTTCCTCGTCCTGCCACCCCTGCTGCTGGTTCTGGTTGCGCTGCGGTTGTTCCTGCTGCTGTTGCTGCTGCTGATCGCGCCCGCGTTCCTGCTGCTGGCCGCGTTGGTGCTGGGAATCCTGCTTGCGCTGCTGGGTCATGGGAGGTCTCCGGGCCGCCGGCGGAGTGCCGGGGTGGGGCCATGCTGTGCACGGGCAGGTTAAGCGCGCGTGGGAGAGTGCTCAGAAATTCGTCAAGGCCGGCGCGGCACCACGCGTGCATGCCGGCACGTGCCTGCAATACCGGGCTTTCGCGCCCAAGCCCAGCGCATATGCCGATGGGTAATGGCTACATTCCGCATGGCCCGCCTTGCCAGGTCAGGTGCCTGAATTGCTGGCTGTGCAGCGTCGTGGATGCGCTCTATCATCGCCGCCACCGTCGCCGTGCACGGAAAAGGATGTCCATGCGAGGACTCACGCTCGCCGCAGCGTCGGTGGCAGACACCGATGTGTTGTTCCAGCTGTTGCAGTTCTATTACTTCGAAGCCTCCGCATGGAGTGGCGAAGAGATCGCCGCCGATGGCACCTTCGACTGCGCGCGCGCCGACGTGGATGCCAACCTCCGCGCGCAACCCACATGGGCCCGGCTGCTGTGGCTCGATGGCGTGCTGTGCGGGTTCGTGCTGGTGGACGAGGTGGAGTTCCAGGGCGAGCGCATCCCCGAATTGGCCGACCTGTTCGTGCTGCCCAAGCATCGCGGCAAGGGCATCGCACGCGCCGTTGTCGCCCAGCTCGTGATCCCGGGGAGTGGTCGCTGGTTGTTGGCTACGTTCCGCAATGACACGGCCGCCCACGCGTTCTGGAGCAGGCACCTGCCCAGCATGGGCCTGACCATCGAGGTGCCGGCGGCGCCCGACGATTCAGACTTCCGCCTGTTCCTCATCAGCGCGGCATAGCCGTCGCCGGCGGCGTCCCAGGCGGCCGTTTACTCGCGCGCGGCCAGCGCATTGAGCCAGGCATGCTTGAGGAAGTCGCGCACCGCCTGGAAGCGCGGCGTGTCGTGCAGCGAGCGGTGCGTCCACAGCCACACGTCCTGGGTCAGTGCCGGTGCATCGCGCACGCGCACCAGCCCGCCCACGTGTTCGGCGACGGTGCGCTCGATCACGCCCAGTCCGCCACCGGCGGTCACGCCGTCCAGCACGCCCACCGAGTAGTTGCAGCGCAGCCACGGGCGGTTGGCGCCGGGCAGCGTGCGCAGCCAGCGCTCCACCTCGAACTCCACGCGGGGCTCGTCCAGCCCCACGAACTCCAGTTCGTGCCACGCCTGGTTGGCGATGGCCGTATGTCGCCGCGCCGCGTAGGCCTGGTTGGCGTACAGGGCGTACTCCACGCGTCCCACCCGGTCGCCGCGCAGGTCGGCGGTGTCGGGTGGGCCGTAGCGCAGCAGCGCGTCGGCCTCGCGGCGGGCCAGGCTGTACGGCTCGCGCGAAGTGAGCACCTCCACGCCCAGGCCGGGGTGCAGGCGGTTGAGCCCGGGCAGCAGGGTGATCAGCAGGAAGCTGGCCCATTCGTCGGCGTTGATCCGCACTGTGCCCACCAGCTCTTTGGGCGTATCAGCCTCGCGCGCGATCTCGTCGGCGGCTTCTTCCATCTGCTCGGCCAGCGCGAACACCCGCTGCCCCAGCTCGGTGGGAATACAGCCGGTGGACGTGCGCTCCACCACTTTGCCGCCCAGCCGCTCCTCCAGCGCATCCAGCCGGCGCGACAGCGTGGCCGTGCTCATCCGCGCCGCCTTGGCGGCTTCGCGCAGGGTGCCGCCGCGGACCACGGCCAGCAGCACCATCAGGTTGTCCCACGGAAAGTGTTTCATATTTGAAACGGCCGCCTACGATATTGGAGGTTCTTCTCCATTTTTGAAACTTATATCATGGCCGCCGGGCGCGCTACGAGCGTTGATCGCCGCCCCCCTTTCCCCTCCCCCTCGATCCGCTCCCCTCTCCGCCAGGCCCTGCCGGCGGCGAACATCAGGTGTTGCCTCATGAAAGCTGAAAAGACCCTTTGGGACCGCGTCGTCCATGCCGTGCTGTTTGAAGGCATCGCCCTGTGCCTGTGCGCGCCGGTGATGTCCTACGTGCTGGGCAAGTCGCTGTTCGACACGGGCGTGCTCACCATCGCCCTGGCCACCTGCGCCATGCTGTGGAACATGCTCTACAACGCGATGTTCGAGCGCGTGGAAAAGAAGTTCGGTTTCAAGCGCACCGTGCCGGTGCGTATCGGGCACGCGGTGGGCTTTGAAGGCGGGCTGGTGCTGGTGGTGGTGCTGCTGGCCGCGTGGTGGCTGTCCATTTCCTACTGGGAGGCGTTCCTGCTGGAGATGGGGCTAATCGCGTTCTTCCTGCCTTACACCTATGTGTACAACCTGGTGTATGACAAGGTGAGGGAGCGCTTGGTGCGGCGGGCGCAGGCCGGGCGGGTAAGCGAGGCCGGGTAAGGTTGGGCATCACCCAAGATTGAGCAGCGCTGCGGCGTCCAATCCTCAAGGACAAGGAGATTGGACGTGGAGAAGCACTCTGCCGAAACACAGGCCATATGCTACGAGCGCTTCAGGATGTCCCTGAGCGCTTTCTTCGGCCCAACCGCCAGTCCACCTGGCTGCTTCAGCGCGTCCGGCGCGGCGAGCCCTTGGCAAGGATCGGCAACTCAGGCGATGCGCGATGGCCACATCTTCACTTCCAGGTGACCACGTGCCCCGGTGTGATGAGCGGCGAAGGGTTGCCGTTCGTGCTTGATCATTTCCGTGCCGAAGGACCGTCGGGCAAATGGAGCATCAGGCAGAAGGAGTTTCCGTTGGCCGAGGGTGACTCGGAACTTTGATAGTGGCGATGGACGATTGCGGCGCGGTCACGATCACTTCCACTCTCGCTCGTACGCCCAACAGATAAGGTCTGCTTCCGGCCAGGAGCAGTCATTACGCAACTGGCTTGCAGCGTCGTGAGTGCCCACGATGAACGCGACTATCAGGACAATTGACGCGCCGCCGCCGGGCCATCCGCCGTCAACCCGATTGGACAGGAGCGCTGCTGCGGAAGCGCTCCCGGTAGTCGCCCGGTGCCACTCCCAGCACACGAATGAAGGCGCGGCGCAGGGTCTGTTCGTCCGACAGCCCTGTCAGCGTCGCAATCCGCTTGATCGGCAACGTACCGGTCTCGAGCAGGCGCCGTGCGGCTTCCAGCCGCAGCATCTCCACTGCCTTGGCAGGCGTAACACCACACCTGCTGCGGTAGACACGGGCGAAGGTGCGTGGTGACATGTTCATCCAGTCGGCCAGCACCTCCACCCGCAGATCCTGCTGCAGGTGAGCCGCCATCCAGCCGTGAAGCTCGGCGAAATCGCCGCCGGTGCTGGACTGTGCCGACAGCGGCGCGCTGAATTGCGACTGCCCACCCGAACGCTTGACGAACACGACCAGCTGTCGCGCCACGTCGATGGCGAGCCGGTGTCCGTGATCATCTTCGATCAACGCAAGCGTCAGGTCGATGCCGGCCGTGACACCCGCCGAGGACCATACATTGCCGTCCCGCACGAAAATCCGGTCGGCATCCACGTGTACACCGGGGTACAGGCTCGACAGACGCGTTGCCCAGTCCCAGTGCGTTGCCGCGCGCCGCCCCTCCAACTGCCCTGCAGCGGCCAGCAGGAACGCGCCTGTGCAGATCGAGCACAATCTCCGCACGGTCTGGCCCCGCGCCGCCACCCACGCCACCAGTGCTGCGGACGCCTCGTACACGTCACCGCGGCATCCACCTGGCGCCATCAACGTGTCGATCGCGGTGTCCTCCAGGCTGGCCAGGGCCACCGACATCACCTGCAGCCCTGCGCTGGTGGCCACCAGGCCGCCATGTTCGGATGCGACGGTAATCTCATATCGCCGCCTGCCCTCGGCCAGCGGCCTGCATTGATTGGCCGCGTGCAGCGCCTGGAGGGGCCCCGTGAGGTCAAGTACGTTCATGTTCTCGTGCGCGAGCAGCACAACGTGACGCGTTGCGGATGGGTCGGACATGGGGCTCTGTGCGTTCAACGCGGAAAGTCGGGGTACTCGAACGCCAGCGCGACGCCCTTGGCCGTTGAGCGGCCATATCGGTGCATGATGCCATCGAGTGCAGCATCCAGTGCCATCACCGGGGTCAGATCGCCGGCAATCACCAACGGGGCGGCACTGTCTGTCATGCGTTGGCGATCAGGCAGGATGCGAAGTCCGTGGCGTGTCACAAAAGGTTCGCCAGTGGCGGATACGAGATAGGCCTGGCTGCGGCCCGTGGTCGAGTACGCATCGATCGTCAACGCGAGTGTGCCCTCATCGATTCCCGGCACGCCCATCACATCGATCTGGTCGCGGCCGTGCAGCCATCGATTGGTGTAGAGCACGGTGGCCAGTGGCACCGCCGTCGTGCCCAACCGGGGGGAAAAGGCATCGCTGTCATGCTGCGCCGACCACGCCATGGCCCCCACCGCCCGGGCAACGTGCTGCGCCTTCTCACGCCCGCTGATGGCCTCCACCAGCGCGATGGAGGCTGGGATGGCGGCGCTTACGCCCGCGGTCGACACCCAGTTTCCGTCGGCAACATAGCGTCGATTCGGCGTCCAGCGAATCTCGGGGGACTGCTTCCTCCGCGTGGCGTCGGTGGACCAATGCGCCGTGGCGCGCCGCCCATCGAACGTCCCCATCTGCGCGGCGACAAGGGCACCGTTGCAGATGGTGACGATCGTCGCCCCTTGGCGGGACTGCCGCTTCAGCCACGCGATAAGGCGCGGCGTGGAGGCCTGCGCCGGCACGATGATGTAGTCGGCCCCCTCTGGATGGATCGCATCGAACTGCGCCACCGTGGTATCCGTCGCGATCCGGAACCCCGGCCGCCCGAGATCGGTAAACGTGGAAAGCGGCCCCGGTCCGAGCGTCACCGCGGATACATCCAGGGTGCCGGCACGGGAAAGGATCGCGAAGGGCACCAGGAAGTCGCTGACCTCCACGCCACTGTTCTCCCCCACCACCGCGATCACGGCACGGCCGCGACCAGGCCGAGCGCGATAGGGGGGGATCACTGCCTCCTGGGTGGAAGAAACGCTCGGTGCCTGCTCAGCCGGTCTGGGCGTTCTGGAGGGCGGCCCTGCACATCCGGCCAGCAACACCGATACAGCCCACGCGGCATACAGAACGCGTCCAGGGAAAATTCGGGGTGCCATGGTGCCGCCATAGGTTGGTGATGTGCGTGCATTCTTCGCTCACCCCGCCACGGCAACAATGTCGCTGTTGCGTCATTTCCTGCCATGCGCCTGAGCAAGGCCAAGCAGCGCGGGTGACCTCAGGCCGCCTGTTCATATGCGCCGAGGTGCAGCCGCTGAGCGAGATGTCCTCACGGGTCCAATCCGCTGCGATCCGCCGGGCCATCGACCGGATCTTCCCGCTCCAGGACACCGGGAGCGTCGTGTCCTATGTTGCGAGCAGCCAGGCTGGGGGCAGCATGGTGGCAATGACGCGGGTGAGTGCAATCGGCCAGGCAATATACGGGCAGGAGCAATCGATTCGCCTGTGTGCTCTTTGCGTAATCTCCCTGTGCGTCCGGTTACGGCTGTAAGGACACTTGGTTGAGAAGCGGCCAGCTCACGGCCCAATCCCCGACACAACGCTAGCGTTTTGTGCTGACTCGCTTCTTCTTCAGCCTCGCCTCGAACTCCGAGACAGCGTCTACAAGCGAAACGCCACAGACGCCAGCAATGTCTCTCAGCTCGATCAGGTCCAGGCGGCGGGTGCCTCTCTCCACGTCACTCAGGTGGGACTGGGTGACGCCCAGCTGAGTCGATACGTCGGTCTGGGTGAGACCAGCCTCCAAACGCATTTCCCGGACCAATTCGACTAGAACTGCGTACTCCGGACGATAGATGGTCTTTGGCATGGCCGCGTATATGGGAAGAGCGGCTTCCAAAGCTATATCGCACTTCCATATATCGGAACATACGATACGCGTGAGTTTCTTCCAGGGCGGAGAGGCCGGATGGACGTGTTGATGTTGTGCTCTTACGAGCCCCGCGAGCGGCGATTCCATCGCGATCACGGCTGCTTGCAAAGGTTCTGGCGCGCCTTACGGCTCACCCCACACAGACGTTGCGCGCATAGATCATTGGCATTGATTGGATACCCACTTGCACAAGCAGCATCTGCAAACATGGCACCGGTGTTTGCGCTGCACAACTTCAGCTTGCGCGCGATAGCTCCTACCATCACCCCAACCTCTCCAAACCCCAAACTCCAGTTCACCCCATCGTTCGCACCAGCTGCGACCCCTTGCGAGCTTCATCCCACTTCCGCACATCCACCACGCTCCATTGCGCATCATCGCGAATGCTGCGTACCTGTTCGGTTGACCCTCTTCCCACCCGAACGCATGGTGCACGCATGAACACTCTCACGCGCATCGCCCTGCTTGGCGACGTGGCCAATATCCGCCAGGGCCATCCCTTCCGCGGTGCCATCGCCGCCGTGCCGGAGGGCCCGGTGCAGGTCATCCAGTTGAAGAACCTCGGCGCCGATGGGCTGCAGGAACGCGAGCACCTGCTGCGCACCGCGCTGCGCACACGCAAGCCGCCCGATTGGGTGCAGGACCAGGATGTGCTGATCGCCGCGCGCGGCAACCATGCGCTGGCGATGCTGCTGCACAACCCGCCGGAGAGCACCGTGTGCAGCCCGCACCTCTACGTGCTGCGGGTATCCACGCCGGACCTGCTGCCGGCCTTTCTGGCATGGCAGTTGAGCCAGCGCGCCGCCCAGGCCTACCTGCGCCAGCAGGCGGCGGGCTCGCGCCAGCAGAGCCTGCGCAAGACGGCGGTGGCGCAGTTGCCGGTGCATGTGCCGCCCGTGGTCCAGCAACGCCGCATCGTGAGCATTGCCACGGCGGCGCTGGCCGAGCGGCGCTGCCTGGAGGGCTTGATCCAGATTCGCCAACAGGAGATCGCCGTGGTGGCCGAGCAGATGTTGCAGGGAGGCGGCGCATGAACCGGATGGCCGCCCTGCCCGGCGCGCATGCCACGCATGCCGCGCTGAACGCCGCCCGCGAGACCCTCGCCGATGCGGCCGATGCCGGCGCCGCCACCTACCTGCTGTTGGCGCTGCTGCTGCTCAAGATTGCCAGCGATACCGACGCCGCCGCGCAGGACCCGGACGGCGCCTACGGCGCGCCGCTGGACTGGCCGCCCACCGCGCCGGGCGCGCAGCTGCTGGTGGTGCCGCCGGAGGCACGCTTCGAGCTGCTGTATCGGCAGCGCTTCAGCGGGGACAACGAGCGCCGCATCATCACCGCGCTGCAACGGCTCACCCAGGCCAACCGCGCCACGCTGGCCGAGGTGTTTGATGTGCTGCGCCTGCACGATGGCTGGCCACGGGATGCCGATCGCCGCGACGTCGCGCTGTCGCGCCTGCTGGGGCGGCTGAGCGTGCCGGCGCTGGATTTTCGCAGCCTGCGTGGTACGTACCGCGCCGACATCGGGCAGGCGGTGGACCGCCTGCTGGAGCGCAGCCAGCCGCGCCGCAGCCCATCGGCGGTGGCCCATGTGCCCGATGCGTTGGGTTGGCTGATGGCGGGCCTGATGGACCCCGGCGAGGACGAGACCATCTGCGACGTGGCCTGCCATAGCGGCAGCCTGCTGCTGGCGGCCAGTCGCTGGGCACGCACCGCCCATGGCGCACGCCGGCACCAGCTGCTGGGGCAGGAAGACGACGACACGGCCTGGGCGTGTGCGCGCCTGCGCCTGCTGTTGCACGGCGAAGACAACCACGCGCTGCATGCGGGCACGCCGCTGCTGCACGACACGCTGGTGCACCCGAACGGCCAGTTGCGGCGCTTCCACGTGCAGCTGACGCGGCCGCCATTTGCGCTGGCGTGGTCGCCCGAGCGCGGCATGCGCGATGTGCACCAGCGCTACGTGCATGGCTTTCCACCACGCCAATGGGGCCACCTGGCGTTGTTGCAGCACATGCTCAAGGCGATGGACCCGCACACTGGCCGCATCGCGGTGGTCGTGCCGCACGGGGTGCTGTTCCGCGATGGCGAGGAGGCGCTGATCCGCCGCAGCCTGCTGGAGGCCAACCTGATCGACGCGGTGGTGGGCCTGCCGGACCGGCTGTTTGCCGGCAGCCCTGTGGCCACGGCGCTGCTGGTGCTGCGCGCGATGCGCACGGACGAGAACGTGTTGTTCGTGGATGCGCGGCGGTTATCGGTGGCCACCCGCCGCGGCCCGCGGCTGGACAGCGCCGCGGCCGAGCAGGTGCTGGCGCTGTGCCGTGCGCGCGCCGATGTGGCCGGCGTGGCGTGCCTGGCCTCCCCGCAGATGCTGGCCAGCCAGGCGGGCAACTTGAGCGTTGCGCGCTATGTGCAGCCGGATGACCAAGGGCAGGTGCCCACGCTGGACGCTCTGCGCAGCCAGCGCGCCCGGTTGCGCGCGCGATTGAGTGCATTGGAACAGGCGTTGGAAGGCGATCTGGCCCAGTTGGCGGAGCGGCCGGCCAAGGCCGGCTGAGTCTCGGGTGCGGGCGGGTGTGATGGGTTGATTGGCCCACGCTATCTACTGGTAGCGAGGCATTGAAACTGTTCACCGCGCGGTGCAGGCATCGTGCAGGAAACGGAATGGTGCACACGGCGGGGCGTGTGATGGCTGCGCCAGACTGCGGGCATGCCATGTCCTCTTCCCGGTTCACCCACCCTGCCGCTAGCGGCCTGCCCACCTGATGCGCGAGGCGCGCCGCCATGACGCGCGCACCCGTGCACGGCGTGGTGACGCGATCGGCATTGGGATGGCTGCAGCGGTTGGGCTGGCAATACCTGGCCCCGAACCGACGCTGCGCCCTGCGTGGCGATCCGCGCAGCGCATTGCTGGAAGGGCGTTTGCGCGAGCACCTGCAGCACGTACGGTTTGAAGCCCATGGCGAACACTGGCCGCTGGATGCGCACGGTATTGCACAGGTGCTGGCCATGATGGCGAACGGCGCGTGGCGGCGCGGCTCGCAGGCCGGCAACGCTGCCCTGCTGACGGTGTTGCAGGAGGGCGTGTGCGTGCCGCAGCGGCTGCCGGATGGTCGTGCCGTGCAGGCCAGGGTGCCGCTGGTGGACTGGGCCGCGCCGTCCAACAACCGGTGGGACATTGCCAGCGCGCGTGAGGAGGGCCAACCGGCGCTGGACGCAGTGCCGCGCGTGGATGCGCTGGTGGGGTACGTCAACGGCCTGCCGCTGGTGCGCCTGCTGTGCGTGGAGCGCGATGCGCAGGGCCGCTGGGGCCGCGATGGCGCCGCGATTGCCATTCACCACCAGCAGCTGGCTGCCGATACCCCCGCGTGCAGAGCGCCCTTGCTATTGGCGCTTGACCGGCGTGGCGGGCGCTATGCCTGGCGCGGCACACCGGCCGAGGGCTGGGTGCGGTGGCGCGAGCAAGGCTGGAGCGCGGCTGCCGCACAGCGGTTGCGCCTGTCCCTGCCCTCGCCTGGATCAGGTGCACGCGCCGCCGACGGCCACGTGTTGCGGGCGCTGCACGCGCCGTTGCTGGCCGGGGTGGCGGCGCCCGGCCGGCTGTTGGCGCTGCTGGGGGGCTTTGTGCACACCGGCGCCGATGGCCGCCAGCGGGTTGCGCGTGCCGCGCAGTTCTTCGCGGTGCAGGCCGGGCTGGCTCAGGTGCGGCGCATCGATGCCGACGGACGCCGTGGGAGCGGACACCTGCAACTGGCCGCCGGTGCGGGCATGGCGCTGACCTGGCACTGGCTGGTGCGACACCTCCGCCGCGATCCGTCATTGCGCCATTGCCGGGTACTGCGGGTGCAGTCGCGCCCTGCCAGCGCGCCGGCTTCGGCCGGCCCTGGCCTCGTCGCGTTCATGGCCAACGGGCGCGGCACCACGTTGCAGACCACGCCGGGCACGCTGCAGGCCTGGCTGCGGCGCCGTGACGCCGGGCATGCCGATGACGACCTCATCGTGCTGATGGACGCGCACCTGCTGGCCGGGCAGCCGGCGTGGCTGGAACACGCGCGCCAACGGCTGCCGCGCGCGGGCTGGCTGTGCCTGGGCAGCGGACCGCTGCCCGCGGCAGTGCCAGCCGATGCGATGGGCCCGCTGCTGTATGCCTGCACCAACGCCGATGCCATGGCCGATGGCCTGCTGGTGCCGGTCTACCACCACCCGCTGGTGCCTGCCGCGCCGCGCCCGCCGCTGCCCATGCGCACGGCCACGGACGCTGCCGAGCCAGCCGCCGCGCCGGCAAGCCGATGGGCATCCACCATTGCCCAGCACCTGCGCGACGCACTGCTGCATACCGAGCGCGACCTGCGCGCGTTGCTGCTGGTGGCCGATGCCGAGGCGATGCGGCGGCAACAGCGCGCGTTTGCCAGGGACGAGGCGCTGCACAGCGCGACGATCGGCCCCGCTGCCGAGTGCACACCTGCAGAACAGCAAAAGGCGCAGTTGCTGATCGCCAGCGACCTGCACGCATTGCCCTACCTGGATGCGCGGCTGGCGCTGGTGTACCTGGACACGGCGGTGGATGGCCCGGCGTTGGCGCGGCTAGTGGCGCTGCTCAACCGCCCGCACCCGCACAAGCACTGTGCGTGGCTGGTGCATCTGCCGGGCGTGCCCGCCCCTTGGCAGGACGCTGCGGCGGATGGGTGGGCGCCGCAATCGCTGCAGGCGCTGCAGGCCGGGCTGCCGGGCCAGCACCGCCGATTGCGCGCCGTGCTACCGCCCACTGGCAACCTGGACTTCCATGCCTGCTGCGATTACCTGGGCCCTCGCTGGAGCGTGGATGCGCGCGGCCAGCAGCGCGACCTGCACCGCCTGCGCCGGCGCCGCCTGCACCAGCGGGTGACCGGCTTTGGCCAGCAGTTGCAGGCGGCCTTGCTGGCCCCGCCTGCCGATGGCGGCAGTGGCGAGGCCGACACGCCGCCGCAGCGCTATCGGTATGACCTTCACTTCTGCTCCCTGCTGCGTGACGTGGTGAGCACCGACGCGTGCGAGCAGCACCTGGGCGTGGCCGAAGACGTGCGCATCCGGCATTGGGCGCGCGAGCGGGCTCCGGAGGTGCGCGATGCCGGCTGGGACTACCTGCACACGGCTGCCACCACACCGGCCAATCCACGCCGGGAAGCGGACGCCCTGCACAGCCAGTTGCGTCATCAGCTGGACACCGGCACGACGGCGGGCGCCGCGCGGCTACAGCTGCAACGGCACCTGCGGTCACTGTTGGTGGCGCCGGGCGCCCCCACGGAGCGGTTGCGCCAGTTGCAGGGCCTGCTGGCACGCCAGCAACTGCGCGACCGCCCCGTGGCGCAGGCCCCCGCGCTGGCCGATGCCCCGCCGCTGGTGGTGGCGTGCCACGCCGCCATTGAGCGCATTGCAGGCGCACCGACCGATGCGCCGCAATGCCGGTTGCACCGCGCACTGGCTGAGCGGCTGGCCGCGGCCATCGGCACAGCCCATGCCGCCCACCCGCGCGCACCGCACTTGGGGCTGGCCGACCTGCAACGACGATTGCGGCCGGCACTGGCGGCGCTGTTGTTGCCTGCGCAGTGCGAGGCGCTGCTGGCGGAACTGCCAGTGCTGCTGACCACCACCACGACCGACCACGGCGCGCCCTGAGCCAGCGCCGTCGGCGCGCGGCGCGGCGGCGTTACCGTGCGGGGGTTACGGCATCACCGGCGGCACATAGGTGAGGGTCATGCCCAGCAGCCACAGCAGCCCCAGCACCAGCGGGATGTGCACCAGCAGCTGGATGAAGGTGAAGCCGACGATGTCGCGCGCCTTCAGCCCGAGCACGCCCAGCAGTGGCAGCATCCAGAACGGGTTGATCAGGTTGGGCAGGGCTTCGGCCGCGTTGTACACCTGCACGGCCCAGCCCAGGTGCGCCTTGAGCTCGTTGGCGGCCTGCATCACATACGGCGCCTCGATGATCCACTTGCCGCCGCCGGAGGGCACGAAGAAGCCGAGCACCGCCGAGTAGACGCCCATGACCAAGGCAAAGGTATCGGTGGTGGCGATGTGGACGAACAGGCTGGACAGGCGGTGCGCCAGGGTTTCGTCGCCGCTGCCCACCGCATGGGTGAGGATCATGGCGATGCCGCCGTACAGCGGGAACTGGATGAGCACGCCGGTGGTGCTGGGCACCGCCTTGGCCACCGCGTTGAGGAAGCTGCGCGGGCGCCAGTGCAGCAGCAGGCCCAGCGAAATGAACAGGAAGTTGTAGGTGTTGAGGTTGGCGATGGCGCTGACCAGCGGCTTGCTGGCGAACTCGCCGAACAGCCAGCCGAAGGCCAGCAGCGAGAGCAGCACGGTGAGCAGCGGGCTGTATTCCAGCCATTCGCCCGGGCGCGTGCGCGGCTGCAGCGGCGGCGGCTCGGCCTGGGCGGCGCCGTCGAAGTCGCGGGCGGTGCGCGCCGTGGCCGGTCCCGGCGCGGTGAGCCAGGCGATGAGCAGCGAGACCAGGATGAGCGCGGCGGTCAGCGCAATGGACTGCCACAGGAAGATGGTTTCGGTGAAGGGCAGCACGCCGGTGATCTCCACCAGCCCCGGCGGCATGCTGGCCGGGTTGGCCTGCAACTGCGCGGCCGATGAGCTCAGGCCCATGGCCCAGACCGCGCCCAGGCCGAGATAGGCCGAGGCGCCAGCGGCGCGGTAGTCCATCTTGAGGTCTTCGCGGCGGGCCAGCGCGCGCACCAGCAGGCCGCCGAACACCAGCGAGAAGCCCCAGCTGAGCAACGAGGCCAGCATGCTGACCAGCCCCACGTAGACCACGGCGCCGCGGCCGGTGCGCGGCACCCGCGCGAGCTGGTCGATGAAGCGCGCCACGATCGGGGCGGTGGCCAGGGCGTAGCCGCCGATGACCACGAAGGCCATCTGCATGGTGAAGGGGATCAGGCTCCAGAAGCCCTCGCCGAAGGCGCTGGCAGTGGCCTGTGGGGTGGCGCCGAAGCCGATGGCAGCGCCGGCCACGATGATGACGCCGAGCACGGCGAACACGTAGGCATCGGGAAACCATTTTTCTGCCCAGGCGGCCGAGCGCAGCGCCGCGCGTGCCATGAAGCCGTCCCGAATCGTTGTCGACGTGGCCATTGGCTCTCTCCCGGAGCGTTCAATGGGGGGATTCTGTGGGTTGGCGGGCGTGCTGTCAGTCGCCTATTGGTCTTAGGGGCCAGTATTGGGTGCGCGGCGCTTGGGCAGGGTCGGGAGCCGCCCAGCGGCTGGCACTACTGGGTCATGATCCTGATGGGTTACGGGCTGCCGAGCGTGGCTCGGCACTACTGGGTCATGATCCTGATGGGTTACGGGCTGCCGAGCGTGGCTCGGCACTACCGGGTCATGATCCTGATGGGTTACGGGCTGCCGAGCGTGGCTCGGCACTACCGGGTCATGATCCTGTCGGGTTACGGGCTGCCGAGCGTGGCTCGGCACTACCGGTCATGATCCTGCCGGGTTAAGGGCTGCCGAGCGTGGCTCGGCACTACCGGTCATGATCCTGCCGGGTTACGGGCTGCCGAGCGTGGCTCGGCACTACCGGGTCATGATCCTGTCGGGTTAAGGGCTGCCGAGCGTGGCTCGGCACTACCGGGTCATGATCCTGTCGGGTTACGGGCTGCCGAGCGTGGCTCGGCACTACCGGTCATGATCCTGCTGCGTTACGGGCTGCCGAGCGTGGCTTGGCACTACCGGTCATGATCCTGCTGGGTTACGGGCTGCCGAGCGTGGCTCGGCACTACCGGGTCATGAGCGGTTGGCCGCGGCCTGCCTTCAATGGAACGCCAGGGCGGCGGCGATGCCCGCGAACAGGGTGGCCCCCACCCAGTTGTTGTGCAGGAAGGCCTTGAAGCAGGCGTCGCGCTCGCGCTTCTGGCAGATCATGAACTCGTAGACGATCAGCAGCGCGGCCACGCCGAGCGACAGCCAGTACGCGCTGCCCAACCCGGCGCGCATGCCGACCAGGCCCATGGTGCCCAGGAACAGGGCATACAGGATGCCCTGGATGACCAGGTCCAGGTCGCCGAACAGGATGGCGGTGGAATGCGAGCCCATCTTGAGGTCATCGTCGCGGTCGACCATGGCATACCAGGTGTCGTACGCGGTGGACCACAGGATGTTGGCGCCATACAGCAGCCAGCCGATCACCGGCACCTCACCCTGCACGGCGGCGAAGGCCATCGGGATGCCCCAGCCGAAGGCCATGCCCAGGTAGACCTGGGGCAGATGGGTGTAGCGCTTGAGGTAGGGGTAACTGGCGGCCAGGAAGATGCCGATGAAGCTCATGCCGATGGTCAACGCGTTCAGGGTGAGCACCAGCGCGAAGGCGACCAGCATCAGCACCGCAAACAGCACCAGCGCCTCGCGGCCCTTGACCCGGCCGCTGGCCAGGGGGCGGTCCTTGGTGCGCTTGACGTGCGGGTCCAGCCAGCGGTCGGCGTAGTCGTTGATGACGCAGCCAGCCGAACGCGTCAGCCAGACCCCGGCGCTGAACACGAACAGGATCCACAGCGACGGCAGGCCGCCGGCGGCCAGCCACAACGCCCACCAGGTGGGCCACAGCAGCAGCAGGGTGCCGATCGGGCGATCGGCGCGCATCAGTTTCCAGTACTGGCCCCAGCGCGATGGTGCACCGCCGGCGGGGACTTCAAAACGTTCGTAAGCCATCTGCAAAGGATACCGCCCCGGCCGGCGACCGGCGTTGCCCTGGCGGGGAATTGGAAGGGGGGCAGACCTGCGCCGCGTTTGCGGCTAGAATGCTCGTCCCCGCGCCGCCAAGGCGAAGTGGTGGCCCACACAGGCACCCGGGATTGCAGGACAACGCGCTCGTAGCTCAGCCGGATAGAGTAGTGGCTTCCGAAGCCATTGGTCGGGGGTTCGAATCCCTCCGGGCGCACCATCCTTGCCTTCGCGGTATTCAGCCGCCTTTTCTGCCGGAAATCTCACCTGCATCGCAGTCATTGCGATCCCGGTGCCACAGGATCAATTCGCCGACCTCCCTGCCTTGTTGGCATTGAGTGGACCCGCGCCATGGGCATCGCCTTGCCAGCACGGCACACCTTCGGTCTGGGCCTGTATTCCGCTGATACCGATGCTGCACGCTTCATTGGTGGCCGCCTCGCAGAGCTGCGTCGCGGGTTGAAAGGCTTCAGCAGGCGCAACGGTGGTGCCGGCGCACAGAGACGCAGGGGATGGAGACGCGACACTCGACGCCAACGGTCGAGGCTCGAATGCCCACCACTTCCGCAAGGGCCGGCGACGTGCCGGCCGGGGGGCTTCAGCGCTGACGCGGGTAGAGGCCGAACAGGCCGACCCAGGCCAATCCCAGCGCGCTCACCAGCATTGCACCGGCCACCCATCGGCCCGCGATCCGTCTCCTGTCCCACGATTCCTTGACCTGGGCGTACGAGCGCACCATCAGGTCGCCAACGGCAAGCTGGTTGACCGGCCGGTGCAGCTGCTGATCGCTGCCGCCGGCGGGCAGGTACAACACCGTGACCGTGCGCGTGCCGGCGCTGCGCAGGGCGCGATGCACGCGCTCCATGCGGTCATCGGCGTTGAGCGGGTAGCGGAAGGCAACGTCGCTGCCCTCGAGGCTGAAGTCGATCCCTTCATCATTCACGCGCACCGATTGCACGCGCCCGCTGGCCTCTGCCAAGGCGGCGCGTGGCGCCAGCCCCTCGTTACGTTGCGTTGCCACCATCGCTACCACGGCAATGGCCAAGGCAAGCAGGATGATGAAACCCAGCGGGTTCAGACGACGAATCGATTTGAATGACATGTGGCGCAGTCCGTTGCGAACGTAGGTCACGGCCATCATCGCCGATTCACTGGTCGGTTCGATACTCCCTCCGCTTGCAGGGCCACAGGGGCGGTCGCAGACTTGGGGCATGAAGCCTTCACACGCATGGCAGCAGCACGGCACGGTGTCGCTCTGGCGCTATCGCGACAACGCGCGCAATTTCCCGGGTTGGCAGCTGACCGCCGATGCAGAGGGGTGCGCGTCGCTGCTGACACGGCTGGACGCGTTGCACACCGAGGGAGCCGGGGCGAGCCGGACGCTGCGGCTGTCCGCGCCCGGCCCCGCGCAGCTGGCGGTGCCGAACAACCGCGATGCGCGCTGGGTCGCGCCGCAGACGATGCAGCTGATCCTCGATGAGGACAGCGGTGCATGGCAGTGGCAGCCGGACGGCGAGCGGCAGGTACTGCGATTGGGCGTGTCGGCCCTCGCCGGCCTGCGCCAGGGCGTGCTGGATATCGCTGCCGGGCAGGGCGATTACAGCCTGGGCCATGGCATGGAGGCACTGTGGTTCTGGTGGTGGAACGCGCAGCGGTAGCCCAGGCGCGGAGCGGCACCCCGTACAGCCGACCGTTGGTCGGCTGCAGTGCGAGCCAGAGTCGAGCGTTGGTCGGCTGCAGTCCGAGCCAGCGCCGACGGTTGGTCGGCCGCAGTGCCAGGCGCAGCCGACCAACGGTCGGCTCTACGAGGATCGGGGTGGCAGTCACGCCCCATGGTGGTGACACGCCCCCGCAAGCAGCGGCCGTGGGCCGGTGCGTTCGTCCTCAGTACGTCCCGTCGAACGCGAACATCGGCTTGCGCTGCGTCCACAGCCCGGCGGTGAAGTCCGGGAATTCCACGGTCTGGAAGCTGTTGGCGATGGATTGCTCCGACAACGGGGTGATCGCGCTCCAGGTAGTGGCGCCGTAGAGCCGACCGTTGGTCGGCTGCAGTGCGAGCCAGAGCCGAGCGTTGGTCGGCTGTAGTCCGAGCCAGAGCCGACGGTTGGTCGGCTGTAGTCCGAGCCAGAGCCGACGGTTGGTCGGCTGCAGTGCCAGGCGCAGCCGACCAACGGTCGGCTCTACGAGGATCGGGATGGCAGGCACGACCAAGGGTGGTGGCCTGCCCCTGCAAGCACCGGCCGTGGCCGGTGCGTTCGTCCTCAGTACGTCCCGTCGAACGCGAAAATCGGCTTGCGCTGCGTCCACAGCCCGACGCTGAAGTCCGGGAATTCCAAGGTCTGAAAGCTGTTGCCGATGGATTGCGCCGACAACGGGGTGATCGCGCTCCAGGTAATGGCGCCGTAGAGCCGACCGTTGGTCGGCTGCAGTGCGAGCCAGAGCCCACGGCTGGTCGGCTGCAGTGCGAGCCAGAGCCGACGTTGGCCGGCTGCAGTGCCAGGCGCAGCCGACCAACGGTCGGCTCTACGAGGATTGGGGGGCAGTGACGACCAAGGGTGGTGACCCGCCCCCGCAAGCACCGGCCGTGGGCCGGTGCGTTCGTGCTCAGTACCTCCCGTCGAACGCAAAAATCGGCTTGCGCTGCCTCCACAGCCCGGCGGTGAAGTCCGGGAATTCCAGGGTCTGGAAGCTGTTGGCGATGGATTGCTCCGACAACGGGGTGATCGCGCTCCACGTAATGGCGCCGTAGAGCCGACCGTTGGTCGGCTGCAGTGCGAGCCAGAGTCGAGCGTTGGTCGGCTGCAGTGCGAGCCAGAGCCGAGCGTTGGCCGGCTGCAGTCCGAGCCAGAGCCGACGGTTGGTCGGCCGCAGTGCCAGGCGCAGCCGACCAACGGTCGGCTCTACGAGGATCGGGGGGGCAGTCACGACCAAGGGTGGTGGCCTGCCCCCGCAAGCACCGGCCGTGGCCGGTGCGTTCGTCCTCAGTACGTCCCGTCGAACGCGAAAATCGGCTTGCGCTGCTTCCACAGCCCCGCGGTGAAGTCCGGGAATTCCAAGGTCTGGAAGCGGTTGGCGATGGATTGCTCCGACAACGGGGTGATCGCGCTCCAGGTAATGGCGTCGTAGATGTCGATCGGCATGGGCGCGCGCGCCTTCAGGGCCTCGACGAAGGCATGGATGACGAACCAGTCCATGCCGCCGTGGCCGGCGCTGGCGGCGGTGTCGGCGTGCTGCTTCCACAGCGGGTGCTCGTACTGGTCCTGATAGGCCTTGAAGTCTTCCCACTTGTGCGGCGGGCTACGCCCTTCGATGTGGATGGACTGGTTGACGTCCATCCACAGGCCCTTGGTGCCCTGCACGCGGAAGCCCATCGAATACGGGCGCGGCAGCGAGGTGTCGTGCTGCAGCAGGATGGTCTCGCCGTTCTCGCAGGCCAGCGTGGTGGTCACCACGTCGCCCAGCTTGAACGCCACCTTGGTGCTGGGGTGCGTGGTGCCCCCGCTCTTGGCCACGGTGTAGTCGTGCAGGCCACGCGCCTTGCTGGCGAACGCGTTGATGTGGGTGAAACGGTTGCCGCGGTTGACGCCGGTGTACATGGCGCAGGGGCCGATGCCGTGGCTGGGGTACAGCTCGCCGTTGCGCTTGACCGAGTGCTCGGTGCGCCAGCGCGCTTCGGACCAGCCCTTGGGGCCGAACTCCACGCCGCTGTCGTAAGGCTGGTTGGGGTCGCCGGAGTTGAACTTCACCCCGCGCAGGTCGTGCTGGTAGCCGGCCTGCAGGTGCACCAGCTCGCCGAACAGGCCCTGGCGCACCATCTGCAACGCGGCCATCACATCGCGGCGGTAGCAGACGTTTTCCAGCAGCATGTAAGGGGTGCCGGTGCTCAGCTGGGTCTTGAGCACATCCCAATGGTCCTGCAGGGTGATGCCGGCGACGACTTCACAGCCGACCGCGACCTTGGCCTGCATGGCGGCGATCGCCATCGGCGCGTGGTACTCCCACGGCGTGGCAATGACCACGCCATCCAGGCCGCGCTGCTCCAGCAGACGCTTCCAGGCATTGACGTCGCGGTCCTGGCCGTAGGTCGTCGGCGCCGGCTTGCCGGCCTTGGCCACTTTTTCCAGGGCGCGGCCCAGCATGATCGGTTCGATGTCGCACAGCGCCACCACCTCGACGTCGTCGCGGCGCACCAGTTCGGTCAGCAGCACCTGGCCGCGCATGCCGGTGCCGATCAGGCCCAGCCGTACCTTGCGCCCGCGCGCCCAGGCCGGCGTCTGCGGCAGCAGGCTGCTGGCGGCAACGGCCGCGCTGGCGGCGATGAATTCCCTACGTTTCATGGACAGTACCTCGTTTGAAGATCGCGCCAGCCGGGACCGGCGCGGGATAGGCATCAGAACTTGTAACCGACGGTCAGACTGTACCCACGACCGTAGATGGTGGCGTAATCGCTGGAATCGCCCAGGAAGCTGTTCGGATCGTAGAACGGCAGGCGGTCGAACAGGTTCTTGATGGTGAAGCCGACGTTCCAGTGCTCATCCGGGCGCCAGCCCACGCTGAGGTTGGCCGTCCACCACGAGGGGGCGCCGTCGCACTTGCTCTGCTCCAGCGGCAGATAACCGGCGGTGCAGGTCTGCGGGTTGTTGTCCTGCTCGTCGATCTGCTGCAGCGCCCACTTGGTGCCGCCTACGTAGTTGATGAAGAAGCTGGTGGTGACCTGCTTGTAGTTCCAGTCGGCATTGAGCGTGGCACGCAGGCGCGGGTTGTTGTAGTAGCCGACCAGGTCGCCGTAGTACCAGCCACTTTCCGCATCGGTGTAGGAGCGGTTGCGGTTGGCGATGGTGGCGGCCAGGCCGATGTTGAGGTTGCCCCAGTCGCCCAGCGTGAAGCGGCTGCGCGCGTCGATGTCGAAGCCGTCGATCAGGGTCTTGCCGCGGTTCTTGTACTGGCCCACCACGCTGGCCACGTTGCCCACGCTGTAGCCGGGCAGCGTGCCCGGGCAGGCGACGCCGCTGGCCGGGTCGGCGCACATCGCCGCCAATGCGGCCAGGTTGGCGCGGTCGCTGTCGGTGATCGGCGAGCGGGTGGAGGCGATGATGTCTTCATCGCGGGTGAAGTCCGGGGCGACGATCTCGTTGCTGCGGTAGATGAACCAGTAATCGGCCGACACCGACAGCCACTGGGTGGGCTCGTAGACGAAGCCCAGCGTGGTGATCTTGGCCTTTTCCGGCTTCAGGTCCGGGTTGGGCTGGGTCATGCGCGCCACGGTGCGGCTGCAGTCGCTGTTGAGCAGGGTCTTGCCCAGGTCCACATCGCCGCCACGGCCGGATTTCAGCAGCAGGTTGGCAATCGCGTTGGTCTCGTTGCAGCGCACGTCGTCGCGGTAGCCACCGAGCTGGGCGAACACGCCGCCGTTGCCGGACTCGGCCAGGCTGGGCGCGCGGAAGCCGGTGGAATAGGTGCCGCGCAGCATCAGCTGGTCGAACATCTGGTACTTCAGGCCAATCTTCGGGGCCAGGTTGGCGCTGAAGTCGGGGTACTTGTCCACGCGCAGCGCCGCGTCCAGTTCCAGCTTTTCGGTGATCGGGGCGACGGTCTCGGCGAACAGCGCATAGGTGTTGCGCTTGCCGTCGAACCACGACCCACCCTGCTGGGTGATCAGGCCATTGGCCGCGTCCGGATTGCCGGGGGTGTAGAACGTTTCGCGGCTGGCGTTGAAGCCGAACGCCGCGCGTACTTCACCGGCGGGCAGGTTGAACAGCGGGCCTTCGATCTTGCCGTCCAGGGTGTGCAGGCGCGTCCAGGACTGAATGTCGAAGGTCGGGAAGGCCTCGCGGATCAGCGCGGCGTTGGCTTCGCTGAGCTCGCCGAACGTGTACGCCGGATGGTCGGAGATGATCACCCGCCCGGTGCCCGGGTCGATGGTGTACGGCCCGAAGGCCTTCTCGAAGCCGGCCAGGTTGACGTTGGTGGTCTGGTAGGTGACCGAGTGGCTGCCGGCGGTGGCGAAGGCGGTTTCCCAATTCCAGTCGCCCACGTCGCCGCGCAGGCCGGCCACCACGCGGTAGCTCTGGTCGGTGTTGCGCTGGCCGAAGTGGTTGGCGCCCACGTCCTGGAGCAGGTACTGCAGGCCGACCACGCCCCCCATCAGGGCGCGCAGTTCGGGCGAGGCGTGGTTGTACGCGTTGTTGGGGCCCAGGTACGGGTACAGGAACTGGTTGACCGTGGTGCCGGTGTTGCGCGAGAACCAGCTGGTCGGGTTGCCGGTGGTGGTGCCGTAGGCACGCGGGGTGCCGCCGTTGGCGGTGAGATCGATGTCGGTATACGTGGCCTCGGCGAAGGCTTCGGTGCTGTCGCCGATCAGGAAATGCGCGTTGACGTAGGCGGTGTTGCGCTCGGACTTGGCGCCGGCATCGATCTCGTTGTTCATCCACGTCTCCCAGATACAGCGCGGGCCGGCCGCTTCCGTGGTGAGCACGTTGTTGCAGCCCGGTGCGGCCTCCTGCACGCGGCGACCGGTGACCGGGTCGAAGGCGAAGTAGCTGCCGGGGTTGAACTCACCCGGCTTGCTGCCGGTGCCCAGGCGCAGGTTGGGCAGGTAGTTGGGGTTGTTGACGTAGTACTGGCTGGGGCGCTTGTCGTAGAAATCGCTCAGCGGAATCGCATCGCGCCGGTACAGGTTGACCGAGGCATAGACGTTGTAGCGGTCTTCATCCAGGTCGCCGAAGCCGGCGGTGATGCTGCCCTGGTGCTCGCCGTAGGAGCTGATCCGCGAGGATTTATCGGTGGTGAGGCTGATCTCGGCGCCCTGGTAGGAACGCTTGGTGATCACGTTGATCACGCCGGCCACCGCATCGGTGCCGTACACCGCCGAGGCGCCGTCGGTGAGCACTTCCATGCGTTCGATGGCCGCGGCCGGGATCGCATCGATGTTGACGAACTGGGTCTGGAAGCCGGCGGGCGCGCCGTAGTACGACAGGCGGCGGCCATTGAGCAGCACCAGCGTGCCCTGTGCGCCGAGGCCGCGCAGGTTGGCCTGCGAGGCGCCGTCGGAGCCGGTGAACAGCGAACGCGAATCCTGCTGGCCCGGCCGTGCCGCGGGCAGGTTGTCGAGCACCTGCAGCAGGGTGCGCGCGCCCATGTTTTCGATGTCCTGCTTGCTGATCACCTGCACCGGCGAGGCGGTTTCCACGTCGGTGCGGCGGATGTTGGAGCCGGTCACTTCGATGCGCGACAGCTCGGTGGCCTTGGCATCGGGGGTGGCGTCCTGCGCGCTGGCACTGCCGACCACGGCAACGGCCAGGCCGAGTGCGATGGACAAGGGGGTAGCGGTGATGCGGCGATGGCGATGGCGTTCGGTCAACATCTTTGTCTCCTTGTTCGATCCGCAGCGTGGGGCTGGCGGTGGATGGGTGTTTTCGGGCAAACGTCCCCCGTGCCGCGGCCCAAAGGCCGCAGACGGGAAACGGAGAGCTGTTTTTCTGGAAGCGGTGGTGCGGTTACGGCGACACGATGCTGGCGGTATCGCCCTCCCGTCCGATCAGCGCGGCGTTGGCCCAGTTGCCGCAGACCTGCGCGGGGCGGTCGCCCTGCGCGCCGAGGGTGCGCAGGCTGAGGCGCCGCAGGCCGCGTACGTCCAGTTCCGGCTTGACCACGCCCGGGGCCTTGACCAGGCCGCTGTCGTACAGCATGCGGTCGTCGCCCCAGACCTGGAACTGCATGCCGCCCGCGGCGCGACACTGGTCGTCGATACCGAGGTCGGCGCGCAGCAGGTGCCAGTTGCCGCCCAACTGCAGGTCGATGCGGCTGCTGGCGTTGACGCCGAGGCCGCGACGGAAATGCAGGCCGTTCATGCGCAGCTCCGCCTGGCCGCCGAAGGCGTGGTCGCTGGCCACGCGGGCCTGCAACGAGGCCGGCAGCGGCAATGCGGAGAGGTACAGCTGCTGCGCCGGTTTTTCAGGCGGCTGGTGTTCCAGCACGTGGAAGCTGGACAGCACGATCGGGCCGACGTCGCGCGGCTGCAGCGCATCCACCGCGCGCGCCACGCTGCCCTGGGCGGCGCTGACCATCGGGTCGGCGGCGCTGGCACCATCGCCCTCGGGGTTCTGCGTGCTGAGCACGCGGAAGCGCAGCAGGCGGCCGGCGTGGGCGGGGAAGTCGATCTGCTGCATGCCCTGCTGGAGGGTGAGGCGGCCGCGCTTGACCGGTTCGCCCCACTCGCCGTTGCTGTCGGCCAGGTAGATTTCGTAGTCGCGGATCTGGCCGTTCTTCCAGTGCGCGTCGTTGCGCGGGGCCAGTTCAATGCCGTCGATGAGCTTGCGCTCGCCGAAGCCGATCACCCACTCGTGGGCGCCGGTCTTGACCGCCTGGTTGCGCACGGTGCGGAACCAGGTGGCCGGGTCGTCATCGAAGGCTTTTTCCAGTTCGTAGCCCTGCTCCTGGGCCGGGCGGTTGACCACCAGCAGGCTGTCCGACGGCAGCGCGCGACCGAGTTCCGGTGCGGCCGGGTAGGCATCGTCGGCGGCTGCGGCAGCCACCGGCACGGCCAGGGTGACGCTGAGCGGCTGGCGGATGTCGGTGGGTGCGCTGCGCACGTGCACGGTGCCGCGGCGTTCGCCGGCGTCGAAGTACCAGCCTTCGCTGGCCGCCTGCCAGGCCGCCTTGTCGGCGAGCATCGGCAGCGTGCGTTCGCCGAGCGTCACCGCGCTCGGGCGCTGGCGGCTGAGCACGCGCAGCGCATAGCGACGCTGTGCGAGCTGGCCGGCGTACTGGCCCTGCACCGCATCGATGCGCACCTGCACCGGGCCACTGCCCTGCGCCGGTGCCTGCACGTGGATCTGCTGCGTGCTGGATTCGCCCTTCTCGTAGCGGCGAGTGGCGCCGTCGTCCTCGTACAGGGTGTAGTTCGACTCGCCCTGCGGGTAGAGATCGAAGGTCACTTCATCCAACGGCTTCTCGCCGTCGTAGAGCATGTCCGGGTACATCGGGATGATGGCGCCGGCGCGCACGAACACCGGGATCGTGGCCAGGTCCACGGCGCGGTCGAGGTCACGCCCGGTCGCGCCGGCCTGCAGCTGGCGGCCATCCCAATAGTCGATCCAGCGCCCCTGCGGCAGGTGGATGTCGCGGCGCCACCCGCGGCTGGCGGCCTGGCTGCGGTACACCGGCGCGATCAGCAGGTCGCGGCCGAGGAGGAACTGGTACTTGTGCGCTTCGGTGTAGGCCTGCGGGTCCTGCGGGTAGTCCCACATCAGCGCGCGCAGCAGCGGCGCGCCGGTGGTGGCCGCCTCGTGCGCCAGCCCGTACATGTACGGGGTCATGCGCATCTTCAGCTTGAGGTAGTCGCGATTGACGCTGCGGTAGGGCTCGTCGAACCACCAGGGGTGCTTGCGCGCGTTGGCCGACCAGCCGGACATGCCCATCAGCACCGGGGTGAAGCTCTTCCATTGCAGGTCGCGGGTGAAGGTCTCGGCGCTGCCGCCGAAGATCGCATCCACGTCGCCGCTGGCATAGGCCATGCCCGACAGCCCCGAGCCGACCAGGGTGGGAATGTGCCAGCGGATGTAATCCCAGCTGCTGCTCTGGTCGCCGGTCCAGGCCACCGCGTAGCGCTGGATGCCGGCCCAGCCCATCACCGTCCACAGGAACGGGCGCGAGTCGGCGTTGTGCAGGATGCCGTTGAACGCGGACTGGTTGGCGTCCATCGCGAACTGGTAACCCTTGCCCGTCCAGGCCACGTCCAGCTTCTGCACGCGGCTGCCGGCGGTGCCCACTTCCCAGGCGATCTTGTCCACGCCGTTCTCGGTCCAGAGCCCGGTCTTGAAGCCGTATTTCGCCAAGCCCTGCACGGTCTCGGGCAGCGTCCTGTAACCGCAGCCGTAGCCGTCGTTGGGCAGGATCCAGCCGCCGGGCATGTCATGCGCGCGGTACTGCCTGGCCACGCTGTCGACCACGTCCAAGGTGGTGCCGGTAGGGCCATCGCTCCAGCCCTCGGGCACGCCGCCGGGCTTCTTGATGTTGTCGCCGTCGTTGTAGCAGTCGGCATCACCGTAGGAGAACGCCCAGCGCGGCAACAGGCCGGCGCGCCCGGTCAGGGCGGTGTAGCGGTCCAGCAAGGCGTGCAGGTCCGGGCCGACGAAGTAGTACGCATCGAAGCGGTCTTCGCGATGCAGCAGGGTGGCCTGGTCGGCCTGGCGCAGGTCGTAGGTGCCATCGCTCCAGGTGTTGCGCAGCATGCCCCAGCCGCGCGAGCTGAGCAGCATCGGCGCCGGGTTGGGGCGGTCGCCCTCTTCCCAGCCACCGGAGTAGGACACCTCCAGTTCGCGGCCCTTGAACGCGAAGCGGCCGTTCTGCTGGCCACCGCCGAAGAAGTGCTCGTCGCTATCGCTGGACAGCACCTGCAGGCTCTGCTGCGTGTCCAGGTCCAGCGGCTGCAGTTCGCGCCACAGCGCGACATCGGCGCCGTCCTGGCGGCGGTCCAGTGCCAGCCGCAGCGGTTGGCGCTGGATATGCAGGACCAGCGCATCGGTGCGGATGCGCACTTCCCTGGCATCTTCTTCCAGCTGGAAGGCGACCGTGGCCGCCGGCTGCGGCAGCACGATCGGCGCGGCCTTGTCGCCGGCGGGGGTGAGCGTGCCCTTGCGGCCGGCCTGCACGCGCAGCAGGTCGGCGCGCAGCAGGTCCACGCGCAGACGTGCGCCGCTGTCGGTGCGGAGCTCCCAACCGGGGCGGCCATCCTTGCCGGGGGCGGCGCTGATGCTGCGCAGGTTGCCCACCGGCTCGGCGACGGCGGGCGCGGCCAGGGCCAGCGCGGACAGCAGTGCGATCGTCAGACCAGTGCGTCGAAACCGGGATTCCACCTTGCCCCCAAGCCCGCGGTTGGCGGGTATCTGAAACCAGTGCGGCCGACTCTAGGGCACGGTCTCGAAAGATGTCAATAAATTGCAAAGAAAAAGGAAGGATATTTTCTTATAAACGAAAGATGTACTGACGCAGCACTTTCTATATGGCGGCTGAATGCGCGCTTTGGTACGCCGTGAAACCTTGCTGCACTGCGGCGACCGCGGATCAAAGCAAACGACAGAGAGCAAAAACTGTGATCGATCCAGCTTTTCTTTATCTTTCGATATTTGACATTTCGAAAGAAAACGAAGAAGGTGCGGTCGCCCAACAGGAATTGCGAATGGACGCTTCTCTGCTCCCTGATTTGCCCACGTGGCAGCGCCTCGGCGGCGCCTATACCGCCGAAGAAATCGCCCAGCAGCCGCGCATGTGGACCGCGCTGGCGCAGGGGCTGGACGCTGCCCAGGCGCGCATCGACGCTTTCCTCGGCGAGGCGCTGCGCCAGCCCGGCCAGCGGGTGATCTTCAGCGGTGCCGGCAGCTCGGGGTTCATCGCCGAGATGGTGGCCGACCAGATCAATGCGCAGTGGCCGGCCGAGGTGCGCGCCATCCACACCACCAGCCTGCTGACCCACCCCGCGCTGTACCTGCAGCGCGACCGCCCGACCCTGCTGGTGTCGTTCGGCCGCAGCGGCTCCAGTCCGGAAAGCGTGGCCGCAGTGGACCTGGTGCGAGCGCAGGTGGACCACGCGCGCTTCCTGGACATCACCTGCAATGCCGACGGCGAACTGGCCCGGCGTGGCCAGGGCCGCAGCGACACCCTGTCGCTGCTGATGCCGCCGGCCAGCTGCGACCGTGCCTTCGCCATGACCAGCAGCCTGAGCAGCATGCTGCTGGCGGCGTTGAGCGTGTTCGACACCGCGCCGTGGCCGCAGCGCGTGCAGCGCCTGCACGACCTGGCCGCGCATGCCGACCGTGCCCTGCAGGCATGGGACGCGGCAGTGGGGGCGTTGGCCCAGGCCGCCTATTCGCGGGTGATCTACCTGGGCAGCGGCCCGCTGGAGGCGCTGGCGCGCGAGGCCGCGCTGAAGGTGCTCGAGCTCACCGGCGGGCGCGTGCTGGCGCTGGCCAACACGCCGCTTGGCTTCCGCCACGGGCCCAAGTCCACGCTCGACAACGACACGCTGGTGGTGATGCTGCGCAGCGCGCAGCCGCTGTCGCGCCGTTACGAGCAGGACCTGCTGGACGAACTGCGCGGGGACGGGATCGCCGCCCGGGTGATTTCGGTCGGCCCGGACGGTGATGACCGCAGCGACGGCGACTTCGTCAGCGCCGCCCCTGACCTGGCCGACCCGTGGCTGGCGCCGCTGTGGCTGCTGATGCCGCAGTGCTACGCGCTGCAACGCTCGGCCGCGCTCGGCATGACCCCGGACAACCCCTTCCCCGACGGCACCGTCAACCGGGTCGTGCAGGGCGTCATCATCCATCCCCATGGCTGAGCAGGGCCTTCCCATGCAGTGCTGGTACGGCATCGATATCGGTGGGACCAAGATCGAGCTGGTGGCCTACGACGCCACCCTGGTCGAGCAGCATCGCCAGCGGGT
Organism: Stenotrophomonas sp. Steno-Z1; assembly: GCF_056393175.1. Classification (NCBI taxonomy): domain Bacteria; kingdom Pseudomonadati; phylum Pseudomonadota; class Gammaproteobacteria; order Lysobacterales; family Lysobacteraceae; genus Stenotrophomonas; species Stenotrophomonas sp. Steno-Z1. Next base: position 214,570 of record NZ_JBWJPB010000005.1, on the reverse strand, counting down.
GACCACGCCCACCCAGGACTACGATGCGTTCCTGGAGGCGATCGGCGGGCTGGTGCGCGATGCCGACGCCGCGCTCGGTTCGAGCGCCCATGCGATCGGCATCGGCCTGCCCGGGGTGCGTGACCGCCGCAGCGGCCGCCAACTCAGCGCGAACGTGCCCAGCCTGACCGGCCGTCTGGTCGCGGAGGACCTGCAGGCCCGGTTGCAACGGCCGCTGGCGTTCGGCAACGACCTGCAGTGTTTCGCCCTGAGCGAAGCCCAGGGCGGTGCCGGCGCGGGCTACCCGAGCATGTTCGGCGCCATCCTCGGCACCGGTGCCGGCGGCGGCTTCTGCGTGGACGGGCAGCTGGTGGCCGGTGCCAACGGCATTGCCGGCGAGTGGGGCCACTGGAGCATCCCGGCCACGCTGCTGCAGCGCCACGCGCTGCCGGTGCTGGGCTGCGCATGCGGCCTGCGCGGTTGCCTGGAGCGCTACGTCTCCGGCAACGGCCTGGCGCTGATCCACGAAGGCCGCGGCGGCGATGCGCTCGATGCTGGCGCGGTGGTGGCCCTGGCCCAGGCCGGCGATGCGCTCGCCGAGCAGGCGCTGGCCATCCATCGCGACTTGCTGGGCTACAGCTTCGCCAACCTGATCCTGGCCGTGGACCCGCACGTGATCGTGCTGGGCGGCGGCCTGTCCAAGCTGGAACAGCTCTACCGCGACCTGCCCGCCGCGATCGCCCCCTACCTGTTCCAGGGCGTGCGCGTGCCGCCGATCCTGCCGCCTGCCTTCGGCGACGCCGGCGGCGCACGCGGCGCGGCGCTGCTGGCCCGCCAGCACCACCCTTCCCGCTGATTCCCCGCTGTTACGGAGTGCCATCCATGTCCGCCATCCAATCGCTGATCGCCGCCCATCGCCAAGGCCAGCCCGTCGGCCTGTACAGCGTGTGCTGCAGCAACGAACAGGTGCTGCTGGCGGCGATGCAGGTGGCCCTGCGCTACGACACGCTGCTGCTGATCGAGGCCACCTCCAACCAGGTGGACCAGTTTGGCGGCTACACCGGCATGACCCCGCCGCAGTACCGCGACTACGTGCTGCAACTGGCGCGCGATGCCGGTTTCCCGGTCGAGCGGCTGGTGCTGGGGGGCGACCACCTGGGCCCCAACGCGTGGCAAAAGGGCCCGGCCGAGGTGGCGATGGCCAATGCGCGCGTGCTGATCGAGGCCTACGTGGCCGCCGGCTTCCACAAGATCCACCTGGATTGCAGCATGTCCTGCGCCGACGATCCCACCCCGCTTCCCGATGCCGTCGTGGCCGCGCGCTCGGCCGAACTGGCCCGTATCGCCGAGCGTACCGCCGCTGCCAACGGGCTGCCGCCGCCGGTGTACGTGATCGGCACCGAAGTGCCGATTCCCGGTGGCGAGGCCTCGCTGGCCGGTGGCCTGCAGGTGACCACGCCGGCGGCGGCAGCCACCACGCTGGCGATCCACCGCGAGGCCTTCTCCGCGCCGGACCTGCTGCCGGCCTGGGAACGCGTGGTCGCGATGGTGGTGCAGCCCGGCGTGGATTTCGACCACAGCAGCGTGCACTACTACGACCCCGCCGCCGCCGCGGACCTCTCGGCCTTCGTCGAGCAGCAGCCGCGCATCGTGTTCGAAGCACACTCCACCGATTACCAGACCGAAGCCGGCCTGCACGCCCTGGTCCGCGACCACTTCGCCATCCTCAAGGTCGGCCCTGCGGCGACCTACGCCTTCCGCGAAGCCGTGTTCGCCCTGGCCATGATCGAAGCCGCGCTGCTGCCGGCCGCGCAATGCTCGAACGTGATCGAGGTGCTGGACCGCTGCATGGTGCAAAAACCGGCCAACTGGCAAAGCTACTACCACGGCGACGCCCACGAACTGCGCCTGCTGCGCGCGTATTCGCTGAGCGACCGCAGCCGCTACTACTGGGGCGAACCGGCGGTGCAGGCCGCGCTGGACACCCTGGTGGCCAACCTGCGCACGCACGTGCCGCCGCAGATCCTGCTCAGCCAGTTCCTGCCCCACCAGCAGCGGGCAATCGAGGCCGGCCAACTCGCCGCAGAGCCGCTGGCGCTGATCCAGCACAAGGTGGCCGAGCGCCTGGGGGAGTACGCCCGTGCCTGCAATCGCAACCGTGCACGTGCCGATATCGAAACTTACCGGCCCACGGAGCTTTCGGAACGGTAAGCTTTGGCTTTCCTTCCGAACGGAATCGCCCCCATGCGCAATACACGGCAGCGCCGCCAGCAGATCCTGCAACTGCTGGTGGACCACGGCAACGTGCAGGTCAGCGAACTGGTCGAACGCTTTGGCGTCTCGGCAGTGACCATCCGTGCCGACCTGACCCACATCGAGTCGCAGGGCATGGCCACGCGGACCCATGGCGGCGCCACGCTGGTGCGCACCCCGCCGCAGGAACAGGACATCCACGAGAAAGACGCGCTGAACCTGCCGATCAAGGACAGCATCGGCGCGTATGCGGCCAGCCTGGTCAAGCCCGGCGACAACATCATCATCGACTCCGGCTCGACCACGATGACCCTGGCGCGCCACCTGCGCCGGCATCGCGAGGTGACGGTGATGACCAACGGCCTGAACATCGCCTGGGAGCTGGCCAACGCGCCCGGCGTGGAGCTGCTGCTCACCGGCGGGCTGCTGCGCAAGCAGTCGCTGTCGTTGCAGGGCAGCCAGGCCGAGGCCAGCCTCAACACCTACAGCTTCGACACCCTGTTCCTGGGCGTGGACGGCCTGGACCTGCAGTTCGGCCTGACCACCCACCACGAGGCCGAAGCCAGCCTCAACCACCGCATGGTCGAGCGCGCGCGCCGGATCGTGGTGCTGACCGATGCCTCCAAGTTCGGCCGGGTCAGCCTGCACCGCATCGCCCGGCTGGAGCAGGTGCATACGGTCATCACCGATGCCAGCATCGATGCCGAGTATCTGGAAGGGCTGCAGCGGCTGGGGATCGAAGTGATCATCGCCGAGACCCCACCATGACCCCGCCCCGCTCCCTGCATGGCCGCCTTCTCACCGCTACCGGTTGGGTGCGCGGCGACATCCACTTCGACCGGCGCATCACCGACATCGACACCGCGCACGATGACCCGCGCGAAGACCATGAGGTGCCGCTGATCCTGCCGGGCTTCATCGACCTGCACGTGCATGGCGGCGCCGGGGTGGACATCATGCAGGGCGGCGATGCGGCCGCGACCGTGGCGCGCACCCATGCCCGGCATGGCACCACCGCGCTGCTGGGCACCACGATGACCGCGCACGAGGACGACATCGTGCGCGCGCTGCAGGGCCTGGCCGGCGCGATCGGCACGCGCGGCCCCGGCATGGCGCGGGTGCTGGGCGTGCACCTGGAGGGACCGTTCATCAGCATCGAACGGCTGGGCGCGCAACCGCCGCTGGTGGTGGAAGCCACCGTGGAGGACGTGCGTCGGCTGCATGCCATCGCCCCGATCAAAGTGCTGACCCTCGCCCCGGAAATCGGCCAGCACCAGGCGCTGATTCCCGCGCTGAGTGCCCTCGGCATCCGCGTACAGCTCGGCCACAGCGCCGGCAGCTACGCGGACGGCGTGGCTGCGCTGCAGGCCGGTGCGGCTGGCTTCACCCACCTGTTCAACGGCATGACCGGCGTGGACCACTACCACCCCGGCATCGCCACCGCTGCCCTGGCCCATGCCGAGTACGCCGAGCTGATTCCCGACCTGCAGCACGTGCATGCCGGTGCGATCCGCACCGCGCTGCGTGCGATTCCGAAGCTCTACTGCGTCACCGATGCCACTGCCGCCACCGGCATGCCCGATGGCGAGTACGCGCTCGGCGTGCAGCGCGTGCACAAGTGCCTGGGCTGCGTGCGCCTGGCCACCGGCTCGTTGGCCGGCAGCGCACTGACCATGGACCAGGCGCTGCGCAACCTGGTGTCGCTGGGCCTGGACGTGGCCGATGCCTCCAACCGGCTGTCGCGCTACCCCGCCGACTACCTCGGCATCGACGACCGCGGCCGCATCGCCGTGGATGCCTGGGCCGACCTGGTGGTGCTGGATGCCGAGCTGCGCGTGCGCGGCGTGGTGGTGGAAGGCGACGACATCGCGCTCGATTAAGCGTTGAATCCCGCGCCGATGCGGCGCATGCAGTTGCAGACAGGACCGGCTCGATGAATCAGGTTTCCGCCGCTACGCCCATGCATGCCCACGCCGACGCCCCGCGCTGGCCGGTGCGCTATCTGTTGTTCATCGGCGGCATGGGCGGCCTGCTCTACGGCATCGACATCGGCATCATCGCCGGCGCCCTGCCCTACCTGGAGGCCACGGCCACCGCCAGCTGGCACCTCACCAGCCAGCAGCTCGGCTTCGTGGTGGCGGCAGTGCTGCTGGGCAGCGTGCTGTCCTCGTTGTTCGCCGGCATGGTCGCCGACCTGATCGGTCGGCGGGGCGCGATGCTGCTGGCCGGGGTGCTGTTCACCGCCAGCATCCCGGTGATGGCGCTGTCCAACGGCTACGCCGCGCTGCTGATGGGGCGGCTGCTGCAGGGCATCAGCGGCGGCCTGATCGGCGTGGTGGTGCCGCTGTACCTGGCCGAAGTGCTCAGCCCCGAGCGCCGGGGCCGGGGCGCGGCGATGTTCCAGCTGCTGCTCACCATCGGCCTGGTGCTGGCCGCGCTGATCGGGCTGTACCACGCGCATGCGGTGGATGCCGCCACCGAGGCGGTGCGCCACCTGCCGGCCGCCGACCAGCAGCGCCTGTTGTTCGCGGTCAAGGACCATGCGTGGCGCACGATCTTCTGGAGCTGCCTGCTTCCCGGCCTGGTGTTCACCGCCGGGGTGATGTTGATCAGTGAATCGCCACGCTGGCTGGTACGGCGTGGTCGCATCGACACCGCCCGCGCCGCCCTGCAGCGCACCGTCGCCGCCAGCGAGGTGGAGCCGACCCTGCAGCGCATGCAGGCGCCCGATGACGTGCCGTCCCATGCCGGCGGCAAGCGCGACCCGCTGTTGAGCCGCCGCTACGTGTGGCCGTTCGTGCTGGCCTGCCTGGTGCTGGCCTTCACCCAGGCCACCGGCATCAACTCGGTGCTGGCCTATGCGGTCAACATCCTCAACCAGGCCGGGCTGCCCGGCTCGGTCGCCAATGGCGCGGACGTGGCGATCAAGCTGCTCAACGCGGTGATGACGGTGGTGGCGCTAGTGCTGGTGGACCGCAAGGGCCGCAAGTTCCTGCTGATGCTGGGCAGCGGCGGCATTACCGTGGCGCTTCTGGCGGCCGCGCTGCTGTTCGTCAAAAGCGAGCACGGCCGCCTGGACGTGCACGCCCAACTGCAGCAGCAGGTGGCCGGCAGCACGCTGTCGTTGCCGCTGGATGCGGCGCAGTGGCAGCGGCTGGACCGCAACGCCGGCGAGGCCGCGCAGCAGCTCACGGTGTCCTACGCGTATGGCGGCTTCAGCAACGTGCGCGCGCTGCGCAGCGACAACCCCATCGACGCGACGCTGGAGATCCGCCGCGAGGACGCGGTGTCGGCCGACAGCGTGATCGGCGCGTTCTTCCGCCGATTGCACCTCAACCCCTTCCCCGATCCCGCCCACGCCGCGCAGGCGCCGCTGGTGATCGAACGCGCGATGATCGGCCCGGTGCCCTCGCCCACCCATGGCTGGCTGGTGGCCGGCTGCATCCTGCTGTTCGTTGCGTTCTTCGCCGTGGGCCCGGGCGTGTGCGTGTGGCTGGCGCTGTCCGAACTGATGCCCACCCGGATCCGCTCCAACGGGATGAGCATCGCACTGCTGATCAACCAGTTCGTCTCCACCGTGATCGCGGCGATCTTCCTGCCCACCGTCGGCCACCACGGCTATGCCAGCATGTTCTTCTTCTGGGCCGGCTGCACCTTGCTGTACTTCCTGATCGCCGCGTTCTGGCTGCCGGAGACCAAGGGCAAGTCGCTGGAGCAGATCGAGGCCAACTTCCGCTGAGCCGGCGGCACGTGGCGCTCAGGGCGTCTGCACCGGTGGCGAGGCGGTCAAGGCCGGGAGCATGTAGACGCCGTCGTAACCGGGGCGCGTGGCGATGGGTGCGTAGCCCGCGGCCACCGGTGCCGCGGCGCTGGAACGCGCGCCGAACGCCAGCACGCCACAGGTCGGTGCACACACCCACGCGCTGCCACGCGGTGCGTCCACCCGCACGCTGAGCGGTTGCAGGTCCGCCAGCAGGTAGCCGGCCGGCACGTACCCGGGATCATCCTGGACGCCCTTGTGCCCGCTCGCATGGCGGTTGCCCAACAGGGCAATCACGCGCGCGCCCTCACGCCGTGTCTCGCGCCGGATGTTGGCGGCCATCTCCGCATCGCGATCCGCATGGCGCAGGGTGTCCACCGCCACCACCTGGATGGCACGGCCCTCGCTACGCAGACTGCGCAGGCGCTCGATCAGCGCCGCCATCGCCACACTGGAGCGCCCGTCCTGCATCGTGCGGGTCCAGAACCGTCCTGCCAGCAATGCGCTGCGGTCCGCCGCCGTACCGGCCGACGCCAGGTACGCATCGATCCGCGCCTGCTCGGTCGGGTCCATCTCCAGCGCCACCGTCACCGGCGTGGCGGCGTCCGCGGCGGCGGCGCAGGCCAGCTCGCCGACCAGTGCCGGCGTTTCCACGGTGCCGTGCAGTTCGCCCACCAATACCAGTGGGCGTATCGGCATCGCCTCCGGCCAGGTGCAGCGTTCGCGTGCACCGCTGGTGCCTGCCAGCGCCAGGCCCAGCATCATCAACCCCGTCATCCATCCCTGGGTCATGCCGCACAGACTCCTGTCCTGGTGGTTGGCCCCGCATGCCGGAAGGGCTCAGGGTTGCTTGCCGGTGATTTCGGTGAAGATGCGCGCAGCCTCGGCCTGGTCACCCACTCCTGCCACCTGCATCGCCTTGCCGAACGGCCCGCTGATGGTGGCCACCGAGAGCACCTTGTCACCGATGCTGAAGGCCACGCGGCGGCCGATGCGTGCTTCGGTGGCGGCCTGGATCCGCGGCGCGGCCGCGTCGGTCATGGTCACGTTGAGCACCGGCTCCTGCCCCTGTGCCGCCTGGGCCAGGGTGATCGATGCGATATCGGCGGTGGTGATGAAGGCCGGCTCCAGGACCGCCAGCGGCCTGCCGTCCGCATCCTTGAGCACTGTGGCGCCGGCGCTGCCCTGCTCGTCCACCTCGCGCATGAGGATGCGCGACTGTGCAAGGGGGGCGGCCGAGGTGTCCGGGTTGAACAGCCGTGTTGCCGGCTTGCATCCCATCAAGCCCGCCGTGCTTGCCAACAACAGTGCTGCAAGAAGATACCTGCGCATACGCCCTCCTCCATGTCGGTGGCACCGTGCATCGCCCGGCGCCGTTCAGCGCAGGCGGCGGAGGCGGGATGCCACCGGCACCTGCAGCAATCCAAAGATGAGGTTGCCGATGCCGATCCACAAGGTGGGGACGGCAATGTCCGGCAATGGGTCGGCCACCATCATCGCGCCGGGCGCGATGGCCAGCAGGCCGCTGGGCATCCGCGCCCGCTGCAGCCCATCAGGGAAGAGACACGGGCGCGGGGCGCGGGTGGGCCCATGCCAACGCCCGGCCATGGTGCGCGGAGCTACGCCGTGGCTCAGGTCGGTTCGGTGGCGGCGGTATGCAGCAGCCGCTGCTCGGCCTCGGCGCTGAAACGATAGCCGCCGTCCACCGGCACGATGGCACCTTCGGCCACGCGCGCGTTCCACCACTCCTCGACGAACCCGGGCGCGAAGCCGCCGGTCTTGAAGCCGAACGGCGCCGCGACGAGGTCGAAGGGCAGCATCAGTTCGTAGCACGGTGTTGCGTAGTCGTTCTGCTCGGCGGGCAGCTTCACGAAATGCGTGAACGAGGTGGCCGTGGCCAACTGCGAGTACAGCCAGAACATCCAGTCGTACATGCGATGCGAGTCTGCGTCGGCATGCAGGGCGAAGAAGCCCTTCTCTTCGGTGATCTTCCTGGCCAGCGCGCGCAGGTGGCGCTCGCCGTGGGGGAGCACGGTGGCCGAGGCATCCAGCGCGCGCCGAACGATCGGTGACAAGGTGCCCCGGTCCACCGTGACCAGATCGATCTCCAGCGTTTCGGCGGCGTCATCGAAGGCCTCCTCGTCCACCAACCCATGGATGAACGCAGCGAAGTCCGGCGCGACCACGGTGATCGCGTAGTCCGCCTCCTGGTCCACGTGCACGACCTGCGGTTCGCCCTGCGGCCCGCAGTGGCGATAGTCGAGCATGAGCACGTCATGTCCGGCGCTGGGGCAGTCGGCGAACACGATGCCGATGTCCGGATAGCCCCACTGCTCCTGCATGAAACGCGAGCCGAACTCGCCCCCCAGCGAGTACGGCTTCTGCCGCCCCAGCGCATACAGGCCGCAGACCTGGACGTGGTCCTCGGCCCAGCTGGTGGCCTCGTCCATCGGGTGGCAGCTGCGCCGCAGCAGGCCGCCGTTGTGGCGCCGTGCGAGGGCGACATACGCATCGGGGATGCGGTAGCCCAGCTCGGCCTGCAGTTCGGCGATCACCGCGTCGCCGGGGGGTGGCTCCTGGTAGTTCTGCTGCGCGTAGTCGCAGTCGTCCCAGAAGTCGTCGAAGTCGAAGGTGGCGAACGGATCCATCGGGTGCGGTCCTGGTGGGGACAACACGGGAGTATAGCGCCGCCGTCATGGCACCCGCGCGCACACCCACAACGCGACATCGGGCAGGCCGGCACGCTGCACGGCATGCACCACCGCATCCAGCGTGGCGCCGGTGGTCATCACATCATCGACCACGGTCAGCCGCGCCGGTGGCGGCGCAGTCACCGCGAACGCATCGCGCAGGTTGTCGCGCCGCGCGTCGGCATCCAGGCGTGACTGCGCCGCGGTCAGGCGATCACGCTGCAACCCGCGCCACAGCGGTTGCCGCAGCGCGCGCGCCAGCGGCCGGGTCAGTTCCAGCGCCTGGTCGTAGCCGCGCGAACGCAGCCGCCGCCAGTGCAGCGGCACTGGCGCCAGTGGCCCGGCGACGAACGTGGGCACGCGCTGCAGCATGAGCTGGGACAGCAGGCGTCCGGCGGCCAGGTCCTGGTGGAACTTGAAACGGATCAGCAACTGGTCCACCGGCGCGGCATACAGGAACACCGCAGCGGCGGCGGATTGGCGGGGTGGTTCGTGCAGGCAGCTGCCGCAGCGCTCGGCAGGTTCGTGGGCTGGCAGTGGCAGCGCACACAGCGGGCAGGCGTGGTCATTCCATGGCAGTGCGGCATGGCAGGCCAGGCACAGGTCGCGCCCGTCGCTGCCGGGCTCCTGGCAGACAAGGCAACGCAACGGCAGGGCCTGGTGGCCCAGCCATGTCAGCGCGGCAGATATTCGGGCGAACACGCAATCACCAATGGGGAGGGCGTGCCTACAGCGTGACCACCTTGCCGATACGTGTCTGTCGGTTGATGCCGTTGTCGCCGGTCAGCCCTCCGCCCGGTGACGGGCGCATCCTTCAGTCGCGGTCCTGGTAACCGCCCAGTTCGCCACAGTGCGCGCAGCGGAACAGGTACGCGCTGGGCGAGCCGTCCTTGTCCAGCGCGGTGAAGAAATGCGCCCACTCCGGACCGTCGTCCAAACCGGCGCTGTCCTGGATCGCGGCGATCGCCTGTGCGCCAGCGGCGACCAGTTCCGCATGGCCGATGCGGCCGAGGAATTGCGCGGCGTCGCCGCAGTGGGTCCACCACTGCTCTTGCTGCCAGCCACTGAACCCCGGGGTGCGGCGGCTCACTTCGTCGACCACCGCTTGGGGAACCTCGCCCGACCCATCGCCGAATAGGCTTTCATCGTCGGTGAAGCTGGCTCCCAACCGCGCGTTGGCCGACCCATCAGCGATGCACCAAGGGCAGATCTCCGCCTCGTACTCTTCTACGGCATACACAGGCCCGGTGTAGACGTAACCGCGCGCCTGGTCACAGCAGACGCAGACGGTGTCGTCGGCAATGACGCTGCCGGTGGCCAGCGGGTCCGGGTGGTAAGTGAAACGGGGCAGGGTCATGCGGTTTCGTTCTTGATGGGGACCAAGGACTGTAGAGGATTGCGGCGGTTCTCGGTGTCGGCCAGTGGCTGGCGTTGCCTGTCCGCCATGTAAACCTTTTAATACATGTTATGGTTGACAGGCCAGTACTTGCCACACGACACTCCCGGCCCGCTCGACTGCCCGCCGAGGCCATTCCCATGACAAGCGCCCTCCGCCACGACTGGCACCGCGACGAATTGCTGGCGCTGTTCGCGCTGCCGTTCCCGGACCTGCTGCACCGCGCCGCCGGCATCCACCGCGAGCACTTCGATCCGGCGGAAGTGCAGGTCTCCACCCTCTTGTCGGTCAAGACCGGCGGTTGCCCCGAGGACTGCGCGTATTGCCCGCAGGCCCAGCGTTACAGCACCGGGGTGGCGGCGCAGAAGTTGATGGACACCGACGCGGTGGTGGCCAAGGCCCGCCAGGCCAAGGCGGCCGGCGCCTCGCGGTTCTGCATGGGCGCGGCCTGGCGCTCGCCCAAGGATCGCGACATCCCCAAGGTGGCGGCGATGATCCGCGAGGTGAAGGCGCTCGGCCTGGAAACCTGCGCCACGCTGGGCATGCTCAGCGGATCGCAGGCCGAGGCGCTGCGCGAAGCCGGGCTGGACTACTACAACCACAACCTGGACACCGCGCCGGACTACTACGACGCGATCATCCACACCCGCCAGTACCAGGACCGGCTGGACACGCTCGCCCACGTCCGCGACGCCGGGCTGAAGACCTGCTGCGGCGGTATCGTCGGCATGGGCGAGACCCGCGAGCAGCGCGCCGGCCTGCTGCTGGCCCTGGCCACCCTGCCCGCCCATCCCGACTCGGTGCCGATCAACCGGCTGGTGCAGGTGGCCGGCACCCCCCTGCATGGCACCACCGCGCTGGACCCGTTCGAGTTCGTGCGGATGATCGCGGTGGCCCGCATCGTGATGCCGCGGTCGATGGTGCGGCTGTCGGCCGGGCGCGAGGCGATGAGCGATGAGCTGCAGGCGCTGTGCTTCCTGGCCGGGGCCAACTCGATCTTCCATGGCGAAAAGCTGCTGACCACCGGCAACCCGGACACCGCTCACGACCGGGCCCTGTTCGAGCGGCTGGGGCTGCGCCCGATGGCGGTCCAGGTGGACGCGGCCGACCACGACCACCCGGGCACCGTGCACGCGGACATCACCGCCGGCCACGGCTGTGGCCGGGCGGCCTGAGGCCGGCGCCCCGGCCGCCCGGCCGGGGCAGCGCGGCGCCCGCCAACCGGGTACGCTAACTGCCCATCCATGCCAGCCGACGACCATGGCCCGCCCCGACCTGCACGACCGCATCCAGGCCCAGCGCAAGCTCCGCGACGCGCAGGGGCGTCTTCGCGTGCGCCGCACGGTGACCCGTCGCGATGGCGTGCGGCTGGAGATCGACGGCCAATGGCTCACCGGCTTCTGCAGCAACGACTACCTGGGCCTGTCGCAGCAGTTCGGCGTGGTCAGCGCGCTGCAGGACGCGGCCGCGCGCGAAGGCGCCGGCGCCACCGCCTCGCACCTGATCTGCGGCCACCATGCCCTGCATGACGCGCTGGAGCGCGAAATGGCCGACTGGCTGGGCTATCCGCGCGCGCTGCTGTTCGGCAGCGGCTTTGCCGCCAACCTGGCCGTGCAGCAGGCACTGCTCAGCGAAGAAGACGACGTGTGCGTGCAGGACCGGCTCAACCACGCCAGCCTGCTCGATGCCACCCGCCTGGCCGGCTGCCGCCTGCGCCGCTACCCGCACCTGGATACCGAAGGCGCGCTGCGCCAGTTGAAGCACGCGCCGGACGGCGCGGCGATGCTGGCCACCGATGGCGTCTTCAGCATGGACGGCGACATCGCCCCGCTGCGTTCGCTGTCGCTGGTGGCGCGCATGCAGGAAGCCCTGCTGTACGTGGACGACGCGCACGGTATCGGCGTGGTCGGCGAACACGGCCGCGGCTGCGTGGCCGATGCCGGCCTGGGCGTGGCCGACGTGCCACTGCAACTGGCCACGCTGGGCAAGGCGCTCGGTGGCAGTGGTGCGGTGGTGGTGGGCGATGACGCCCTCATCCAGCACCTGGCCGAAACCGCCCGCCCCTACATCTACACCACGGCGGTGTCGCCGGCGCAGGCCGCCGCGTCGTTGGCCGCGGTCAAGCTGGCCCGGCGCGACGACTGGCGCCGCGAAAAACTGGGCGAGCTGATTGCCGTGTTCCGTGCCGGTGCGCGCCAGCACGGGCTGGAACTGATGCCCTCCGATACGCCCATCCAGCCGCTGCTGTGCGGTGCCGAATCGACCGTGATGGCGCTGTCGGCCGCGCTGGAAGCGTCCGGCTTCCTGGTCAGCGCAATCCGCCCGCCGACCGTGCCCGAAGGCAAGGCGCGCCTGCGCGTGACCCTGTCGGCACTGCATACCCCGGCGCAGGTGCGTGCACTGACCGATGCGATCGGGCATGCCCGCGACACCGTGCTGCGCCAGCAGTCGCTGGATGCATTGAGCGCGTGAGCCGGTCGCTGTGAGCCTGCATATCGAGGTGCTCGGCCAGGGGCCGGCGCTGGTCCTGATCCATGGCTGGGCCCTGCACGGCGGGGTGTTCGCGCCGCTGGTCGACCGCCTGTCCGCGCAGTACCAGCTGCATCTGGTCGACCTGCCCGGGCATGGTCACAGCCGCGAAGACACCACCCCGCTGCGCCTGCCGCACGTGGTCAACGCCATCGCCGCCGCCACGCCGCCGGCGGTGTGGTGCGGCTGGTCACTGGGCGGCCTGTTCGCGCTGCATGCCGCCGCCACGCTGCCGCAGGTCCGCGCGCTGGCGATGATCGCCGCGACCCCGCGCTTCGTGCGCGCCGACGACTGGCCGCATGCGGTCGAGCCGGCGGTGTTCGAGCAGTTCGGGCAGGACCTGGCGCAGGACTACCGCGGCACCCTGGAGCGCTTCCTGGCGCTGGATGCGATGGGCTCCGAACATGCCCGGCAGGAACTGCGCAGCCTGCGCGAGATGCTCGTGGCGCGCGGCGAGCCGGCCCCACGCGCGCTGCAGGAAGGTCTGCGGCTGCTGGAGACCACCGATCTGCGTGGCGCCCTGCCCGGGCTGGGCAAACCCAGCCTGTGGCTGGCCGGCCAGCGCGACCGGCTGGTGTCGGCAACGGGCATGCAGGCGGCCGCCGCGCTGGCACCGGCGGCGCACGCGCACGTGGTTGCCCACGGCGGCCACGCCCCGTTCCTGGGCCACGCCGACCAGGTCGCCACGCAGCTGCAACACTTCGTTGCCGGCCTGTCCTGACCCCATCACCGCGCATCGCCGATCATGTACGCCCGTCTCTCACCACAGGATTGACCCATGGACCTTGGAATCGCCGGGCGCTGGGCCCTGGTCTGCGCCGCCAGCAAAGGCCTCGGCCTGGGCTGCGCGCGTGCGCTGGTGCGCGAAGGCGTCAACGTGGTCATCGCCGCGCGCGGCGAAGACGCGCTGGACCGCGCCGTACGCGAACTGCAGGCGCTGCCGGGCGCGCGCAAGGTCATCGGCGTGGTCGCCGACATCACCACCGTCGACGGCCGGCAAGCCGCGTTGGCGGCATGCCCGCAGGTCGACATCCTGGTCAACAACGCCGGCGGCCCGCCGGCCGGCGACTTCCGCCAGTTCACCCGTGACGACTGGATCGCCGCACTGGACGCCAACATGCTGGCCCCGATCGAGCTGATCCGCGCCACCGTGGACGGCATGATCGAGCGCGGCTTCGGCCGCGTGGTCAACATCACCTCCTCCTCGGTGAAGGCGCCGATCGACATCCTCGGCCTGTCCAATGGTGCGCGCTCGGGGCTGACCGGCTTCGTCGCCGGCCTGGCGCGCAAGACCGTCGCGCACAACGTCACCCTCAACAACCTGTTGCCCGGGCAGTTCGATACCGACCGCCTGCGCGGCAACTTCGCCTATCTGGCCCAGCAGCAGGGCATCGACGCCGGCCAGCTCGCCGAGCGCAAGCGCACCCACATCCCGGCCGGCCGCTTCGGCACCGCCGACGAGTTCGGCGCCGCCTGCGCGTTCCTGTGCAGCGCGCACGCCGGCTACATCACCGGGCAGAACCTGCTGATCGACGGCGGCGCCTACCCGGGTACGTTCTGATCCTTGCACCCTTGTTTTCCGCAGTGAGCCTTCCATGACGTCCAGCTTCGACCCCCGCCACGTCCGCCGCGCGTTCTCGCGCGCCGCCAGCAGCTACGATGCCGCCGCCGCGCTGCAGCGCGAGGTGGAAAAGCGCCTGCTGGAATCGCTGGACTACCTGGAAGACCGGCAGCCGCAGGTGGTGCTGGACATCGGCAGCGGCACCGGCCATGCCAGTGCGGCGATGAAGAAGCGCTGGCCCAAGGCGCAGGTGATCGCGCTCGACCTGGCCGAGCCGATGCTGCGCGAAGCGAAGAAGCAGGCCGGCTGGTGGAAGCCGTTCTCGCGTGTCTGCGCCGATGCACAGGCCCTGCCGCTGCTGGACCAGAGCGTGGATGTGATCTACAGCAACCTGTGCCTGCAGTGGGTGGACGACCTCCCGGCGGTGTTCGCCGGTTTTCGGCGCGCGCTCAAGCCTGGCGGCCTGCTGCTGTGCTCCACGTTCGGCCCGGATACGCTGATCGAACTGCGCGAGGCCTTCGCTCAGGCCGACGCGGTGCCGCATGTCAGCCGCTTCGCGCCCATCGCCCAGTTTGGCGATGCATTGATGATGTCCGGCTTCCGCGACCCGGTGCTGGACCGCGACCTGTTCACCCTCACCTACGACGACCTGACCGCACTGATGCGCGAACTGCAGGCCATCGGTGCCACCAACGCCCGCCACGACCGCCGCCACACGCTGACCGGACGCGGCCGCTTCGCCGCCGCGCGCGCGGCCTACGAGCCACTGCGGCGCGACGATGGCCGGCTGCCCAGCAGCTGGGAGGTCATCTACGCCCACGCCTGGGCGCCCGAGGCGGGCGCACCGATCCGCGAACACGGCCACGACGTCGCCAGCGTACCGGTCTCGGCGATCCCGATCCGGCGCAGGACGCCCTGAGCCAAAAGCGCTGATCGTAGAGCCGACCGTTGGTCGGCTACCCGGATGCCAGGTCGGTGGCCCCAGCCGACCAACGGTCGGCTCTACGCGGGCTACGCCGGGAACAGGTCGCGGTGGAAGAAATAGGTTTCCTGCACCATGAACGTCCAACTGGTGTGGAATCGGCGATCCCGATCCGGTGCAGAACGCCCTGAGCCAAAAGCGCACATCGCGTAGAGCCGACCGTTGGTCGGCTACCCGGACGCCAGGTCGGTGGCCCAGCCGACCAACGGTCGGCTCTACGCGGGCTACGCCGGGAAGAGGTCGCGGTGGAAAATAGATTTCCTGCGCCAAGAACGTCCAACTGGTGTGGAATCGGCGATCCCGATCCGGCGCAGGACGCCCTGAGCCAACCGCGCTGATCGTAGAGCCGACCGTTGGTCGGCTACCCGTACGCCTGGTCGGCGGTGCAGCCGACCAACGGTCGGCTCTACGTGGCTGGCTACCTGTATGCCTGGTCGGTGGCCCAGCCGTCCAACGGTCGGCTTTACGCGGCCTATGCCGGGAACAGGTCGCGGTGGAAGAAATAGATTTCCTGCACCAGGAACTTCCAGCTGGTGTGGAAGCTGCGGAAGCGCGTGCTCGGCGTGGAGGACGCCAACGCGTCGATGCCCAGCTCGCGCGCCAACCGCAGCGCGCGCGCCATGTGCAGCGGATCGCTGACGATGATCACCCGGTGCAGCTTGCGCTGCTGCATCAGCCGCCGTGCCTCGATCAGGTTCTGGCGGGTGGTGCGCGAGGCGGTCTCGATCAGGATCGCGTCATCGGGAATGCCTTGTTTGAGCGCATAACGGCGCGCCACCTGCGATTCGGAAAAGCGTGCACCGCTGCCGCCGTAGCCACCGGTGAAGATCAACAGCGGCGCATAGCCCTGCTCGTACAGGTCCAGCCCGTGGCGGATGCGCTCTTCGAACACCGGTGACGGCTTGGCATCGTAGGCGGCCGCGCCCAGCACGATGATCGCGTCGGCCTTGGCCGCCTGATCGCGTTCACCCACCCACACGATCCAGGCGGTCACGCCCAGCAGCCAGGCCGCCAGCACGATGCACAGCCGCCACAGCCAGCCCAGCACGCCCACCCGCGCGCGCCGGCTCATGCGCGCGCCCACGGCAGTGCGTCCAGGTCGACGTTGCCGCCGGACAGCACCACCCCGACCCGTTGCCCGGCAAACCGCGCCGGGTCGGACAGGATGGCCGCCAGGGCGATCGCCGAGGACGGTTCCACCACCTGCTTGAGCACCTGCCAGAGCAGGCGCATCGCCGCCACGGTGGCGGCATCGGGCACGGTGACCACCTCGGCCTTGCCCAGCAGCAGCGTGAAATTGGGCGCGCCCAGCGTGGTGCGCAGGCCGTCGCAGACCGTGTCCGGGGTGAAATCGATGCGACGTTCGCCAGCGGCCAGCGAGCGTGCGGTGTCGGCGGCTCCCTCCGGCTCGGCCAGCACCAGCCGCGCCTGCGGTGCCAGCGCCTGCAGCGCCAGCCGGGTTCCCGCGGCCAGCCCGCCGCCCCCCACCGGCACCACCAGCACGTCCAGCGGGCCGTGGCTGTGCAACAGCTCCAGCGCCGCGGTGCCCTGCCCGGCGATCACCCGCGGGTCGGCATAGGGATGCACCAGGGCGGCGCCGGTCTGCGCCTGGACCTGCGCGCACATCGCTTCACGCGCCTGGATGCTGGGCGCACAGCGCCAGATGGTGGCGCCATGGCGGACGATGTTGGCCAGCTTGGCCGCCACCGCGCCCTCGGGCACCACCACGTTGCAGGCAATGCCCCGGGTGCGGGCCGCCAGCGCCAGGGCGGCGCCATGGTTGCCCGAGGAGTGGGTGACCACGCCGCGCGCGGCCTGGTCCGGGTCCAGCGACCAGACGGCGTTGCACGCGCCCCGGAACTTGAACGCGCCGCCGCGTTGCAGGTGCTCGGCCTTGAACGCCAGCGCAGCGCCCGCCAGCCCGTCGAGTACGTGCGACTGCAGCACCGGGGTCACGCTGGCATGCGGGGCGATACGTGCGGCGGCCGCCAGGAGGTCGTCGACACAGGGCAAGGGTGAATCGCTCATGACGCAAGATTAACGTATGGCCACGGTTCGCAACGCGCCGCCCGGGCGTGACACCATGGCAATCATTCATCGGATCGGGGCTGAGTTAAGGGCCGATTCAACGCGGCGGGCTGAAGCTGGCTCCATACCCTCGGGGGGACCCCATCATGAAATTGCGCCTGATCTTCGCCGGTGGCCTGCTGTTGGCCCTGTCCGGCTGCGCCACGTACGACTATGTCGGCGGCGGCGGTGGCAGCGGCTACTACCACGGCGCCCCGTCGGTGGAATACCGCTACCCCTACGGTTACCCCTATGGCTACGGCAATGGCTACGGGTACGGCAGTGGCTATTACGGTGGCGGTTACTACGGGGGTGGCTACGGCTACCCCAACTACCGCCCGTATCCCAACTATCGCCCGCCGCAGCACAACCACAACCATCGTCCGCCGCCGCGCCCGGGCAACGGCGGCAACCCGCCGGTGCGTCCGGACCGCCCGCGTCCGCCCAACAATGGCGGCTCGCCGTGGCGGAACATGGACTCGCTGGCGCGGCCACCGCAGCAGCAGCAACGCCCGCCGCAGCCGCAGGCGCGTCCGGCCCAGGCTCCGCGCCCGGCCCAGCGCTCTAGCGGTTCACCCTGGCGGACTATGAACAAGTTGAACCAGCGCACAGTTGAGCCCTGATCCATCTTGATTTTCACCACCCACCCGGTTCAATCTAGGCGGGTGGTGACGGGCTCGGTCGTAAAGTGACAAAAACGACACAGCGCGTCACATCCAGTTCTATGTCGATATCCGCCGGGAAACTCTGGATCCCCCCTGTTCCGGCCCCGACGGATGTCGGCACCTACAACGCAGAAGGCCCCGCCATGGCGGGGCCTTCTGTTTTCGGGTCGCGGCGGAGCACGCAAAAAAACAGGGCCGACAGTCCCCCGACTGTCGGCCCTTCTGCTTCCCCGGGATGCGCATGGACCGGCCCCTGTTCCAATTCCGGTCCGTAGCGCCATGGGCGCCTGCCATCCTGGGTGCTATTGGGTTATCTGCAGAAAACGTGCCAACTTGAGGGCTGTTTTCGGCTATCGCCCCGTTTGGCGCTAAAATCACCACCCGCGGCCTGGTTCCAGGGCC
Source organism: Stenotrophomonas sp. Steno-Z1 (assembly GCF_056393175.1). Classification (NCBI taxonomy): domain Bacteria; kingdom Pseudomonadati; phylum Pseudomonadota; class Gammaproteobacteria; order Lysobacterales; family Lysobacteraceae; genus Stenotrophomonas; species Stenotrophomonas sp. Steno-Z1. The sequence goes on along the minus strand of NZ_JBWJPB010000005.1, from coordinate 196,286 downwards.
GATCCTGGGCCACGCGCGCCCCCCGAGCCCCAAGCCAATGACCGACTCCTTCTACCGTTACGACGTCATCGTCATCGGCGGCGGCCACGCCGGCACCGAAGCCGCGCTGGCGTCCGCGCGCAGCGGCGCGCGCACCCTGCTGCTGACCCACAACGTCGAAACCATCGGCGCGATGAGCTGCAACCCGGCCATCGGCGGCATCGGCAAGGGCCACCTGGTCAAGGAGATCGACGCCCTGGGCGGGGCGATGGCGCATGCCGCCGACCGCGCCGGCATCCAGTGGCGCACCCTCAATGCCTCCAAGGGCCCGGCCGTGCGCGCCACCCGTTGCCAGGCCGACCGCAATCTCTACCGCATGGCCATCCGCCAGATCGTGGAGGCCCAGCCCAACCTGACCGTGTTCCAGGCGGCGGTGGACGACCTGCTGATCGACGGCGACACCGTGCGCGGCGCGGTGACCCAGACCGGGCTGACCTTCCACGCACCGGCGGTGGTGCTGACCGCCGGCACCTTCCTGGCCGGCAAGATCCACGTCGGCCAGACCCAGTACGCCGCCGGGCGCATGGGCGACCCGCCGGCCACCACGCTGGCCGCACGCCTGCGCGAGCGCCCGTTCGTGATCGACCGCCTGAAAACCGGCACCCCGCCGCGTATCGATGGCCGCTCGCTGAATTACAGCGTGATGGACGAGCAGCCCGGCGACGATCCGCGCCCGGTGATGTCCTACCTGGGCGATGTGTCCGAGCATCCGGCCCAGGTCAGCTGCTGGATCACCCACACCAGCGAGCGCACCCACGAGATCATCCGTGCCGCGCTGCACCGCTCGCCGCTGTACAGCGGCCAGATCGAGGGCATCGGCCCGCGCTACTGCCCGTCGATCGAAGACAAGGTGGTGCGCTTCGCCGAGAAGGCCAGCCACCAGATCTTCGTGGAGCCCGAAGGGCTGGACGTGGTGGAGATCTATCCCAACGGCATCTCCACCTCGTTGCCGTTCGACGTGCAGCTGGCCCTGGTGCGCAGCATCGGCGGCTTCGAGAACGCCCACATCACCCGCCCCGGCTACGCGATCGAGTACGACTTCTTCGATCCGCGCGGGCTGGACAACACCCTGCAGACCAAGAGCGTGGCCGGCCTGTTCTTCGCCGGCCAGATCAACGGCACCACCGGCTATGAAGAAGCCGCCGCGCAGGGGCTGCTGGCCGGCCTCAACGCCGCGCGCCACGTGCGCGGGGACGCTGGCTGGTGCCCGCGGCGCGACGAGGCGTACCTGGGCGTGCTGGTCGATGACCTGATCACCCACGGCACCACCGAGCCGTACCGCATGTTCACCAGCCGCGCCGAGTACCGGCTGCAGCTGCGCGAAGACAATGCCGACGTGCGCCTGACCGGACTGGGCCGCGCGCTGGGCCTGGTCGACGAGCGCCGCTGGGCGGCCTTCCAGACCAAGCAGGAGGCGGTCGCGCGCGAATCGGCACGCCTGCGCGCGTTGTGGGCCACCCCGGGCAATGCGCTCGGCCGCGAAGTGGAAGCCACCCTGGGCGTAGCGGTGAGCCGCGAAACCAACGTGCTGGATCTGATCAAGCGCCCCGAGCTGGACTACGCCCAGCTCATGCAGGTGCCGTCGCTGGGCCCGGCCGTGGCCGACCCGAAGGTGGCCGAACAGGTCGAGATCGGGGTGAAGTACGCCGGCTACCTGGACCGCCAGCGTGAGGAAATCGAGCGCCAGCAGCGCCACGAGAACACCGCCATCGCCAGCGATTTCGACTATGCCAGCGTGCGCGGCCTGTCGGCCGAAGTGCAGCAGAAACTCGAACGCGTGCGCCCGCAGACCATCGGCCAGGCCCAGCGCATCCCCGGCATGACCCCGGCGGCGATCTCGCTGCTGCTGGTGCACCTGGAACGCGCACGCCGCATCCGCGCCGCGTGAGGCGACCCCCACCCCGCCAGCGCCGACCCTCGGTCGGCCCATAGGTTCCACCGCCCCCGCAGCGCTGCAGGACGCAGGAGAGCAGACATGGATATCCACCCGATCGCGCCGGACAAGCGCGCCGCCATCATGGTCGAACTGGAGCGCATCGAACGCGTACATGACGTGCGCGTGCTGATGGCCTGCGAGTCGGGCAGTCGCGGCTGGGGCTTTTCCTCGCCCGACAGCGATTACGATGCGCGCTTCATCTACGTGCATCGCCAACCGTGGTACCTCAGCGTCAACGAGGCCACCGGGCCCGGCCAGGCGCAGCGGGACGTCATCGAATTGCCGATCGACGACGAACTGGACGTGAGCGGCTGGGACCTGCGCAAGGCACTGCGGCTGGTGTCCAAATCCAACCCGACCCTGTCCGAATGGCTGCGCTCGCCGATCGTGTACCGGCAGGACGACGCGGCGGTGGCCGCGCTGCTGGATGCAGTGCAGCAGTTCCATTCGCCGTTGGGCAGCTGGTGGCATTACCTCAACATGGCCCGCACCAACTTCCGCGGCTATCTGCGCGGCGAGCGGGTGCGCACCAAGAAGTACCTGTATGTGCTTCGCCCGCTGCTGGCCTGCCGCTGGATCGAGTGCGAGCCCGATCCGCCGCCGATGGCCTTCGAGCTGCTGCTGGATCGCCTGCTGCCCCACGGCCCGGTGCGCGCGGCGATCGACCAGCTGCTGGTGGTCAAGCGGGCCAGCGCCGAGGTTGCCGATGGCCCACGGATTGGGGTGATCAGCGCGTACATCGAGGCCGAACTGGCGGCGATGGAGCATGCCGCGCCGCCGCTCGCGTCGGGCAGTGGCGACAGCGGGGCGTTGGACGCGCTGTTCCGCCAGATGCTGGCCACGCACGCCCCCCGGTAGAGCCGATCATTGGTCGGCTGCGCAACATTCCCGGTGAAGCCGACCATTGGCCGGCTGCGCAACATTCGCAGTCGGGGGACGGGCAGCCGACCAACGGTCGGCTCTACCGGGGGGCATGCACGCCATCGGCGGGCGTCGGCGCCCCCGCGTTATCATCGGGGGCCGGGACAACGCTGCAGGCGGCGTCCCTGCCCCTGCGTTGCCGGAGTGCCACATGTCCCCGATCCGTCCCTTCCTCGACAAGCTTCCCGTCCTGGGCCAGCGCTGCTACATCGATCCGGCCTGCACCCTCATCGGTGACGTGGTGCTGGGCGATGACGTGTCGGTGTGGCCGGGCACGGTGATCCGCGGCGACGTCAACCACGTGCGGATCGGCGCGCGCAGCAATATCCAGGACGGCACCATCATCCATGTCAGCCACCACAGCCCGTACAACCTGGAAGGCTTCCCCACGCTGATCGGCGAGGGGGTCACGGTCGGCCACGGCACCATCATCCATGCCTGCACCATCGGCGATTACAGCCTGATCGGGATGGGCGCGTGCATCCTCGACGGGGCGCGGGTGGAGCGGCATGGCTTCGTCGGGGCCGGCGCAGTGGTCGGTCCGGGCAAGGTGGTCGGCGAAGGCGAGCTGTGGGTCGGCAACCCGGCGCGGAGGGTGCGCACCCTGACCGACAAGCAGATCGAATCACTGCATTACTCGGCCGACCACTACGTGCGGCTCAAGGACAAGTACCTGGGCTGATCGCCGTAACCGCGGTCGCCTGCCCCGGCCCCGGCCCGCGCACCGGCGCTGGGCATCGGCGCGGCTGCACGGTAAAGTCCACAGCCGACCAGGAAGCAGTCGAGAACCGCATGCCCCCGCTGGCAGCAGACCGGAGAGGATTCCGGCCATCCCTTTCCCGCCGCGTGCGCGCATGAGCGCGACGATGCTGGACACCTACCGTGAAGTGATCACGCCCGAAGGCGTGCCGCTGCACCTGCCGGCCGCCGGCCCGGTGCCGCGTGCGCTGGCCTGGCTGATCGACTTCGTCATCCGCGTGGGCTCGCTGATGCTGCTGGGCATACCGCTCACCTTCCTCGGCGGGTTCGGGCAGGGCCTGTACCTGGCGCTGATGTTCCTGTTGATGTGGGCCTACACCATCGTGCAGGAAGCCCTGTGGGGGCGCACCGTGGGCAAGCGCGCGCTGGGCCTGCGCGTGGTCGCGCACGACGGTGCGCCGATCGGCTGGATGGCCGCGATCACCCGCAACCTGTTGCGCACGGTGGACATGCTGCCGTTCGCCTACGCACTGGGCCTGCTGTCGAGCCTGTTCGATGCGCACGGGCGCCGCCTCGGCGACCTGGTCGCCGGCACCGTGGTGATCCACGACAGCCTGCAGCCCCCCCCGGGCAGCCTGGCCATCGACACCGTGATGGCGCCGCCGCAGCCGTTGCAGCCGGCCGAGCAGGCGGCGGTGGTGGCCTTCGCCGAACGCGCACCGCGGCTGTCCTCACCGCGCCAGCAGGAACTGGCCACGATCGTCGCCCCGCTCAGTGGCGGCGGCCAGGTCGGCGTGCTGCGCCTGTATGCCATGGCCAACTGGCTGCTGGGGCGTCGATGAGGCAGGAACAGTTCGTCGCCCGTTACCAGCACGAATGGCAGGCCCTGGAACGCTGGCTGGCGCTGCGCGGGGAAAGTGCGCGCCGCGCGCGTCGCCAGGTGGCCGACAACGCCCTCAACGACGAAGACATCCCGCAGCACTATCGCCGTCTGTGCCAGCAGCTGGCGCTGGCGCGCAAGCGCGGCTACAGCCCGCAGCTGGTGGCGCGCCTGCAGGTGCTGATGCAACAGGGCCACGGCCTGCTCTACCGCACCCCGTCGCCGCACTGGCAGCGCGCGCTGGAGTTCCTGTTCGCCGACTTCCCGCAACTGGTGCGCAGCCAGGCCCGCAGCATGTGGGCCGCCACCGCGCTGTTCGCGGTGCCGCTGCTGGGCAGCTTCCTGCTGGTGCAGTGGTACCCCGATTTCATCCACCTGTTGATGGACAACCGCGAGATCGCGGCGATGGAAAGCATGTACGACCCCTCCTCGCCGCACCTGGGCCGTGACAGCGGCACCGACTGGATGATGTTCGGCCACTACATCATGAACAACATCAGCATCGGCCTGCGCACCTTCGCCAGCGGCCTGCTGGCCGGGGTAGGTACGGTGCTGGTGCTGCTGTTCAACGGGCTCACCATCGGTGCGGTGGCCGGCCATCTGCAGCATATCGGCCATGGCGCTCCGTTCTGGCAGTTCGTGGCCGGGCATGGCGCGTTCGAGCTGACCGCGATCGTCATCGCCGGTGGCGCGGGTCTGCAACTGGGCATGAAGCTGCTGGCGCCGGGTCGCCGACGGCGCATCGATGCGCTGGTGGACGGCGGGGTGATCGGAGCACGGTTGTGCCTGGGCGTGGCCGCGATGCTGCTGGTGGCGGCGTTCATCGAAGCATTCTGGTCCTCGATCGCCGAGGTCCCGGCATGGGGCAAGTTCAGCGTGGCCGGGGTGCTGTGGAGCGTGGTGCTGCTGTGGCTGTGGCGCGGTGGACGCGGGAGCACGCATGCGGATTGACCAGCTCGATGTGGTGCTGCGTGCGCGCAGCGGCTGGGAAGCCGTGGAGCTGGGCACCGCGCTGGTCCGCCGGCACGCGCGTGCGATCTGGCTGCCCTGGGTGCTGCTGGGGCTGCCGGTGTTCGCCGTGGTCAATGCGCTTGCATGGTGGGCGGACGCCTTCGGGCTGGCCTGGCTGCTGATGTGGTGGCTCAAGCCGCTCTTCGAACGGCTGGCCCTGTACGTGATCTCGCGCGGGGTCTTCGGCGATGCACCCACGCCCTGGCAGGCGCTGCGCGCGCAGCGCCACTGGGGCTGGAGCGGCTTCTGGGGCTACCTGGGCTGGCGCCGGTTCAGCCCCCTGCGCGCGCTGATGCTGCCGGTGAACCTGCTGGAAGGCAGCTCGCCCGAACTGCGTGGCGCGCGCCGGCGCGCGATCGCTGGCGGTGCCTTCGGCCATGCCGTCCTGCTCACCCTGACCTGCATGATGTTCGAGCTGGTGCTGGTGGTTGGCTGCATCGCGACGATCTTCATGTTCATCCCGTTCGAGCTGCTGTCCGATTCCTGGCGAGCGGCATGGGCGATGGTCCGCACCGATACCCCGGCGTGGGCCAAGCTCGGCTTCAACCTGGCGTGCTGGCTGGCAGCGGCACTGATCGGCCCGTTCCATGTCGGCGCCGGGTTCGGCCTGTACCTCAACCGGCGCACCGAGATGGAAGCGTGGGACGTGGAAATCGCGTTCCGCCGCCTGCGCGATCGCCTGCAGCAGGCGGCACCGCTGCTGGTGCTGGCGCTGGTCCTGGGCTGGCCCGGCGGCACCCTGCACGCGCAGCAGGCGCACGGCGTGGACGAGCTGGCCGCGCAGGATGCGCATGCCGATACTGATCCCAATACCGATGCCAATGCGGATGCGGATGCGGATGCGGATGCGGATGCGGAGGACGAGGGTGCCGAGGACGAGGACGCGGCAGACGAACCCGCGCTGACCTACGACAACGATCCAGCCAATCGGCCGGAGAGCGTGTTCGGCACCGCCAGCGTGGATACTGCCGGCTTCCGCCAGGCCGTGCAGCGCGCCTACGAGGACCCGCTGCAGAGCCCGACGCGTACCGTGGTGCGCTGGGAACCGTCGCGGAAGGACGCGGCCGACAAGGACAAGAAGAAGGCGGGCGACGCGGACGCCGACAAGGGCAATGCCCGGCCCAAGGGGCCGGTGCTGCCGGCGCAGATCGCCGAATGGGTGTTGTGGGGCCTGGTCGGCCTGCTGTTGCTGGCATTGGTGGCGACGGCGCCACGTTGGCTGCGCTGGCTGCGTGGCACCGGCACGCGACGCCGCGCCCCGCCCACGGCGGTGGTGGAAGATGACATCCGCGTACCCGACGAGGTACCCCCGGATGCCGCCGCGCGCGCGCGCACGCTGTGGCAGCAGGGGCGCCCACGGCAGGCGCTGGCGCTGCTGTACCGGGCCAGCGTGGAGTCGATGACCGAGCGCACCCAGACCGCGTTGCCGCCAGGCGCCACCGAAGCGCAGTGCCTGCGCGCGTCGCGACGCATGCCCGACGAGGCCGACCGCACCCTGTTCGCGCGGATCGTCCGGGTCTGGCAGTACGCCGCCTATGCGGGGCGGCTGCCCGACGATGCCGAGTTCGATGCCTTGGCCAGCACGCTGCAGCAGCAGTTCCGGTGGCGCGCATGAGTACGCGCCTGCGCTGGCTGCTGGTGGTGCTGGGCGTGCTCGCCTTGGGCGTGCCGCTGACGATCGCCTTCCTGCGCACCCACGAACGGGTGACCCGCACCGAGCAGCTGCCGCCGCAGGGCGAGGCAAGCTACAACCCGCTGTACGTGCTGGGCCAGGCGTTGCGTGCCGATGGCATCACGGTGCATGCGCGCCCACGCGTGGACCTGGCGACGATGCCGCTGCAGCCACGCGACACGCTGGTGCTGCTGCAGGACAGCGCGACGCTGCCGGCGTCCACCGCACGCGAGCTGCTGGCCTGGGTCGCACGCGGCGGTCATCTGGTGATGCGTACGCCGCCGGCCGAACAGGCCGAGGTGGAGCCGGCCGAGATCTCGCGCAATGGACCCCTGCTGGACGCGTTGGGCGTGGACAGCATCGGTTACGGCACTGGCTGCCAACCGTTCCATGTACGTGATGACCCGCAGCACGTGGAGTTCTGCGGGGGCCGCCGTTTCGCCGTGGTACCGCCGCAGGGCATGCGCCTGGAGCGCAGCTGGGGCGAGGACAGCGACGAGTACGGGCAGGTGTTCGCGCGCCTGCGTCATGGCCAGGGCAGCGTGGACGTGCTGGCCGACCTGGAGTTCATGAAGGGCCTCGGCCGCCCCGTCCCTGACGACGCCCCCAACGCCAAGCCGGGCGACTACATCGACGGCCTGCACGACAAGGCGCACCGCGACCTCACCCGCTACCTGCTGGCGCCGCGCTATGGCGAGGGCAGCATGTGGCTGGTGTACGGGTCGCGCCCACCGTCGTTGTGGAACCGGCTGTTCTACCAGGGCTGGCCGGTGTGGGTGCCGCTGCTGCTGGCCCTGCTGGGCTGGTTGTGGCACCGCACGCAGCGCATGGGCAGCCTGCTGCCTTCGCCGGCCGTGGAGCGGCGCTCGCTGCTCGAACACGTGCGTGCCAGCGGCGAGCACCTGCTGCGCTATGGCAAGGCGCCCCTGTTGTACGACGCGGTGCGACGGGCCTTCCTCGGCCGCCTGCGGCGACGCGCGCCCACCGCGGCCGTGCTCGTCGGCGACGCGCAGGTGCAGGCCGTCGCCGCCCTGCTGCAATGGCCGCACGCCCGTGTCCACACCGCCCTGACCGCTCCGGCCTCGCACGACCTGCCCGGTCTGCGCGAGCGCATCCGCCTGCTGATCCAGATGAGAAACCTGCTATGACCGAGCCGACCCTGCCGCCGCTGCCCTCCTTCGAACCTGCACCGGCCCCGTCCCCGGCCGTCGCCGGTCCCAGCCTGGTCGACCGCGTGGATGCCGTGCGCGAAGCGGTCGGGCGTGCCTTCATCGGCCAGCCCGAGGTGCTCGACCAGATCCTGATCGCGCTGCTGGCCGGCGGCCACGTGCTGATCGAAGGCGTGCCCGGGCTGGGCAAGACCCTGCTGGTGCGCGCCCTCGCCCAGGCGCTGGAGCTGGACTACGGCCGCGTGCAGTTCACCCCGGACCTGATGCCCAGCGATGTCAGCGGGCATGCGGTGTACGACCCCAAGTCGGAGAGCTTCAAGATCCGCCGCGGCCCGGTGTTCACCAACCTGCTGCTGGCCGACGAAATCAACCGCGCCCCGGCCAAGACCCAGTCGGCCCTGCTGGAAGTGATGCAGGAAGGCCAGGTCACCATCGAGGGCAAGGCGTTCGCGCTGACCCCGCCGTTCCTGGCGCTGGCCACGCAGAACCCGGTGGAACAGGAAGGTACGTACCCGCTGCCCGAAGCGCAGTTGGACCGTTTCCTGCTCAAGGTGCTGATCGACTACCCGCAACTGGACGACGAGAAGCGCATGGTCGATGCGATCACCACCGGCCGCAGCGCGGCCGACTTCGACCTGTCGCAGGTGCCGCGCGTGCTGACCGCCGCCGAGGTGGTGGCGCTGCAGCAGGCCACCGCCGCGATCGCGGTCGACCCGGAAGTGATCGACTATGCGGTGCGGATCGTGGCCGCCACCCGTCGCTGGCCGGGCATCGCCCTCGGGGCCGGCCCGCGTGGCAGCATCGCGCTGGTGCGTGCCGCGCGTGCGCAGGCGGTGCTGTCCGGGCGCGACTTCGTCACCCCCGATGACATTCGCGACATCGCCAAGCCGGCACTGCGCCACCGTATCGCGCTGGCCCCGGAACTGCAGATCGAGGGGCAGAGCGCCGACGACGCGCTGGACGCCCTGCTGGCCAAGGTGGAAGCACCGCGCAAATGAGCCTGCGGCGTACTGCTGACCACGCCGGGCCGCGCGCATGAGGCCGGCCCCGCTGCTGCTGGCACTGATCGTGGCCTGGGGCCTGCTCGGGCTGCCGGTGGTGTTCGGGGCGTGGCCACGCTGGACGTGGGCCGCCTGCGCTGCGGCGATCGCGCTGCTGGCGCTGGTGGACCTGCTGCGGCTGTGGCGGCAACCCTCGCCGAGCATCCAGCGCGAGCTGCCCGAAGCCCTGGCCCTGAACGTGGAACGGCCGGTGACGCTGCGCCTGGAATCCAGCCTGCGCCAGCGTGTGGAGGTGTTCGACCTGGTCCCGGGTGAGTGGTCGCTGCAGGGCCTGCCGCGGCTGCTGGCGCTCAAGCCGATGGTGGCCAGCAGCGTACAGTACCGGCTAACCCCGACCGCTCGCGGGCGCTTCACCTTCGAGGGCGTGCACCTGCGCGTGCATGCGCCGTGGCGGCTGTGGCGGCAGCGCCGCACCCTGCCGCCGGCGTTGACCGTGCGCGTGTACCCGAACTTCGCCCCGCTCACCCGGTTTGCGTTGTTCAGTGCCGAACAGGCCTCGCGGCTGGTGGGCGCGCACCTCAAGCGCCGGCGCGGCGAAGGCACCGATTTCCACCAGATGCGCGAGTACCGCATCGGCGACAGCCTGCGCCAGATCGACTGGAAGGCCACCTCGCGCGCGCGCAAGTTGATCTCGCGCGAGTACCAGGACGAAAAGAACCAGCAGCTGCTGCTGATGATCGACACCGGCCGGCGGATGATGGCCAGCGAAGACGGCCTGTCGCACTTCGATCATGTGCTCAACGCCGCCCTGGTGGTGTCCTACCTGGCCCTGCGCCAGGGCGATGGCGTGGGCCTGTTCGCCAGCGGCGGCGACAGCCGCTGGGTGGCGCCGCAACGCGGCATGGGCGCCATCGACGGGTTGCTGCGCGCCAGCTACGACCTGCAGGCGCAGCCGGTGGCCACCGACTACCTGGCCGCCGCCACCGAACTGAGCCTGCGCCAGCGCCGGCGCTCGCTGGTGATGCTGGTCACCAACGTGCGCGATGAAGACATCGAAGACCTGCTGGCCGCGGTGCGCCTGCTGCAGCGCCAGCACCTGGTCTGCGTGGCCAGCCTGCGCGAACGGGAACTGGACGAGGCCCTGGGCAAGGAGGTGGAGACCCTGCAGGACGCCACCCAGGCCGGCGCGATCGCCCGTTACCTGCAGCAGCGCAGCGACGCGCACGACGCGTTGCGCAGCCATCGGGTGATGGTGCTGGACGTCACCGCCGATGCGTTGCCCGGTGCGCTGGTGGAGCGGTATCTGGCGGTCAAGCGGGACGGGTTGCTGTAGGGGGCGAGGCCTGCCGGCCGACGGTCGGCACCTGGCGGACGGCGTTGGCCTGGGCGATCAGGCGCGCGGTGGCCTTCTGCAGCAGCGCGCGGTTGCGCGCGAGCTTCATCCACTGCGGCAGGCGCGAGAACATCGAGCCATTGGCCACGCCGGCGCGTTCGCGCAGCGGTGCGGCGGCGTAGTCGTGCAGCGCCTGCAGGTGTGCCTGGTTGTAGGCCCACAGCAGACCGGCCCGGGTACGCGTGACCAGCAGCAGCGGCAGGCCGAAGTACGGGTCGTTGGATTCGGCATCGCGCAGCGGCGACCCGCTCACGCTGACCTCGCTGCTGCGGCCGCACTGCGCGCAGTGGGCGGCGAGTGTCGTCAACGGCGGCGATGCCGCTGCGCGATGCGCCTGCGCGCGCACCCACTGGTGCCCGCAGTACCCGCAGGGCCGCTGCCCGCTGTAGCGCACCGGCCCCACCCACGTGCCGGGACCGCACGCCGCGCACCCGCAGTTGTTTCCGTCCTGCAACGCGACGCTGCACGACAGGCAGCGGAAGCGTGCCGTCCTGGAGGACCTGACCACCCAGCCCGGCGCAGCACAGCGATGGCAGCGCACCGCGATGCGATCGGCGTACCGCCACAGGCCATGCCCATCATCCAGGTGGCGTCCGGCCACCGGCGCGGGACGCAGGCTGCGGTTGCGCTGCATCGCCATCTCAGACGTAGATGCGGGTGGGCGCCTGATCGATGATCGCGTGTGGCACGAAGCGGGCGCTGTCGCGGGTGATCCGGCTGTTGTCTTCGCGGATGCCCATGCCACACGCCTGGTCGCCCACCACCCAGCTGCCGACCAGCGGGTAGCCGCCATCGAACGCGGTGAGCGGGTGCGCGGCCTGGCGGATGGCCGGCCCGGTGTACGGGCCCTCGCTTTCCTGCCAGCTGCCGTCGGCCAGGTGCATGGCCACGTTGGCGCCCTCGCGGGAGAACAGCGGCTTGCGTACCCAACCGCGCGGCAGTTCGCTGCCATCGTCGAACTCGGCCGCCAACAGGTTCGGGTGGCCGCGGTGGCGCTGCCACAGCAGGGGCAACACGCCCTTGTTGCTGAGGATCGCCTTCCACGCCGGTTCCAGCAGCTGCACGCCCGAGCCCGGCAAGGCCTGGCCGAAGGACTCGGTCATCAGGTCTTCCAGCGGGTACAGCTTGAACAGGCTGCCGATCACGGTGTCGTCCAGCGCGGTGAACCGCCCGTCCTCGGACAGGCCGATGTCTTCGATGGCGATCGCCTCGCCGCGCAGGCCGGCCTGGGCCGCGCAGTCGCGCAGGTAGGCCACCGTGCCCTGGTCTTCCTCCGAGTTGCCCACCGCACTGAAATACAGCGGCGGCGGCAACTGCGCCGACAGCTGCGCGAAGCGCTCGACCAGCGCTTCATGGATCGCGTTGAACTGGTCGGCGTGTGCCGGCAGGCGGTTCTGGTTGCGCTGGTCTTCCAGCCATTGCCACTGGAAGAACGACGCCTCGAACAGCGAGGTCGGGGTGTCGTAATTGAGCTCGTAGAGCTTGGCCGGGCCGTTGCCGTCGTAGGCGAAATCCAGCCGCCCATACAGGTGCGGCTCGCGACGGCGCCAGCTGTCGGCGATCCAGTCGCGGAACTGCGGCGGGATCGCCAACTGGTCCATCAACTGCTGGCTGCCCACCACCTCCTCGACCAGGTCCATGGCCATCGCATGCAGCTCGGCGCTGGGGTCTTCGATGTCCTGCTCGATCTGGCGCAGGGTGAACGCGTAGTACGCGGTCTCATCCCAGTACGGCAGGCCATCGATGGTGTGGAAACGGAATCCCGACTCCTCTGCCCGGGCGCGCCACTGGCTGCGCTCGGCGATCCGCACGCGCTGCATCGATCAACCGCCCACGCTGCTGCGGCCGCTGCTGGAGCTGCCGAAGCCACCGCGGCTGGCGGTGACCGCACGGTTCGGGGTGGCGTTGACCGGGGCCAGCCCGGCCTTGCCCGCGCCGATCCCGCTGGCGGTGTTCAGGCCGCCGCTGCCGCCCGGGGTCGGACGCGCCCAGCCGTTGGCCTTGTCCTGGTACGCCGGGCTGGCGGCCGGCGCCTGCGCCAGGCCCGCGCCGCGGTTGCTGAGCATCTGCGACATGAAGAAGCCCATCATCATCGGCCCGATGAACGAGTGGCCGGTCGAGGTCTTCTGCTCCACGCACTGCTCGGCGCTGTAATCGGCCTGGCAGGCCTCGCGCGAGGCGTACTTGGGGGCGGCATCGGCCGACTGCTTCTGCGCCTCTGCAAAGGCGGTGCGGCAGCTGGACGGATCGCCGGTGGCCTCGGTACAGGCCTGCACCGAGGTGTACAACCCTTCCTGCACCCGGACGGCTTCTTCCTTCTGGCAGGCGGTGAACAACAGCGGCGCGGCGCTCATCAACAGCAGCGCGGTGGTCCTGGAACGTTTCATGGCGTCATGCCCCCTAATGCGGTTATCCCCTCAATCATGCCTCATCGCCGCGAACAACCAAAACCGGCACAGCCAAGAAGATGAACGGCGTTTCAGCATTCCGGACGACCGGCGGCGCCCGCTTGGTTGCAAACGCAACCGCAATTTTTCGGCAGAATCAAGGCGAAACGCGCCCCCACGGCCCGCCCGATCCTGCCAGCCACCATGCCTGAATACCGCTCCCGCACCTCCACCGCCGGCCGCAACATGGCCGGTGCCCGCGCCCTGTGGCGCGCCACCGGCATGACCGATGGCGACTTCCACAAGCCGATCATCGCCATCGCCAATTCGTTCACCCAGTTCGTGCCCGGCCACGTCCACCTCAAGGACCTCGGCCAGCTGGTGGCGCGCGAGATCGAGCAGGTGGGCGGGGTCGCCAAGGAGTTCAACACCATCGCGGTGGATGACGGCATCGCCATGGGCCACGACGGCATGCTGTATTCGCTGCCGAGCCGCGAGATCATCGCCGACTCGGTGGAGTACATGGTCAACGCGCACTGCGCCGATGCGCTGGTGTGCATCTCCAACTGCGACAAGATCACCCCCGGCATGCTGATGGCCGCGCTGCGCCTGAACATCCCGGTGGTGTTCGTCTCCGGCGGGCCGATGGAGGCCGGCAAGACACGGCTGTCCGAGCACAAGCTGGACCTGGTGGATGCGATGGTGATCGCCGCCGATGAAAGCGCCAGCGACGAGAAGGTCGCCGAATACGAACGCAGCGCCTGTCCTACCTGCGGTTCGTGCTCGGGCATGTTCACCGCCAACTCGATGAACTGCCTGACCGAAGCGCTGGGCCTGTCGCTGCCCGGCAACGGCTCGACCCTGGCCACCCATGCCGACCGCGAGCAGCTGTTCCGCCGCGCCGGGCGCGTGGTGGTGGAGCTGTGCCATCGCTGGTATGGCGGGGAGGATGCCAGTGCGCTGCCGCGCGGCATCGCCACCCACGCCGCGTTCGAGAATGCGATGACCCTGGACATCGCGATGGGCGGTTCGACCAACACCATCCTGCACCTGCTCGCCGCTGCGCAGGAGGCGGGTGTGGACTTCGACCTGCACGCCATCGACGCGTTGTCGCGGCGCGTACCGCAGTTGTGCAAGGTCGCCCCCAACACGCCCAAGTACCACATGGAAGACGTGCACCGCGCCGGCGGCGTGTTCGGCATCCTTGGCGAGCTGGCACGCGGTGGGCTGCTGCACACCGACGTGCCGACCGTGCACAGCCGCACGCTGGCCGATGCCCTGGCGCGCTGGGACGTGGCGGTGAGCAACGATGCCACGGTGCACGACTTCTTCCGCGCCGGCCCGGCCGGCATCCCCACCCAGGTCGCCTTCAGCCAGGCCACGCGCTGGCCGACGCTGGACGTGGATCGTGCGGAAGGCTGCATCCGCGCGGTCGCCCATGCCTACTCGGCCGAAGGCGGGCTGGCGGTGCTGCGCGGCAACCTCGCACCGGATGGCTGCGTGGTGAAGACCGCCGGCGTGGATGAATCCATCCACGTGTTCGAGGGCAACGCGCGCGTGTTCGAAAGCCAGGACGCGGCCGTGGCCGGCATCCTCGCCGACACGGTGGTGGCCGGTGACGTGGTGGTGATCCGCTACGAAGGCCCGCGTGGTGGCCCGGGCATGCAGGAGATGCTGTATCCCACCAGCTACCTGAAATCCAAGGGCCTGGGCAAGCAGTGCGCGCTGCTCACCGATGGCCGTTTCTCTGGCGGCACCTCGGGGCTGTCGATCGGCCACGCCTCGCCGGAAGCGGCCGCGGGCGGGATGATCGGTCTGGTCCGCGACGGCGACCGCATCCGCATCGACATTCCCGCACGCCGCATCGATCTGCTGCTGGACGACGCCACGCTGGCGGCACGCCGCGCCGAACAGGATGCACTGGGCTGGAAGCCGCGCGAGGCACGCCCGCGCAAGGTCACCGGTGCGTTGAAGGCCTATGCGCTGCTGGCCACCAGTGCCGACAAGGGCGCGGTGCGCGACCTCTCCAAGCTGGAAGGGTGACGCGGCCGCCCTGCATGCAGCCGCGTGCCACCTGCGCCAAGGTGCCGGTGGCGTACGGACACAGCGCTTGCGATGGCCGCGTTTTCGCTGCTGTTGGCGGTGGCAGTGAACGCGGCGACGGCGATGCTGGCCGTGCCGGTCGATGCGTTCGACCAGGACCTGGACGGCAGCTGGCGCACGCTGGTTGCCCGCGCGTGGCCGGCGTCGTCGACGGTCCTGCGCGTCAGCCGATCACCCGCTTGAACGGCGGTAGTGCATCGATGATGCGCTTGCCGTAACGACGCGTCAGCAGGCGCGAGTCGAGGATGATCACCCGACCGGTGTCGGTGGAGGTGCGGATCAGGCGACCGGAGAACTGGGTCAGCGTGCGCAGCGCGTGCGGGATCGCGATCAGGTTGAAGGCGTTCAACCGACGGCTTTCGAACCACTCGCTCAACGTGGAGGTCTGCGGGTCGGTCGGCACCGCGAACGGCACCTGGGTGATCACCACCGTGGTGCAGGCCTCGCCAGGCAGGTCCAGGCCTTCGCCGAACGAATTGAGCCCGAACAGCACCGAGCCCTCGCCGGCGGCGGTACGGCGCAGGTGTTCGTCCACCATTTTCTGCTTGGCGCCCTCGCCCTGCACCAGCATCCGCTTGCGCTGTTCGGCCGGCATCAGCCCGGCCACTTTTTCCATCTTCCAGCGCGAGGTGAACAGCACGATGCTGCCCTTGTCCCAGTCCAGTTCCTTGACCAGGTACTTGGCCACTTCCCTGGGATGCCCTTCCTTGTCGTCCGGCGTGACCGGGAACGCCGGCACGATCAGCTGGGCCTGGTTGGGCAGGTCGAACGGCGAGGCCAGCGAGACCATCTCGGCCTCGGCGGGAATGCCGTTGTCGATCGCCAGCGACTGGAAATCGCCGCCGCCGGTGAGCGTGGCCGAGGTCATCACCACCGAATCCACTTCGTCCCACAGCAGCTTGCGCAGCACGTGCGCGGCCGAGACCGGCGAGCCGTGCAGGATGAAATCCCCCTCGCGCGACATCGTGACCCAGCGCGCCATCGGCGGCTGGCCTTCCTTGTCTTCGCGGCGCCAGGCCGTCCACAGGTTGTGCTGCTGCTCGATCATCTCCAGCGCCATGCCCAGGTTGCGCTGCAGGCGCTCGCGCGCGGCGTCCTCGGGCTTGCCCTTGGCCACCTGGCCCAGCGCGGCATGGGCCCAGTTGAACAGGCTGCGGGTGTCATCGGCGATGGCCTCGATGTCGGCCATCCAGATCTCCGGCAGGCGGCCGTTGGGCGCGCGCCACATCGGCTCCTGCGCGGCCGGGTCCGGGCGCCAGCTGCGGTCGATGACATCGCGGAAGGCCTTGAGCTGCTTGCTGACCTTGGCCGCCGCCTCGATGGCCTCGTTGGGCAGCAGGTTGCCCAGCTTGTCCTTGTCCACCGCGCGGTAGGACGCGGCGATCAGCACCTGCAGGCGGCCGGTGCGCTTGGCCATCTCGTCCAGGGCCAGGCTGGCCGCCCCCTGGTCGATGGCCACGCTGCCGATGTGGTGGCCTTCGTCGAGCACCAGCAGCATGTCCGAGGGCGGAGCGATCAACGGCTGGCCATTGTCGCTTTCGCCGATGGACAGCGCCGACAGCAGCAGCGCATGGTTGGTGACCACGATCTGCGCCTCGCGCACGGTGTTGCGCGAGCGCAGTACCGCGCACTGCGCCGAGTAGGCGCACTTGCGCCCGGCACAGCCGGAGGCGGGCGTGGTGATGCGCGAGCGCAGCGTGTTGCTGATGGTTTCCGGGGCGTTGTCGAGGTCGCCGTTCCAGCGCCCCTCCAGGAACGCCTTGCTCAGCGTCTGCGCCTGGTCCATCTCGATCGGCGCCAGTGGCCGGTCGAACAGCGGCTGCTCGTCGTCGAACATGCCTTCCTGGGCACCGTCGCCATGCGCTTCGGCGGCGTTGCGGGTGCACAGGTAGCGGGTGCGGCCCTTGGCCAGCGCCACGGTGGCCTCGATGCCGGTGGCCTTGAGGAAATTGGGGATATCGCGCTCGACCAGCTGCGACTGCAATGCCACGGTGCCGGTGCTGATCACCAGCTTCTTCTTCGTGGCCAGCGCGATCGGCACGCCGGCGGTGAGGTAGCCCAGCGACTTGCCCACCCCGGTAGGCGCCTCGACCACGCCCACGCCCCCGCTGTGCGAGAGCGCACGCGAGACCACGCCGATCATCTGGCTCTGCGAACGCCGGGTACTGAAGCCGGGGGTATTGGCCTGCAGCTTGGCGTAGGCATCGCGGATGGCGGCCTTCATGTCGTCGTTCAGCGCCCGCGGGGCTTCAACTTTTTCGGTCACGCCAAGAGCTACCTGCCTGGATCACGGCGGGTATTTTCTCACGAGCGGGAGGCGGGAACCGGCGCGGATTTCCGCGCCGGTTCAGATCCGCGATAGTCCCGGTCTGCACGGCGCTGCCCACGCGCCGGACAGCGGCCGGCGCTATCATCCCGCCGGCATGGCCCCATTCGGGAAGGGCGGGCGATCACGCTACCGCCCCCGCCCGCCTGCACCCCATCAAGGAGAGATCGTCATGGATACGCCCGCTGCGCTGCCCCTGGACCTGGCAGCCATCGCGCTGTTGCGCGCACCGCTGCACCAAGTGTCCATCGCTGCAAACGTCCTGCGCCTGATCGGGCACCCCGGCACGCTGCCCACGTCACCCGATTGGGTGGTGGCGGCAAGCCCGGACCACCGCGTGGTGTTTACCCAGCTCATCAGCACGTCGGCGGCCATGCGCGATGGCGCCTACGAGTACCTGCTGCTGATCGACGGACGACCGATCATCATTGCCTTCCAGCTCGGTGCCCCCGACACCCCCGGGCATGCGTGGATCCTCCCGACCGGTGCATGGCAGGCGTTTCCGTTGCCTTTGCTGCAGGCACTGGCCGATCGGGCCGCCATCATCTCCACCAACGACAGGCAGCCCTTCGTGTGGCGACCGTCGCCCGGACAGTGAGCGCGGCAGCCCGTGCGCTGTCGCTCAGCCCGCCGGCGCCGGGGCGCGGCCGCGCAGCGCGCGGGTCATCGCCCACACCAGCAGCACGATCGCCAGCGCATCCACCAGGCCGAGCACGAAGCGCGCGCCGCCCAGCCACATCACCATGCCCTGCATGGACGCGTAATCGCCCTGCTGCACCAGCCACTGCGGCACGATGTTCACCAGCAGCCCGGCCAGCGTGGTCAGGGCCAGCAGGCCCAGCGCCCACAGCGCCACGCTGCGTACCGCCCCACGCGGGCTGTCGGCCACCCACACCACCGATACCGCCAGCGCGATCAGGATCGGCAGGCGCATGGCCACCGTGCCCAGCACCGCCATCAGCAATTCCAGGTTCATCGCGCTCAGTCCTCGCCGGCCAGCGCGTGTTCGGCGCGCAGCTCGGCGTACACCGCGTCGGTCTGCGGGCGCACCGCATGCCACTGCAGGAAGCTCTCGGCCGCCTGCTCGACCAGCATCCCCAGCCCGTCGACCACGTTGCGGCAGCCGGCCGAGCGCGCCCAGGCGCTGAAGGCGATCGCCGCCTCGCCGTAGTTGAGGTCCACCGCGGTGGTCATGCTGTTGACCAGGCCCAGCGGCAGCGTGAATTCATTGGCGCGGTCGCGGCCGGCCGAGGTGGCGTTGATGATCAGCTCGAAGTCGCCCAGCTCGCGGATGTCTTCCCAGTAGCGGGTGATCGCGCGGCCCGGCTCGCCCATGGCGTCGATCAGCGCGTCGGCACGCTCGGGCGTGCGGTTGACCACCACCAGCTCCAGGATGCCGGCATCCAGCAGTGCCGGGGCCACGCTGCGCGCCGAACCGCCGGCCCCGATCAGCAGCGTGCGGCGGCCGCGCAGGTCCAGGCCGTGGCGATCGGTGAGGTCGCGGACCAGGCCGATGCCATCGGTGGTATCACCGTGCCAGCGCTCGCCCTTGCGCAGCAGCGTGTTGACCGCGCCGGCGCGGCGCGCGCGCGAGGTCAGCGTGGTGCACAGCGCGAAGGCGGCCTCCTTGTGCGGGGCGGTGACGTTGGCGCCGACACCGCCCTCGGCGGCAAAGGCCTCCAGCGCTGCGGCGAACTCGGCCGGGCTGGCCTCTATGGCGCGGTACTCCACCGCGATGCCTTCCTGGCGGCCGAACGCGGCGTGGATGCGCGGCGACTGCGAGTGCGCGATGGGCTGGCCAAATACGGCGTAATGGTCGGCGGTCATGGGTGTGTCTGCTCCGGGCCTAGAATGGAACGCAAACCCCCAACGGAAGCGGCTATGCGCACTCCATTGTCACTGCTCGCGCTGAGCGTCAGTTTACTCTCCACACCGCAGGCGATGGCGCTTTCCGAGTTCGGCATCGAGGGCATGGGCGTGGTCTCGACCAAGGCCAACGAGGGCCAGGCCACGATCTCGCCCGACGGCCAGCGCATCGTCTGGGCCTCCGACCGCGCCGGCGGCGCCGGTGGCTGGGACCTGTGGCAGGCGGTGCAGCGTGACGGCCGCTGGCAGGACCCCACGCCGCTGGCGTTCAACAGCGCCGCCGATGACCTCGATCCGTACTTCAGCCATGACGGTGCCTGGCTGTACTTCGCCTCCAACCGCAGCGGCGGGCGCGGCGGCTTCGACCTGTACAGCGTGATGCTGCACGAGGACGGCAGCGTGGGGCCGGTGATGTCGATGCCGGTGACCATCAACACTGCCGCCGACGAGCGGTACCCGGCCGTGCGCCCGGATGGCCAGGCGCTGCTGTTCGCCCGCAACGGCACGGGCAAGGCCACCCACGGTGGTTTCGACCTGTACGTGGCAACCGCGCAGGGCCGGGGCTTCAACCCGCCAACGGCGCTGCCGGCGCCGCTCAACAGCGCGGCCGACGAACTGGGCGGCGAGTGGCTGGGCAACGACGGGGCACTGGTCATCACCCGGGGCGCGGGCGCCCGCACACAGGTGTGGCGGGTGGGCTGCGACTACCGGCAGCCGGCCACGCCGCTGGTGCTGTCCTTCAACACGGCCGACGGGCAGACCGGCGCGCCGGTGGTGGACGCGTCCAAGCCGTCCGAACTGGTGCTGGCAGGCGTGGCCCGCGCACCGCGTGCCGGCGGGCTGGACCTGTACCGGATGAAGGCGCCCGCGGCGCCAGACGGGGCCTGCCGCTGAGGACCTGGCCGGTTGCCGGCGCAGTCATGCGTGGCCTGGCGCTACGCGCCGGTTGCGGTGCCCTGGCCGGGGCGCAGCAGCGCGGCACGCTGCTGTTCGTACTGCGCTTCGCTGATCTCGCCGTTGTCCTTGCGCTGGTTCAACGCGGCCAGCTGCGCCTGCAGTGCAGGGGCCAACTGGCTGTCACGCGCCACCCGCGCGGCCGCGGACGGCTGCTCCGGCGGTCGCTTGGCCGCGCGCAGCACGCCGCGGATGACCAGCCCGATCACCACCGCGAAGGCCAGCACCCCGGTGCCCCAGGTCAGCCACTGCACCCATCCCATTGTCTGCATCGTCGTCGTCCTGTGTGCGTGTGGGCGCGTATTGTCAGCGCTCGCGCAGCCAACGCGCCACCTGCGGGGCGAAATAGGTCAGCACGCCATCGGCGCCGGCACGCTTGAAGCCGATCAGCGATTCCAGCACGCAGGCGCGTTCGTCCAGCCAGCCGTTGGCGAAGGCGGCCTTCATCATCGCGTACTCGCCACTGACCTGATAGGCGAAGGTGGGCACCCCGAACTGCTGTTTCACCCGGCGCACCAGGTCCAGGTAGGGCATGCCCGGCTTGACCATCACCATGTCCGCGCCCTCTTCCAGGTCCAGCGCGATCTCGCGCATCGCCTCGTCGCCGTTGGCCGGGTCCATCTGGTAGGTCTTCTTGTCGGCCTTGCCGAGGCTGGCCGAGCTGCCCACCGCATCGCGGAACGGGCCATAGAAGGCCGAGGCGTACTTGGCCGAGTAGGCCATGATGCGCACGTTGACGTGCTCGTCGGCATCCAGCGCGCGGCGGATCGCGCCGATGCGTCCATCCATCATGTCCGACGGCGAGATGATGTCCACGCCGGCCTGCGCATGCGACAGCGACTGCTTGACCAGCGCGGCGACGGTGATGTCGTTGAGCACGTAGCCCTTGTCGTCGATGATCCCGTCCTGGCCATGGGTGGTGTACGGGTCCAGCGCCACGTCGGTCATCACCCCCAGCTCGGGGAAGCGCGACTTCAGCGCGCGGATCGCGCGCTGCGCCAGGCCGTTCTCGTCCCAGGCCGCGGCCGCATCCAGCGACTTGCCGGCCGGGTCGATCACCGGGAACAGGTCGATCACCGGGATGCCCAGTTCCAGCGCCTCTTCGGCCACCTTGAGCAGTTCGTCGATGGAGAGCCGCTCCACGCCCGGCATCGAGGCCACCGGCGCGCGGCCGGCCAGGTCGTGCACGAATACCGGATAGATCAGGTCATCGGTGGTGAGCGTGTTTTCGCGCATCAGGCGGCGCGAAAACTCATCGTGGCGCATGCGGCGGGGGCGATAGTCGGGGTGGGCCATGGGAATGCTCCGTAACGGTATGCGGGGGGCGCGGCAGGTGTTACTGCAGCAGGTAGCGATGCGGCTGCAGCGGCGCGGGCAGGGGCGCCACGCCGAGGCTGTCGAGCAGGTCGATTTCGATGGTGCGCACCAGCGCATCCAGCGGCAGGTCGTTGGGCTCCAGGCCGAACGGCTCTTCCATCTCTTCGCCCAACTGGTCCAGGCCGAAGAAGGCATAGGCCAGCACCGCCGACACCACCGGGGTGGCCCAGCCCAGCGAACTGGCCAGGCCGAACGGCAGCAGCACGCAGAACATCCACGCGCAGCGGTGCAGCAGCAGGGTGTAGGCGAACGGCAGCGGCGTGGAAAGAATGCGTTCGCAGCCGGCCTGGATGCTGGACATCGCATGCAGGCGCGTTTCGAACTGGCTGTACAGGATCGGGTCCAGGCGCCCGGCGCGCAGCGGCTCGGCCAGGTCGGCGGCGATCATCGCCAGCAACTGGTCCGGGGCGTTGAGGCGTGCGCCGAAACGCGCGTGGTCCTCATCGCCCACCCACGGCAGCGCGGCGAGCACGGCATCGCGGCCGCGCAGCTTGGCCGCCAGCGCATGGGCGAAGCCGATCCCGAGCCGGCAGATGCGCGTGCGGCGCGGCGCGTCGTCGGCCAGCAGCGCCGTGCACAGCCGTGCCAGGCTGCGCGATTCGTACACCAGTTGGCCCCACAGCTTGCGCCCTTCCCACCAGCGCTCGAAGCAGGCGTTGTTGCGGAAACTGAGGAAGATCGACAGCACCAGGCCCAGCAGGGTGAACGGCGCAACCGAGACGCGCTCGATGCCCGGCGGGTGCCAGACCTCGGCGAAGGCGGCCACGGCGATGGCCAGCAGCAGGATCGCCAGCACCTTGGGGGCCACCGCCGGGACGATGGAGCCGCGCAGGATGTACAGCAGTTGCCAGCCGTGGGGACGAGGACGAATGATCATCGAAAGCGGATGTGGCGCCCGGACGGGCGTGGGCCAGTGGCGGACGCGCCCCGACAGCCGAAGATTGTACGCCCCTGCGCGCCGGTGCCCGGCCACTGCGACCGATGGTCGCATCCCGGGTACGACAGGCGGACCGGCTCAGACGATGCCGCCACCCAGGCTGAGCCGGACGATGCCCACCACCACCACGATGCCGTTGAGCACCAGGCCGGCCCAGGCCCGGCCACGCTTGCTCGGGTGGGTGAACAGGATGCCGAGGGCGGCGATCACCGCGCCCACCGCCGCGAACGGGATCAGGAACCAGTTGCCCCAGCCCAGCAACGGGATCAGGGCCAGGACCATCCACAGCAGCGCCAGGATGCCCCACAACAGACTGATCAACCCCATGCCAGGCTCCTTCGGTGATGTTGGCGCCACCATAGCCTAAATCCGGGGCATGGCTGACGCGTTCATCGGCGCCCGGCGCCGGCCAGCCGGACCACGGCACGCCGCTCACCTGGACAGTGCTAGCGTGAAGATCACGAGGTTGGCACCGATTCAGTGGTCGCCACCGATGATCGCGCCACGGGCCGATGGTCCCTACCGAACAGGGGTGATGCATGAACATCCGAATGACTGCCGTACTGGGCGCGCTGCTGGCCGTCGCCGGCTGTGCCAGTACCTCCAAGGTGATGCTGGGCCAGGCGCGGGCGCCGGTGGACCCGGCCAGCGTGCAGATCTATTCCACGCCGCCGGCCGGCTCGGTGGAAATCGCGCAACTGGAGTCGTCCAGCGCGGTCGGTTTCGGCACGCAGGGCCAGACCGATGCGGCCGTCATGCGGCTCAAGCGCGAGGCCGCCGCCCTCGGCGCCAATGGCGTGATCCTGATGGGCGTGGGCTCCAGCGGTTCGCCGGTGGGCATGTCCGTCGGCGCCGGCAGCTACGGCTCGCACGTGGGCGGTGGCGTCGGCATCGGCATCCCGACCACGCAGAAGCGCGCGGCCGGCGTGGCCATCTGGGTCCCGAACCCGCCGCCGGCGCCGCGCCTGCCGACGCAGACGATCACGCCGACGCGGTAACCAGCGCCGCGGTGGGCCACGACCCTGGGGCCTGGCGCCAGGGCCTGCGCGCCATCGCGGCCGGCCAGCTCGACGGAGTCAGGCCGGCGTTGCCGCGCTGGCTCGCCTTCGGCCTTGGCGGTGAGATGGCTGCCAGCGCCCCGGCTCTGCATCCGCATGGGCACCAAGCGGCGGTCTGGGTCGATCCGGCCGGGTATCACGAATGTCGTTGTTTTCATTGACGCGGAAGCGCCGCATATCGCGCTTGACCAGGACATCGCCAATGAGTTCGTAGCGCAGCTTTCCGACCCGGAATGCGGCGCTGAACCCGCGCGGAGATTCCCATATTTCCACCCTGGCGCCCTGTACACCTGCCGCCGCAGCCGCTCCCTCCCGTGCGTGCACGGTCCCTGACCAGAGCAAACCTCTCGGCGCCCGCATCTCCCGTTTCGGGCGGCCGCGCGCATCGGTTTCGTACACCCACTCGCCAGCGGATCGCGCGGAAGGATCGGGTGTCTCCCGTATCAGCAGCAACGTCATATCGTAAAGATCGACGCTGATGTCCTGTGCCTGCAGCGCAGTCGGATTGAGGTGGACCCGGCGAACCCAGTCCACTTCGGCGTCGCGGTGACGCTGGCGCTGCATGTCATCGACGTCGATGCCTGACGTCGGTATCTCGATAAAGGGCTCTGCCGCGGAAGTAGAAAGCATCGTAAGCAAAAACAGCCCAACCCCGACGCCTGTACGCCAGGCCGTCCTGGATGCCATGCGACGATCCTCCGCTGAAAACCCATCACTGGATCAGCCGCGCATGTGGTCGTGACGTCAGCCACTGCGCCTGCCTGAGAAGAAGGTGCAGGGCCGAGACTGGCTCTGGGGGCAGAGCGAGGCGGGGTGGCGCATCACACTATCAGTGGAATCATCAGCGGGCGCCGAGTGCATTGCCGACGCCTTGCGCCTCGCCTGCGCCGTTGCGCAGCACGCATGTTCATGGCTGCTGCGTACAAAGGAATGCCGCAAGGAGACACGCCACGACCCTGGGTCGTGGCGTGCGTGACGGCGCACCGGCGCACGGTCGGCGCCTGCCGGCGAGGCGTCAGCGCTTGGTGGCGTTTTTGTAGGTCGGCACGAAGACGTCATTGACCGCCTTGGCCAACTGGTCCGGCGGCAACAGGCCCTGGTCGAGCAGGAAGTTGTTGAAGGCCAGGCGGTCGAAGCGATCGCCCAGCGCCAGCTCGGTCTGCATGCGCAGTTCCAGGATGCGGGTGTAACCGTAGAAGTAGCTGCCGGCCTGGCCGGGCATGCGCACCATGTAGCGGTCCAGTTCCTGGGTGGCCATCGCCTTGGACAGGCCGACCTCGTCGATCAGCACGCGCTCGGCGCTGGCGCGGTCGATCAGGCCCAGGTTGAGCATCGGGTCGAGCATGGCGCGTGCGGCGCGCAGCAGGCGGAACTGCAGCGCGATCAGCTGCCCGTCCAGCGGTTCGTAGGGCACCATCTCCGCCTCGGCATACAACGCCCAGCCTTCGACGTTGACCGAGTTGAACGCGAACATGGTGCGCGCCAGCGAGATGCCGCGCTCGACCATCGCGGTGAACTGCAGTTCGTGACCGGGGCGCCCTTCATGCGCGCTCAGCGTCCACGCGGCCGAGCCGAAATTGAAGTCGTCGTACTGCGCGGCCTTGTCGCCGGCGGCCGGGTTGCCCAGCGGCAGCACGAAGGTGCCCTGCTGGCCGGTGTTGCCGACCAGCGGGGCCGGCAGGAAGTGCGGGGCCGGCGACGCGGCGCTTTCGGCAGCCGAGCCCAGGCGCATCTGCATCGGGCGCTGCGGCACGTCCACGATCTTTTCCTTGCGGATGATCGGGTCGATGGCATCGATCACGCCCCGGTAGTGGTGCTCGAGCTGGTCGTCGGCGATCTTGTCGCCCTTCAGCGCGCGCACCACCGCGACCGGATCGGTCGGATCGGCGACCTTGAGGCCCTTGGCCTGGGCCACCAACGGCGACAGCTGGCGCATCGCCGAACGGGTTTCCATGAACTCCAGCTGCGCACGCTGCATCAGCACCGCCGGGGCGATGTCGATGCCCACGCGCTTGAGCTGGTAGGCATACAGCGGCTCGGGCAGGCGGGCATCGGTGCGCGCCTTGGGCAGCACGTCCTTGCGGGTCCAGTCGCGGTACTCGCGCAACTGGGTGGCGATGGTCTTCAGCGCCTCGTCGGCGCCGGCCACCTTGTACTTGCCGAACAGCTGCTCGATACCCGTGATGTAGGTGTCCACGTTGGCCAGCGACTGCTCGACCTCGATCTTCGTCGGCTGCAGCAGGGTCTTGTCACCCAGGCGCTCTGCATAGCGCTGGCGCGACAGCGTGGTCACCGGCTGGGTGCCGGGCGCCAGGCCGGCGTAGGCCTTCAGGCGGTCCAGCGCCTTGGCGCGGCGCTCGGCCGAGACCTGATCGGAGAGCAGCATGTTGATGCCGCTGAACACGGTCTGCGGGGTATCGCTCCACGGCAGCAGGTACTTCTCGTTGAGCTCGCTGCCTTCGATGTTCTGGTCGGCGGCCGCGATCATGATCGCCAGGTCTTGGCGCACGTTGGGGTCGCGCTCGGTGGCCAGCCTGGACTGCAGCTCGCTGCGCGCCTTGGCCATGGCGGCGCGGTAGCGGGCGCCGTTGTCGGGGCCGAAGTCGGCCACCTTGTCGTCGTAGCCGGGCACGCCGAAGAAGCCGGTTTCTTCCGGCTGGAACGGGCCCTGCGCGTCCAGCAGGATCTGCGCCAGCTGGTTGCTGCGGGTGACCCAGGCCGGGCTTTCCGGCGTCTTGCTGGCGGCCGCCTTGGCAGCCAGGGCCGGCGGCGCACTCAGCGCGGCGGGAACGGAAAGGGCCAACGCGACGGCAAGGACTAGCGGCTTCATGCAGGACTCCCGGATGACGGATGCCCGTGACCCTACGCACTCGGCGCACGGGCGGCAATCGGCCGGAGGTCATGCGCCGGGCTCAAACCTCCAGCGGCGGTGCCAGCCCCGGGCAGTCGCCCTGCGCGCGACAGGCCTCCAGCGCGCATTGGGTGGCCGCTTCGGCGTCGTCCAGCGCGGTCAGGTCGATCGGTTCGGCGTCCTTGACCAGCACGTAGAGCATCGGATAGTCCCACCGGCCCTGCGCGCGGTCGGCCTGCAGGAACAGCCGGCCCTTGCCGCGCGGGCCGCTGAGGTGGACCACGAACTGGCTGGAGCCGGTACCGCTGCTGTCGGTTTGGATGCCACCCATCGGCAGGAGCCCGTCCTGGATCGGCTCGCCCAGGTGCGCCACCAGGTCCACGCTGCAGCGCGCGCGCCGCATGGCTTCCTGGTAGGGCTCGCTGCCACGGGCCATCCTCGACACCTGCTGCAGCCCGAACCAGCCGGCGCCGGCCGCGGCCGTGATCGTCAGCAGTGCGGCCAGCGGCACTGCCCAGCGCCAGTGGCGTGCCCACCAACCCCGGGGGTGGGTGGGAAGCGGGGGTGGCAGGGTCATCGGCGTCCTCCTTGTCGTGCCGGTGGTGCGGTGTGCGGGCTGCGCTTACGGTGCCAGGCAGCGCCCCAGGAAGTCCTCGGCCAGGCGGTAGCGGTGCAGCGCATTGCTGCCCGACAGACCGTGCTTGGCGCCCGGGTAGGTCATCAGTTCGAACGGCTGCCCGCGCTTCTGCAGTGCGCTCATCAGCGAGGTGGAATTGGTGAACAGCACGTTGTCGTCGGCCATGCCATGGATCAACAGCAGGCGCGAGCGCAGCCCGTCGATGTGGGCCAGCACGCGCGCCGCTTCATAGCCCTTCGGGTTGTTGGCCGGCAGGTTCATGTAGCGCTCGGTGTAGTGACTGTCGTACAGCCCCCAATCGGTGACCGGCGCGCCGGCCACGCCGCAGGCGTAGGTATCGGAGGCCTTGGCCAGCAGCATCAGGGTCATGTAGCCGCCGTTGGACCAGCCCTGCACGCCGATGCGCGCCGGGTCCACCCAGGCCTGCTGCTTGAGCCAGGCCACGCCACGCAGCTGGTCGGCCACTTCCACCGTGCCCTGCACGCCGTACAGCGCGCCACCGAAGTCACGGCCGCGGCGCGGGGTGCCGCGGTTGTCCAGCGAGAACACCACATAGCCGTGCTGGGCCAGGTACTGGTTGAACAGATGGTCGCCGCGGCCGGGCCAGCTGTCGGTGACGGTCTGGCTGGCCGGGCCACCGTAGACGTACACCACCACCGGGTAGCGCTTGGCCGGATCGAAACCGGCCGGCTTGATCACGCTGTAATGCAGGTCGGTCGTGTTGTCGGCCGCCTTGAGGGTACCGAACTCCACCGGGCGCTGCGCGTCCAGGTAGCGCGCATACGGGTGCTGCGGATCCTGCAGGTTGTTCTCGACCAGCGTGGCGATCTTCTCGCCGTTGGCGCGGTACAGCGCGATCTGCGGCGGCGTGGTGGTGTTGGACCAGCTGTCCACGTAGACGCTGGCATTTTTGGCGAAGCTGGCGCTGTGCATGCCCGGCGCCTGCGAGAGGCGCCGCGGCGTGCCGCCCTGCAGCGGCACCGCATAGATCTGGCTCTCGCGCGGGGAGTCCACGCCGGCACGGAAGTAGACCGTGCCGGCCGCTTCGTCCACGGCCAGCAGTTCATCCACCGGCCAGGCGCCGGCGGTCAGCGCGGTGACAGTCTTGCCGTCCTCGGACACGCGGTACAGGTGCTCGTAGCCGGTGCGCTCGGAGGACCACAGGAAGCCGCCCTGCTTGAGGAAGCGCAGGCTGTTGTGCAGCGGCACCCAGGTCGGCGAGGTTTCGCTGACCAGCGTGTGCTGCGCGCCACTGGCCAGGTCGGCCTGGACCAGGTCCAGGCGCTTCTGGTCGCGCGACTGGCGCTGGAAGGTGAGCCGTTGCGGATCGCGCCAGTCCACGCGCGCCAGGTAGATGTCCGGGTTGCGGCCGAGGTCGATCCAGCGCGGCGCGGCATCGGCCTTGGGCGCGATCACGGCCAGCTTGACGGTGACGTTGTGGTCGCCGGCAGCCGGGTAGCGCTGCTCGATCATCTCGGTGCGGTCGGCGTACATCTCATAGCGCTTCTGCACCGGCACCGGGCTTTCATCGATGCGGGCGAAAGCGATCGCCGAATCGTCCGGCGCCCACCAGTACCCGGTGTGGCGGTCCATCTCTTCATCGGCGACAAACTCGGCCACGCCATTGCCGATGGTGTCGCTGCCATCGCGGGTGAGCTGGATCTGCTGGCCGCTGGCCAGGTCGATCACCCACAGGTTGCGCGCCCGCACGAAGCTGACAAAGCCGCCCTTGGGCGAGAGCTTGGCATCGGTGGCGAAACCTTCGCCGTGGGTGAGCTGGCGTACCGCCGCCTTGCCCTGCTTGCCCAGGTCGTACAGGTACAGCTCGCCGCCGAGCGGAAACAGCAGCGTGCGTGCGTCGGGCGACCACTGGTAATCGACGATGCCGGTCATCGCGGCGATGCGCTGGCGCTCGCGGCGGGCCTTCTCGGCGTCGCTCAGGGTTTCTTCGCCCGGCAGCACCACCTTGGAGTCGACCAGCAGGTGGGTCTTGCCGCTGGCGATGTCGTACGCCCACAGGTCCAGCTGGTTGCGGTCGGCGTCCTTGCCGCGCAGGAAGCTGACCTGCGAGCCGTCCGGGGCGACCTTGGGTTTCATCAGGGTCGGGCCGGACAACGGCAACGGGCCGGTGATGGCGTCCAGGGTCAGCTTTTCAGCGTGGGCGAGCGTGGTCGAAGCGAGCATGAGGGCAAGTGAAGCAAACAGGTGGCGCATGAAGGATTCCGGCAGCGTCTGGACGTTCCCCGCCCGCCTGGGGCGGACGGGGAGCAGTTCATCCTAACCAAAAGCCTTGCGGTCGTGCCGGGGTGGCCGGTGCCCCGGCCGCGCCATGCATTGCCGGGCGCTGGCCAACGGCCGGCACTTCCCGGGCTCAGCGCTGACCGAACAGGTGCTTGCGCTCTTCTTCGCTGAGCGGCTTGCCGGCATCCGGGTTGACCTGCTGGCGCAGCGCGTAGGCACGCTGGGTGGCCGGGCGCGCGGCGATGGCCTCGCGCCAGCGCTTGAGGTGCGGGAAGGCGGCAAAATCCACGGGCAGCTTGTCGTAGGCGCCGATCCACGGGTAACTGGCCATGTCGGCGATGCTGTAGTCGTCCCCGCCGAGGAAGGCGCTGCCGGCCAGGCGCTTGTCCATCACCCCGTGCAGGCGGCGCACCTCGTTGTTGTAGCGCTCGATGGCGTAGGGGATCTGCTCGGGCGCGTAGACGTTGAAGTGGCCCATCTGCCCGCTCATCGGGCCCAGCCCGGCCATCTGCCAGAACAGCCACTCCAGCACCGCCACCCGGCCGCGGGCATCGGATGGCAGGAAGCGGCCGGTCTTCTCGGCCAGATACAGCAGGATCGCGCCGGACTCGAACACGCTCTGCGGGGCGCCGCCGTCGGCGGGCTGGTGGTCGACCAGGGCCGGCATCTTGTTGTTGGGCGAGATCGCCAGGAATTCGGGCTTGAACTGGTCGCCGGCGCCGATGTTGACCGGCTTGATCTGGTACGGCAGGCCCAGCTCTTCCAGCAGCAGCGTGACTTTGTGGCCGTTGGGGGTGGGCCAGTAGTACAGATCGATCATGGCGACGCACTCGCGGATAGGGAAGCTGGAGTCTAGTGCGTCGGTTGGGTGGCGGCGTCATCGCGGACCCGTTAACCTGCCGCGTCCCCCGCAACGCAGCATTCCAGCATGAGCGCCACCGAGAAGCCCATCAGCCCCCTGTCGTCCCTGATCTTCGCCTCGCGCTGGCTGCAGCTGCCGCTGTACCTGGGCCTGATCCTGGCGCAGTGCGTGTATGTGTTCCTGTTCGGCAAAGAGCTGTGGCACCTGCTGCACAAGGCCAACAGCATGGGCGAGCAGGAAATCATGCTGCTGGTGCTGGGGCTGATCGACGTGGTGATGATCTCCAATCTGCTGGTGATGGTGATCGTGGGCGGCTATGAGACCTTCGTTTCGCGCCTGCGCCTGGAAAACCACCCCGACCAGCCGGAGTGGCTCAGCCACGTCAATGCCAGCGTGCTCAAGGTGAAGCTGGCGCTGTCGATCATCGGCATCTCCTCGATCCACCTGCTGAAGACGTTCATCGCCGCCGGCAGCCTGGACAGCCTTCCCTCCTGCAACAGCGATGTCTACATCCAGGCCGTGGCGACCGCTGTCGCGGCCGCCGGCCCGACCGCCGCCGCTGCCTTCAAGTGCACCGCCTTCACCTCCACCGGGGTGATGTGGCAGACCATCATCCATGCCGCCTTCATCCTGTCGGCGATCGGCATCGCCTACACCGACAAGCTGATGAGCGGTACGCCCAGCAAGACGCTGTCGCACTGACGCTTGCCCGGCGGCGCCGGCATCGGTCACGATGCCGGCCTGCCCTCGCCGCCCGGCCCCAGGCCGGGCGCGGTGGTGCTAGATTGCACACCTGCAGTACTGCCGTGGACGCCGGGAAACGTCCATGGGCCTCGGCCAGCCTGACCGCATCGGGCCTTACGTATCGTCGTCTTCAAAGGGGAGTTGGATGTCGCACGTCAACACGATCGCCAAGGCGCGCCTGCTTGCGCCGCTGACCTTGCTGGTGGCCCTGGCCGCCTGCTCGGGCAAGGACGAAACGGCTCCGGCCGCACCCGCCACACCGGCCGCAACGCCCGCCGCCGCACCGGTCGCCGCACCGGCGGTGTCGGCCAAGGTCCAGTCGATGGGCACCGAGGAACTGCGCGACCTGGCCAGCAAGGCGCTGCGCGAGAACCGCATGTACGCCCCGGCCGGCGACAACGCCATCGAGTACTACCTGGCGCTGCGCGACAAGACCCCCGATGACGCCTCGGTCAAGAGCGCGCTCACCGACCTGCTGCCCTACACCCTGATCGCCGCCGAGCAGAGCCTGAGCCGCGAGGACTTCGCCGAGTCGCAGCGCCTGGTCGCGCTGATCGAGAAGGTGGACGCCACCGCGCCGGCGCTGCCGCGCCTGAAGCAGGGCATCACCGGCGGCATGCAGACCGCCCTCAAGCGCACCCAGGAAGAGACCGACAAGGTCAAGAAGGACGCCGAGAACCGCACCAAGCAGCTGGCCGACCAGCAGCGCCAGGCCCAGCAGCAGGCCACCGAAGCCGAAGCGGCACGCGCCATCGCCGCCCAGCAGGATGCCGCCCGCCGGGATGGCGAGCGCCAGGATGCCGAACGCCAGGCCGCGACCCGTCGCGAGGCCGAACAGCGCCAGCAGGCCGCCGCTGCCCAGCAGGCTGCCGCCGCACGCCAGGCCGCCGCACCGGCGGCCGCGGCGCCGAGCCTGCGCCCGGTCAGCACCCCGGCCCCGCGCTACCCGGCCGAAGCGCTGCGTTCGGGCACCTCCGGCGAAGTGCTGGTGGAGATCACCGTCGGCACCGACGGCTCGGTCACCAACGCCCGCGTGCTGCGCGCGACGCCGTCGCGCGTGTTCGACCGCGAGGCGCTCAACGCGGTCAAGCGCTGGAAGTTCGAACCGGTTGGCGCCCCGGTGACCACCCGCCGCACCCTGGCCTTCGCGCCGGGCGGTTGATCGCCGCAGCATTGCCGTCATGGGAAGGCCCGGAGCGATCCGGGCCTTTTCTTTTCAGCGGTCGGCGTCGACCAGGTCGCGCAGGGCGGGATCGCGCGGGACGAGGATCTCGAACAGGCCCAGCGCATGCAGCCCCGGCAGCAATGCGCGCAGGTCGGACGCGGCGCTGGCGCGCGCGGCCGCGCTGGCAGCGGGGTCCTGCAGCACCCGGGCATTGGCAAGGAACGCACCCACGCTGCCTTTGCGCACGATGATGCCGTCGCGGTGCACGTGGTCCTGGTGGTCGGGGAGCAGGTCTTCGGGGCGCATGGTGGGCGACCTTTCATTGGGAGGCGCTCCAGTGTCCGATCCTGGCGCCGGCCGTTCTGTCGTATAACTGCCAATTGATATGGCAAATCAGACATCCTCCGCCCTGATCGACCCCACGCTGGCCGACGCCGCCCACGGCCCGCTGCTGTTCGCTGCCAGCAACCACCCGGCGGTGGGCCCACGGCGCATACCGCGCCACCAGCACGCGCGTGGCCAGTTGATCGGTGCGCGCCAGGGCCTGTTGCAGATCGAGGCCGGCAGTGCGCACTGGCTGCTCCCGGCCGGCCACCTGGCCTGGATCCCGCCCGGCCTGCCGCACGCGTTGCTCGCCCCGCAGGGCTTCGATGGCTGGAGCCTGTACTTCAGTGCTGCGGCCAGCGCGCGCCTGCCGGCCGATCCCCGCGTCCTGTTTCCCGACGCGTTGCTGCAGGCGGCGATAACCCGCGCGCTGGCCTGGCGGCCTGCAGCGCTGGATGCTGCCCAGCAGCGCCTGGCCGAGGTGATCGTGGATGAGCTTGTCGCCAGCGCGCCCTTGCCGCTGGCACTGGCCCAGCCCCGTGACCGCCGCCTGCGACAGGTGGCACGGGCATTGGCGCAGCAGCCGCATGACGGGCGCGAAGTGGAGGCGTGGGCCGCACGGATCGGTGTCTCCGCCCGTACGCTGGCGCGGCGCTGGCAGGCCGAGACGGGCATGGGGCTGGCGCAGTGGCGGCAGCGCCTGCGCGTGCTGCATGCGCTGCCACAGCTGCTGGCCGGCGACTCGGTGACGCGCACCGCGCTGGGCTTGGGCTACGACACGACGAGTGCGTTCATTGCCGTGTTCAAGCGCGAGATGGGGACGACACCGGCGCGGTACGTGCGCAGCCGGGGCGCGACGGCGTGATGTGGGGGCAGCCAGGCGATGCGTGGCTGCAACGTCGACCGCAGGTCGCTGACGGGTCGACAACGCGTGGCGGATCCGCTCGGGGCGATGGCACTGTTGCCATCGCCCCGTTCGCTCAACCGGAGATCGCCAGGCGCTCCTGGTGGTAACGGCGCACCGCCGCGTACCACAGCACCGCTGCCAGGCCGAAGCCTGCCGCCAGGTACACGCCCCACATCTGCGCGCTGATCGCCTCGTGGCGGATGATCTTCAGCAGCATCTGGTTCTGCGCCAGGAACGGCACCGCAAACTGCCACAGCTCGCTCTTCAGCGGGTACACCATCAGCGCATAGCCGGGCAGCATCGGCAGCAGCATCAGCCAGGTCATGTGGCTCTGGGCTTCCTTCATGCTCTTGGCCGCCGCCGACAGGAAGGTCAGCAGGGAGGTGCCGATGAACAGCATCGGCAGCATGATCAACAGCATCTGCGCCATCGGCAGGAAGCCCATGTTGAGTTGCCGCCCGGCCCCGCTGCTGGAGAGCTGCGCGCTCAGCTTGAAGGCCAGCAGGGTGAGCAGCAGCGAGGCCATGCCGACCACGCAGGCGGCCACGATCTTGCCGCTGACGATCGCGCTGCGCGGTGCCGGGGTGGCCAGCAACGGTTCCAGCGACTGCCGCTCGCGCTCACCGGCGGTGGTATCCATGACCAGGTAGGCACCGCCGAGGAAGGAGGTGATGGTGAGCAGCACCGGCAGCAGGAAGGACAACACCTGGCCACGCTTGGCTTCGGCGGTGGCCAGGTCCTGCGTGGCCAGGTCCAGCGGCCGCGCGACCTGGGCGTCCACGCCACGGGCGAGCAGGCGCAGCGCGCCCACCTGCTGGTTGTAGCCGGCCAGGGCGGTCTGCAGGCGCATGCTGGGGATATCGGCAGCGCGGCGGGTGCTGTCCTTGACGATCTCCACCAGCGCCGGGCGGCCTTCCGCCCAGTCCTTGCCGAAGTCCGGGCTGATCCGCAGCGCGACGTCGATCTGCTGGTCGCGGATCGCCGCGGTCAGGTCCTTGGGCGCATCCACCGCGTTGAGCCCCTGCGCGGCCAGGAAGCGCACCAGGTTGGGGGCGTTTTCACGGCCGATGGTGGCGATCTCCAACGGCTTGTCGATCTGGGTCTTGACCCGGCTCTCGGCCAGCTTGCCCATGCCCAGGATCAGGATCGGGTACAGCAGCGGGCCCAGCAGCAGGGTCAGCGCGAGGGTGCGGCGGTCGCGGGAAAGGTCGCGCAGTTCCTTGCGCATGACAGTCAACAACGTGGCGAACGAACTCATGCGTGCAATCCTTCTTCCGAACCGATCACCTTGACGAAGGCATCCTCGAGATTGTCTTCCCCGGTCTGCGCGCGCAGCTCATCGGCGCTGCCGGCGGCCATCACCGTGCCGTGCGCGATGATCACGATGCGATCGCAGAGCGCGGCCACCTCCTGCATGATGTGGCTGGAGAAGATCACGCAGCGGCCCTCGTCGCGCAGGCCGCGCAGGAAGCCACGCAGCGCGCGCGTGGTCATCACGTCCAGCCCGTTGGTCGGCTCGTCGAGGATGACGTTGCGCGGGTCGTGCACCAGTGCGCGGGCGATCGCGGTCTTGGTGCGCTGGCCCTGCGAGAAGCCATCGGTCTGCCGGTCCAGGATGTCGTCCATGTCCAGCGCCTTGGACAGCACCCGGGTGCGCTCGCGGATCTGCGCCGCGCTCATGCCGTGCAGCTGGCCGAAGTAGGCGATGTTCTCGCGCGCGGTCAGGCGCTTGTACACGCCACGCGCGTCGGGCAGCACGCCGAGGCGGCGGCGTACGGCGACCGCGTCGGCGGCTGCATCGATGCCATCCACCAGCACCTTGCCCTGGTCCGGCGTCATCAGCGTGTACAGCATGCGCATGGTGGTGGTCTTGCCGGCGCCGTTGGGGCCGAGCAGGCCGGTGATCTGGCCATCCTCGGCATGGAAGCCCACGTTCTCCACCGCCTTGATCAGGCCGGTCTTGGTCTTGAAGGCTTTATGCAGGTTCTCGGCGACGATCATGGTGCCCATCCGTTGAACGAAGTGAAGGCCGGCACCGGGCTCAGTGAGTCCAGGCAGGTGGCGTCGAGCGACTTGGCGTCTGCCTTGTCCATGAACTGGCCGAGCAGGCGCGGCATGCAACCGGCGTTGAGGGTGCCGTGGCCCTGGCCCTTGGCGACCAGGTGACGGCCGTTGGGCAGGGTCTTGAGCACCTGCTCGGCGTAGCGCGGCGGAGTGACCGGGTCGAACTGGCCGGACAGCAGCAGTACCGGCAGGTCGCTCTTCAGCGGCGCGGTGAAGTCTTTCGGGCGCGTGCCGACGTTCCAGCCCGGGCACGCGGCGAAGAACATGCGCGCCACTTCCGGCCCAAGCAGGCGGTCACTGGTGGCCGGCTCCTGGTACCGGTCGGCATCCTCGGCGCAGATCACCGACCACTGCATGCCACGATTCATCTGCACGCCCAGCGAGCGGCCGGCCATTTTGCTCAGCGACGCAAGCGAGGCGTAGCGGCCGTGCGCGGCTTCATCGAGCACCACCGGCAGCAGCGAGGACAGCTCGGGCATGTACGAGAACATGAAGGCCAGGCCGGTGACCGAATCGGCAGTGAGCACGTCGCGCTTGGCCTCGGCGGTGCCCGGGTCGCGGTACTCCACCTCGACCGGAGCCTTGGCCAGCGCGGTCATCACGTTCTTGAGCTGGGTGCGCGTGTCCACCGGGAAGCGCTTGGCGCAGACCGGATCCTTGCGGCACTGTTCGGCCTGCAGGTCGATGGCCGCCTCGAAGGTATTGGCGAAATCACCGCCGACCACCACGTCGTTCGGGGCCACGCCATCGATCACCACCGCGCGGGTGTGCTGCGGGTAGTGCGCGGCGTACTGCTGGGCCACGCGCGTGCCGTAGGAGCCGCCGATCAGGTTGATCTTGTCCACGCCCAGTGCCGCACGGACCGTGTCGATGTCGGCGATGGCCTGGGTGGTGGTGTAGAAGCGCGTGTCGGCGCGATCGGCCAGCGATGCGGCGCACTGCCGCGCGAAGTCGGCGATCAGCTGGGTGGAGGGCGTGGCGGTGTCGTCCAGCGTCATTTCCTTGCCGTCGGCACCCACGCAGGTCAGCGGATTGGATTTACCCGTGCCGCGCTGGTCCACCAGGATGATGTCGCGCTGCTTGCGCACTTCGCGCAGGGCCAGGTTGATCACCGCGGCCACCTCGGTGGCCGCCTGCCCCGGCCCGCCGGCCAGGAAGAACACCGGGTCGTGCTTGCCCTCGCCTTCATTGCTGGTTTCCAGCCACGCGATGTTCAAGCCGATCTTGCGACCGTCCGGGGCGGCCGGGTTCTCGGCCACCTGCAGGGTGGTGCACTGGGCTTCGACGTTGTCGCTGGCCTGGGTGCTGGTCAGCGTGCACGGCTTGAACGTCAGGCGTCCGTACTGGCGTTGCGCCGCATCCGGCGCGGCCTCCGGGGTAGCCTGGCAGGCGGCCAGCAGCAGCAAGGCTGCACCGGTCGCCAGGGGACGGCAGGAAACTCGCATGTTCGATCGCATCCTGGATTGAAGGGGTTCAGCATGCCATGACGACAGGGCAGGCTGGATGTGACCGATGCCATGCCGCGGCGTCGGCGGGCGGCGCAGCGATCAGGCGGCGGCCACTGGCGCGGCACTGACGGTGCGGTCGCGGCCGTCGGCCTTGGCCTGGTAAAGCGCGGCATCGGCGGCGGCCAGTAGCGCCGCGAGATCGTGCTGCCCCGATCCCACCGCCAGCCCGATGCTGGTGGTGACCTGCACCTGCGCCGTGCCCACCTGCGCCGGATGCCGGCGCAGCTGGGCGTGGATCGTCGCGGCAAGCTCGACCGCCCGGGCATGCCCGGCGCCCGGCAGCAGGACGACGAACTCTTCGCCCCCGTAGCGACCGAGCAGGTGCTGCGGGCTGGACATGCAGCTCACCAGCACCTGCGCGACCTGCTGCAGGACGCGGTCGCCACACTGGTGGCCCCAGCGATCGTTGATCTGCTTGAAGTGATCCACGTCCAGCAGCAACAGCGCCATCGGTTGCTGCGCGCGGAGGCCGTGCTGCAGGTGCGCCTGGCCATCGGCCAGCACCGCGCTGCGATTGAGCAGCCCGGTCAGGCCATCGGTGCGCGCGGCGCGGCGCAGGTCCACCAGCATCCGCTCGACCAGCAGCAGGACCAGGGCGAAGCAGCGCGCCAGTTCCAGGAAGATCCCCGCCAGGTAGGTGGCGAACATCGGCGCGCCGGCCCGGAAGATGTCCTGCCCGGCACCCGGTGCCACCGGCAGCCACAGCCGCACCAGGTACACCCCGGCTTCGGCGGCGAAGATGGCAGCGGCAAGCCGGCAGCTGGTGCGCTGCGCCGGCGGTGCATGGCGGACCAGCAGCCAGGCCATCCAGCCGTTGACCAGGACCGCGAACAGGCTGGCCACGTTCAAGCGGATCGCCAGGTTCGGGAAGGGGACCACGAACACCACGATACCGGCGACATACACACCGGCCAGCAGGGCGGGCTGCCACGGTGGCAGCCGCCGCTCCAGGTGGCGGGCCACGCCATAGAGCATCAACACGGCCGACAGGGCGAGCACGGCGTTGCCGAAGATGACCAGGGGCACGACGGGCAACTGCGCGCGCAGCGCGACCGAGGTCAGGCTCAGCGCAAGCAGCCACAGGCTGGCCGTCCACAGGCGCAGTGCCGGCTGCCCGCGCAGCACCAGCAGCAGCAGCGAAAAGCCCAGTGCGATGCCCAGGCACAGCAGGTAGCCGAGCACGGCAACGGTGGGGAAATCCAATGACATGTCGCCTCGGGCGCCGGAGGGGCGGCCGCAGTTTACTGTGCGGCAAGGCGCGATGCCCGGGCGGGGAAGCCAGCCCCTGACGTACGCTCGGTGGCTACCTCAATGCGCGAAAGGAATCGTCATGCAGCCTGCCGCAGATCCCTCGCCGTGGACAGAACTGGTCCAGGCCCTGACCGCCAGCGGACTGGCGGACCAGGTGTGCAGTTCGCCGGCCGATGCCAGTTGGCGCCGGGATGGCGCGCTGCCCGACGATGCCCCCTCCGCAGCGCAGTTCGAGGCGCTGCTGCCGCAGGCCTACCGCACCTTCGTGGCAGCGCACGGCTATCCCCTGCTCGCCGTGCCCGCCGAACTGCACTATGGCTTCGCCTTCCTGCCGCCGCTGGCCGCACGCCAGGTGAGCACGCTGATCGCCGATGAGGAACGCGACTTCGCCGAGGTGCGCGCGGCGCGGCGCGCCGGCCAGTACACCTGGCGGTACGTGATGTTCGCCGGCTGGAACTTCGCCGATGGCGATGGCTGGGCGTTCGGGGTTGATCCGGAAGCCGAGGACGACGCCGAGCCGGTGGTGTGGCTGCTGGAAGGCGGCGTGGTAACGGAGGAAGTGGGCACGTTCCAGCAGTGGCTGGCCGAACGCGCCGCCGATGTGCGCCGCCGCGTGGGCGCGCTGGACGCCGATGCGCTGGCCGAGGCCGCCGCGTGGGAAGGCGACTACGCCGATGGCGCGCAGGACCTGGAAGGCTTCGACGGCTGAGCCTGTCCCCGCGCGTGGCGGTGCGTGGATCACGCGATCCAGGATCGCCTCTGCCCGCGCAGGATCAGGCATGAAGACATGCCACCGCTGGAACGGGCCCTGTCCAGCGCCGATAGCGAGGCCAGTCCCTGTGGGAATGATGCATGGCGAGGCTTTTGCAAAGGCAGCCATGCGGCATTGCGCCTGCACCGGCCGCCAGGGGACGGCACGACGCTCGCATGTTCGATCGCATCCTGGGTTGTAGGGTTCAGCTTGCCATGACGGTGCCCTGCGGCGGATGTGACTCAGGTACTGTCCATCGCCGCGCTGCGCAGCATGTCGTCTTCAGCCCGGATCCTTGATCGCCCCGGACACCGGACGGCCCTGCCTGCGGTGCGGAAATGTGAGCGGCCATCCAGTCGCGGATCTGGTGCCATCACAGTTCGCTCCATGGCACCGCTTTTTGGGAACGGATCACCTTGATCGCCCACCGGGCCGGTTCGATAGTCCCCGCTCCACCGTTTGGCCGTACCGCGCCCGCGGGCATGGCGGCCCCGCGGCGGAGACAACGCACTCCACACCAAGAGGACGACGATGAACAAGACGATCCTTGCACTCTCACTGCTGCTGACCGCGTCGGCCAGCCCCGCCGCACCGGCCAGCCCACCGGAGGCGCCCCGCGCCACCGTGCAGGAATGCCGCGCCTATTGGAACATCTCCCCCGCCGCCTCCAGCCAGCGCTGCGTGGTCCAGACCATCAGCCCCTTCGGTCCCGACGGTTGCACCGTCACGGCCAACTGCCCTTACAACGGGGGTTGGGTCACCAGTGGGATGACCGTCCACGACAAGTGGGAACTGGGCAAATTGAAGAACTGCTCGGGTCGGTTGGGCACCGACTGTTGAGGCTTGCGCCCGCCGCGGCCTCGCGGGTCGCGGCGGGTATGC
The DNA here is from genome assembly GCF_056393175.1 of Stenotrophomonas sp. Steno-Z1. Classification (NCBI taxonomy): domain Bacteria; kingdom Pseudomonadati; phylum Pseudomonadota; class Gammaproteobacteria; order Lysobacterales; family Lysobacteraceae; genus Stenotrophomonas; species Stenotrophomonas sp. Steno-Z1. Next base: position 156,370 of record NZ_JBWJPB010000005.1, on the reverse strand, counting down.
GTCACCGCTACTCGCCAATGGTTGTGCGAAGGGCGGCACGCAGCTGTTTTGATGCCAGCGCGCCTCCGGGCTAGGCGGCCCTGCCCGTGTCACGTGGCTCGGAGGCGCAACCCTTTCTGCGTTTCCGGAAGCAGCACGCGCATCACTTCGCTGAGGTGCGCGCTCTTATGGTGAGTCGGTCGCCTGGTCGCGACGGCGTTATCGAGGGTGACTCCGTCCGGCGCCATCGGCCATGCATCTTTTTGAACTCGCCACGAGTGTGACCTGCGCTTCTCTGGGCGGAAACCTCCCGCTTTCCACGCTTCGCCTTGCCGAGAGATCACATTTCACATCTGCAGAGGAGCGCAGGAAATGGTGGTTTGCGGTCGACCCGGAGGGCAATACGGAAAATTGAATCTTCATGGCGGACGCCGCATCATCACCACTGAGGGCCTTCAACGTTGCATTGAGTGGCTTGGGTGCAGGTCGTGGGGAGCCCATAACATCCCGAAGGAAAATTGAAGGGCCACTCCCCCAGGATGCCCTCCCGGTATGCTTTTCGATGTAAATGGCATCAGCATGAAGGCGTGCCGCAACGCCCGTTTCAACGGAGACCTCCCAGCGGGCATGCACACTCTTGGCCTCGGAAACAGCGCCACATCCCGGCACATACAGATGGCAGTAGTAATTTGCCATCACATTCGCCTGCTTCCTGGAGATTCCGTCATTCAGATCGACGCCCCCCCAGGTCATTGGAAACGTCCTCGGCCTGTGTCAACGTTTTGAGCCAACGTTGAGAAGGTGAAGGACAAAAGAGCGGTGGACGCCATGACCTTGATGGTGCTCATCCAACACTCCACCGCTCGAAATGAGGAAGGGTTTCAAGTTACCTGCCCTTCGTCGCGCGTGTCCAGAAAGCAGCAGGCACACGGCTGGTTGGCCCAAGTGACTCTCGGACCCGGCCGACAAACTGAATGAGACGATCAGCGTCTTACCTGTCACACGTCCGGCCTGCCAGCCACAAACGAGGTCATCGTCATGGGTGAGCTTGATGCCAGTCAGACTGACCCGTCGTGCCCCCGTTGAGAAGAAGTGCCCATCGAGACGCACTATTGCGCCGCGACGTGAGCGCAGGCACGACCGGATCTGTCTGGTCCGATCCAGGAAGAAGCCAGTCGTCATTACAGCGCGCATCCAGATGGCGATGGCTTCAACCGGGTACGAGCCGTCATCCTGTATGAGGATGGGAACGTACGGGTGCTTCAGCGCACCAGCAAACACTCCTTCCGGGGGTACTCCCTGACGCATGGCCAAGCATCCCGCTTGAACCTGGGCCGCAGCATACGCTTGCGATCGGCCCTGCCAAGCAGGGCGCGCTCAGGATTTTTTCGGGGTTGAGCTGACGTACTTCTCCCGCCGCACCTGCGGCGTCGGCAGCCCGGCGTCCTTCAACGCCTCGAAGGTGGCATCCACCATGTCCGGGTTGCCGCACAGGTAGGCGATGTCGGTGGCCGGGTTGGGCGCGAACTCGGCCAGGTGCTGCTGCACGTAGCCATGGCGCACGTCCGGGTGCGGGTTGTCGGGCAGCTCGCGCGACAGGCACGGCACGTAGCGGAAGCCCGGGTGGGCGTCGGCGAAGGCGCGGAAGTCGTCGCTGTAGAGCAGCTCGGCCGGGGTGCGGGCGCCCTGCAGCAGGACCACCTCGACGCCACGCTCGGCCATGGCGGTCGCCAGCAGGGGCAGCATCGACCGGTACGGGGTGACCCCGGTGCCGGTGGCGATCAGCAGGTAGCGGCCATTGTGGTCGCCCGGCTGCAGGCAGAACCGGCCGAACGGGCCGCTGGCGGTGACGTGGCCGCCGATGTCCAGGCCCTCGAACAGGGCCGTGGCGGCGCCGCCGGGGACGAAACTGACCGCGATATCGACCGCTTCGCCCGCGCCGAGGGCGTGGTTGTGAATGGTGGCCAGCGAGTAACTGCGCTTGGTGGCGGTGCCGTCGGCGTACTCGAAATGGACCTGGATGAACTGGCCGGGCTGGAAATCCAGCGGCTGGCCGTCATCACGCAGGAACTGGTAGTGGCCGACGGTCGGGGCCAGCATGCGCCGGTCGACCAGTTTGAGGGGGAATTGGGCAGGCACGACTTTTCGGGACAGTGTGTAGCCGGGGCAAGCCCTCGGGGTCTTCTATAATAGCCCCTCCCCGCCCCTATCCAGCGCCAGCCCATGGGCGCGAAGGCAAGAGCTTGGCTTCCCAGAACACTCCCGCGCCCTCCGCCGCCCCCGCCCTGCGGGTGCGTGACCTCCGCAAGACCTACGACAACGGCACCCAGGCGCTGAAGGGCGTCTCGCTGGACGTGGCCCCGGGCGACTTCTTCGCCCTGCTGGGCCCCAACGGCGCCGGCAAGTCCACCCTGATCGGCATCATCAGCTCGCTGGTGAACCTCAGCGAGGGCCAGGTCGAGGTATTCGGCAGCGACCTGGTGCGCAACCGCAGCGCCACCATGCGCCTGATCGGCCTGGTGCCCCAGGAAATCAACTTCAACCTGTTCGAAAAGCCCTTCGACATCCTGGTCAACTACGCCGGTTTCTACGGCGTGGCCCGCGCCGAGGCCGAGAAGATGGCCGAAGAGGAGCTCAAGCGCGCCCACCTGTGGGAAAAGGCCCAGGTGATGAGCCGCACCCTGTCCGGCGGCATGAAGCGCCGGCTGATGATCGCCCGGGCGATGATGACCCGCCCGCGCCTGCTGATCCTGGACGAACCCACCGCCGGCGTGGACATCGAGATCCGCCGCGACATGTGGCGCGTGCTCAAGGAGATCAATGCCGCCGGCACCACGATCATCCTGACCACGCACTACCTGGAAGAAGCCGAGCACCTGTGCCGCAACCTGGCCATCATCAACCACGGCCAGATCGTCACCCAGGGCCCGATGCGCGAACTGCTGGCCAAGCTGGACGTGGAAGGCTTCCTGTTCGACATCGACGGCAGCGTGCCGGCCCAGCTGCCGGAGATCGAGGGGGCCACGCTGATCGCCACCGACGGTCACACGCTGGACGTGGACATGCCGCGCGCGATGGACCTCAACCGCGTGTTTGACGCGTTGAACGCGGCGGGCATCCGGGTGCGTTCGATGCGGACCAAGAGCAACCGCCTGGAGGAGCTGTTCGTGCGCCTCACCGGCAACCAGGAGAACGCGGCATGAGCACTACCCCGACCCCCGTCCTCACCGACGGCCAGCGCAACCGCATCGCCCTGATGACCATCGTGCGCCGCGAAGTGGCGCGCATCCTGCGCATCTGGGGCCAGACCCTGGTGCCGCCGGCCATCACCATGACCCTGTACTTCCTGATCTTCGGCGGCCTGATCGGCTCGCGCGTGGGTGAAATGGGCGGCTACAGCTACATGCAGTTCATCGTGCCGGGCCTGGTGATGATGAGCGTGATCCAGAACAGCTACGGCAACATCAGCTCCTCGTTCTTCGGCGCCAAGTTCGGCCGCCACGTGGAAGAGCTGCTGGTGAGCCCGATGCCGAACTGGGTGATCCTGTGGGGCTATGTGTCCGGTGCGGTGCTGCGCGGCCTGATGGTGGGCGTGATCGTGCTGATCATCGCCATGTTCTTCACCCCGGTGCGCATCCCGCACCCGCTGGTGACGCTGACCACGGTGCTGCTGGGCGCGACGATCTTCTCGCTGGCCGGCTTCATCAACGCGGTGTACGCCAAGAAGTTCGATGACGTGGCGATCGTGCCGACCTTCATCCTGACCCCGCTGACCTACCTGGGCGGCGTGTTCTATTCGGTGAAGCTGCTGCCCACCTGGGCCGAGGCCGCCACCCACGCCAACCCGATCTTCTACATGGTCAACGCCTTCCGCTACGGCCTGCTGGGCACCAGCGACGTGCCGCTGTGGGTGGCCTACGCGCTGATGCTCGGTTTCGTGGTGGTGCTGACCGCGCTGGCGCTGTGGCTGCTGAAGCGTGGTGTGGGCATGCGCAGCTGACACCACAGCGTCACCTGATCGTGGATCGGGGATGCCCGGTCGGGAGGGGGCCTCGGCGGATTCGCCGGGGCCTTTTGCTTTCCGCAGTGCCGCACCGGCGGGTCCATCCGGGCCTGCCTGGCCACAAGGCCAGCGGGAATAGGGGCACAATGGCCTCAACGAGCGTTCAACAGCAGTGAGATTCCAATGCGCATACTGATCCTGGGCGCCGGCGGTACCGGCGGTTATTTCGGTGGCCGCCTGGCCCAAGCCGGCGTGGACGTCACCTTCCTCGTCCGCCCGGCACGCGCGGCGCAGCTGGCCAGCGAAGGGCTGGTGATCCGCAGCCCGCTCGGCGATGCGAGCGTCCCGGTGCAGTACGTCACCGCCGAGGCGCTGCCGGCGCTGGCCGCGGCGCAGCCGTTCGACCTGGTGATCCTGAGCTGCAAGGCCTACGACCTCGCCAGTTCCATCGAGGCCATTGCGCCGGCGATGGGGCCGCGGACCACGGTGCTGCCGATCCTCAACGGGCTGCGCCATTACACCGATCTGGATGCGCGCTTCGGCCGCGACGCGGTATTGGGCGGGCTGTGCTTCATCAGCGCGACCAAGGCCGCCGATGGCGCGGTGGTGCATCTGGCGCCTGCGGCCAAGCTGACCTTCGGCGAACGCGACGGCACCGGCAGCAGCGCACGGGTGCTGGCGCTGGCGGCGGCCTGCGTGCAGGCCGGCGTGGACCACGTGGCCACCGATGCGATCGGCCAGGAGCAGTGGATCAAGTACACCTTCCTGACCACGCTGGCGGCGGCGACCTGCCTGATGCGCGCCGATGTGGGCACGATCGTGGCCACCGATGACGGCGCGGCGATCGTGCGCGGGCTGTACGACGAATGCCTGGCCGTGGCCGAGGCGGCCGGCGAGCCGATTCCCGCCAAGGCGCGCGAGATCGCCCTGACCGCGACCACGCAGGCCGGTTCGGCGCTGAAAGCCTCGATGCTGCGCGACCTGGAGGGCGGCCAGCAGGTCGAGGCCGAGCATATCGTCGGCGACATGCTGGTCCGCGCGCGTGCCGCCGGGCAGGCGGCGCCACTGCTGGCCGTGGCCTATGCGCACCTGCAGGCCTACCAGCAGCAGCGCAAGGGCTGAGCATGGCCGCCGACGCCGCGCCGGCACGCGTGCTGGTGCTGGGCCTGGGCTACAGCGGGCGGCATCTGGCCGCGCTGCTGCACGCACATGGCATTGCGTGCAGCGGCACCGTGCGCGATCCGGCCACCGCGCCGGCCGACGGCGTGCCACGCCATCGCCTGGCCGAGGGATGCGCCATCGATGCGGACGTGCGTGAGGCGATCCGAACGGCCGACGCGATCCTGTGCAGTGTCCCACCCGATGCCGAGGGCGATCCTGCGCTACGGCTGCTCGGCGAGGCGCTGCACGATGCACCGTCGCTGCGCTGGGTGGGCTATCTCTCTTCGACCGCCGTGTATGCCGACCGCGATGGCGGCTGGATCGACACGCACTCGACGGCAGATGCCACCGACGACACCGCACTGAAGCGCCTGCGTGCCGAACATCAGTGGCAGGCCTTGGCGCGGGCGCGCGGCCTGGCCTCGGCGGTGTTCCGGCTGCCGGCGCTGTACGGACGCGGACGCAACGCGCTGGTGCAGTTGGCGCAGGGCAAGGCGCGGCAGGTCGTGCGTCCGGGCCAGGTATTCAACCGGCTGCACGTGGAAGACCTCGCCACTGCGGTACTGGCCGCGATGCGCCGACCGCAGGGCAACGCGCTGCATCTGCCGGCCGACGATGAGCCGGCGCCGCCGCAGGACGTGCTGGCGTACGCAGCGGCGCTGAGTGGCCTGCCGTTGCCTGCCGCGCTGGCCTGGGATGACCCGGCCGTCCCTGCCTCGCTGCGGCGCTTCTACGGCAGCAACAAGCGCATCGACAGCCGTGGCACGCGCGAGGCGTTGCAGTGGCAGCCGCGATTCTCGACCTACCGCGAAGGGCTGGCCGATGCGTGGGCAGCTGGCGACGGGGTCGTCACCGCCCCCGCGTAACGCCGGGCCATGCTCGGCGGCTTTTCGGTGCGGTGTCCGGGTGGCGGGCTTCGTAGCCGCTGTTTCAGTATGGGCGCTGCACTGAATACGCCCGGTGTGGGCCGCGCGTTGCGCGGTTGCCGAGCATGGCTCGGCACTACCAGATCAGGCACTGTCGCGCGTTGCTCGGTTGCCGGGCATGACTCGGCGTTACCAGATCAGGCACTGTCGCGCGTTGCGCGGTTGCCGGGCATGACTCGGCGTTACCGGGTCCGGCATTGAATACGCACGGTGTGGGCCGCGCGTTGCGCGGTTGCCGAGCATGGCTCGGCACTACCAGATCAGGCACTGTCGCGCGTTGCTCGGTTGCCGGGCATGACTCGGCATTACCGGGTCCGGCATTGAATACGCACGGTGTGGGCCGCGCGTTGCGCGGTTGCCGAGCATGGCTCGGCACTACCGGGTCCGGCACTGTGGTGCGTTGCGCGGTTGCCGGGCATGGCCCGGCACACGGGGATCAGGCTGCGTCGGGCAGGCGGAAGAACGCGCGCGTGGCCGCCGTCGCGTTGGCCGCGGTGACGTCGACATCCTCGCCACGGTCACGCGCCAGTTCCTCGACGATATGCGACAGGAACATCGGCTCGTTGCGGCGGTCCTTGGGCATCGGCTTGAGCGAGCGCGGCAGCAGGTACGGCGCGTCGGTCTCGATCATGAGCCGGTTGGCCGGGATATGCCGGACCAGCTCGCGCAGGTGGGCGCCGCGGCGCTCGTCGCACAGCCAGCCGGTGATGCCGATGTACCAGTCCTGGTCCAGGTAATCGAACAGTTCCTGGCGCTCGCCGGTGAAGCAATGCACCACCGCCGCGCCGAGCCGGCCATCGAAGTTCTTCATCTGCGCCATGAAATCGGCGTGCGCGTCGCGCTGGTGCAGGAACAGCGGCTTGCGCGCGCCGTCGGCAGCCCGCACGTCGCTGGCCAGCTGCAACTGGCGTTCGAACGCGCGGTGCTGGGCCGGGCGCGGGGCGAAATCACGGAAGTAATCCAGCCCGCACTCACCCACCGCCACCACCTCGGCATGGGCATGCAGCGCACGCATCTCCGCATCGCACTCGTCGGTGTATTCCACCGCATGGTGCGGATGCACGCCGGCGGTGGCGTAGAGGAACCCCGGGTGCTGACGCGCCAGCTCCAGTGCCATCGGCGAGTGCTCGCGGCTGGCGCCGGTGATCACCATCTGCACCACGCCGGCATCGCGCGCGCGCGCCAGCACGGCATCGCGGTCGCGATCGAAGGAATCATGGGTGAGGTTGGCGCCGATATCGATCAGGTGCATGGGGGGCTACAGGACAGTGAACCCGCCCATTCTACCGTGCCGCCTGCACGGCCCCGGCGTACGCGTCTCGCCGCCCTCGCCCACGGCCCGTATCCTTGGCCGATGAGCACGCCGATTTTCCCGATCTCCCCGCTGCTGCCGCAGATCCTCGCGCAACTGGCCACCCACTCGCGGTTGGTCCTGGAAGCGCCACCCGGCGCGGGCAAGACCACCCAGGTGCCGCTGGCGCTGCTGGACGCCCCGTGGCTGCAGGGCCGCAAGATCCTCATGCTCGAACCGCGCCGGGTCGCCGCGCGCAGCGCTGCGCAGTTCATGGCGCGCCAGCTGGGCGACGAGGTCGGCGGCACGGTCGGCTACCGCATCCGCTTCGAAAACAAGGTCTCCGCGCGCACCCGCGTGGAAGTGGTGACCGAAGGCATCCTGACCCGGATGCTGCAGGACGACCCGATGCTGGAGGGCGTGGGGGCGCTGCTGTTCGATGAATTCCATGAGCGCCACCTGGCCGCCGACCTGGGCCTGGCATTGGCGCTGGATGTGCAGGCGCAGCTGCGCGAGGACCTGCGCATCGTGGTGATGTCGGCCACGCTGGATGGCGAGCGCCTGGCCCGGTTCCTGGACGCGCCGCGCCTGAGCAGCGAAGGCCGCGGCTTTCCGGTGGCGATCAGCCATTTCCCTGCACGCCGCGAGGAAGCGCTGGAGGCGCAGGCGCGCCGCGCGGTGGAGCAGGCATTGGCCGAGCATCCCGGCGACGTGCTGGTGTTCCTGCCCGGCCAGCGCGAGATCGCGCGCACCCAGGCCGCGCTGGAGCAGGCATTGCCGGCCACCGTGCAGGTGCTGCCGCTGCATGGCGAGCTGCCGGTGGAGCAGCAGTCGCGCGTGCTGCAGCCCGATCCCGAGGGCCAGCGCCGGGTGGTGCTGGCCACCAACGTGGCCGAATCGTCGGTCACCCTGCCCGGCGTGCGCGTGGTGATCGATGCCGGGCTGGCGCGCGAGCCGCGTTACGACCCCAACAGCGGCTTCGCGCGGCTGGACGTGGTGAACATCGCACAGGCCTCGGCCGACCAGCGCGCCGGTCGTGCCGGCCGCGTCGCCGAGGGCTGGGCGTGGCGGCTGTGGCCGCAGTCGCAGCGCCTGGAGGCGCAGCGCCGGCCGGAGATCGCCCAGGTCGAGCTGGCCTCGTTGGCGCTGGAACTGGCCGCCTGGGGCAGCGACGACCTGCGCTTCGTCGATCCGCCACCGAGCGGTGCGCTGGCCGCCGCGCGCGAACTGCTGCAACGACTCGGCGCCTTGAGCGACGGCGGCGGGCTTACCGCAGTGGGGCGCCGCATGCTGACCCTGGGCACGCATCCGCGGCTGGCGGCGATGCTGCTGGCCGCCAGCGCCGGCGAGGAGCAGGCGCTGGCCTGCGACCTGGCCGCACTGGTGGAAGCGCGCGACCCGCTGCGCCAGGGCGGCGATGCGCTGGCCGCCCGCTGGCGCGCCCTGGCCGCCTTCCGCCAGGGCCGTGCACCGCACACGGCCAATCGGGGCGGGCTGGCCACCATCGACGCGGCCAGCAAACAGTGGCGCCGCCGCCTGCGCTGCGAGGCGGCGCCACCGACCTCGGTGGAAGCACATCGGCTCGGCGACCTGCTCGCCCACGCCTTCCCCGACCGCATCGCCGCACGCCATCCCACCGACCCCCTGCGGTACCTGCTGGCCAACGGACGCAGCGCGCGCCTGTTCGATCCCAGCGACCTGCGCGGTGAGCCGTGGCTGGTGGCGGTGGAGCTGCGCGACGAAGCGCGCGATGCCTTGCTGCTGCGGGCCGCACCGGTCGATGAGAACCGGCTGCGCCGCGACTTTCCCGCCCGCTTCAAACGGGAAGACGTGGTGCGCTGGGATGCCGACAAGCGTGCCCTGGTGGCGCGCCGCGAATCCCGCTTCGACCGCATCGTGCTGGACAGCCGCTCGGCCGGACGCGTGGATCCGGCGCACGCCGCGCAGGCGCTGACCGAGGCCGTGGCCGAACTGGGCATCGATGCGCTGCCGTGGACCGAGGGCCTGCGCCAGTGGCAGGCGCGCACACTGGCGCTGCGCGCCTGGATGCCCGAGCTCGACCTGCCGGACGTCTCCGATACGGCGCTGATGGACAGCCTGCGCAGCTGGCTGACGCCGGCCTTCAGCGGCAAGACGCGCCTGGATGCACTGGACGAGGCGAGCCTGGGCGAGGCGCTGAAGTCGTCCCTGCCGTGGGCGCAGCGCCAATCGGTGGACCGGCATGCGCCGGTGCGCATCAGCGTGCCCTCCGGCATGGAGCGCCCGATCCACTACGCGCTCGACGCCGACGGCCACAGCCCGCAGGCCCCGGTGCTGGCGGTGAAGCTGCAGGAGCTGTTCGGCCTGGCCGACACCCCGCGCATCGCCGACGGCCGCGTGGCCCTCACCCTGCACCTGCTCTCGCCGGGAGGCCGCCCGTTGCAGGTCACCCAGGACCTGCGCAACTTCTGGGCCAACACCTACGCCGAAGTGAAAAAGGAAATGAAGGGCCGCTATCCCAAGCACCCGTGGCCGGACGATCCGTGGACGGCCACGGCCACCCACCGCGCCAAGCCCCGCGGTACCTAACGCGAACGTCGCATTCATGGCTGCCGGCTGACCGCGTCGTCCGGTCCCACGGCAGGTGCCCGGGCAAGCGGCTACAGTCGTGATCCGGTCGTGGCAGGCGGCTAACACGCCCTACACGGCCCACGCCCCACACTGGATCGGAACCAAGCAAAGGACCCCCCATGAGCAGACTGACTGTGATTACCGACCGCGCCCTCGAGCGCGCCCTGGATCTGGCAAGCAGCGCCGGCGACGGCCTCAAGCATGCCGGCGGCAGCCTGCGCCACTTCGGCCCGCAGGCCACCGACTGGATCAAGACCGGCGCCGCCCTCGGCGCGGTGAAGACCGGCAGCAAGGTCGCCGCGAAAGTGGTCCGCCGCAATCCGGCCGTGACCATCGCCGCCGCCGCGGTGGGCGTGGGCCTGCTCGGCTACGCGCTGTACCGCAAGCAGCAGAAGAAGAAGCTCGCCAACGGCGAGGTGGTGGACGGCCAGGCGCAGCGCATCAGCGCCCGCAACCGTCGCGCCAGCACCGTGGTGGACGAACACAGCGACATCGGCAGCGACGCCTGATCCTTGCGGGTCAGCGTTGACGCATCGAAACCGCCGGCAACGCCCGGCGGTTTTTTTTTGGCTGCGCTACCGGATCTCGCGCCATTGGCCGGGCTGCAGGTCATCGAGCGCGTGCGCGCCCATCGACACCCGCACCAGCCGCAGCGTGGGTAGACCAACGGCCGCCGTCATCCGCCGCACCTGGCGGTTGCGGCCTTCGCGCAGGGTGATCGCCAGCCATGCGTCGGGCACGGTCTTGCGGAAACGCACCGGTGGATCGCGGGCCCAGAGCGCAGGCGCGGGATCGAGGCGCTCGATCTTCGCCGGCAGGGTTGGCCCGTCATTGAGCTCCACGCCGCGCCGCAGCGCCTGCAGCTGGTCATCCCCGACGCTGCCTTCCACCTGCACCCAGTAGGTCTTGTCGGCCTTGTGCCGTGGGTCGGTCAGCTGGTGGGCCAGGCCACCATCATCGGTGAGCAGCAGCAGGCCTTCGCTGTCGTAGTCCAGCCGCCCGGCCGCGTACACCGCCGGCGGCAGGCCGAAACCGGCCAGCGTGGCCCGCGGCGGCTGGCTGCGGTCGGTGAACTGGCACAGCACGTTGAAGGGTTTGTTGAAGGCGATCAGCATCGGGCGGGACAACGCGGGGGATGGGCCATTGTCCCATCCCCCGGCGAACTCAGCGCGCCGGCTTCACGAAACGCAGGGTCATGCGGTCGCTTTCGCCGATGGCCTGGTACTTGGCCTCGTCGGCCTTGTCGTGCTGGTTGGTCGGCGGCAGCGTCCACACGCCATTGGGATGGTCCTTGGTATCGCGCGGATTGGCATTGATCTCGCTGCTGCCAGCCAGTTCGAAACCGGCCGCCTTGGCCATGGCGATCACCTGCTGCTGACCGACATAACCGGTCTTGTCATCGGCCGGCACGTCGGCCTTGGCGCGGTGTTCGACCACGCCGAGCACGCCGCCCGGCTTGAGCACGCTGTAGAAGCCCTTGAACATGCCCTCGGCCTGGTTGGCGCTGCGCCAGTTGTGCACGTTGCGGAAGGTCAGCACCACGTCGGCGGAATTGGCCGGGCCGAACGTCGGCGCCTTCGGGTCGTAGGCCACGATCGTGCTCTTGTCATACAGCGTGGCGGTGCCGGCTAACTTCTTCTCCAGGCCGTCGCGGCTGCGCTGCTGGTAGTCGCGGCCGCGCCCTTCGGCCACGGCCATCGGGTCGACCACGGCGGCCACGTAGCGGCCCGAGTCGTGCAGCAGCGGGGCCAGGATTTCCGAATACCAGCCGTTGCCCGGGGTGACCTCGATGACGGTCTGGCCCGGCGCGACGCCGAAGAACGACAGCGTCTGCGCGGGGTGGCGGTACGCATCGCGCTTGACGTTGGCCGGATCGCGGCGACTGTCCTGCACCGCCTTCTGCACGGCCGGCGTGATCGCGACCTGCGCGTTCGGCCCGGCCGGTTTGATCGCCATCGCCGGCGCGGCAAGCATCAGGGTGGAGACGGTGAACAGGCAGGCACAGGTCAACGAACGGGCTTTCATCGGCGGGGCTTCCGGTAGCGGGATGGCGCGAGACTAGCAGCCAACCGTGTACAGGTGTTCACAAAACGTTAGTGCGACGCAGCAATCCGGAACACTGTTTTGTGCCTGTTGCCGCAACGCTGTCACCACGTCGGCCGTATCCTGTGGAAACGATTCCCAGGGAGAACATCACCCATGACTGTTACGCGTGAACTCGGTCGTTCCGGCCTCCAGGTCGCCCCCATCGCCTTCGGTGGCAACGTGTTCGGCTGGAGCGCAGACGAAAAGACCTCGTTCGCCCTGCTGGATGCATTCGTCGATGCCGGCTTCAACCTGGTGGATACCGCCGATGCGTACTCGGCATGGGTGCCGGGCAATGCCGGTGGCGAATCGGAAACCATCCTGGGCCGGTGGTTCAAGCACAGCGGCAAGCGCGACAAGGTGGTGCTGGCGACCAAAGTGGCCAAATGGGCCGAGCGCCCGGGCCTGTCGGCCGACAACATCGCCGCGGCCGTGGAGGATTCGCTGCGCCGCCTGCAGACCGACGTGATCGACCTGTACCAGGCGCACGAGGACGACGAGTCCACCCCGCTGGAGACCACCCTGGCCGCGTTCGGGCGCCTGATCGAACAGGGTAAGGTACGCGCCATCGGTGCCTCCAACTACAGCGCCAGCCGCCTGCACGATGCGCTGAAGGTATCGGCCGACTACAAGCTGCCCCGCTACGAGACGCTGCAGCCGGAGTACAACCTGTACGACCGCAGCGGCTACGAGGCCGGCCTGGAGCCGCTGGTCCGCGAGCAGGGCCTGGGCGTGATCAGCTATTACTCGCTGGCCAGCGGCTTCCTCAGCGGCAAGTACCGGCATGCCGAGGATGCGGCCAAGAGCAGCGCACGCGGGCGCAGCGTGGTGGACAAGTACCTCAACCCGCGTGGCCTGCGCATCCTCACTGCACTGGATGACATCGCCGGCAAACACGGCGCGAGCGCATCCCAGGTCGCGTTGGCCTGGTTGATCGCACGCCCCGGCATCACCGCGCCGATCGTGAGTGCCACGAGCGTCGAGCAGCTGAAGGACGTGCTGGCCGCCGCGCAGGTGCGGCTGTCGGACGAGGACGTGGCGCAACTGGATGCAGCGAGCGCCGAGCAGGACTGAGTCGCCGTCCATCGCCGATGACACGCAGCCGCCGCAGGGCGGCTGCATCGTTTTCGATGCGGGCGAAACGACGAGATAATAAAAAAGTTTCATTTTCTGCTTGCGGACTGAAACAAACCCCGGTAATGTTCGCGCCCATCGCCGCAGTGTGCGGCACCCATCCACCCAACCGAGCCCGTCATGCACCGTTGTTTCTCCGCCATCGCCAACCGACTGCACGCTGCGCACAGCGCGCTGCGTCCGTGCGACAGCGCGGGGAAAGCAGATGCACTGACCACCGACTGATCTTTCCTGCACGGAGATCGGTCACCGATCTCCGAGGCACGCCAACGCCCTCGGATGCTGCATCCGGGGGCGTTTTCGTTTGCGTTGGCGTCGCCTCACCCCAGGATCACCATGCCGTATCTCCCCATCGTCCACACCCGGGCAAGGACTGCCTGACCACAAGGACGTGTCGTTTCGAGGCGCGCAAGCGCTGTGCCCTGGTGTGGGGCACGGGCGACGGGGGATTATGTGCATGACATATTGATATCGGTCACCCGATATTGATGCGTCGTCAATTCGATTATCTCAACGGCGCAGGCTTTTCCGCCTGCCTGGTGCGCGCGACGTTGTCGTGGCGTATGCCGGGATGCTCGGATCCGACGCGACATCCGCCTGCTGGTGCAGGCAACGGCGCGAGCCGTGGAGGTCGGTTCGATTCCGGCATGTCACTGCGCAGCTCTGGTAGCGCGGCAGGCACGTCCTGTCGTCGCGGGTTCGATTCCCGCTCCACGCCGCTGTACCCGGGCGAAAGCCCACCCGGGATCCCCCGCCCTGCCGCCGCATCGCAATCCATCGCGAGCGCGTGCCGGGCAACGCTACCGCCGCCGGGCCCTGGCCCTGGACGCGCACCGGCTCCAACCCTGCCACGCCTGCCGAGGTGGCAGCGTTCGCGGGTACGACGCCGACAGCGCCACGGCGTCGCTGCGATGGCGTCGCGGGGCTCCCACCTTCTTCCGCCCCCACCGGAGCACCCCGCGCGTCAGGTCGGTATCCGGCTGGCGCGCGATCGATCTACCGGATGCCACCACCAGAGCCCACAGGAGAATGCACATGTTCTGGACCAGGAAGGTCGTGATCGGCGACGGCGAGCGCGGCCTGGTGTATCGAAATCGTCAATTCGAGGCCGTGCTCGGCCCCGGCACCCACCGCTGGTTCGATCCACGCGGCGAGCGCACGATCGTGCTGCACGACATCCGCACGCCGCGCTACGACGGCGCCGATGCCGGGTTGCTGATGGCGCGCCACGATGCGTCGTTGCAGCAGGCCTTCCTGCTGGCCGATATCGGGCCACGCCAGATCGGCCTGGTGTACTACCAGGACCGCCTGTGCGATGTGCTGGCCCCGGCCGCGCGCCAGTTGTACTGGCGTGGGCTGGTGCCGGTGCGGGTAGAGACGCTGCCCCTGGAGGCGGTGCCGCAGGTGCCGGCCGAGGTGGTGCTGCGCCTGCGCCAGATCGGTCTGCTGTCGCGCTACACGGTGACCACCCATGTGCCGGAGCAGCACGCGGCACTGGTGTTCATCGATGGCCAGTTGGCATGCACGCTCGGCCCCGGCCCGGCGTCGTTCTGGAACCTGCAGAACAACGTGGTGGTGGACGTGGTGGACCTGCGCCTGCACAGCGTGGAGGTGGGCGGCCAGGAGCTGTTGACCCGCGACAAGGTATCGCTGCGGGTGAACCTGTCGGCCAGCACCCGCGTGGTCGATCCGGTGGCGGCGCGTACCGGCGTGGCCAAGGTGGGCGAGCAGGTCTACCGCGAGCTGCAGTTCGCGCTGCGCCAGGCGGTGTCGGCGCGCTCGCTGGATGAGCTGCTCGGCGACAAGGCCGCGCTGGATGCCGAGATCCTGGGCAGTGTCCGCGCGCGCGTGGCCGGCCTGGGCACCGAGGTGCTCGGCGTTGGCGTCAAGGACGTGATCCTGCCCGGTGAAATGCGCGAGATCTTCAATGCCGTCGTACAGGCCGAGAAGCAGGCGCAGGCCAACGTGGTGCGGCGTCGCGAGGAGGCCAATGCCACGCGCTCGCTGCTCAACACCGCGAAGCTGATCGAGGACAACCCGGTGCTGATGCGGCTCAAGGAGCTGGAGGCACTGGAAAAGGTCACCGAGAAGATCGACAAGCTCACCGTGTTCGGCGGCCTGGATGGCGTGCTGAAGCAGCTGGTGACGATGAAGCCATGACATGCCCGGCAGGGGGAAGGGAATCCATCTGCCGGCGCTCAAGGGAATGACCCGATGAATACGCAAACACACGTTGAATTTCTTCACGCCGAAGGCGCTACCCCGATCAAGGCCTGGGTGCGCGGCGTGCCGGTCGACAGCCTGGCCCGCGAGCAGCTGGCCAACATCGCCGCGGTGCCGTTCGTCGGCCCCTGGGTGGCGGTGATGCCGGACGTGCACGTGGGCAAGGGCGCCACCGTTGGGTCGGTGATCCCCACGCGCGGCGCGATCATCCCGGCCGCGGTCGGCGTGGATATCGGCTGCGGCATGGCGGCGGTCCGCACCACGCTGCGCGCCGAGGACCTGCCCGACAACCTGGCCCGACTGCGCAGCGACATCGAGCGCAGCGTGCCGGTGGGCAACGGCCGCGGCGGCGAGCACCGGCAGCTGCCGGACAGCATCCACAGCCGGATCGTGCGCTCCGGGCTGGTCGAGCGGCTGGACGCCATCAAGCAGCGCCACCGGCGCGTGCGCACCGACAAGCTGGCGTGCCAGATCGGCACGCTTGGCGGCGGCAACCACTTCATCGAGATCTGCCTGGATGAAACCGGGGCGGTGTGGGTGATGCTGCACAGCGGCTCGCGCGGTACCGGCAACCTGATCGGCACCTACTTCATCGAGCAGGCGCGCGAGCAGCTGGCCCGGCGCGTGCTTGGTTTCCACCTGCCGGACAAGGACCTGGCCTTCTTCATGCAGGGCGAGCCGTTGTTCGACGACTACGTACAGGCCGTGTCGTGGGCGCAGGACTATGCCCGCGAAAACCGCGAGGCGATGATGGCGCGGGTGCTGGCCGAGATGCGCGTGCGGCTGCCGAAGTTCCAGCTGGAGAAGCTGGCGGTGAACTGCCACCACAACTACGTGCAGGCCGAAACGCACGGGGGCGAGGCGCTGCTGGTGACCCGCAAGGGTGCGGTCAGCGCACGCGCCGGCGAGCTGGGCATCATCCCCGGCAGCATGGGTACGCGCAGCTACATCGTGCGTGGCAAGGGCAATGCCGAGAGCTTCCACAGCTGCAGCCATGGCGCCGGGCGGGTGATGAGCCGCAGCGCCGCGCGCCAGCAGATCACCTTGGCGCAGCACCGCGAGGCGACCGCGCACGTGGAATGCCGCAAGGATGCGGCGGTGATCGATGAATCACCGGCGGCCTACAAGTCGATCGATGCGGTGATGGCCGCGCAGAGCGACCTGGTGGAGGTGGTGCACACCCTGCGCCAGGTGGTGTGCATCAAGGGCTGAGCAGGCCACGGACACACGATCCTGCGGCCACCTTCGGGTGGCCGTTTTCGTTCAGGCCGCCGCGCTGTCCTCGGCCACCAGTGCGTGGTGCAGGCTGATCCCGGCACGCACGCCCTCGGCATTGGCCAGGGTGATGTTGCCGACCACGCTGGCATCGCCAGCGGCATACACGCCCGGCACCGAGGTCTGCTTCTGCGCGTCCACCCGCACCAGTACGCCGATCGGGCTCTCCTCCAGCGCGCAGCCCAGTTGTTCCACCAGCGCCGAGCCCATGTGCTGGCGGGCGGCAACGAACAGCGCGCGCAGGTCGATGCGGCGACCATCGGCAAGCAGCGCACCGCTCAACTGCGGCGCCTCGCCCTCCAGGCCGACCACCTGCCCGGTTTCGATTCGAACGCCGCGCCGGTCCAGCATGGCGCGCTCGTCGTCCTCGATCTGCATGCCGTGGGCGAACAGGGTGACCTGGCCCCAGTCGGCCAGCAGCCCCGCCATCTTCACCGACATCGCATGCCCGCCCAGCAGGCCGATCGCGCCGCCGCCCACTTCGTAGCCATGGCAGTACGGACAGTGCAGCACGCTGTGGCCCCAGCGCTCGGCCACGCCGGGCAGGTCGGGCAGTTCATCGCGGATGCCGGTGGCCAGCAGCAGCTTGCGCGCGGCCCAGGTGTCGCCGGCGGCGGTGGTGAGCGCGAAACCGTCGACGGTGGGCTGCGCGTCGATGGCGGTGTCGCTGACCCAGCGCACGGTCGGGTAGGCCAGCAGTTGTGCCTTGGCCTGGCGGAGCAGGTCGCCGCCGGCGATGCCATCCATGCCCAGCACCCCGTGCGAATGCGCGGAGAAGCGGTTGCGTGGCAGGCCACTGTCGATCACCAGGACCTCGCGGCGCGCGCGCGCCAGCATCAACGCGGCGGACAGGCCGGCAAAACTGCCGCCGACGATCACGGCATCAAACGTCATGGGGAACTCCTGCTGCATGGTGGGCCAGGTGGCGGGCGAACGCCTCGCCGAGGCTGGCCAGGGTGGTGCCACGCAGGCGCTGTTCGAGCAGGGCCTGGGCCTGGCGGTAGCTGTCGTCCAATGCATCGTTGACCACCTGCTGCACCGGGCAGCCGCGCCCGGTGTCGCGCGCGCCGGTGTGCAGCAGCGGGGGCGCGCCGATCGCCACGTACACGTCGTGCAGGGTGATCGTGGCCGGGTCGCGCGCGAGCTGGCTGCCGCCACCGTGGCCGCGCGCGTTGCGCACCACCCCGCCCTTGTGCAGCGCGGCCAGCAGGCGCCGGATCACCACCGGGTGGGTCGGCAGGCAGGCGGCCAGCTGCTCGGAGGTGCGAGGGCCGTCCTGCCCGACCAGATGGGCGGCGATGTGCAGGGCGTCGGAAAACTGGTTGCTGGATTTCATGTAACAACGGTAGTTACAAATTAACCCGGTGTCCAGTCGGGCAGCGCGGCGGTGGCCCGAGGAGGCGGCCGGCCGTGGGTCGGCCCTGCCCCGTCTCAGCGGATGTAGGGCGGGCCCACCATCGCGGCCGCCAGGTGGTCCAGGAACGAGCTGATCCGCGCCGATACGGCGGTGTTGCGGTAGTACACGGCATGGATGGGCTGGCGCACGTCCACGGTGAGCGCGGGCAGCAGCTGCACCAGGTGACCGGCCTCGCGGTCGCGGTGGGTCATGAAATCGGACAGGCAGACGATGCCCACGCCGGCCAGGGCCAGCGCACGCAGGGTTTCGCCGCTGGACACGGCCAGCGCCGGGCGCACGTGCAGCAGCGCATCGGTATCGCCCGGCAGCGGCCAGTGGTTGAGCGAGTCCGGTTCGTTGAAGCCCAGCAGGGTGTGGCCGCGCAGGTCGGCGACGCTGGCCGGGGTGCCGTGCTGCTGCAGGTACGCCGGGCTGGCCATCACCCGCAGGCGGCTGTGTGCCAGCGGCCGGGCATGCAGGGTGGAATCGGCCAGTGGCCCGATCCGGATCGCCACGTCGGTGCGCCGCTCCAGCAGGTCGATGTAGCGCTCGCTGCTGTTGAGTTCCAGCGCCACGTCCGGGTAGCGCGCGCGATAGCCCGCCACCAGCGGGGCGATCACGTGCAGCACGAACGGCATCGCCGCATCCACGCGCAGCCGCCCGGCCGGGCGGTCGCGGCGGGCGGCGATCTGTTCCTCGGCGGCCTCCACCGAGGCCACGATCGCCCGGGCCTGGCCCAGGAACGCATCGCCTTCTTCGGTCAGTTGCAGCCGCCGCGTGGTGCGGGTCAGCAGGGTGGTGCCGAGCTTTTCCTCCAGCCGCCCCAGCGCCCGGCTCACCCCGGAGGTGGTCTGGCCCAGGGTTTCGGCGGCGGCGGTGATCGAGCCGCTGTCGATCACCGCGATGAAGGCCTGCATCTCGTCGAGGGTGGTTTTCATGGCGGATGGCACCGGGATGGGACGCCCATTATTGACCACGGCGCAAGAGTGATTGGCGTGAAGGCCGCTTTTTCGGCAAGAGTGCGGCGCGCAGACTGCGCAGCCTCACCTCCCACCGGTAACCCACCATGTCCCGTGGCATCCCTTTGGCCCTGCTGGCGCTCACCCTCGGTGCGTACGCCATCGGCACCACCGAATTCGTCATCGTCGGCCTGATCCCGACCATCGCCGCCGACCTCGGCGTGTCCCTGCCCTCGGCCGGCCTGCTGGTCTCGCTGTACGCCCTGGGCGTGGCGGTCGGCGCGCCGGTGCTGACCGCCCTCACCGGCCGCGTGCCGCGCAAGACCCTGCTGGTGGCGCTGATGGTGCTGTTCACCCTGGGCAACGTGATTGCCTGGATGGCACCGGGCTACGGCTCGCTGATCGTGGCGCGCGTGCTCACCGGCCTGGCGCACGGCGTGTTCTTCTCGATCGGCTCGATCATCGCCACGTCGGTGGTGCCCAAGGAGAAGGCTGCCAGTGCGATCGCGATCATGTTCACCGGCCTCACCGTGGCGCTGGTCACCGGCGTGCCACTGGGCACCTTCATCGGCCAGCACCTGGGCTGGCGCGCGACCTTCCTGGCCGTGGCCGCGCTGGGGGTGATCGCGCTGATCGGCAGCCTGCTGTTCGTGCCGCGCAACCTGCAGCGCAGCGCGCCGGCGACGTTCGGCCAGCAGCTGTCTGTGCTGGCCCAGCCGCGCCTGCTGCTGGTGTATGCGATCACCGCACTGGGCTACGGCGGCACCTTCCTGTCCTTCACCTACCTGGCCTCGATCCTGCAGGACGTCAGCGGCTTCTCGGCCAATGCGGTCAGCGGCGTGCTGCTGGTCTACGGCGTGTCCGTGGCGATCGGCAACCTGTGGGGCGGCCGCCTGGCCGATCGCCGCGGCCCGATTCCGGCGCTGAAGCTGATCTTCGCCCTGCTGGCCGCCGTGCTGTTCGTGCTCACCTTCACCGCCTACAACACCTGGCTGGTGCTGCTGACCGTGCTCGCGCTGGGTGCGGTGGCCTTCGGCAACGTGCCGGGGCTGCAGGTGTACGTGGTCAAGCAGGCGCGGCGTTTTGCTCCGCAGGCCGCCGATGTCGCCTCGGGGCTGAACATCGCCGCGTTCAACGTGGGCATCGCCTTCGGTGCCTCGCTGGGCGGGCTGGTGGTGGACCACCTCGGCCTGATGCACACCCCGTGGCTGGGCGCGCTGGTGGTGATGGGCGCCTTCGGCCTGACCGTGCTGAGTGGCCGCCTGGATCGCCGCGATGGCGTGGCCGACCGGGCCGAAGGCATCGCCGTGGGTGCGCATTGATGGACGGCGTGGCGGACCGATGGTTCGCGTTACGCAACAGCAGCCGACCTACGGTCGGCCCAATTCAACGGCAGCCGACCAGCTGTCGGCCCAGCCAACGGCAGCCGACCAACGGTCGGCTCTACGTCGCTTTACGGTGCGCGGCGTAGCCTGCATCTCACCCCCATGAAGGAGTTTCCATGAGCATTCCCGCATTCGGCCTCGGCACGTTCCGCCTGAAGGGCCAGACCGTCATCGACTCGGTCCGCAACGCATTGGACGTGGGCTACCGCGCCATCGACACCGCGCAGATCTACGACAACGAGGCCGAGGTTGGCCAGGCCATCGCAGACGCCGGCGTGGCCCGCGACGATCTGTTCGTGACCACCAAGGTGTGGATCGCCAACTTCAGCCACGACGCGCTGCTGGACAGCCTGCGCGAGAGCCTGCGCAAGCTGCGCACCGACCACGTCGAGCTGACCCTGATCCACTGGCCCTCGCCCAAGGACGCCGTGCCGATGGCCGAGTACCTGGGCGCGTTGGCGGAAGCGAAGTCGCAGGGCCTGACCCGGCAGATCGGCATCTCCAACTTCACCATCGCCCAGACCCGCCAGGCCATCGACATCCTCGGTGCCGATACCATCGCCACCAACCAGATCGAGGTGCACCCGTACCTGCAGAACCGCGCGTTGATCGCGTTCCTGAAGGACCAGGGCATCCACGTCACCGCCTACATGAGCCTGGCCTACGGCGAGGTGCTCAAGGACCCGGTGATCCAGGCCATCGCCGACCGCCACCAGGCCACCCCGGCCCAGGTCGCACTGGCCTGGGCGCTGCAGCAGGGCTATGCGGTCATCCCCTCCTCCACCAAGCGCGAGAACCTGGCCAGCAACCTGCTCGCCGCCGACCTGCGCTTGAGCGAGGAGGACATGGCGCAGATCGCCACGCTGGACCGTGGGCAGCGGCTGGCCAACCCGGCGGCGATTGCGCCCGACTGGGATTGAGGCAGGGCACGGCTGGCATTCGCGTCGGCCGTCCGCGCCTGCGGACGGCCTTCCGGGTGCCCCGGCGGTAGCGTCGCGTTTCCGGCGCTGGTCGCACCCTGCAGATCCAACGCGCGGTAGGGGCGGATCCCGATCGACCGCCGACCGCGTGGATCGGCGCGGCGGACGCATGACGTTGGCCGACGCGTCTGGCTCGATTCGGGGTCATGCCATCGCCGCACGTGCGCGTGGATCGGCGGCGGATCGGGACCCGACCCTACCGGGAGTAGCGCGCGCGACGGTCCTGCCCGATCAGGCCTGCAACCACGCGCGCATCGCGGCGCTGACGCCTTCCGGTTTCTCCATCGGCGCCAAATGGCCGCAATCGGGCAGCACCACCAGCGTTGACCCCGGCACGAGCGCATGCATTTCTTCGCTGATCGCCAGCGGGGTGATGCGGTCGTTGGCGCCACACACGATCAACAGCGGATCACGGTAGCCGGCCAGGACGTCGTGGCCATCGCCACGTTCCAGCGCGCTCTGGCGCAGGAATACCTCGGCACCCAGCCGCGCGGTCATGTCGCGCACGCGCTGCACCAGCACGTCATCATCCAGCCGCGACGCATCGATGTAGCTGCGCATCAGTGTGTCGCCAAACCCATGGAACCTGCCGGGCAGGCGCACGCTGGCCAGTTGCGACTGACGCTGGGCGGCACGCTCGGGGGAGTCCGCATGGATCGAGGTGTCGATCAACGCCAGCCGCAGCACCCGTTCCGGCGCCGTGCGCAGGATCTGCTGGGCCACGAAGCCGCCGAGCGAAAAGCCTGCCAACGCGAAACGCGGCGGCGCCTGCGCCAGCACGTCGTCGACCACGGCCTGCATCGTCTCGCCCCGGGTCTGGTCGCCCACGGTGCAGTCGGCGATGTCGGACAGGTCGGCGATCTGCGCGCGCCAGAGGTCAGCGTCGTTGAGCAGGCCGGGGAGCAGCAACAGGGGAAGGCGGTCGGTCATGCGCTTATTGTCTCGCCCGCTGTGCAGGGAGGCCATGCCTGGGATGGGCCTATCCGTTCTACGGCAATCGTCCTTCGAGGGTGTTCACGTCTTGAAACAGGCGCCCGAACCGAGGAAGGTATTCACGTCAAAGGTTCGCTGTGCCCTGCCCCTTCGCTCTCCTGAGCTGGATCGCGCGTTCGCTTGGACTTTCCACCCGGATGAACGAGCATGGCGCGGAAGGGATGAACCCGTGATGCGTGGCGGCATTGGCGCACACGCGATATTCAAACCGCCGCTTGGCCCGGGTTGGGAGAAAAGAGCTGGGGAATGGCTACTCCTTGTGTTCTTGCCTCCGATGTTGGTGTCCTACCCCATGTACTTCATGGAGCTCAGCGCGTTAAAGCGCGTCCTCAAGGCCGGGAACCCAGAGGCATGGAACCAGGCCCGGCAGCGCGTCATGCTGAGTGAGTTCGAGGTGGCCTATCGCGTCCTGACAGCGTCCAAGGACGGCTTATTTCAGGCACTGCGCTTGGCCCGGCGGTGATGAAAGCGAGGCGCATTGCGGTCCGATGGCTGTATATCGGCATGCGTTGATTCAAGGTCGTGCTTTCATTTTGTTGGCGCAGTTGGTCGAGGGTGAGCAGTAAATCGGCCATGGCACCCCATGGCCAACGTGGCATGCACGCCGATACCCCTTCGGCAGAAGGGTCCGGCAAGGACCGGGGCGGGATGACCTTTCAGACAGGGAGCAGCACGATGCACAGGATCGAGCGTCTGCAGTTGCGAGGTTCCACCGGCATGTCCACCGGCACGCTTGCTGTGGCTTTGCCTGCTCTGGCCCGGCGTAGCGGCGGCTGCCGAGGACGACTGGGTGCGCGTCGCCGATGCCGCCTTGAAGGCGCATGGCTGGCGGCCTGCCGACCATGCGCGATACGCGGCAACGTGGCTGGATGCCAATGGGGACGGGGTGATGGACGAGGCCTACCTGGTGGAGAGCCGGGACAGGCGACGCACGGCGGTCAGGATCTGCCTGGGCACCCGGCCAGGCGCGACGGCAGCACGGTGCTACATTGCCGCCGCCGAGGAGGGCGATGCGTCCGCGATGGGCGTGGACAGGCGTGCGCCCGGCTGCCACGCGTACACCGGCAATACACATGACGCTGTCACCGACAGCACCGTCTGCACGCCAAACGCGTCGGTGGAGTACTTCCGGATGGCCAGTGCGGGATCACTGCTGGTCTATGACCGCAGGACCGATGACTTCCAGCGGTTCTGGTACGCGGACTGACACGGTGTGCCGTCGCCGTGTCCGCTCCGTGGAGAGGCGGGCCGGCTGCGACCCCACGAACAAATGAGGCAGTACCTGACCGGAGCTGACGAATGTCCAGAACGTCCATGATGGCATGCTGCCTTTGCCTGGCCTGCGCACTCTCTGCATGCGGCCCGTCCGATGAGGAACGGCTGGCCGCCCTGCCCGCGCTGACAAGAGCCCATATCCTGGCTGCGAAGGAGCAACCCGACTGCGTGCGCGTCGTGGACGCCTACGTCTTGCGCACCAGGTCCTGGAAGGCCAGGACGTACTTCGTCGCTGTATCCCACTCTGTGGCCGCTGGCCGCGGATTTGCCGTGTTGCATGTGGATGAACTTGCAGATCCGCTGTACCTGGGCGAACGAAAGTCGTTCCATGTGGAGCTGGATCCATCCTGCAGCAAGGTGACCGAGGAGCTCCAGTTTCAGTAAACGCCGCCGGGTGGCGTGAACCAGGCGCAGGTCACACCGGCGCCTCGGGCACCTCTACCTCCTGCACCGGCAGGGTCACCACCATCACCGTGGAGTCGTCCTGGTCCAGCCTGGTCTTGAAGCCCAGGCTCTGGCACATCGCCAGCATCGTGCTGTTCTCGCGCAGCACCTGGCCTTCGACGATGTTCAGGCCCAGCCACTTGGCGTACTCGATCATGATCGCCATCAGTCGCCAGCCGATGCCGTGGCCTTTCAGGTCCGAGCGGATCAGGATGCCGTACTCGCCGCGGTCGTAGTCGGCATCGGCATGCAGGCGCACCGCGCCGAGCATGTCGCCGCTGCGCGGGTCGATGGCCACCAGCGCAATCGAACGGGCGTAGTCGAGCTGGGTCAGTCGCGCGATGAACTCGTGGCTGAAATGCTTCACCGACTGGAAGAAGCGCAGGCGCAGGTCGTCGTCGGTGACGCGGGCGAAGAACGCGCGGAACAGCGCGTCGTCTTCCGGCCGTACCGGGCGCACGAAGGCCGGCGCACCGTCGGACAGGGTGATGGTGCGCTCCCATTCCTTGGGATACGGGAACACGGCAAAGCGCGGATGGCCGCGGCCCTTGTGCAGTTTGCGCGAGGGCGCGATGGCCACGCGTGCGTCGAGCGCGATCACTCCTTCACGGTCGGCGAGCAGCGGGTTGATGTCCAGGCTGCGGATCTCGGGAATGTCGGCGGCCAGCTGCGCCAGCTTGACCAGGATCAGCGCCACGGCACGCTCGTCGGCCGCCGGCACGTCGCGGTAGGCCTTGAGGATGCGCGAGACGCGGGTGCGGCCGATCAGCTCGTGCGACAGGCGCAGGTCCAGCGGGGGCAGTGCGAGCGCCTTGTCGTCGATCACCTCGACGGCGGTGCCGCCACGGCCGAACACGATCACCGGTCCGAAGGTGGGGTCGTCGGCGATGCCGGCGATCAGTTCGCGCGCCTTGGGGCGCACGATGGTGGGCTGCACCAGCACGCCGTCGATGCGGGCATCGGGGCGCTTCTCGTGCGCGCGCGCGATGATCGAGGTGGCCGCCGCATGCACCGCCTGCAGCGAGCCGAGGTTGAGGCGCACGCCGTCCACGTCGGACTTGTGCGGGATGTCGGCGGAAAACACCTTCACCGCCACGGTGGCGCCCTGCTCCAGCAGCGGCTGGGCCAGCTCCATGGCCTCGCGCGCGTCGCGGGCCTGCATCACCGGCGCCGACGGAATGCCATAGGCGGTGAGCAGCTGGTGGGTGGCGATGGGGTCGAGCCACTGCTGCCCGGCCGCCAGCGCCGCCTCGACCAGCGCGCGCGCCGTCGTGGTGTCGACAACGAAATCTTCGGGCAGGCTGGGCGGGGTTTCCATCAGCGCGGCCTGCGCATCGCGGTAGCGCACCAGATGCTGGAAGCCGCGTACCGCCTCGGCTTCGGTGGGATAGGTGGGCACGCGCGCGGCGTTGAGCGTGGCGGTGGCCCGGTCATCGTTGCCGAGCCAGACCGCGAACACGGGTTTGTCGCGGTGGTGGCGCGGGCGCAGGCCCAGGGTGCGGGTGAGTGCCTGGGCGGCGTCGGCCGATGAGGTGAACGCGGTGGGCACGTTGACCACCAGCACGGCATCGTTTTCGCTGTCGGACATCAGCGCGTCGATGGCCGCGGCATAGCGCTCGCCATCGGCGTCGACGACGATGTCGACCGGGTTGCTGCGCGACCAGCCCTGCGGCAGCACGCTGTCCAGCTGCGCCACGGTGGCCGGCGACAATTCGGCCAGGCTGCCGCGCAGGGCCAGCAGCTGGTCCACGGCCAGGCGCCCTACCCCGCCGCCGTTGCTGAGGATGGCCAGCCGGCGGCCGGGGAAGGTACCGAGGCGGCCGAGCGTTTCGGCGGCGGTGAACAGTTCGTCCAGTGCGCCCACGCGCAGCAGGCCGGCGCGGTTGAAGGCGGCGCCGTACACGGCATCGGCGCTGGCCAGCGCCTGCACGTGGGTATCGGCGTCCGGGTTGATGCGGATGTGGCGACCGGACTTGACCACCACCACCGGCTTGGCGCGCGCGGCGGCACGTGCGGCGGACATGAACTTGCGCGCATCGCCGATGTGCTCGACGTAGAGCAGGATCGCGCGGGTGCGGTAATCGGTGGCGAAGTAGTCGAGCAGGTCGCCGAAGTCCACGTCCAGGGTGTCGCCGAGCGAGACGACCGCGGAGAAGCCGACCGAGCGCGCGACGCCCCATTCGACCAGGGCGGCGGCGATGGCGCTGGATTCGGAGATCAGCGCCAGGTCACCGGCCTGCGGGAAGTGCGCGGCGATGCTGGCATTCAAGCGTGCGTGCGGGGCAATGACGCCCAGGCAGTGCGGGCCGAGGATGCGCAGGCCCTTGGCGCGGGCGGCGGTTTCCACCTGTTCGGCAAGCGAGCCGGGGCCCTGGCCGAGGTTGGCGGTGAGGATGATGGCGGCGGCCACGCCGCGTTCGGCGGCGGTGGCCACGACCTGGGGGACGATGCTGGCCGGCGCGGTGATGATGACCAGCTCGGGCACCCAGTCCAGGTCTTTCAGGCGTTTGACCGTGCGGATGCCGTCGATGTCGCTGTAGCGGGGATTGATCCAGGCCACCTTGCCGGGAAAGCCGGTGCTGCGCAGGTTGCGCATGACGGCACGGCCGGCGGAGCGTTCGCGCGGGCTGCCGCCGATGACGGCGACCGATTGCGGACGGAAGACGGATTGCAGATGGTAGGTGCTCATGGGCCGCACAGTCGCCGGGTCATGGGATGACACGGTACACGCGTGGAGGGGTGGGTGGGATGATCTGGCGCAGGTGCAGGATCGAGATTCAAGGCAGATCAACGACGCATCCACCGGTAGGTCCTTTCCCCGTGTGGGACAGGGCCGCCCTGCCAGGCCCGGATACGGTTTGAACCTGCGCCGCCGTACGAACCGGGCGCCGTTGTGTCCGGCACATGGCCGCGCGCTCGTGTGGTTTGGCGGGTCCCGCGTCACGCTGCCGAGCATGGCGCGGCACTACCGTGGGGCATCCATGCCCGGCGGGAATGCCGCCGCGCGCCAGGACAGCGGCGCATCCCGGTAGAGCCACGCCATGCGTGGCGGTGGCCCACCGCGCTCGACTACAACAACGTGCCGCTGAGAATCATCGCGGCGATGCTGAAATAAATGACCAGTCCGGTGACGTCCACCAGGGTGGCCACGAACGGCGCCGAGGCGCTGGCCGGGTCGAAACCGAGGCGCTTGAGGATGAAGGGCAGCATCGAGCCGGACAGCGAGCCGAAGGTGACGATGCCGACCAGCGCCGCGCCGATGGTGAGCGCCAGCAGCTGCCAGTGCTCGCCGTAGTCGTGCAGGCCCAGCAGCTGCCAGGAGACGATGCGGATCATCGCCAGCACGCCGAGGATGGCGCCGAGGGTGAGGCCGGTGGGGACTTCGCGCAGGGCGACTTTCCACCAGTCGCGCAGGCGCAGTTCGCGCAGCGCCAGGCTGCGGATCAGCAGCGAGGTGGCCTGCGAGCCGGAGTTGCCGCCCGAGCTCATGATCAGCGGAATGAACAGGGTGAGCACGACGGCGCGCGACAGTTCGTCCTCGTAGTGCTGCATGGCGCTGGCCGTGAGCATCTCGCCCAGGAACAGCACGCTGAGCCAGCCGGCGCGCTTGCGGATCATGCCGAAGAAGCCGATCTGCATGTACGGCTTGTCCAGCGCTTCCATGCCGCCGAACTTGTGCGCGTCTTCGGTCGATTCCTCGATGAGCGCATCGAGGATGTCGTCGACGGTGACGATGCCCAGCACGTGCTGCTGGGCGTCCACCACCGGGATGGCGAGCAGGTCGTGGCGACGGATCAGCTGGGCCACCTCTTCCTGGTCGAGCTGGGCATCCACGGTGACCGGCGGGTTGACCTGGGCCACCTCGAGGATGGGCTCGTCGGGCAGGCCGGTGATCAACCGGCGCATGGTCACCACCTGCACCAGGGTGCGGGTGTGCGGGTCGAGCACGTAGATGGCGTAGACGGTTTCGCGGGTGCGTTCGACCTCGCGGATGTGCTGCAGGGTGCGGCCCACGGTCCAGTCGGCGGGGACGCTGACGAACTCGGTGGTCATCAGCGCGCCGGCGGTATGCGCGGGGTAGCTGAGCAGCTGCTGGATCGACTGCCGCGCCTCCGGGCTGAGCAGCGGGATCAACCGCGCGCGTTCCTCTTCGTCCAGTTCATGGACGATGTCGGTGGCACGGTCGTCGGCCATCAGCCCGAGCAGGGCGGCGGCGCGGGCCACCGGCAGCAGGCCGACCAGCTCGCCGCTGCGGTTGAGCTCGGGCTGTTCGAGCATCTTGACCGCGCGCGGCAACGGCAGCGCGGCCAAGGTGTCGGCGGCGTGCGACAGCTCCAGGGTATTGAGGAATTCCACCGCGTCGGCGGTGTTGTAGTGGTCAAGCGGTGCGCTCAACGCGGCGGCATCGGCCACCGGGCGCAGCAGGTCTTTCTGGTTCATCGGATTCGCCTGTGGGGATCGCCGTGCGCGACGCCAGCGGTGGCGAACCGTCCCTCGTCAGGCGGTGGCCATCACTGGCGTCGAGCAAGGTCGACTTCTACTGTCGCTGGACATGGGTTTGGGGACTCCGCAAGGGGTGTACTGCCGGACACGCCGGCAGCGGCGGGCAGTCTGGACCCGGGCGCGGGACCGGTCAACCCGGGCGCGGTTGCCGCGTTGGGCTGCGATTGACGTTGGCAGAACGCGTGCGCCGCATAATGGGCGGACATTTCCATGAGCTGGGCCTTCCATGCATAGCGGCGCCCTCGAACTGGCCCTGGTCCTGCTGCTGGCCGCGGTGATCGCCGTGCCGGTGTTCAAGAAGCTGGGCTTCGGCGCGGTGCTGGGCTACCTGGCCGCCGGGGTGGTGTTGGGGCCGGATGGGCTGGGCTTCGTGCAGGACGCCGACCGCATCCTCGGCGCGGCCGAGATCGGCGTGGTGATGCTGTTGTTCGTGATCGGGCTGGAACTGTCGCCGGCACGCCTGAAGGTGATGCGGCGCTCGGTGTTCGGGGCGGGCGCGCTGCAGGTGGCGCTGAGCGCGATCGTGCTGGGCAGCCTGTTGCTGCTGGACCACTTCCAGTGGAAGAGCGCGTTGATCGTGGGCCTGGCCCTGGCGCTGTCGTCCACCGCGGTGGGGCTGCAGCTGCTGTCCGAGCACAAGGCGATCAACAGCGACTACGGGCGCCTGGGCTTTGCCATCCTGCTGTTCCAGGACCTGATCGCCATTCCGTTGCTGGCCGCGATTCCACTGCTGGGCGGGGCCAGGAACGACACCCTGCAATGGAGCGATGTGGCCGTGGCGTTGGGCGCGCTGGCCGTGGTGATCCTGTGCGGGCGGCCGGTGCTGCGCCGTTTGTTCAATATCATCGCGCGTACCCGCAGCCCCGAAGTGTTCACCGCGATGGCGTTGCTGGTGGTGCTGGGCACGGCGTGGTTCATGCAGGAGGCCGGGCTGAGCCCCAGCCTGGGGGCGTTCCTGGCCGGCGTGCTGCTCTCCGATTCGGAGTTCCGGCACGAGCTGGAATCGCAGATCGAACCGTTCAAGGGGCTGCTGCTGGGCCTGTTCTTCATCGCGGTGGGCATGGGCATCGACCTGGACCGGATCATCGCCGAGCCGGCGATGATCGCCGCGGGGGTGACCATCCTGCTGGTGGTCAAGTTCGGGCTGCTGTTCGGGATCGGCAAGCTGGCCAAGCTGCGCACCCGGCATGCGGTGATGCTGGGCAGCGTGCTGTGGCTGGGCGGCGAATTCGCCTTCGTGGTGTTCAACGAGGCGCAGCGCGCCCAGTTGCTGGGCAGTGCCAACCATGACCGGCTGGTGGCGATCGTGGGCCTGTCGATGGCGATCACGCCGCTGCTGATGATCGCCCTGCTACGGCTGCTGGGCCGCGAGGATGCACCCAAGGCCAGTGCCCAGCCGGCCGACACGGTCGACACCGGCGGCATCCAGCCGCAGGTGATGATCGCCGGCATGGGCCGCTTCGGGCAGGTGGTGGCACGGCTGCTGACCGCGCAGAAGATTCCGTTCGTGGCGCTGGAGTCCAACCCGGACACGGTCTCGGACCTGCGCCGCTTCGGCAACAAGCTCTACTACGGCGACCCGACCCGGCCGGAGATGCTGCGTGCGGCCGGCGGCGAACAGATCCGCGTGTACGTGGTGACCCTGGACGACCCGGACGCCAACATGCGCGCCACCCGGTTGATCCGGCGCATGTACCCGGATGCGGTGGTGCTGGTGCGCGCGCGCAACCGCCAGCACGCCTGGCGCCTGATGGACATGTCCGCCGAACCGTTCCGCGAGGTGTTCGGCACCAGCCTGGAGCTGAGCGAACGCATGCTGATCGCGCTCGGCATTCCCGCCGACACCGCGCGCAGCCACGTGCAGCGCTTCCGCGAGCACGACGAGAAGCTGCTGCGCGACCAGTACCTGGTGTATGACGACGAGGCGGCGGTGATCCAGACCTCGCGCGATGCCAGGGCGGACCTGATGCATCTGTTCGAGGCGGATGCGGAGCGGGATGGGAAGCCAGACGCATCCGACCGGGGCGGCTGACCTCCCACCTCCTTTCGCCGGCAACCGCGCGCCGCCAGAGGCCGGGGCGGGACCCTCGCCGCCGCCGGGAATGGCCCGGGGCGGGCGGCCGCCGACCAACGGTCGGCGCTACGTCGGGGTGGGATGGGATCAGCCGTTGTCGCGCAGGAAGCGGGCCATCGAGGACACGCCCGGCACGCGCGGTTCGAACTCACCGGCGACGTCGATGAAGCCACGCATCACCGCGATTTCGCGCGGGCTGCGGTTGAGCGCGTCGCGTACGTCCGGGTCGGCGCCGGCGCGCAGCAGGCGCTGCACCAGCAGCGGCAGGCCGTGAAGGGCGGCGAGGTGGAGCGGGCCGAAACCGCGCGGATCGCGCACCTCCAGCGAGACATCCTCGTCCAGCAGGCGCTCGACGGCGGCCAGCACCACCTGCTCGTCGCAGGCGGTGCCCGGTTCGGCGCGGGCGCCCAGCAGCAGCAGCAGCGGCGTCACCGAGCCGGCGGCAGCCTGGTCCGGTTCGGCGCCGGCCAGCAACAGGGTGTCGAGCAGGGCCAACAGGCGCGAGCGATCGCGGGCGCTGAAGCCGTAGAGCGCGGCGCAGTGCAGCGGGCCCAGCTGCTGCGCGTCGCCGGCATGCACGTTGGCACCCGCGGTGAGCAGCCGCGCGACGATATCGGGCAGGCCCAGCGCCGAGGCCAGCATCAGCACGGTCACGCCGCCAGGCAGGCGGTATTCGAGTTCGGCACCGGCATCGAGCAGGGCCGAGACGATGTCGATCTGGCGCATGCTGACCGCCGCCGACAGCGGCGTGGCGCCACTGGCCGCGGCGTGCTGCGGGTTGGCGCCACGCGCCAGCAGCAGGTCGACCACGGCCAGGTGGCCACCGCCGGCGGCGCGCAGCAGCGCGGTGCAGCCCTGCGCGTCGACCACGTCCACGGCAAAGCCCAGGTCGATCAGGCGACGGACCGCGTCGGCATCGCCGGACATCGCCGCCGCCGGCAGGTCGCCGTCGCGCAGGGCGCGGCGCGGCAACGGCCACACCCGCCAGTCCAGCCAGTCGGCCAGGTCGCGACGACCGATCGACAGCGCCACGCCCAGCGGGGTCTGGCCGTCGGCGGCGCGCGCTTCCGGCGAGGCGCCCTGCTGCACCAGCAGCTTCAGCGAGCCTTCGCGGGCCAGTGCGGTGGCCAGGTGCAGCGCGGTCATCCCATGGCTGTCGCGCGCTTCGCGGTCCACCCCGAGCAGCAGCAATGCCTGCTGCAGGCGCAGCCAGCCCAGCCGCACCGCCAGCGACAACGGTGGATCACCGGCCGGCGACGGCGCGAAGGGGTCGGCGCCACGTTCCAGCAGTTCCAGGGCGAGCTGTTCCAGCCCGCGCGAGGCGTGGTCGTGCTGCGCGCAGGCGCTGAGCAGGCGGGCAAGGCCGCCGCGGCCGGCCGGGGACAGGCCACGACGCAACAGGACCTGCAGCGCAGGCACGGCATCGATGCCGCGTGCCAGCAGCGCGAACATCGGTGTGTCCCCGCAGGCATCGAGTACTTCCGGGGCGGCACCGTTGGCAAGCAGCCAATCGACTGCCTGCGGGTCCAGCGCCAGTTCGGCGTCGTGCAACAGGGCGCCCAGTTCCTGCGGATCGCACAGCCGCGCCAGTGCGGCCATGCCGTCGAAGTTGCCGAAGCCCAAGGCTTCGCGCAGCAGGTCCAATGGCGGGCGGTCGGGCAGCGAGGGGGTGGCCGGGTCGGCGTCGGCATCGACCGCGGCAAGCCCGTCGGTGACCGAGGCCGGCAGGGGGTAGCTGCGGTCCAGCAGCGAGACGATGGCCCAGCGACCGGCGCTGGCGGCGATGTCCACGGCGCGGCGGCCCTGCGGGTCGACGGCGTCGGCGGCGATGCCCAGTTCCAGCAGGCGGCGCACCAGCAACGGGGAGACGTTATCGGCCATGCACGCCAGCAGGACCGCGTTGCGCCCTTCCACGTCGACCGCGTTGAGGTCGGGATGGTGCGGCAGCAGGTGTTCGATCACCGCGGCGCGACCGCCGCGGGCAGCCTCCAGCCACGGCGTACGCGACAGCGCATCGCGCGACTCGAGGTTGGCACCGGCCCCCAGCAGCACGTCGATGATGTCGACATGGCCGGCCAGGGCGGCTTCATGCAGGGCGCTGCGGCGCTGGCGGTCGCGCGCGTCGGCGCGGGCCTTGTGCTTGAGCAGCAACTGCACGCCGGCCGGATCATCCTCTTCGGTGCCGGCAGCCGCCAGCAGCACGGGGGTGCCATCGGCCGGCTCGGTCTTGGCGCCGCGCTCGAGCAGGAACCGCGCCAGCCGCCAGTTGCCGACCTGGCAGGCCACCGCCAGCGGTGACCAGCCGTCGTTGTTGAGCGCGTCCACTTCAGCGGCGGCGTCGCGCAGCAGCGCGGCCACGCCCGGGTCCGAACTGCGCGCGGCGTGGTGCAGGGGCGTGTTGCCCTCGCTGTCGACCGCGCGCGAATCGGCGCCGTTGGCCAGCAGGGTCATCACCGCTTCGGGGCGGCCGTGCCAACTGTCGCGGGTGGCGGCCAGCAAGGGGGTCATGCCACGGTGCGGGGCATTGATGTTGACGCCGCGCGCGATCAACTCGCGCAGCAGGCGCAGGTCCGGCAGCACCGCGGCCAGCACCGGCAGGTTGCGCTGATCGCGCCAGGCCGGGTCGGGCAACCCCTGCGGATCGGCACCGGCGGCAAGCAGTTGCAGGGCACGGTCGACGCGACCGCTGCGCGCGGCGTCATACAGGGCCGGCAGGTGTTCGTGCTGGCCGAGCGGTTCCAGCGGCTGCGGTTCGGCGGCGTGGCCGGCGAACGCATCAAGGCGGTCGTCGTCCATGTCGACCGCGGCGCGGGCGGCCAGGCTGGCGGCCGGCGCGATCTTCTGCAGCGCCAGATGGGCCAGCGGCGAAAGCACCACGACGGCGGCGGTGAGCGGCCAGCGCAGCGCGTCGGACACCAGGCCGGGCCAGGCCGGCAGCACTACCAGCGCGCACACCAGCACCACCAGCGCGGCCACGGCCAGGCCGCGCCAGGCGCTGAGATCGCGCCCGGACAGGGCCTGCCAATGGCTGTTGAGGCTGCCGGCGGTGCGTTCGACTTCATTCCACAACGGCCAGGTGCGCCAGACCCCGAGCAGGGCGGCGCTGACCGCCACGCTGAGCCCGAGCACGGCGGCCAGGCTGCCGCTGTCGTGCAGGGCGCTTAGCGGCCAGGCCACCAGCGCGGCGAGCAAGACGGGGCCGGCCAACCAGGGGATCAGCAGCGCGGGCAGGTCCTGGCGCAGCACCTTGGCCGGCGGCTGCACCGGGCGGGTGCGACGCCACCACGAGATGCCCAGGGCGAAGGCCGGTTGCGCCAGCGCGACGCCGAGTGCGGCAGGCACGCCACCGAGCGCGGCCGCCAGGGCCAGCAGGACGCCGGCGGCGAACGCGCTGGCCAGGGCGCGGCTGCGCAGGGTGTCAGTCATCGCGGCGACGCGG
This sequence comes from Stenotrophomonas sp. Steno-Z1, assembly GCF_056393175.1. Lineage (NCBI taxonomy): Bacteria > Pseudomonadati > Pseudomonadota > Gammaproteobacteria > Lysobacterales > Lysobacteraceae > Stenotrophomonas > Stenotrophomonas sp. Steno-Z1. The sequence goes on along the minus strand of NZ_JBWJPB010000005.1, from coordinate 122,235 downwards.
GACCCGGACCGGGGCGACCGGCGGCGGGGGCATCTGCAGGTGGAATCCGCGCTCGGCCAGGTTGGCGCGCACTTGCGCGACGTCGGCCAGGGCCAGGCAACGGTCGGGGGTCAGGGCAACTTCCAGCACGAATGCGAACGGCGCCAGCGTGGCCTGCAACGCTTCTGGAACAGCGTTGAAGTCATCGCGGACGGCGAGGTAGACGTAGGTGTCCTGCTTGCGTTGGCTTTTGTAGACGTAGGCTTGCATTGCCCGCGGGGCGTGGCCCTGGGAAGTGATGGCGATGATTGTGTCGGAAACCACGCGGGGGGGAAAGCCGCGATCGCGTCCAGAGGCCGGTTTACTAGCGCGCGGCAGATTCAGGTTCATCAATGTCGCGATGGCGTTCAGGTGGCGCGGGCTGCTCTGGCCACGATCGTCCGGCGCCAGGGCCGCAACGGTATTTGTCTTTCGGCGGGCTGGGCCGGGCCGCGAGCGGGATTCACAGCGTGCCCCGTCAACCCACCCACGCCTGCCCTGCCAGCGACACCCGCAGGGCAACCGGTGCTCGATGGCCACCGCTCGCGAAGAGCGGTGGCCGACCGGGCTTACTTGACCTTGGCGTAGGTGCCCTTCAGGGCGACGCCGGCCATGATCGTGCCGGCGTAGCACTCGTAATTGGTCGCGCTCTTGAACTCGTTCTTCTTGTAGTAGCTGACGATATCCACCACCGCATTGGCGTTGCGCGACTTGGCGCCGTCCTGCAGCGCGCGCAGCGCCGACAGCGCCACCCAGCGGCAGGCCTCCTCGTCGCTCTTGTTGGCGGCGTTGGTCTTCTTGTTGGTCACGTCCTCGCCGAGGCGCTGCTGGACGTTGACCTTTTCGCCGGCCAGGTAGAAACGCACGCTGCCGTCGATACCGGCATCACGGGCGGCCTGGGAGCTGACCAGCTCACGCAGCGACTGTTCCACGCGGGTGTCACGGGCCTGGGCGGTGCTGGCGACGGCGAGCAGCGCGGTGGCGGCAATCAGGGCAAAACGACGCATTCAACTTTCTCCTTGTTGGTGGGGTGCTGGGTGCTGCGTTGGAAACCGGCCCGCGCGGGGGCCGGGTACATCAGTCTTGCCAGCGACGGAAGATCAACGAGGTGTTGATCCCGCCAAAGGCGAAGTTGTTGCTCATGACGTAGTCGGTCTGCAGCGCGCGGCCCTCGCCCTGGATGAAATCCAGCGCCCCGCAGCGGGGGTCGACCGTGTGCAGGTTCAGGGTCGGTGCGAACCAGCCTTCGCGCATCATTTCGATGGTGAGCCAGGCCTCGAACGCGCCGCACGCGCCGAGCATGTGGCCGACGTAGCTCTTCAACGAACTGATCGGCATGCCCGGCCCGAACACCTGCGCGGTGGCCTGGGTCTCGGCGATGTCCCCATGCTCGGTGGCGGTGCCGTGGGCGTTGACGTAGCCGATCCGGGACGGTTCCAGGCCGGCATCTTCCAGCGCCAGGCGCATGGCCTGGGCCATGGTGTCGGCGGTGGGCTGGGTGACATGCTGGCCGTCGCTGTTGGTGCCGTAGCCGACCACCTCGGCCAGGATCGTGGCCCCGCGCGCCTGCGCATGTTCCAGTTCCTCCAGGATCAGCGTGCCGGCGCCCTCGCCCAGGACCAGTCCATCGCGGTTGGCATCGAACGGGCTGGGCGTGGTCTGCGGCGCATCGTTGCGCACGCTGGTGGCAAACAACGTGTCGAACACCGCCGCGGCCGTGGCATCGAGCTGCTCGGCGCCGCCGGTGACCATCACCTGTTGCTTGCCGCTGCGGATCGCCTCGTAGCCGGCGCCCACGCCCTGGCTGCCGGAGGTGCAGGCGCTGGAGGTGGTGTAAACGCGCCCGGACAGGCCGAAGAACACCCCGATGTTGACCGGCGAGGTGTGGCTCATCATTTTCAGGTAGGTGGTGGCGCTGATGCCTTCGGTGGTGTGCTCGTGGAGCATGCGACCGAACTCGGCGGTGGCCTCGTGGCTGCCCGACGACGACCCGTAGGCAACCCCGGCCATGCCGCTGCGCAGCACCGGATGGCCGAGCAGGCCGGCCGCCTCCAGCGCCAGCTCGGTGGCGCGCACCGACATCACCGCCACCTTGCCCATGCTGCGGGTGGTCTTGCGGTTGTAGTGCGGCGGCAGCGCGTAGTCCTGCACCGGCGCGGCCAGGCGCGTGTTGAGGCCGTCGAAGACTTCCCACTCGGGGATGTAACGCACCGCGTTGACGCGCGCGTGCAGGCGTTCGCGGATGCTCGGCCAGTCATGGCCCAGCGGGCTCAGCGCGGCCGCGCCGGTGACCACGACGCGACGTTCGGTTCTGCTCATCAGACCATGCCTCCGTTGACCGAGATCACCTGGCGGGTGATGTAGCCGGCCGACTCGGACAGCAGGAAGGACACCGCGTGGGCGACCTCGTCCGGCTGGCCCATGCGACCGGCGGGAATCAGTTTGAGCGCGTGGTCGAGCACCTCCTGGTTGACCATCTCGGTCTCGATCAGGCCCGGGGCCACGCAGTTGACGGTGATCGCGCGGCTGGCCAGTTCCAGCGCCAGCGCCTTGGTGGCGCCGATGATGCCGGCCTTGGCCGCGCTGTAGTTGGTCTGGCCGCGGTTGCCGACCAGCCCCGACACCGAGGACAGGGTGACGATGCGGCCGGGCTTGCGCCGCCGCACCATCGGCATCACCAGCGGGTGCAGCACGTTGTAGAAGCTGTCCAGGTTGGTATGCACCACCGCGTCCCAGTCTTCGGCGGGCATCGCCGGGAAGGCGCCGTCGCGGGCGATGCCGGCATTGCAGACCACCCCGTAATAGGCGCCGTGCGCCTCCACGTCGGCCTCCAGCGCGGCGCGCGCGGCCTCGCGATCGGCCACGTCGAACATCAGCACGCGGGCCTGCCGCCCCAGCGCCTGGATCTGGGCGACCACCTCCTGTGCCTCCTCGATGCGGCTGCGGCAATGCACCACCACGTCGAAGCCATCACGCGCGATCCGCAGCGCGATGGCGCGGCCGATGCCGCGGCTGGCGCCGGTCACCAGCACCGTCAGATTCCCTGTCATGCCTCTCCACTCTCCAGATAGGCCATCGCATCGCGTGGTTCGAACACGGAAACGTTGGCGACCGCCAATTCGGTAGCGCCTGCCAGGATCCGGCAGGCGAACATGCCCAGGCCATTTTCGCCCATCAGCTCGCACTGTGCCTCTACCCGCAGGCAGGTACCGGCGGCGAAGTACGGCTGGTGCGCGGTGTAGCGGCGGGTGCCCAGCAGGAAGCCGATGGACGGCTCCCGCCCGGCCTGGCGCGCCTTGCACCCCGCCCAGGCGGCGATCGCCTGGGCCATGTATTCCACCCCGACCCAGGCCGGGACGCCCTCGGGCGTGGTGAACAGCCCCTGCGCGGGCACGTCCACTTCGACCACGATCGATTCGGGCTGCCAGTCCAGCAGCCGGTCGATCAGGCGCATGCTGTCGCGATGCGGCAGCACGTCATCGATGTCATGCGGCAGCTGCATGCTCACTCCCGGGACAGGGCCAGCACGGCATTGCTGCCGCCGAAGGCGAACGAATGGCTGAGGACGTGCTGCGGCGGGTGCGCCGCGCGCGTGCCCGGCGCGACCAGGGCCAATGCCGGCAATGCGGCATCGCCCTGCCCGTCCCACCAGTGCGTGGGCAGCTGCTGGTCGGGGTTGTCGGCCAGCACCATCCAGCACAGCGCGGCCTCGATCGCCCCCGACGCGCCCAGCGTGTGCCCGGTCAGTGGCTTGGTCGAGCTGGCCGGCACCGCGGTGCCCAGCACCGCCGCAACCGCCTGGCTTTCCATGGCGTCGTTGTGGCCGGTGGCGGTGCCGTGCAGGTTCACGTAATCCACCTGCGCGGCCGCCAGCCCGGCGCGGTCCAGCGCCTGCTGCATGGCGTCGATCGCACCGCGCGCCTGCGGGTCCGGCGCGGACATATGGTGGGCGTCGGACGACTCGCCCCATCCGGACAGCCGCACCGGGCCGGGCGTGGTGGTCATCAGGAACAGCGCGGCACCTTCGCCGATGTTGATGCCGTTGCGGTTGGCCGAGAATGGATTGCAGCGCGCCGCCGAAACCGACTCCAACGCGCTGAACCCGGCCACGGTGAAGCGGCACAGCGAATCGGCGCCGCCAGCCACGACGGCATCGACCAGGCCGGCGCGCAGCAGGCGGGCGGCCGTCATCAACGCCTTGGCGCTGGAGGAACAGGCGGTGGAGATCGTCCACGCCGGGCCGTTGCTGCCGATACGCTCGCGCACGAAGCGCGCGGAGGTGCCCATTTCCTGCTGCGCGTAATCGAAATCGACCGGCCACTGGCCCGTGTCGCGATGCTGGCGCAGCGCGTTCTCCGATTCGCCGATGCCCGACGTGCTGGTCCCGATGATCACCGCGACGCGGTCGGCGCCGTGCCGCGCGATCGCCGCATCCACCGCCGGGCGGATCTGCACCAGTGCCGCCTCCAGCAGCGCGTTGTTGCGCCCACGCAAGGCCACCGGCAACGCGGACAGGTCCGGCAGCGGGGTGCCCACCTCGCCCAGCGCCAGGCGGCGGCCAGCGATCAGCTGGTCGTTGTCGCGCAGGCCGCCGGGCTGCCCGGCGAACAGGCCGTCGCGCACCTGCACGCGGTCACCGCCGAGCGCGCAGACCACGCCCAGGTCATTCAGATAGATCGCGCTGCTGCTACTGCTCACGGCGGTGCCTGTTCCATGTCCAACGATTCGATCACCAGTTCATAGCCCTCGGCCAAGTTGCGCAGGCGCACCCGGCCATCGGGCAGCGGCTCCAGCAGGAGCCAGGCCTTGCCGTCCTGCTCGAGGCGGCGCTGCCCGCCCGTCTCGACCAGGGTCCACCCGGCGGGCAGCGCGGCACGGATCGCCGCCACGGGCCACAGCGCGAACTGCAGGTCATCCAGCACGCGCTCACCGCGCACCTGCGGCGGCAGCCAGGGCGCGCGCGTCTGCTGCAGGGTGGCGCCGTCCCAGACCATGCGCACGCCGGTCTGGCCCATGGCCTGCACCGCCAGCCGCACCTCGCTGCCATCGGCTTCGAGCAATGCATCCAGCTCGCGCTCGTGGCTGCCGAAGCGGAACTGCAGGCGCTGCTGCAGCTGCAACGGCTGCGGCAGCGCCGACGGCGGCAACCGCAGGGTCGGCAGCTGCACCAGGGGCGCGGGCATGCGCGTGCTGGCACAGGCGGCCAGCAGCAGGCACAGCAGCAGGGAGACGATCAGACGGTGCACAGTTCCTCCAGCACCCGCAGGCGGCGACCGGTCGCATCGGCCACGTACGGATTATTGGTGTCCCACGCATAGCCGGCCAGGATCGAGGAGATCATGCGGCGCACGTCGGGCTGCTGGGCGGGGTGGTAGATGATTTTCTGGAAGCCACCGGCATACCAGGCCTCGACGAAGCGGCGGAAGGTCTTCACCCCGGCGCGCAGCGGAATGGAGAAGTCCTGCTCCCAATCCACGGTTTCGCCGGCGTGTTCGCGCGCCAGGCACTCGCTGGCCAGCTGCGCCGACTTGAAGGCGATGGTGACGCCGGAGGAGAACACCGGGTCGAGGAACTCGCCGGCGTTGCCGAGCAGCGCGTAGCCCTCGCCCCACAGCGAGCTGACGTTGGCCGAGTAGCCGGTGATGGTGCGCACCGGCAGCACGGCCCACTCGGCGTTCTTGAGCAGGCGGGTCAGGTTGGGATCTTCGCCGACGATGGCCTGCAGCTTCTCCAGGTCGCTGCCCGGGTATTTCTCGAAGAAACTCGGCTCGGCGACCACGCCCAGCGAGCAGCAGCCGTTGGAGAACGGGATCGTCCAGTACCACACGTCCACGTGTTCGGGATGGGTGGTGATCAGGATCTTGTTGCGGTCGAAACCGGCGCCGGCCGGGATGTGGTCGCGCACGTGGCAGAAGATCGCCCCACGCACCGGGAAGTTGGACGGCGATTCCAGGTCCAACAGTCGCGGCAGCAGGCGTGCAAAGCCGCTGGCATCCAGGATGAAGCCGGCCTCGATGGTGTACTCGCTGCCATCGGGGCGGCGCACCTGCACCCGTGCGGGGCGGCCCGGCTGCACCGACAGCACTTCGTCGCCGAAGCGCAGGGTGGTGCCCATGCGCTCTGCACCGCGCGCCAGCACGTCGTCGAAGTCGGCGCGCTGCACCTGGTAGGTGGTGCCCCAGCCCGGCGAGAACTTGTCGCGGAAGTCGAACTCGGTGCTGGCCTCGCCACGCACGAAGGCCGCGCCGTTCTTGTACTGGAACCCGGCCTGGACCACGTCCTGCAGCAGCCCGGCCGCTTCGATGTACTCCATGCTCTGCGGCAGCAGGCTCTCACCAATGGAGAACCGCGGGAACTGCTGGCGCTCCAGCATCAGCACCTGGCGGCCTTGCTTGCGCAGCATCGCCGCGGCGACCGAGCCGGCGGGGCCGGCGCCGATCACCAGGATTTCCGTGCGTTCGACTTGCGGGTTCATCGATACATCCTTGATCAGAAAACGTGGGAGAGGAAAAGGCGGACGCGTCGCTCAGTGCGGTGCGTCGTGCGGCGGTGGGCGGAACAACGGCGAGATGATCCAGACCAGGCCGATGCCGAACAACAGGGTCAGGCCGAAGGCGCGCAGCGCCGGCGTGGCCGACAGGCCGAGCAGCCCAAACGACAGCCAGGTACTGGCCGCGCCCACGCACACCGCCAGCCATGCGCTGGCATCGCCGCGGTGCTCGATCAGGAAGATGCCGTAGTCGATGCCCATGCCCAGCAGCAGCATCAGCGCCAGCACGTTGAACAACTGCAGCGGCTGGCCGAACAGGCCGAGCAGGGCCAGGGTGAGGGCGCCGGCCACCAGGGTCGGGGCGAACACGCGCCAGGCCTGCGCGCGGTAGCGCCAGTACAGCACCGCGAACACCAGCACGATGCCAACCAGCAGCAGCCCGCTCATCAGCTTGCGGTAATGCTTGAGCAGCTTGGAGAAGTCGGCGGTGCGATCGACCCAGCGCACGCCCGGGATGCCCTGGGCCTGCGCTTCAAGCAGGGTCAGGGCATCGGCACGCGACAGGTCATCGACCATCACCACCGACGCCAGGCCGCCGCCCACCTTGCCCAGCCACAGGTGCCGGAACGGCATCGCCGCCGGCGAGGCCAGGAACGCATCGGCGTCCAGGTCGCTGGCCGCGTAGTCCGGGCGTGCCAGCGGTTCGCCGACCGCCTCGCCCACCTTGCCGAGCACCTGCGGTTCGACCCGGGCGGTGAGCGCGGCATCGGCGTGCTGGCGCTGGCGGGAGGGCAACCAGTCGCTGATCGCGCGATAGCCGCCGATCTGCTTTTTGGCGGACAGCACGCGCAGGCGCTCGATCAGCGCCTCTTCGCGCTGCAGTACCTGCTCGGCGTCATCGCCCTGCACCAGGTAGAACTGCGCCGGGCTGGGCATGCCCAGCATCTGGCTGATGCGGATCTGCTGGTCGATCAGGGTCTTGGGCGAGGACTGCAGGCTGCGCAGGTCGTCGTTGCTGCCGAGGCGGGCGATGCCGACTGCCGAGAACACCGCCGCCACGCCCAGGAACAGGACGGTACGGCGGCCCTGCAGGCGGGGCCAGCGCTCCAGGGTGCCCCCCAGCCAGCGCGCGAACCGCGTGCTGCGGATCTCGCCGCCGTCCAGCCACGGGAACCAGAAGATCACCGTCAGGAACGCGGCGGCCAGCCCGACCACCGAGAACAGCGCCATCTGGCGCAGGCCGGGGAACGGTGCCAGGCCCAGCGCCAGGTAGGCCAGTGCGCTGGTCAGCAGGGCCAGCCACAGGCCGGGCAGCAGGTGCCGCAGCAAGCGCCAGCGGCGGTCGGCCGGCTCGGCCTGGCGCGAAGCGAACCAGTGGATGCCGTAGTCCTCGGCCACGCCGACCAACGAGGCACCGAACACCAGCGTGAGCACATGCACCTTGCCGAACACCAGCACCGTCACCGCCAGCGCCACGCCGCAGCCGATCAGCAGCGAGGCCGCCACCAGCAGGATCGGGCGCAACGAACGGAACGCCAGCCAGACCAGCAGCAACACCGCGGCCAGCGAGCCCCAGCCGATCGTGTTGATCTCGCGATTGGCCTGCACCGCCGCGGCTTCGGCATGCAGCGGCACGCCGGCGCGCAGCACCTCCAGCCCCGGCGCCTGTTTGGCCGCGGCGGCGGTGGCCGCATCGAGCAGCAGATCGATATGGCGCTCGCCGTCGAGCTGGAACGCCGAGCCGACCGTGTCGTACTGCACGATCGACCAATGCTTGCCCTCGGCCTCGAGCAGGCCGTCATCGCCCACGCGCAGCCCGGACCCCAGCGCGCGCTCCTGCCACCACTGCGGCCACAGCGACAGCGGGTCCTGCCGCCATTCGGTCAGCCGCGGCGCGCCCATCGGGCCATACAGCGCGGCCAGTGCCGACGCGGCCAGGCCATCGACCGGCTCGGCCTGCAGGCGCTGGCGCTGGTCGCTGGTCAGCAGGCGGTCGCGGTACGGTGCATAGAACGCGCGCGCCTGCTCGAACCAGCCTTCGATCGAACCACTGTCCACCAGCAACGCCTTGCCTTCGGCGCTGTCACGCAGCGCGCGGCGGAAGGCCTGCTCGGCCGCCTTGGTCCGCGCCGCGTCGGCACTGCCCAGCAGCACCACGATCTGGCGCGCATTGGCATCGGCGATGCGCCGGGTGACATCGGACAGCAGGCGGTCGTGCGCATCCTGCGGCAACAGCGCCAGGATGTCGGTGTCGATCCGCGACTGGCTTTTCCACAGGTGCCATTGCTGCGCGCCCAGGCCGATCAGCACCAGCAGCCAGAGGATGGCCAGCCAGCGCCACACGCGCTGCAGCCGTCCGTTCGGGGCCAGGGCGTTGCCCTGCCCCGCGTGCAGGGACTCATTCAAACTTGCGTCCCTCGTCCGCGCTCAGCTGCGCCGGGGTCTCGCGCATGCCGGCGAAGTGGATGCGGGTGACGTCCTGGTTGGCTTCGGTGATCTGCACCTCGCGCACGTAGCGGTCGCCACTCAGCGCCAGCCCGGTGAACACCTTGGCCAGCATCGCCGAGCGCGGGCTCAGCTGCATCGTCCAGCCGTTGTTGGGCAACGCCTCCACCTTGACCGTGAACTGCGCCGACAGCGCCTGCGCATCGCCGCTCATCAGCGCGAACATGATCGCGTTGACCGACCGCATCGCCGGCTGCTGGCGGCCGTCCAGTTCGACCCGGCTGCTGCCGTCGCGCTGGCGGCTGAGGATGCGGTCACGGGTCACCACCACTTCGGACGGGAACGGCTTGAGCGTGGTCCAGATCACGCCGTGGTCCTGGGCCAGCACGAAGCTGCCCTGCGAGCGCAGCGGGTTCTTGAAGCCGGCCACCTGTTTCTCCTGGGTGAATTCACCGCGCAGCACGCCGACCTTGGCCACGCGCTGCTTGACCAGATCGACATCGGCGAGCGCCGGCGCGGCCAACGCGGGCACGGCCACCAGCAACGACAACAGCACGACCAGCGTGCGCAGCAGAGCGTTCATTGCACTTCAACTCCCAGACGGTCCCACAGCACGGACGGGCACAGGTACAGCATTTCGTTGGTGACCGCGTCCACGGCCACTTGGATGGTGTGGGCGCGGGTCAGCACCGCGCCGCTGTCGGCATCGAGGATCTCGTAGGCGATCTTCAGCCGGTTTTCCCATTCGGTGATGGTCGCGCGCACGCGCAGCGCCTGCCCGTACAGCAATGGCCGGATGTACTTCACCCGCGCATCCACCACCGGCCAGAGGTAGCCGGACTCGCGCATCTGCGGGTAGTCGTAGTCATAGCGCTGCAACAAGGCGCAGCGCGCGATCTCGAAGTACTTGAAGTAGTTGCCGTGCCACACGACGTGCATCGGGTCGCAGTCATGGAAGGTGGGCGACAGCGCCACCTCCCCACTGAGGTCAGGCCTGGTCATACAGGCTCCAGCGCTGGCCACGGATGTCCTCGAGCAGCGCCCGCAGTTCGCGATCCAGGGCACGGTCTTCATCGACCAGCGCGATACGTGCGCACAGGTCCTGGTACATCGCATCCAGTTCGCCATGCAGGGTGGCGTTCATGCCCACCCGCTGGCGCAGCGCCACGCCCTGGCGGGCGGTGATCAGCAGCGCGGCAACCACCTGCTCGGTCAGCTCGATCACGCGCAGGCAGTCGCGCGCGGCGATGGTGCCCATGCTGACCTTGTCCTGGTTGTGGCATTCGGTGGACCGCGAAAACACCGAGGCCGGCATGGTCTGCTTGAGTGCCTCGGCGGTCCATGCCGACACGCTGATCTGCAGCGCCTTCAGGCCATGGTTGATCGCCGCGCGCGGGCCGCTGGCGCCGGACAGGTTGGCCGGCAGGCCATGGTTGTAGCGCGCGTCCACCACCAGCGCCATCTGCCGGTCGAGCAGATCGGCCAGGTTGGCGATGGCGTTCTTCAGCGCATCCATCGCAAAGGCGATGTGGCCACCGTAGAAATGCCCGCCGTGCAGGATGCGCTCGCCGTCGGCGTCGATCAGCGGGTTGTCGTTGGCGCTGTTGAGCTCGGTTTCGATCAGCTGGCGGAAGAACGGCAGCGCGTCCTGCACCACGCCGATCACGTGCGGGGCGCAGCGCAGCGAATAGCGGTCCTGCAGGCGCTGTTCGTTGCGCGGCGGACGGTCGCTGTGCAGGTCCTGGCGCAACCGCGCGGCGATCTGCATCTGGCCCGGGTGCGGCTTGGCGGCAAACAGCATCTCATCGAAATGGTGCGCGTTGCCGTCGCTGGCCAGCACGTTGAACGCGGTCAGGCGCGTGGCCAGCCGGGTCAGGTAATCGGCGCGGTCGTACGCCAGGCAGGCCAGCGCGGTCATCACCGCGGTGCCGTTCATGATCGCCAGGCCTTCCTTGGGGCGCAGCCGCAGCGGGGTCATGCCGATCTCGGCCAGGACCTCGGCGGCCGGGCGGCGCGCGCCCTGGTACATCACCTCGCGCTCGCCACACAGCACCGCGGCCACGTAGGACAGCGGGGTGAGGTCGCCACTGGCGCCGACCGAGCCTTCGGCCGGGATCAGCGGCAGCACGTCGTGGCGCAGCAAGGTGGCCAGGCCCTGCAGCAGCGGATGGCTCACCCCGGACATGCCGCGCACCAGCGAGGCCAGCCGCGCGGCGATCACCGCGCGCGTCTCGTTCTCGTCCAGGAAACGGCCCAGGCCGCAGCCATGGTAGGTGAACAGGTGGTGCGGCAGCTCGGCGACCAGCGCCGGCGGGATGTTGACCGTGCACGAGTCGCCGTAGCCGGTGGTCACCCCATAGATGACGCCGTCTTCGCGCAGCAGGCGGTCGAGGAAATCGGCCCCCTTCTGGATGCGTGCCTGGAAGGCCGGATCGTCGCTGACCACGGCCTGGGCCTGGCGCTGCGAGAGCGCGACCACGTCTTCGATGGTCAGCGGCGCATCGCCGAAGCGGATGTCGGGGGGATTACTTGCCATGAGATGCCTGATCCCAGAAGGGGAAGAAATTGAACCAGTCCAAGGGTGCCTGGGTGACCTGAACTTCCAGCCACCGGGCGAATTGTTCGGCCTGCGCGGTCAGCGCGGCATCGCGCGAGCCGCGCGGCAGCACGATGCGGTCGCTGAAGTGCTCGAAGCGCACGCGGTAGCCGTCGCCTTCGTGCAGGCAGGCCATCGTGTAGACCGGGCAGGCCAGCGCGGACGCCAGCACGTAGGCGCCGATCGGAAACTGCGCGACATGGCCGAGGAACGGGGCCGGCACGGTGCGCCCGCCGCGCAGCGGCACGCGGTCGCCGACGATGGCCACGAAGCCGCCGTCGGCCACGCGGCGCTGCAGCTCCACCGCCGTGGCCGGGCCCATGTCGGTGACCTGCATCAGTTCGACCGAGGCCAGCGGGTCCAGCCGCTGCATCAGCCGATTGAAGCGCTGTGCGTGCGCGGTATGCACCAGCACGGTGATGCGGAAGCCGGGCACCTGTTCGGCCAGCACCTGGCACAGTTCCAGGCAGCCGATGTGCGCGGTGAGGATCAACCCGCCCTCGCGGCGCGCGATCTTCTCCAGCATCAGGTCGCGCTGCAGGCGGATATGGCTGGGCGGATAGCGGCCGCCCAGGCCGAGCAGCTTGTCCAGCAGGGTGTCGGCGAACAGCGCGAAGTGTTTCAGGCTGGTCCAGCGCCCCGGCACGTGGCCGAGCACGCCGGTATGCGCCTGCAGCCGGCGCAGGTACTGCTGCGAGGACTGCCGTGCCACCCGGTTGCCAAGCCAGTGGCACAGCACCACCGGGTACACGCACAGGCGGAACGGCCAGCGCCCGAACCAGCGGTGCACCCAGCACAGGAACAGCACCCCGGCGGCCGAGGTGGTCTCGCCCAGGTCGGCCCAATGCGGGGCGGTGGCCGGTGCCGGCGCGGTCATGCCGGTGGCGCTCCCGCCGGCGCGGCACCGCGCAGGCGGCGCCACAGCAACCGTGGCGCGCGGGGCAGCATGCCGAAGAACAGGCGGGTATGCATGCGGCTGATGCGCACGTTGTCGCGCCACACATCGAAGTGCGACACGCCATCGCTGGGATACGTGACCCTGGTCGGCAGGCTGATCACCTGCACGTCGCGCCAGAACAGCCGCACCAGGATCTCACTGTCGAAGTCCATGCGCCGGCCGATGGTTTCCTCGCCCACCAGCCGCGTCACCGGCGCCAGCGGATACAGCCGGAAGCCGCACATCGAGTCGCGGATGTGCAGCGACAGCGTGTTGATCCACACCCAGATGTGGGTCGCATAGCGGCCATACAGGCGTGCCTTGGGCACGCTGGCATCGTAGGCAGGGATACCGCAGATCACCGCGTCCGGGTGCTGTCGGGCCAGCGCGACGAAGCGCGGGATATCGCCCGGATCGTGCTGGCCATCGGCATCGATCTGCAGCACGTGGCTGTGCCCGCGCCGCGCGGCCTCGGCGAACCCGGCCAGCATCGCCCCGCCCTTGCCCTGGTTGTGCGGCAGGCGCAGCAGCGCCACCTGCGGCGCATGCGCCGCGGCGAGGGCATCCAGCACCTGCGCGCAGCCCGGGTGGGAGCCGTCATCCACCAGCAGGCAGGGCAGTCCGCTGGCGAGTACGCCGCGCACCACCGCGCCGATGGCGTGTTCGTGGTCGTACACCGGGATCACCACCAGCGGGGCGAAGGGCGCCGCCGGCATCGCACGGGACGGCGTTTCATGCATCGCCGAACACCACACGGCCACTGGCATGCACGCCATGGTCGGACACGTAGCGGAAGGTCAGCACCGATTTGGCGGCATCCCAGCCCAGGCTGAGCTGCAGGCAGTCGCCCGGGCGCGCCACATGCTGGAACTTCAGCGCATCCATCCGTTCGAAGCGCGGCGGCATGCGGAACACCTGGCGTGCATAGTGGATCGCCCAATCCAGCTGGACCACGCCGGGCAGGATCTTCGCCTGCGGGAAGTGCCCGTCGAAGGCGATCAGGTCCGCCTCCAGCGGCAGGTGGAGCACCGCCGCGTCGGCCTCGCGCTGCTGCCACTGCACCGTCGGCAACACCGGCCGGAACAATGCCGCCAGCGCCGCGGCGGTCACCTTGCCCTGGGCATTGATCGGCAGTTCGTCGACGAAGCGCCAGCGCCGCGGGCGGGTCACGGCATCATGGCTGCTGGCCAGGTGCGCGCCGAGCGCCTGTGCCTGGCGGCGGCGCTGCGCGTCATCCCAGCCGGCCACCCCGGCCGGCTGCGGCACGACCACGGCGGCCAGCTGCTCGCGCGCGCCCGGCAGCACCAGCACGCGCACGTCCTGCACGTCCGGTTGGGTGCGCAGCTGGTGTTCCAGCGCGTCCAGCGAGACCCGGCGCTCTTCGATCTTGACGATGCGGTCGGCCCGGCCGAGCAGGCGGAAGCTGCGCCCGGCATCGGCTTCGACCCTGTCCTGGGTCTGCCACCACGCACGGTCCTGCAGGTGCGGCGAGGACACCGACAGGCAGCCGCCCTCGATCCGCCAGGCCACGCCGGGCAGCGGGTGCCACTGCGGCTGCTCGGCACTCCAGCGGCGCCAGGCGATGCCGCCGGTCTCGCTGCTGCCGAACACTTCGGTCGGCGCCACCCCCAGCAGTGCGCCGGCCTGCAGCGCGGCCTCTTCCGGCAACGGCCCGCCGGAGGAGAACACCGCGCGCAGGCGGCCCCGCAGCGAAGACCAGTCCAGCTGCCCGGGCAGGCGCTTGAGGTGGGCCGGCGTGGCCACCAGCACCGACGGCCCCTGCGCCAAGGCGCTGACCAGGTCTTCGTGGAAGAAGCGCCGCGGCTGGATCGCGCGCCCGGCCGCCAGCGGCCACAGCACGCGGAACAGCAAGCCATAGATGTGCTGGTGGGAGACGGTGCCATGCACCTGCGCACCCTCCAGCTGCTCGCCGAAAGCGGCCTGCAGCGCATCCACCTCGCGGGTCAGCTGGTGCATGCGCTTGACGATCGCGCTCGGCGCGCCGGTGCTGCCGGAGGTGAACACCACCAGCTCCAGCCGGTCTTCGTCCAGCGGCAGCAGCGGTACATCGGCCAGCGCTTCGCGATCAGGGGGCAGCGGTGCGTAGCGGGCCGGCACGTCACCGGCGAACCCGGCCACCCGCGGGCTCAGCCCGTCCAGCGTGGCCGGCAGGTTGTCGCCGCCGAGGAAGACCCGCTTGCCGGCATGCCAGGCCCCCAGCAGGGCGGCGGCGAACACCAGCGTGTCATCGAAGTACAGCGCCCAGTCGCTGCCGGGCGCGCGCGCGAACGCCTGCTGCCAGCACAGCACCTGCTGCCTGAAACGCGGGTGGTCGACCACCCCGTCCGGCGCGTGGCCCACGATCCGGCCCGGCCGCGCGGACACGGCCAGGCGATCCAGTGCGATCCATTCAGCCATGCGCGTGCGCTGCCTTGACCCGTCGCCGCACCAGCCATTCCCCACCAAACAGAGCACCCATCATCACGTACGCCAACAATCCGTTGTACAGCGCCCAGACCTGATTGGACGCCCACAGCGCCGTGATCAGGGCCAGACCCCCGTTGAAGACAAAGAAGCCGCACCACACCCAGGTGACACGGCGGGTATAGACCACCGCGAACGGCGGCAGGTCCGGCTCGCTCAGGCGCGCCAGGCGTTCCACCGCGCTGGGCGGGAAGCGCAGGCTGGTGGCGAAGATCACCAGCATCACCGCATTGACCAGCGCCGGGTACAGCTTCAGCGGCAGCGCCTGGTTGAACGCGGTGGCCACCAGCGCCAGCACCCCGGTGCCCAGCGCAGCCACCCACCACACCGGCTGACGGGTGGTGAGCGCGCGCAGCGCAGCCAGGCTGAACAGCAGCAGCGACAGCCAGCGCGGCTCGAAGCGGCCCAGCGACAGGTACACCACCAGCGGGTATGCCAGCGACAGCAACGCAAACGCCGCGACGCGCACCCGGACCATGGTCAGTGTCCTGCGGCAGCCGTCAGGCGGCTGCTTGACCGGGCAGCAGCCCGTGCACCACGTCGACGATGTCCTGCACGGTACGCACTGCCTTGAATGCCTCCGGCTGCAGGTTGCGGCCGAGCAGCGGCTTGAGCTGCACGATCAGGTCGACCGCGTCGATGCTGTCGATGTCCAGGTCGTCGTACAGGCGGGCTTGGGGCGTGATGCGCGCCGGCTCGATCTCAAAGCTGTCCTTGAGGATCTTGACGATGCGATCGAAAAGTTCGTTCTTGGTCATGGCAAATCCTGACGCGCCGTTACGACGGCTGGCGTGCGGCGACAAACTCGCTCAGGGCACGCACGCTGGAGAAATGGCGACGGGTCTCTTCCGAATCCGCGGACAGGCTGACACCGTACTTTTTCTGCAGGGCCAAACCAAGTTCAAGCGCGTCGATCGAATCCAGGCCCAGTCCCTCCACGAACAGAGGGGCCGCAGGATCGATGTCTTCGGGAGTGATGTCTTCCAGTGAAAGCGATGAAATGATCAATTCCTTGATCTCGTGCTCAAGTGCCTGCACGGCTCGGTTCTCCAGCGAAGTCAAAGTAATGGGCAAGATGATCGGTCACGCGCCGCGCCGCCAAGGCATCCCCCCTGGGCGTGTCACCGGCTACTGCCAGGAAGGGGGCGATCGGGAGATCTTCCCCGACTTCCAGCTGAACGTGAAAACGCCGTGATGGCACACGATACCATTTCTGGCCCTTGGTCAGGGTAGGCGGGGTGCAGGTGATCCTGACCGGGGTTATGTCCAGCCGTCCGCGCACGGCGATGTTGGCCGCCCCGCGCTGCAGGCGCAGTGGCTGGCCGGGCACGGTCCGGGTGCCCTCGGGGAAGATGACCAGGTTGCCGCCGGCCTGCACCGCGGCGATGCAGTCGTCGATCAGCCCGGCCCCGTCGTCGTTGGAGACATAGCCAGCCGCGCGCACCGGGCCACGCATGAACGGGTTGCAGGCCACGGCCTGCTTGACCACACAGTCGGCATTGGGCAGCTGGGCGATCAGCAGGACCACGTCGATCAGGGTGGGATGGTTGGCCAGGATCAGCAGGCCGTTGCGCTGCAGGCGCTCGGCGCCACGGATCTCATAGGTCATCACCCCCAGCCGGCGCATCAGCCCGACATGGCTGGCGAAGCTGAATTGCACCAGGCGCCGGGCGAGGCTGCGGCGCCTGGCCGGGTGACGCACCAGGAACAGCAGCGGGAACAGCAGGCCGCCCAGCAGCAGGCCGCCGAGTCCGAACACGGCAAAGCTCAGGCCGGTGCCGAACACCCGCCAGGCATGGTTCAGACGGGCCGGCCAGCGCTCAGCCATGGCGCTGCCAGGTCCATTGTTGGCCGTCGGCGGCCATCTGCAGGCGACTGTCGCCGGCGAGCAGGAAGCGCATGGCATCCAGCCCGTGCGGCAGCGCGGCCGCCGGGCTGTCGGCGGTGGCCGCACCCCAGCCCAGCGACAGCCGGATGCCGGGGCGATCGGCCCGGGCCAGCCGCCAGCACCAGGCGTAATAAGGGTCGGGCTCGTCGGCAAAGCCGGCGTACACCGGGGGCAGCGGCGATTCGTAGATCACCACGCGGACTTCCTCGGCACCGTCGGCCAACAGGCCATAAGCCTCGATGCAGGCGGCCTCGACCGTGGCGCGGCCGGCGGCCAGGGCCAGGTAGTTGCCGCGGTGGCCGCGGGCGATGGAGTACAGCGCGGCCACCGCGTTGTGCACGGACAGGCCGAACGCGGTCGGGGACATGCTGTTGTCGGTACGCAGGCTGTCCAGCAATTCCATCGAGCGGGCCACGTCGCCGTGCCGTGAGGCGAACACCAGCGGGACCTGGCCGTCGTCATCGGGCTGTTCGCACCAGCAGGCCGCCTGGATGGCCATGCGGCCCAGGCGCTCGATCCGGCGCCGCTGCATGGCCGGCACTTCGGACAGCGCAGGGGTGTCCTCGCCGTGCGGCAACGCGGGGGCCTGCGCCCATGCCTGCCAGTCCTGCTTCGACGCCAGGCCCGGTGCCCAGGCCGACCAATCCACCACTGAAAACTCGATCATTCACGCCAACATGTTGATGGGCACCCGGGGCGCAGTGCTTGAAGGGGGCGCGCCGGGGCCTTGGACGGAGCCTGCCCGACCCGCAGACACTTCCCCGTGTGTGCAGTGGGCAGCAGGCGCGAAGCGACGCGATGATCCCGGTGGCGCGGCTGGGACATCGCAGCGCACCGCCGTAAAAAGGAGCGCACGCTATCATGACACCCTTGGCACTGGCAGCATTCACAATCTGAAATGAGCAGCACCCTCCCGCACGCATCGGCCCCGGCGCTGGCCTCCCCTCCCACCGCAGCCGCGCTGTTCAGCATCGCCTATCGGCCTGCCGCGCGGCGCGAGGCGGCGTTGGCCGACCCGTGCACCCTGGCGGTGTTCGGCTTCGGTGACCGCGATGCGCGGCTGGACGGGGACCCGCGCTGGCTGCAGGTGCCGCTGGCCGAGCACGGTGCGGCGCAGGTGGAGGTATGGCGTTCGCCGACGCCGGTGCGCTGCGGGGTGACCGACGGGGTCCGGTGGTCGCACAACGAGGCGGTGCTGTTCGGGGTGCTGGAGATCGCGGAGGTCGACGGCGATATCGAGTCGGCCGCGGCGGATGCCTACGCGAGGATGAGCAGCTTCCTGGCCAGTTGCGGATTTCCGCACCTGCTGCGGACGTGGAACTACCTGGATGCGGTGACCGAGGGCGACGGCGACCAGGAGCGCTACCGCCGTTTCTGCGTGGGCCGGGTGCGCGGGCTGCGCGAACTGGACGAGGCGGCGCTGCCCGCGGCGACGTGCATCGGGCGTTTCGACGGTGACCGACGGCTGCAGGTGTACTGGCTGGCCGCGCGCGAGGCCGGGCTGCCGCTGGAGAACCCACGCCAGGTCAGCGCCTTCCGCTACCCGCGCCAGTACGGGCCACAGTCGCCGAGTTTCTCGCGGGCGCTGCTGGCGCCGGAGGCGACCGGGCTGCCCTTGCTGCAGTCGGGGACGGCGGCGATCGTGGGCCATGTGTCGCAGCACACCGGTGCGGTGGACGAGCAGTTGCGCGAGACGCTGACCAATCTGCAGAGTCTGGTGGACGCAGCCCGCCGGCAACGGCCGACGTTGTCACCGACGCTGGGCGCCGATTCGGTGCTGAAAGTCTATGTGCGCCGGGCCGGGGACATGCCGGCGGTGGCCGCGCAGATGGCCGCCCTGCCGGGCGCCCCGGCCTTCGTGGTCCTGCACGCCGAGGTCTGCCGCGCCGAACTGCTGGTCGAGATCGAAGGCCTGCACGGCTGAGCCGCGCCCGACCGCGTCCTGCCCGGCACGCACCGGCCAACCGTAGAGCCGACCGTTGGTCGGCTGCATGTCTCAAACCCGGCCCCGCCCGGTAGAGCCGACCGTTGGTCGGCTGCATGTCTCAAACACGGCCCCGCCCGGTAGAGCCGACCGTTGGTCGGCTGCATGTCTCAAACCCGGCCCCGCCCGGTAGAGCCGACCGTTGGTCGGCTGCTCTGGACCCCTTCCACGGCCAGCGCCCGCCCCTCAGTGATACCCCGCGTCCGCCCGCACCTTGCCGCGGAACACCCGGTAGGACCAGGCCGTGTAGCCCAGGATCACCGGCAGCAACACCACCAGCCCGACCAGGCTGAAGCCCAGCGACGACGCCGGCGCGGCCGCCTGCCACAGGGTCATGCTCGGCGGCAGCAGGTACGGCCACATGCCCAGCACCAACCCGATGAAGCCCAGGATGAACAACGCCAGGGTCAGCAGGAACGGCGGCAGGTCGCGCCTGGGGTGCATCGCGCTGCGCCACAACGCCACCGCCACGCCCAGGGTCAGCAACGGCACCGGCGACAGCCACCAGAAGTTGCCGTCGCTGAACCAGCGCGCCATCAGCCGCGAATCCAGGAACGGCAGCCAGGTGCTCACTAGGCCCATGAACACGATCACCGCCACCACCAGCGGCCGGGTCAACGTGCGCGCGAACGTCTGCTCGCGGCCCTCGGTCTTCAGGATCAGCCAGGTGCTGCCCAGCAGCGCGTAGCCGAACACCACCGCCGCGCCGGTCAGCATCGAGAACGGGCTGAACCAGCTGAACGCCCCGCCCACATACCGGCCATCCACCACCTGCAGGCCCTGCACCAGCGCGCCCAGGATCACGCCCTGTGCGAACGCGGCCAGCAGCGAGCCCAGCCCGAAGGCCACGCTCCACAACCGCCGCGAGCGGTGCGCCTTGAACCGGAACTCGAACGCCACGCCGCGGAACACCAGCGCCACCACCAGCAGCAGTACCGGCAGGTACAGCGCCGACAGCAACGCCGCATACGCCTTGGGAAACGCCGCCATCAGGCCCGCGCCACCCAGTACCAGCCAGGTCTCGTTGCCGTCCCAGATCGGCGCGGCGGTGTTCATCATGATGTCCAGCTGTTCCTCGTCCTCGGCCATCGGCGCGAGGATGCCGATGCCCAGCACGAACCCATCCAGCACCACGTACATCAGCACGCCGAAGCCGATCACCGCAAACCACGCCACCGGCAGCCAGGTTGTCATCTCCATCTCAGCGCTCCTCCAGCGGTTCGTCGGCACCGGACAGCGGCCGCGCCGGGGTATGGCTGCCGGCTTCCAGGGCCGGTGCCGGCGCATGCGGTTTGGGCCCGGTGCGGATGATCTTGACCAGGTACCAGACACCCCAGCCGAATACGAACGCGTAACCGACCACGTACACGCCCAGCGACAGCGCGGTCATCCACGCACTCTGCGGGCCGACCGCGTCGGCGGTGCGCAGCACGCCATAGACCACCCACGGCTGCCGCCCCATCTCGGTGACGAACCAGCCGGATATCAGCGCGATGAAGCCGCTGGGCAGCATCCAGTTCCAGCCGCGCACCAGCCAGCGCGACTGCAGCAGCTTGCCGCGCCACCACTGGAACGCCGACACCCAGGCCAGCAGCAGCATCAGCGTGCCCAGCCCGACCATGATGCGGAAGGCGAAGAACACCGGCACCACCGGCGGCCGCTCGCTGGCCGGCACGGAGGTCAGCGGGTCGAAGGTGCCCTCCAGCGAATGGGTGAGGATCAGACTGCCCAGCCGCGGAATCGCGATTTCATAGTCGTTGCGCTCGGCCTTTTCATTGGGCAGCGCGAACACCACCAGCGGTACGCCCTCGCCCTCGCCTTCCGCATGCCAGTGCGCTTCCACCGCGGCGATCTTCATCGGCTGGTGCTTGAGCGTGTTCAACCCGTGCATGTCGCCGACGAAGATCTGCACCGGCACGGTCAGCGCCGCGAACGCGACGGCCGCCAGCAGCATGGTGCGCCCGGCCTCCACGTGGGTGCCCTTGCGCAGGTACCACGCGCCGACGCCGCCGATCACAAAGCAGGTGGTGATGAACGAGCCCAGCGCCATGTGCGCCAGGCGGTACGGGAAGGAGGGGTTGAACACCACCTGCCACCAGTCCTGCGGGTGCACGATGCCGTCGATCATCGCGTAGCCGGCCGGGGTATGCAGCCAGCTGTTGGACGACAGGATCCAGAACGTGGAAAACAGCGTGCCCAGCGCCACCATGCAGGTGGACAGGAAGTGCAGGCGCGGCGACACCTTGCCCCAACCGAACATCATCACGCCGAGGAAGCTGGCTTCCAGGAAGAACGCTGTGAGCACTTCATAGGTGAGCAGCGGGCCGATCACGCTGCCGGCCACTTCGCTCAGCCGCGGCCAGTTGGTACCGAACTGGAAGGCCATGACGATGCCGCTGACCACGCCCATGCCGAAGGACACCGCGAAGATCTTCTGCCAGAAGAAATACAGCTCGCGCCAGACGGGGTTGCCGGTGCGCAGCCAGCGCGACTCCACGAATGCCAGCCAACTGGCGGTGCCGATGGTGAAGGCCGGGAACAGCACATGGAAACTGATGACGAACCCGAATTGGATCCGCGACAACAACAACGCGTCCACGTGACGCCTCCGACGGGTTTCTGGAAATCCGCACCAGTCTGGGCCGGTATCCGTGAAAGGCACATGCGACCCGGTGACGCGCTGCTTCACTTTGTCGCAGGGGGAGCCCGGTCTTGGGTTGGCGGGTGATTCAGAGGGCAAGGCCCTTCGCCCAGGGTTACCGCGAGCGTGAGGGCCCCGCAGTGGCCGGTAGGCCCCTGGTGCAAATGTCCCCCGGCCGCGGGGCGGCCTCCTCCTTTATTTTGCCCAGGAGCCTACCGGCCGCTACGGGGCTCGGCTTGCGGTAAGCAAGTGGACGCCGGGCTTTTCGGGGCCTGTCGGTGGGTCGGGCGCTGGGGCCCCCTACCCTTGGAGGCGAAATAAAGGAGGAGGGGGCGGCCGCAGGCCGACACCGGGGGCGTCGCCGGGAAGGGTAGGGGGTCCCGGCGCCCGACCCACCGACTGCCGCGTTTGCCTCTCGCAGATCACCAACGCACGCCCATGACCTGTGGCCCCTTCCCGCGGCCCTTGCGGCTGCTACGCTTGCAGGGTTTTCTACTACGGTGCCGCCCGCAATGCCCAGAACGCTGCCCTTGTCCCTGCTGCTGCTCGCCGCCCTCGGCGGTACGGCCCACGCGGCGCCGACGCCGATCACCATCGAGCAGGCCATGGCCGACCCGGACTGGATCGGTCCGCCGGTCGAGAGCGCGTGGTGGTCCTGGAACAGCCAGCAGGTCGAGTACCAGCTCAAGCGCACCGGCAGCCCGGTCCGTGACACCTTCCGCCAGCCGCTCAGCGGCGGCGTGGCCGCGCAGGTGGCCGATGACCAGCGCGGCACCCTCGACGTGGACAGTCCGGTCTACGACAGCGCGCGCCAGCGTGCGGTGTTCGTCCGCAATGGCGATGTGTTCGTGCGCGACCTGCGCAGCGGCGCGCTGACCCAGCTGACCCGCAGCTCGGAGAAATCCAGCGCCGTCAATTTCGCCCGCGACGGCGGGGTGATCTGGCGCACTGGCCAGAACTGGTTCCACTGGACTGCCAACGGTGGCGTGCAGCAGGTGGCCAGCCTGAAGGCCGAGAAGAACCCCGATGACGCGCCCAAGGCCGACGTACTGCGCGACCAGCAGCTGCGCACCCTGGCCACCCTGCGCAACGACCGCGCCCAGCGCGAGGCGCTCAAGGCGCAGGAAGCCAGCTGGCGCCGCGCCGACGGCACCCGTGCGCCAGGCCCGGTGTACCTGGGCGCCGAGGTGGAGATCGTCGACAGCGTGCTGTCCCCGGATACCCGCAGCCTGATCGTGGTCACCAAGCCCAAGAGCTTCGATGAAGGCCGCGGCGGCAAGATGCCCAAGTACGTGACCGAATCCGGTTACGAAGAATTCGAGGACACCCGCACCCGTGTCGGCCGCAATGACCCCGAGCCGCACGCGCTGTGGCTGGTGGATGCGGTGAGCGGCACGGTCAAGCCGCTGTCGCTGGACGGCCTGCCGGGCATCGCCACCGACCCGCTGGCGTCGCTGCGCAAGGCCGCCGGCAAGGACGCGCTGAAGGGCAACCGCACCGTGGAAGTGCTCGGCGGCCCCGGCGCGCCCGGGATCCGCTGGAGCGCCGACGGCCAGCAGGCGGCGATCATGCTGCGCGCCAACGACAACAAGGACCGCTGGATCGCCAGCGTCAGCCCGGCCAATGCCAGGCTGGAGAACCGCCACCGCCTCACCGATGCGGCCTGGATCAACTGGAGCTTCAACGATTTCGGCTGGTCCAACGACAACCGCACGCTGTGGCTGCTGTCGGAGGAATCGGGCTACTCGCACCTGTACACCCAGCAGGGCACGGCCAAGCCGCAGGCGCTGACCGGCGGCAAGTGGGAAACCTCGATGCCGGTGCCCAGCGCCGACGGCCGCGGTTTCTACTTCCTGTGCAACCAGCAGAGCCCGGGCGACTACGAAGTGTGCGCGGTCGACAACGCCAGCAGGCAGGTGCGTGAGCTGACCTCGCTCAACGGCGTGGAAGACTTCTCGCTGTCGCCGGATGGCCAGCAGCTGCTGGTCCGCTACTCCGGCGCCTACCTGCCGGCGCAGCTGGCGGTGGTGCCCACCGGCGGCGGCCAGGCCAGGATCCTCACCGATACCCGTACCGCCGCCTTCAAGGCCCGCGAGTGGATCCAGCCCAAGCTGGTGCAGGTGCCGTCCAAGCATGGCGCCGGCGTGGTCTGGGCCAAGTATTACGGCCCGGAAACCCCCGAACCGGGCAAGCAGTACCCGATCGCCATGTTCGTGCACGGCGCCGGCTACCTGCAGAACGTGCACCAGCGCTACCCGGCCTACTTCCGCGAGCAGATGTTCCACAACCTGCTGGTCCAGCAGGGCTACATCGTGCTGGACATGGATTACCGCGGCAGCGAGGGCTACGGCCGCGACTGGCGCACGGCGATCTACCGCAACATGGGCCACCCGGAGCTGGAGGATTACAAGGACGGCCTGGACTGGCTGGTGGACACCCGGCAGGGCGACCGTGCCCACGCCGGCATCTACGGCGGTTCCTACGGCGGCTTCATGACCTTCATGGCGCTGTTCCGCTCGCCGGGCACGTTCAAGGCCGGCGCCGCGCTGCGCCCGGTGGTGGACTGGCACCAGTACAACCACGGCTACACCGCCAACATTCTCAACACCCCGGACATCGACCCCGAGGCCTACCGCACCTCCTCGCCGATCGAGTACGCCGAGGGCCTGCAGGACCACCTGCTGATCGCGCACGGGATGATGGATGACAACGTGTTCTTCCAGGACTCGGTCAACCTCACCCAGAAGCTGATCGAGCTGCACAAGGACAACTGGTCCATCGCGCCCTACCCGCTGGAACGCCACGGCTACGTGCGTCCGGACTCGTGGCTGGACCAGTACAAGCGCATCCTCAAGCTGTTCAACGAGAACCTGAAGTGAGCCAGGCCGCGGCGCCGATCGAGATCGTCGCCGCGGTCATCCGCGACGCCACCGGCCGTGTGCTGGTGGTGCGCAAGCAGGGCTCGGATACCTTCATCCAGCCCGGGGGCAAGCCCGAACCGGGCGAAGCACCGCTGCAGGCTCTGGCCCGCGAACTGGACGAGGAACTGGGCGTGCGGCTGGAGGCGGCCAGCGCCGTGCCGCTGGGGCGTTTCGAGGCCTGGGCGGTGCACGAAACAGGCCGTCGGGTGCGGGCCCAGGCGTGGCTGGTGCAGGTCGACGGCATGCCGCAGGCACGCGCGGAAATCGCCGAACTGGCCTGGGTGCCCGTGCAGCCGCCGCATGGACGACGCTTGGCAGCATTGAGCCAAGACCATATCCTGCCCGCGGCCGCACGTGCGGTGGTGGCAGGCTGACGCCTGTCGCCGACTCGACCAGGACACCGGATGTCATCGCTGCTTCCCCCGCCCCTGCCCAACGCCCGCGCTGCGGTCGATCCGTTGGCACCCCCGAAATTCCTCTCGCCGATGACCAAGTCGGTGCTGGCCCTGTGCGTGGTCTCGGCGGTGTGCTGGGTGGCTGCCGCCCTGGTCGCCGCACCGCTGTCCAGCGCGAGCTGGCTGCAGGAGCTCATGCACGACCAGGACCTGTCCTGGCTGGCGCCGTCGCTGCGCTGGCTGGGTGCCAACGCGGTGGCCTTCTGCGTGGCCATGCTGCTGGTCTCCGTGGCCGGCGTGGTGGCCTGCTGGGGCATGCTGTACCGCCAGCGCTGGGCGCTGTGGCTGTTCATCGTGCTGCTGGTCGTGACCGCGCTGTTCAACTTCGCCTGCAGCTGGGTGCTCGATGACGGCTTCCGCCACCTGCTGGACTATCTGGGCAGCGAGACAGCCGGCGCGGAGATGCGCGACCTGCGCAACGAACTGCTGATCCAGCGCATGACCTTCCTGGTGACCACGGTCACCTCGTCGATCGCCTTCGCCGGCCTGCATGGCTGGCTGGTGGTGCGCCTGCTGCGCGCCGACGTGACGGCGTGGTTCCAGCGCTGAGCCACCCGTGCGTTCGTGGCCGCGCCTCTGCCTGAGGCCGGCACGTCTCGTTTTCCGTTCAAGGATGCTGTCGTGACTCCTGCTGTTTTCTCGCGCCGCCGTTTTGCCGGCTGGCGCGCCCTGGCCGTCCTCGTCCTGGCCGCTGCCAGCCTTCCCGCCGCCGCCCAGTCGATGGCCTGCGGCAGCTACACCCGGGACGACGGCAATGCCGTGCTCATCATCGAGAGCGAGGGGCATGGCTTCCTGACCTCGCCCCATGCGCCCACCGAGGAACTGCGCCTGGCCCGCAGCGAAGACGTGCTGGGCATGGTCAACCTGGCCACCGGAGACATGGAAAACTGGTCCTTCGGCGAAGGCGACCGCACGCTGACCGGCGGTTACCACGACTTCGTGCGCGACACGCCCGCCGCCTGCAAGCCCTTCTACGCGGTTGAAGAGGGCAGCTGTCGCGCCGATCCCGTCGCCTGCCTGGAAGACTTCCTGGAGGCCGAGCCCGCGCAGCTGCGGCAGTGGTGTCGCGAGGACGTGCCGGTGGCCTGCAAGCGCCTGATCGAGCTGTACGAGCGCCAGGCCAACGAGGCCGCGCCGGAGCAGGCGCCGCCCTTCGAGAAACCGGCGCAATGCGATGAGACCGCCAAGGTCTTCGATGCCGAGGTCTGCATGCGCCTGCTTGAGACGGTGGCCGGCGAGATCATGGGCAAGGCGCTCACCGGGCTGAGCCGCGCCCCGCAGGCCACGCTGCCCGCTGCACAGCTGGTCGAGCTGGCGGACCTGTGCCGGCAGCACCCGCGCGAGGAATTCTGCCAGAGCGTGGCCCAGGCGCTGTGGGACGCCGGCCGGCTGCTGGACGCACGCCAGGCCCTGCAGCATGCCTGCAGCGAGCGGCCGCAGGCCCAGGCCTGCAGCCTGGTCGCGCCGTTGCGCGGGCTGTCGGTGGCGGCGTTGTCGCCGCAGCCCACCACCACCCTGCCCTGTGGCACCTACCAGGCCGAAACCGGCTTGCCGTCGGGCCTTCGCTTCGGTGACGACGGCGTGGTGCAGGTGATCGGCTACGCCACCCGCCTGCGCGCGAGCGTGCAGGACGAGCGGATCCACCTGCGACGCGACATCGGCGACGATTTCGTGCTGCAGGCCACCGAGGACGGCAGCCTGGTGGGCATGGACGGCAGCACCCGCTTTGCCCATTACACGCGCCGGCCCGGCGCCACCGACGCCTGCAGCAGTGGACCGCGGGCGTTCCTGGAGATCGTCCAGCCGTTGGACTGCCCCACGCTGGACCGCGCGGGCGGCGCGGAGGCCTGCTGCAAGGCCGGCCAGCTGCTGGGCTGCAGGATCGCCGCCACCACGCGTGTCCGCGCGGACGACTGGCGCGGCGCGCAGCCGTACTACGCGGCGCTGTGCAGCGCAGGCGTGCGCGCAGGCTGCGTGGGCCTTGCCGAGGTCTTCGAACACACCGGTGACGAGGCCGTGCCGGCGGCCTTGAAGGCCATCTGCGTCGCCGGCGGCGTGGCCCATACCGCCTGTGACGTAGACGCTACGCGCGACTGGCCGGCGCTTCGCGCGATGGTGCGCGCGATCGCTGAAGACGCTGCACGCCGCGAGTGACGCCCGCGGCGGCCACGCTAACCGTGCGCGTCTGCGGCCTGCGGTAAAGTAGCGCCATGAATGAATTCGAGCGCGTGCGCAGTTATCTGACCGACCTGCAGGACCGCATCTGTGCGGCCGTGGAGGCGGCCGACGGCCGCGCCCGCTTTGCCGAGGATGTCTGGCAGCGCGCCGAAGGCGGTGGTGGGCGCACCCGCATCCTGCGCGATGGCGCGGTGTTCGAGCAGGCCGGGATCGGCTTCTCCGACGTGGCCGGGACCCGCCTGCCGCCGTCGGCATCGGCCAACCGGCCGGAACTGGCGGGGGCCTCGTGGCGTGCCACCGGAGTCTCGCTGGTGTTCCACCCGGCCAATCCCTACCTGCCCACCACGCACGCCAACGTGCGCTACTTCCGTGCCGAGCGCGACGGGGTGGAAGTGGCCTCGTGGTTCGGCGGCGGTTTCGACCTGACCCCGTTCTACCCGTTCGACGAAGACGTGCAGCACTGGCATGGCGTGGCGCGTGACCTCTGCGCGCCGTTTGGCCAGGAGCGGTATGCCGAGCACAAGCGCTGGTGCGACGAGTACTTCTTCCTGCGCCATCGCAACGAGACGCGCGGCGTGGGCGGGCTGTTCTTCGACGACCTGCACGGCGACTTCGAACGTAATTTCGCCTACCTGCGCGCGGTCGGCGAGGGTTTCCTGGACGCGTACCTGCCGATCGTGGCACGGCGCAAGGACACCCCGTACGGCGAGCGCGAACGCGAGTTCCAGTTGTACCGCCGTGGCCGCTACGTGGAATTCAACCTGGTCTACGACCGTGGCACGCTGTTCGGCCTGCAGAGCGGCGGGCGCAGCGAGAGCATCCTGATGAGCCTGCCGCCGCGGGTGCGCTGGGAGTATGGCTTCCAGCCGGAGGCCGGCAGCGACGAGGCCCGCCTGGCCGATTACCTGGTGCCGCGCGACTGGGTGTAACCGAACGCGGCACCTCAGCGGCCGCAGCGTTAGCGATGTGGGACGCGCATACGGCCGATGGTTGCCCCGGCGGGTAGAACCCCCCGTGGGTGGCTGCGGTCCCGAACGATGGCATCCACGCACGGCGTGGATCTACGCCTTCTGCGGATCTACGCCTTCTTCGGCACGATGGTGATGTGGCCGTTGATTTCCAGCACCGCCAGGGCGACGTCGTCGATCGACAGGCAGCCCTGCTGGCGCAGCGCGGCGTCGAGGTCGGACTGGGTCACCATTTCGCGCCGGAGCACCGAGTCGAGCACCTTGCCATCGCGCGCGATCAGCACCGGCTCGCCTTCGACCAGCGTTTCCACGCGCCGGCTGCGCGTGCTCAGCCAGCCCACGCCGTAGTTGAGCAGGATCAGCGTGGCCGCCAGCAGCAGGCCACCGCCCAACGAGGTGTCCTTGCCCAGCAGGGCGTTCTGCACCGCGTTGCCCAGCAGCACGATCAACAGCACGTCGAAGGGCGTGATCTGGCCCAGCGCGCGCTTGCCCGACAACCGCACCATGCCCAGTACCAGCACGTACACCACCACCGCGCGCAGGATGAATTCCCACCATGGCATGGCCAATGCAAACAGATCGCTCATGCGACTCTCCCCGGTCAAGCCCACAGCATGGGCCGCCCCCAGGGTCCACGGCAATCGGCACGGCGCGCTCTGATCCGGGGCGGCGCGCAGGGGTTGCGACGGCGCAAATAAAAAGCCCCGCCGACCAGGGGGAGGTCAGCGGGGCCGGGGAACGGGCGCTTGGGGAGGAGCCCCCGTTCCGAGATCTGCTCCAGGGGATGGGAGAGATCCACAACAGGCGTTGCGCCTGTCGAGGTCTATAAAAGCACCTCGAACATTGACACTTCGTGAAGGGGCCCAATTAATGAAAGCGCCACAGGGGAAACATTCATCCGACAGTCAGTTAATCGACCGCCAATGAACCAATTCAGCCATTTCCCCGTGATTTCCGTCTCAATGCGCTTCATCCCAGTTGTCGCCAACGCCCGCATCGACCACCAGCGGCACCCGCAACTGGACCGATGACGACATCAGCTCGACCACATTCAAACGCAAGGTATCGAGAAACTCGCTTTCGGTTTCAAACACCAGTTCATCGTGCACCTGCAGGATCATCCGGGCCTGCCCGGCCTGGCCCTGCAGCCAGTCGTCCACCTTGACCATGGCGCGCTTGATGATGTCCGCCGCGGTGCCCTGCATCGGGGCGTTGATCGCGGCGCGCTCCGCCCCGGCCCGCAGGCCCTGGTTGCGGGCGTGAATGTCGTTCAGGTACAGCCGGCGGCCCTCCAGGGTCTCCACATAGCCCTGGTCGCGCGCCTGCTGGCGCATGCGCTCCATGAAATCGCGCACACCCGGGTAGCGGCTGAAGTACAACGCCACGTAGTCCTGGGCCTGGCCGCGGTCGATGCCCAGGTTGCGGGCCAGGCCGAACGCGCTCATGCCGTACATCAGGCCGAAGTTGATCGCCTTGGCGGCACGACGTTCGTTGGGGGTGACCTCGTCCAGTGCCCGCCCGAATACCTCGGCGGCGGTGGCGCGGTGCACGTCCACGCCCTGCTCGAAGGCACGTACCAGGCCCGGGTCCTCGGACAGGTGGGCCATGATCCGCAGCTCGATCTGCGAGTAGTCGCAGGCCAGGATCTTGCGGCCCGGCGGGGCCACGAAGGCGCGGCGGATGCGGCGGCCGTCCTCGGTGCGGATCGGGATGTTCTGCAGGTTCGGGTCGGAGGAGGACAGCCGGCCGGTGGCCGCGCCGGACTGGTGGTAGCTGGTGTGGACCCGGCCGGTGTCCGGGTTGACCATCTCCGGCAGCTTGTCGGTGTAGGTGCTGCGCAGCTTGGCCAGGCCGCGGTACTCCAGGATCACCCGCGGCAGCTCGTGCTGCTCGGCAATCGCCTCCAGCGCCTCTTCATTCGTGCTGGGCTGGCCCTTGGGGGTCTTCACCAGCGCCGGCAGTTTCAGCTCGTCGAACAGCACCGCCTGCAACTGCTTGGGCGAATCCAGGTTGAAGGTGTGCCCGGCCAGCTCGGTGGCCTTCTGCTGGGCCGCCAGCATGCGCACGCTCAGGTCCTGGCTCTGCCGGCGCAGCTCGGCCATGTCGATGTGCACGCCGTTGGCCTCGATCCGGGCCAGCACCGGCACCAGCGGCATCTCGATGCCGCGGTATACGCCATCCAGCGCCGGGATCGCCAGCAGCTGCGGCTGCAGCACCCGGTGCAGGCGCAAGGTGATGTCGGCATCTTCGGCGGCGTAGCGGGCCGCCTCGTCCAGGCCCACCTGCGAGAACGGGATCTGCTTGGCGCCCTTGCCAGCCACGTCCTCGAACTTGATCGTGGTGTACCCCAGGTAGCGCATCGCCAGCGAATCCATGTCGTGGCGGGTGGCGGTGGAGTTGAGCACGAAGCTCTCGAGCATGGTGTCGTCGTGGTAGCCCTGCACGTCCACGCCATGCCGGCGCAGCACGTGCAGGTCGTACTTGCCGTGCTGGCCGAGCTTCTTCCTGGCCGGGTTCTCCAGCACCGGGCGCAGCGCGTCCAGCACCTGCGCGCGCGGGAGCTGCGCCGGCGCGCCGGGATAGTCGTGGCCGACCGGGATATAGGCCGCCCTGCCCGGCTCGACCGCCAGGCTGATGCCCACCAGGTTGGCGCGCATCGCGTCCAGCGCATCGGTTTCGGTGTCGAAGGCGATCAGCTCGGCCGCTTCGGCGCGCTCCACCCAGGCCGACAGCTGCTCGGTGGTCAGCACGATCTCGTAGTCACCCGGCGCGGAGAGTGCCGGATCGAGCGGCGCCGGGGCCTCGGCCGGGGCGCTGCGGGCGTAGCCGGCCGCGGTGCCACGCAGGCTCACCGTGGCGTCGCTGGCAGCCACCGCCGCCGCTGCCGGGCCACCCAGCTCCTTCAGCGCCTGGGTGAAGCCGTAGCGCAGGTACAGCTCGCCCAGCACGGGCACGTCGGGGTCGCGCAGGGCCAGCGTGCGCGGGCTGGCGTCCAGCGGCACGTCGGTGCGGATGGTCACCAGCTCGCGGTTGAGCGGCAGGCGCTCCAGCGCGGCGCGCAGGTTCTCGCCGATCTTGCCCTTCATGCCGGGCGCGGCGGCCATCACCCCGTCCAGGTGCTGGTACTCGGCCAGCCACTTGGCGGCCGTCTTGGGCCCGCACTTCTCCACGCCGGGCACGTTGTCCACCGCATCGCCCATCAGCGCCAGCAGGTCGACGATCTGGTCGGCGCGCACGCCGAACTTGTCCATCACCGCCGCATCCGAATCCATCCGGCTGCCGCTCATGGTGTTGACCAGTTCGATGCCCGGGCGCACCAGCTGCGCGAAGTCCTTGTCGCCGGTGGAGATGGTGACGTGCAGGCCGTCCTGGTGGCCCTGCAGCGCCAGCGTGCCGATCACATCATCGGCTTCCACGCCGGGAATGCGCAGGATGCTCAGGCCAAGCGCCTCGACGATGCGGCACATCGGCTCGATCTGCGGGCGCAGGTCGTCGGGCATCGGCGGGCGGTTGGCCTTGTAATCGGCATACAGGTCGTCGCGGAAGGTCTTGCCGGGCGCATCGACCACGAACGCCACGTATTCCGGGCGCTCCTTCAGGGTGGCGCGCAGCATGTTGACCACGCCGAACAACGCGCCGGTGGGTTCACCGTGGGCATTGGTCAGCGGCGGAAGCGCGTGGAACGCGCGGTACAGGTAACTGGACCCGTCAATCAGGACTAATCGGCTCATGCGACGATTCTACGCGCCCGGCCCGGCGCGCCCTAGGCACGCGGCTCACGGTACGTGGGGCATAATCGGGCTCCCCTCGCCCTAGGACCTCGGCCCATGAGAACCCTGTTGCTGGTTGGCCTGCTCGCACTGGCCGGTTGCGCCACCTCCGGCGGCATGCCCCCGGTGGATGTCAGCGGCGCCGATGTCACGAACAAGACCCTGGCCAATGGCGATACGATCGACGAATACCGGGTCGGTGGCCAGCTGCGCATGGTCAAGGTGACCCCGGCGCAGGGTGCGCCGTACTACATGTACGACCGCAACGGCGATGGCCGAATGGACAGCGACAAGGACGGCGTCTCGCCGGTGTACTGGAAGCTCTACAGCTGGTGACCGCCGCCGCCGCGCTGCCCCTGCCTGCGGTGCTGGAACGCCGCTTGCAGGCGCAGCTGTCTCCCCTGCCGCTTCGTTGTACCGGATGAATACACCCGAACGCCGCCAGCCCCCCGATCCCGTCCAGCTGCGGGCCGGACTCACCGCCGAGCAACGCCAGGCGGTGGAGACGCTGGAACATTTTGGCTGGCAGCTGCGCTTCGTGCGCCGCCCGCTGTTCCGCGACCCGATCCCGGTGCTGTTCGACCGCGCCGGCGAACGCTACGTGGTGCTGCAGCCCGACGGCAGCCTGGATGAGTCGCAGACGCTGAAGCTGCGCGACTGAACCGAACGCGCCGCCGTCGAGGCGGCCCCGCGCCAGGCAGTGCCGGTCGTCAGCGGATCACCAGCACCGGCACGGTGCTGCGGGCCAGCACCTCGGCGGTCTGGCTGCCCAGCAATACGCGGGTCACGCCACGTCGGCCGTGCGAGGTCATCACGATGAGGTCGCTGCTGCGCTCGGTGGCGGTATCGATGATGCCGTCGGCGGCGTAGCGGTCCAGCACGTGGACGACGTTGGCGCGAAGACCCTGGGCCTCGGCGGTGGCCTTGGCCGGCGCCAGCAGCTTCTGCGCGGTCTCTTCGCGGTCGGCCTTGTACTCGGGGCTGTTCATGTAGCCCACGCTCCAGCCCATCGCGTCGTACATGCCCACCGCCCACGGCTCGGACACCGTCACGATATCGACCTCGGCATCCAGGTCCCTGGCCAGTTCAAGCCCCTTGAGCAGCCCTTTTTCGGACAGCTCCGACCCGTCGGTGGCAATCAGGATTCGCTTGTACATGGCACGGCTCCATCCAGGGGAAAGGGGATGGCTACCATTGCACACCCCCTGTGGACGCCACGCCTTGAGCCGGATCAATCGCGCGGCGGTACGACCCGGGCCGGGTTGCCGACCACCGTCGCGCCAGCCGGCACGTCGCGGGTGACCACGCTGCCGGCGCCGACCACCGCCCCGTCGCCGATGCTGACCCCGGGCAGCACGATGGCACCGCCGCCGATCCAGACATTGCAGCCGATCCGCACCGGCCGGGCCAGTTCCAGCCCGCTCGCCCGGGCCTGCGGGTCACGGGGATGGTCGGCCGCGTAGATCTGCACGGCCGGGCCGATCTGGGTGCCCTCGCCGATGCTGACCTCGGCCACGTCGAGGATCACGCAGTTGTAGTTGAGGAAGACGCCGGCGCCCAGGCGGATGTGGCTGCCGTAGTCGCAATGGAACGGCGGGCGGATCACCGCGCCATCGCCGACCTCGCCCAGTCGCTCGCGCAGCAGCTCGCGGCGCACCGTCGGCGATTCGGCCAGGGCGGCGTTGTAACGCACCATCCAGTGCTTGGCCGCGGCCATCGCGGCCTGCAGTTCCGGGTCGCCCGGCCGGTACGGCTGGCCGGACAGCATCTTTTCCTTTTCGCTCAGCGCCATGGTCGATCCTTGCTTCGGGCTGCTGATAATGCCGTGTTCGGCCCGCGCGGGGTGCGCCCCGCGACGCGCGTTCAGCGTAGTGACCGGGGCCACCGCGGCAGACGCGTGGCAGCCAGTGCCGATGCCGCCAGTCCCGCGGCGGTCGCCCAGAACGGCCAGGACCCCAGCAGTGCGCCCAGGCCGTCGGGGCGGGGTTCGCAGCGCAGCCGCACCAGGTCCAGCCCGCCACCGCCCTGCAGGCAGCTGTACGCATGCTCGAACAGGGCCAGCACCGGCGCCGCCCAGCCCGCCGACAGCGTCAGCGCGACAAGAACAGCCAGCAGGTACGGAATTCCCTTGTTCATTTGCGCGCTCCCAGCGGACAGCGCCAGACTCTGGGCGCCGGGCCGCGGCCCCACAAGCGGCACGCGACGAATCCCGGCAAATCCGGGATGAGTGCCGGGCCGGAGCCGACGAGTCGCGGCGGTGGCGGCCGCCGGCACCGGCGATGCGCTGTCCTACCGTCCGTCGGCGCGTGACTTCCGGCAGTCACCGCCGCCTGACCGGCCCCGTACGGTGGCGGCAACCGGTCCTTCCCACCGGTACCCGGAGCGGCGCGATGGCAATGCAGCAGCGGACCGGCCGCCTGGCCGGCGCGGTGTATCTGGTGGTGATCGCCACCGGCACCTTCAGCCTGGCCTACGTGCCCTCCCGGATCAGCGTCGGCGACGATCCCGCCGCCACCCTGGCCAACGTGACCGCGCAGGCCGGCCTGTTCCGCGCCGGCATCGCCGCCTTCGCCCTGGAGCAGATCGCCTTCCTGTTGTTGCCGCTGCTGCTGTACCGCGTGTTCGCCGCCGCGCATCGGCCGGCCGCCACGCTGATGGTGGCACTGGCGGTCACGGGTGTACCGATCGCGCTGGCCGCGCTTGCCCATCGCCTGGACGCGGTGAATCTGCTCACCGACCCGGCGCTGGCGCGGGTGCTGGCGGCGGGGCAGCTGCAGATGCTGGCGATGGCCGCATTGAAAAGCTGGAGCAGCCACATCTTCCTGGCCAGTATGTTCTGGGGCCTGTGGCTGCTGCCGTTCGGCTGGCTGGTGTGGCGTACGCGCGCCATCCCGCGCGCGCTCGGCGTGCTGCTGATGCTCGGCGGCGTCGGCTACCTGCTCAATGTGTTTGGCGAGCTGCTGATCCCCGGCTATGCCGCGACGGTGCTCTCCGACTACGCCACGCTGCCGGCCTCGCTCGGCGAGATCGGCAGCGGCCTGTGGCTGGCCCTGTTCGGGGCGCGGGCCAGCATGGCCGGCCCGCCGCCGCCCGCATCCCACTTTCCCGACGAGAACGGCCATGAGCCCATCCGCGTTGCATGACATACCGGTCCACGTGCGTTTCAAGCTGTCGGCGCTGTGGACCGCGCTGATGTTCTGCTACATCTACGGCGACTACTTCGGCCTGTACGTGCCAGGCAAGTTGCAGGGCATGATCAACGGCACCGGCCCGGTCGGACCGGTCAGCGAAGGCACGCTGGTGGGCACGGCCGTCATGCTGGCGATCCCGGCGCTGATGGTGCTGCTGTCGCTGGTGGCGCCGGCGTCGCTGGCGCGCTGGCTCAACATCGGCTTCGGCCTGGTGTACGCGGGCATCATGCTGGTGACGATGCCCGGCGCATGGTGGTTCTACCTCACCCTGGGGGTGATCGAGATTGCGCTGTCGCTGGCCACCGTGGTGGTGGCGTGGCGATGGCCGCGCAGGGAGGTGGCGCGCGCGGTCAACGACTGACCGTCACCCGCCACCCGCCGTCGTGCGGCTGCCAGTCGAACTCGACCGGCAGGAATTTTTCGATCAGGTGTGCGTTGCTGGCCAGGTGCGCGCTGATCGCCCGGGTGGTGAAGGCGCCGGCGCCGGCCAGCGCCATCGGCAACAGCAGCTGGTCGGACAGGTACTCACCGACGCAGCCGCTGCCCTGCAGGTACTGACGCACCTGCCCGGCCAGGCGCGCGCCGACCTGCTCGGCCGACACGCCGCGCTCGCCGTGGCCGCTGAAGACCTCCACATGCTCGGCATGGCGCACATGCACCAGCGCCACGTTGCCCGGGCCCAATGCCGGGCGCACCGCGTGCACGTGGCGCGGATGCGGGTCCACGCCGAGTTTTTCGGCCAGCACCTGCAGCTCGCGCAGGCCGATGTCGCCGGGCAGCCCGGACATCAGCACCTTGGCCTCCATCGAAGCCAGCGCGCCGCGCGCGTCGAACACACGCGGCTGCAGCGCCGCGCACGGCGCCACCTCGACCTGCATGACGCCGCCGCCGGCCGGGTGGAAGCCATGCTGCTGCAGCTGCAGCGACGCCTGCACGCCCATCTTCGCCAAGGCCGGCAGGTAGGCGTCGGCGATGAAATCCGCGCTGGGTGCCAGGGGGTTGTGGGTGCCGCCTTCCAGCCGCAGCCGCGACGGCGCATCGGCCTGCCACAGTGCCGGGAGCACGGTCTGCAGCACCAGCGTGGCCGAGCCGGCGCTGCCGGTAGCGAACTGGTACTCGCCCGCGCACACCGGGCCCGGCTCGAAGCGCAGTGCGGTGGCACCGAGCTCCGCACCGTGCGTGCAGGCGCTGCCCACCCGCGCGGCCGCGTTGACCGCGGTGAGGTGCTGGCGCATCAGGCCGGGACGACGGCGCCTGGCGCGGATGTCCTGGATGGTGAAGCCGATGCCGGTGCACAGGCTCAGCGTCAGCGCCGAGCGCAGCAGCTGGCCGCCGCCCTGGCTGCCGTCGATCTCGATCATGTCCATGTGTGTGTTCCTCCTGCGCGCGGCGCAGTGTACGCCGCGCTCGATTGCCCTAGCCCTTGACGCATACCACCTGGCGCAGCGTGTGCATGATCTCCACCAGGTCGCGCTGTGCCGCCATCACCGCCTCGATCGGCTTGTAGGCGGCCGGCGACTCGTCGACCACCTCCACGTCCTTGCGGCATTCGACGTGCGCCGTGGCCTTGGCGTGGTCGTCCACGCTGATCAGCTTGCGCGCCTGGGTACGGCTCATCACGCGGCCGGCGCCGTGGCTGCAGCTGTTGAAGCTCTCCTCGTTGCCGAGCCCGCGCACGATGAAGCTCTTGGCCCCCATGCTGCCGGGGATGATACCCAGCTCGCCCTTGCGTGCGCTCACCGCGCCCTTGCGGGTGACCATGACGTCCTTGCCGTAGTGGTGCTCGCGGCTGACATAGTTGTGGTGGCAGTTGACCGCCTCGGCCTGCGCCTCGAACGGCTTGCTGATGACCGTGCGCACCGCGGCCACGACGTTGCGCATCATGATCTCGCGGTTCATCCGCGCGAAGCGCTGCGCCCAGTCGACCGCGAACACGTAGTCGCCGTAATGCGTGCTGCCTTCGGGCAGGTAGGCCAGGTCCTGGTCGGGCAGGTTGATCATCCAGCGACGCATCTCCTGCTTGGCCAGCTCGATGAAGTACGTGCCGATCGCATTGCCCACGCCACGCGAACCGGAGTGCAGCATGAACCACACGCGCTGCTCCTGGTCCAGGCAGATCTCCACGAAGTGGTTGCCGGTGCCGAGCGTGCCGAGGTGCTTGAGATTGTTGGTGTTCTTCAGCTTGGGGTGGCGCTCGCAGATCAGCGCGAAGTCCTCCACCAGCTGGGTCCAGCCCTCGACGGCCAGTTCCGGCGGCGTCTCCCAGCTGCCCTTGTCGCGGCCACGGCCGACAGTGCGCCCGTGCGGCACGGCGCGCTCGATCGCGCTGCGCACTGCCGAGAGGTTGTCGGGCAGGTCGCTGGCAGTGAGCGTGGTGCGGGTGGCGATCATGCCGCAGCCGATATCCACGCCAACCGCGGCCGGGATGATCGCACCGATGGTCGGCACCACCGAGCCGATGGTCGCGCCCTTGCCGAGGTGGACGTCGGGCATGACCGCGATCCAGCGGTGGATGAAGGGCAGCTGCGCGATGTTCTGCAGCTGCGCGCGGGCGGCGTCTTCCAACGCCACGCCACGGGTCCACAGCTTGATCGGGGCCGCGCCCGGCTGCTGGATGACGTCGTAGTTGTTGCTCATGTCCGTATTCCTTGTGCGATGTCCTGGGGAAGCAGTGCGTGCAACGCCCGGTCCGGCCCGGCTGGCCCCATTGCCAGCCGGGCAGTGCCGCGTGCCGCATCCCTGCGGCTGCACCGTCTGCAGCGACCCGGCCGTGGGGGCCTTCGTCGCGTCCTGCAGGGGGTAGAGCAATCGGCGTGCCAACTTATTGCTGCTGGCTCCATGTCATTGATTTAGTAATGATTATCTTCATTCACCGGCAGGCACCTGCCCGCTTGTGCTCGGTTTTATATATATTTAAAGCGCGCCTTTTATAGGAATGGATATGGCAAAGCGACAGGTGGTGTTCGGCATGCTCGGCACCCAGCTCGACGCGGGCAGCGGCCCAGGCCGCTGGCAGAAATGGCGGCCGACGGTGGCGCTGGGCATGCACGAAGACTTCGTACCCGACCGGGTCGAACTGCTGCTGGACGAGCGTCGCTTCGGCAAGCTGGCCGCGCAGGTGCGTGAGGACCTGGCACTGACCGCGCCGGAGATGGCCGTGCACGTGCACGACACCTACATGGCCGATCCCTGGGAGTTCGAGGGGGTGTATGCGTGCCTGCATGACTTCCTGGCCGGCTATCCGTTCCAGCCGGACGAGGAGGACTATTACATCCACATCACCACCGGCACCCATGTCAGCCAGATCTGCTGGTTCCTGCTGGCCGAGAGCCGGCATTTCCCCGGCCGGCTGCTGCAGACCTCGCCCCCGCGCAAACAGAATGCGGGGGCAGCAGGCACGTACGCGGTGATCGACCTGGACCTGTCGCGCTACGACCACATCGCCCAGCGCTTCGCCCGGCAACAGCTGCTGGACCGCGACCTGTTGAAGGGCGGCATCGCCACCCGCAATGGTGCGTTCAACCGGATGATCGAGCAGATCGAGACCGTGGCCACCCGTTCGCGCGCGCCGATGCTGCTGATGGGTCCCACCGGCGCCGGCAAGAGCCAGCTGGCCAAGCGCGTCTTCGCGCTGAAGAAGCTCAAGCACCAGTTGCCGGGCCGCTTTGTCGAGGTGAACTGCGCCACCCTGCGCGGCGATGGGGCGATGAGTACGCTGTTCGGGCATACCAAGGGCGCCTACACCGGAGCCTCGGCCGACCGCGCCGGGCTGCTGCGCTCGGCCGACAAGGGCCTGCTGTTCCTGGATGAAATCGGCGAGCTCGGGCAGGACGAGCAGGCCATGCTGCTGCGTGCACTGGAAGAGAAGCGTTTCCTGCCGGTGGGCAGCGACCGCGAGGTGGAGAGCGATTTCCAGCTGATCGCCGGCACCAATCGCGACCTGCAGGCGGCGGTGCGCCAGGGGCGCTTCCGCGAGGACCTGCTGGCCCGGCTCAACCTGTGGACCTACGCGTTGCCCGGCCTGGCCCAGCGCAGCGAGGACATCGAGCCGAACCTGGAGTTCGAGCTGGAGCGATGGTCGCGCGAACAGCACGAACGCGTGCGCTTCAACGTCGAGGCCAGGACGCGCTACCTGGCCTTCGCCACCAGCGCCGAAGCGACCTGGCGCGGCAACTTCCGCGACCTGGGCGCATCACTGATGCGGCTGGCGACGCTGGCCACGGCCGGCCGCATCCAGATCGAGGGCGTGGAAGAGGAAATCACCCGGCTGCGCGCGCAGTGGCACGACGGCACGACCGCCTCGCCGCTGGATGCGCTGCTGGGCGAGGCCGTCAACGGGCTGGACCGCTTTGACCGGGTGCAGCTGGAGGACGTGGTGCGTGTGTGCGCCCGCTCGGCGTCGCTGTCGGCGGCCGGGCGCGAACTGTTCGCGGTGTCGCGCGCGCAGCGGGCCAGCACCAATGATGCCGACCGGCTGCGCAAGTACCTGGCGAAGTTCGGGCTGGACTGGGAACAGGTGCGTGGGGCGGCGCGGGCGGTCGATACGGCGTGAGCGTTGCGGGCTTCGGACGGCAGCCGACCAACGGTCGGCTCTACGCGGATCCGGCCCACCGTAGAGCCGACCGTCGGTCGGCTGCACGCACACCCGCCCCACCGTAGAGCCGACCGTTGGTCGGCTGCACGCACACACGCCCACCGTAGAGCCGAACGTCGGTCGGCTGCACGCACACCCCGCCCACCGTAGAGCCGACCGTTGGTCGGCTGCACGCCGATCAGGCGACCTTCACCACGCGCGCGCCCTGGCACAGCGGATAGGTAGCCACCAGGTCGGCAATACGCTCGCGCAGGGTCTCGAACGACACGCCGTACAGGTACAGCGCGGTTTCAGTCGGCCCCTGCCACCAGCTGCAGATTTCGCCCACGCCGTCGATGCGCTCGACGATCTGCTCGAACACATAATTCGAGTCGCACTGCTCGTAGACCTCATCGGGCAGGTCGGTGCCGTTGAGGTACAGCGCCAGGCCTTCGGTGACGCCGAACGCCTGGTCGGGCTCGCCTGCGCGCTGGATCAGCGATCCCTTCGGCGCGCCCAGTTGTTCCAGCAGTTCGACCACCGCCGGCAGCGAGGCCGCGTCGTTGAGCGCGATCTCGATGTCGCCGTACTCCACTTCACCGTCGTCGGACAGCGCGGTGCCGCCGCCGGTAAGCTGGCCCAGCGCGGCGCTTTCCAGCAAGGCGTCGAGCGGGTCCTCGAACAGCTCGTGGCGGTGCTCCGGCTGGAGTTTCGCGTTCAACTTGACGGTGATGTGCAGCGGCGAATCGGTCATGGGGCGGTCTGCGCTAGCGGAATACCGACCATTGTAGAGCCGAGCCATGCTCGGCTGCTGTGCGCGCTGCGATCGGCACGTTCGGGGCTGCGCTCAATGTTACGCAGCCGAGCATGGCTCGGCTCTACCTTGCGGGGTGCCATCGGTACGTTCGGGCTGCGCTTCCTGTTGTGTAGCCGAGCATGGCTCGGCTCTACCGCGGGTGGGCGTGGCGCGTCGTCCGTGGCGCGCCAGCGTCAGATCACGGTCAGGTTGGCGTACGCCATCACCAGCCACTTGCTGCCGGCATCGGCGAACTCGACCTGCACGCGGGCGTGCTGCCCGTTGCCCTCGTAGTCGGTGACCATGCCTTCGCCGAACTTGGGATGGTTGACCATCGCGCCCAGCTTCAGCGGCGGTGCTTCCAGCGCGGCGTGGCCCATCACCCGGTTGGCGCCGAGCGAGGCGGTGCGCGAGACCTGCACCTTGGGGCGCACTTCGTTGAGCAGCTCGCGCGGGATCTCGCGCAGGAAGCGCGAGGGCACGTTGTAGTTTTCCTGGCCGTGGATGCGCCGCGATTCGGCGTAGCTGAGCACCAGCTTCTGGCGCGCGCGGGTGATGCCCACGTAGGCCAGGCGGCGCTCCTCTTCCAGCCGGCCGCTCTCTTCCAGCGAGCGTGCGCTCGGGAACAGGCCGTCTTCCATGCCGGCCAGGAACACGATGGGGAATTCCAGGCCCTTGGCCGAGTGCAGCGTCATCAACTGCACGCCTTCCTCGCCCGCCTGGGCCTGGCCTTCACCGGCCTCCAGCGACGCGTAGGACAGGAACGCGACCAGCTCGCTCATGGTTTCACCGGTCTCTTCGACGTCGTCCTCACGGCGCACGAAGCGCGAGGCCACCGAGACCAGCTCGTCCAGGTTGTCCGCGCGCGACTCCGAATCCAGCGCGTTGCGGCTTTCCTTGGACCAGTGTTCGCGCAGGCCCGAGCGCAGCAGCACGTGGTCGATGCGCTCGGCCAGGGTCATCTCGCCGGCTTCGCCGTGCAGCTGGTTGACCAGGGTCAGGAACCCGGCCAGCGCATTGCGCGCACGCGCGGCCAGTTCATTGCCCTGGGTGGTCAGCATGGTGGCCTCCCACAGCGAGATCGCGTGGGTACGGGCCAGCCGGCGCACTTCGTCCAGGGTACGGTCGCCGATGCCACGCGTGGGCGTGTTGACCGCGCGCTCGAAGGCGGCGTCATCGTTGCGGTTGGTCATCAACCGCAGGTAGGCCAGCGCGTCCTTGATTTCCGCCCGCTCGAAGAAGCGCATGCCGCCATACACGCGGTACGGCACCTGCTCGGAGATCAGCGCTTCTTCAAAGGCGCGCGACTGTGCGTTGCTGCGGTAGAGCACCGCGGCATCGCCATAGCTGCCGCCATCGCGCACCCACTGGCGCGCGCGCTCGACCACGTAACGCGCCTCGTCCATTTCGTTGTAGGCCGCGTACAGGTCGATCGGGTCGCCGTCGCCGCTGTCGGTCCACAGCTCCTTGCCGATGCGGTCCGGGTTGTGCGCGATCACCGCGTTGGCCGCGCCGAGGATGTTGGCGCTGGAGCGATAATTCTGCTCCAGGCGCACGGTCTGCGCGCCGGGGAAATCCTTCAAGAAGCGCTGTACGTTCTCGACCTTGGCGCCGCGCCAGCCGTAGATGGCCTGGTCGTCATCGCCGACCACGAACACGTGGCCGCTGTCGCCGGCCAGCACGCGCACGAAGGCGTACTGGATGGCGTTGGTGTCCTGGAACTCGTCCACCAGGATCTCGCGGAAACGCGAGCGGTAGTGCGCCAGCAGCGCCGGGTTGTCGCGCAGCAGTTCATGCGCGCGCAGCAGCAACTCGGCGAAGTCCACCAAGCCGGCGCGGTCGCAGCGCTCCTGGTAGGCGATGTAGGCCTGGCGCATGGTTTCCAGCCACGCATCATCATGCGGCTCGGGCTGGATGTGCTGGGGACGGCGGCCTTCGTCCTTCTGCTCGTTGATCCACCAGGCGATCTGCTTGGGCGGGTGCTTGCTGTCGTCGATCTCCAGCTGCTGCACCACGCGCTTGACCAGGCGCAGCTGGTCGTCCGAGTCGAGCACCTGGAAGCTGTCGGGCAGCTTGGCATCCTGGTAGTGCAGGCGCAGCAGGCGGTGGGCCAGGCCGTGGAAGGTGCCGATCCACGCGCCGCGGCTGCCCTGCGGCAGCTGCAGGTCGATGCGGTGGCGCATCTCGCCGGCGGCCTTGTTGGTGAAGGTGACCGCAAAAATGCCATGGGTGGGCACGCCGCAGACTTCATTCAGCCAGGCGATGCGGTGGATAAGCACGCGGGTCTTGCCGGAACCGGCACCGGCAAGCACCAGATGGTGGCCGGGCGGGGCGGACACAGCTTCGCGCTGGGCGGGGTTGAGCCCGTCGAGCAAATGGGAGACATCCATCGGCGCATTTTACCCCGTGCGGGGCGATCCGACCGGCCTGGCGCCCAACCGATTCAGCGAACCCCGCCCATCGCGCCTGCCGGGTTCAGGCCACGGCAGCGCGCGCGGCCTGCTGCGCCTGCCCGCGCAGCTCGGGGATGGCCAGGCTTTCCCACAGCGTGCCGATGCGCAGGCTGCCGACCACCTGCACCGCCGGATGCGGCTGGCCATTGGCATCCAGCAGCTGGCCGTGCTCGACCGAGGTATCCAGTCCAAGCCCATGCGGACCCGGGCGCGCGTGGCCGTCGGCCAGCAACTGCTGCACCAGCGGATTGCGCATCGCGGTGGCGCGGGTTTCCACGCCGGTGGCGTTGATCAATGCGCTCACCTGCAAGGGCGCGAGGCTGCCATTGGCGCCATGCGCGTGCACCTGCAGGGTACCGTCCAGCACCAGCACCGTATCGAGGCGGGCGCGGTGGCGCTGCAGCTGGCCGGAACGCTCCAGCGCGTCCACCTGCGCGTGCACCTGTTCGGCGATGCGGTGACGGTGCACGTCCCAGTAGCGCACGACGTGGCGCAGGAAACGGCGCTGGTCGGCCGCGTCCAGGCCCCGCCACAGCGCCTGGCCAAGCGGACGGATCCTGTCCATTACCGCCTGCCACGGCAGGCCCTGTGCGGCAGCGTCGCGTGCGTGGCCGCGCAGGACGCGCAGTTTCTGTCGCAGTGGCATGGCCAGCAGGGGTTGCGGATCGAAT
Source organism: Stenotrophomonas sp. Steno-Z1 (assembly GCF_056393175.1). Classification (NCBI taxonomy): domain Bacteria; kingdom Pseudomonadati; phylum Pseudomonadota; class Gammaproteobacteria; order Lysobacterales; family Lysobacteraceae; genus Stenotrophomonas; species Stenotrophomonas sp. Steno-Z1. The sequence goes on along the minus strand of NZ_JBWJPB010000005.1, from coordinate 78,776 downwards.
GTGGCCGCGCCGCCGTGCGCGTGCGCCAACGGCAGCAGCGCGTGACGCGACAGCACGTGGATGCGGCCGCGATGCCCGGCGTTGGCCAGCGCCACCACGCTGTCGGCCATGCTCAGGCCCGAGCCGATGATGGCCAGGTCGCCATCGCCGGCCAGCAGGCGTACGCCGTCGTAATCCCAGGCATCCACGACCTTGCCCGGTGGCAGGGCCTCGGCGCCCGGCACCGGCAGGGGCCGCATGCTGTTGCCGCAGGCCAGCACCACCTGGCGCGCCTGCCACTGTTCGCCGCTGGCCAACGTCAGCTGCTGGGACTGCGGGCCCGGCTGCAGGCCGAGTACCGCCGCGTGCACCACCTCCAGGCGTGCCGCACTGGCCGCGCCTGCCTGTTCCAGGCGTGCCTGCAGGTAGTCGGCGTAAAGGCGCCGCGGCGCATAGTCGGCGGCGAGCGCGTCGCGCGACCGGCCCGGGAACGCGTCGACCTGCAGCAGGTAGGCCAGGAAATCATCCGGCGCGTCCGGCAACGCGCTCATCTTGCGCACCGGCACGTTGAGCAGGTGTTCGGGCCATGGCGTGCCGTAGGCGATGCCCTGGGCCAGCGCCGAGGCCGGTTCGAACAGGGCGATGTGCAGCGCACGGGAGGCGCTGCGCAGGGCCTGCAACGCGACCAGCACGCCGGCCGCACCGCCGCCGACGATGGCCAGGTCGCACTGGCGGGAGATATCGGATGCGCTCATGGCCAGCATTGTAGGCGATGCCTGCGCGTGCGCTGGCAACGCGCTCACATCAGCGCGTCCGCCAATCGCGCGATGCCTTCGCGGCTGCGTCGCCACGCCGCACGCTGGCGCCAGGTGTCCAGCGTGAGGTGGCGGGACTGCAGCAGGTAGTCGCTTTCGATCTGCAGCAGCTGGGCGACGATGCCGGTGTCGTAGCAGAGCATGCCGATCTCGGCGTTGAGCGCGAACGAGCGGATGTCCAGGTTGATCGAGCCGACCAGCGCGATGTCTTCGTCCACGGTGAGGTGCTTGGCATGCAGGAAGCACGGTTCGTACAGCGCGATGCGCACGCCCGCGCGCAGCAGCTCGTCGTAATAGGCCTCCTGCGCCCACGCGGTGAGGCGCTGGTTGTTGCTGGCCGACAGGATCAGCTGCACCTGCACGCCGGACAGTGCGGCGATGCGCAGTGCGCTGAGGGTGGCCTCGTCGGGCACGAAGTACGGGGTGACCAGCACGATCCGCCGGCGTGCGAGGTGGATCAGGGCATTGACCGCATCACGCGCGTTGCTGAAGGGGTAGGCGGGGCCGCTGGGCAGCAGCTGGGTGGCCACGTCGGCCGAGCACACCGGTACCGCGGTCATGACGTCCAGGCGCTGGCCGGTCTCCATGTACCAGTCGCTGGCGAACACCGCCTCCAGGTGGGCCACGCCGGGGCCGCGCACGCGCGCGACCAGTTCCTTGTTGGGGAACCCCGGCACGAACTGTGGCTGGGCCAGGTTCTGCGAGCCGATGTAGCCGACGCGGTTGTCGATGACGGCGATCTTGCGGTGGTTGCGCAGGTCCATGCGGCCACTGCGGCGCCAGCGCAGGCCGCCAGGCAGCATCGCGCGCACGTCCACGCCCAGGGCCTGCAGCCGATGCCGGTAATGGCGCAGGCCGCGCTTGGCACCCACTGCGTCCAGCAGCAGGCGGCAATGCACGCCGCGAGCGGCGGCGCGCTGCAGGGCCTGCACGATCGCCTCGCCGACCGCGTCGTCGAGCATCAGGTAGTACAGCAGGTGGACGCGGTCGCGGGCCTGGTCGATATCCTCGATCAGGGCCTGCAGCGAGGCGTCATAGTCGACGAGCAGTTCGACCGCGTTGCCGTGGATGGGCATGAAATCGCCCTGGCGCTCGATCAGCGGGACGATTTCGGCGGTGGCGGTGTCGGGCAAGGGGGTCCAGCGCAGCGGCGGCTGCAGCGCCTGTTCCTCGCGGATGACCTGGGACGCCTCGGCCTGGCGCTGTACGCGCTGACGCGACAGCCATGGGTGGCCGAAGAGCAGGTACAGCGGCAGGCCCAGCAGCGGCACGAAGCCGACCAGCAGCAGCCAGCTGCGCGCGGCGCCCGGCGTGGTGCGGGTGGGGATCCAGAACAGCGCGGCCAGCCGGATCAGCCAATCCAGCATCAACAACCAGGAGCCCAGCAGCCACTCGAACAGCATCGCGTCGCCCGTCGGGAGGTATGCAGGCATTCTGACATGGGCGGTGTATGCACCCGGTAGTGCCGGCTGCTGGCCGGTTCCTTGTCGTTCGGTCTAAGGCGCATTCGATGCCGCGATGAAAAGACTTCTCCCATGGAGGGGAGCGTCTCGTTCGAAGGGACGTCGCAGATTGAATGCGGCGATATGCGTGTAGCCGGGTAGCGCGGGGGCCGTATGGATGGCGGTGTCTTCGTTCGGTTCTGTCGCGAGCGTGAGGGCCCCGCAGCAGCCGGTAGGCCCCTGGCGTAGTGTCCCCCGGCCTGGCGGCCTCCTCCTTTATTTTGCCCAGGAGCCTACCGGCCGCTGCGGCGCTCGGCTTGCGGAAACGAGCGGGAAAGCTGGCTTCTGAGGGCCGTCGGTGGGTTGGGCGCTGGGCCCGACCCACCGACCGCTGCGCTAAAAAAGATTCACAGCGCGCTTCGTGCTTGCCACGCAGATGAAAGAAGAACCAAAAAAAAACCCGCCACGAGGGCGGGTCTTTTTTCGGGGAAGCGCAAGCATCCTTGCGGATTACTTGATCTTGCCTTCCTTGTACAGGACGTGCTTGCGCACGACCGGATCGTACTTCAGGAATTCCATCTTCCCGGGGGTGTTCTTCTTGTTCTTGTCCGTCGTGTAGAAGTGGCCAGTGTTGGCCGTCGAAATCAGACGGATCTTGTCGCGCTTGCCTGCCATGATTAGTTACTCCTCAGACCTTTTCGCCGCGCGCACGCAGCTCAGCCAGAACGGAATCGATACCGTTCTTGTCGATGGTGCGCAGGGCATGCGCGGAAACACGAAGCTTGACCCAGCGGTTCTCGCTGGCAACCCAGAAGCGGCGCTCGTGCAGGTTGGGCAGGAAACGACGACGGGTCTTGTTGTTGGCGTGCGAGACGTTGTTACCCGTCTGCACTCGCTTGCCGGAAACTTGGCATACGCGGGACATTGCGCACCTCGATGAAAGTAATTGTCAGCCCATAGCCCGGGCGACGGCGGCCTCGGCGGTTTCCCGCCACACGTCATGAGAATCAAAGGGTTACGCTGTCGAGGGCGGGCCGGATGACGTGTTCCCGGCCGCCGATCCAAAGGTTTTTGGACACAGCGAGCCGCGCATTATGCCGCAGCCCCCGGGCCGGCGCAAGTTGTCCACAGGGCGGCGGCGGTCTGGCTACGCCGCCTGTTCGCGCCGCCACTGCAGCGGGGCGGCAATACTGGCCCCCCCCCACCGGATCCCCCCCATGCGGCTGCTCGTCGTGACCTATGGCACCGAAGGCGACACCCGCCCCCTGGTGATGCTGTGCCACGGCCTGATCGCCGCCGGCCACGAGGTGATGCTGCTGGCCGAAGGCGGCACCCTGGGCAGCGCGCGCGCCCTGGGCGTACCGCATGCGGCGCTGGAAGGGGACATCCATGACGACGTGGTGGCGCTGGTATCGCGCGGCAACGACACCCTGGCCGCTTCGCGCGGGCTGGCGCGGATGGCCCGCCAGCACGTGCCGGCGTGGATGCGCCAGGCCGACGCGGCCGCGGCCGGCTGCGATGCGGTGCTGACCGGTGGACTGGCCGCGTTCGTGGGCATGTGCGTGGCCGAACGCCACGGCCTGCCGGTGATCGGCGCCGGCATGATCCCGCTGACCCCCACGCGCGCGTTCCTGTCCCCGTTCCTGCCCCGGCTGCGCCTGCCCGGCGCGCTCAACCGGCTCAGCTACACGCTGGTCAACCAGGCCGTCTGGCGGACCTTCCGCCAGCCGATCAACCACGCCCGGCACGCGTTGGGCATGCCCCCGCGCCGCACGCTATGGCGCGACCTGCCGATGCTGTACGGCATTTCGCCCACCCTGCTGCCGCCGCCCCCGGACTGGCCCGCCGACCACCGTATCTGCGGCCAGTGGCGCGCCCCGGACCTGGCCTGGCACCCGCCGGCGGACCTGCAGGCCTTCCTCGACGCCGGGCCGGCGCCGGTGTACCTGGGCTTTGGCAGCATGACCGGCTTCGATCGCGACCACGTGCTGCCCGCCCTGCTGCAGGCGCTGGCACCGCGCCGGGTGCTGCTGTTTCCCGGCTGGGCCGGCGTGCCCAGCGGCACCCTGCCCCCGCAGGTGTTCGTGGTCGGCCCCACCCCGCACGAGGCGCTGTTCCCGCGCTGTGCGCTGGTGATCCACCACGGCGGCAGCGGCACCACGCATTCGGCCTGCCGCGCCGGCGTGCCCTCGCTGGTGATGCCGTTCGCCGCCGACCAGTTCTTCTGGGCGGATCGGTTGCAGCAGTTGGGGGTCGCGCCGGCAGCGTTGTCGCCCAAGCGGCTGGATGCGGCCCGGCTGGCCAGTGCCATCGCTGTTGCAGAGCGGGCTGACACCCGATCGCGTGCCAACTCGCTTGGCCGGGCGATGACGGTCGAAGATGGGGTGGCCAACGCTGTCGCCCAGATCGAACGCTGGTTGGGCATCATCCCGGCACGTGAACTGGCAAGAGGGCCTTGAAATGAACATTAACGGGGCGCCCCATCCGGTTTTACATGGCTCCAACCGCATGCGATCATTCTCCCCAAGCACTGCTGATCGGGACCTGGCAACAGGAAGGTAGTGCCGCGGAGTCGGGCATGCCCTGTACTTTCCTCAGCCTTTGGCGGGATAAGCGAAAGCCGACGCGATAGAGAATCACCGAGAACGAAATTTGAAAGCGCCCCAGCGATGGGGCGCTTTTTTCGTTCAGGGGCGATGGATGCCCAGCTTGGCGGCAAGTACTTTGACCACACGAAACAAACCATGCCCATGCGGGAGTACTTGGCCCTGCCAATCGCGGTTGTAGGCGCTGGCCACCCAAACGTGCGCCCGGTTCTGCTCGGCGCGCCGCGTGATCCGGGTCCAGATGATGTCGCCATGGCCCATATCGGTGCAAAAGTACTGTTCGCGCGCCTGCCCGCGAACCTGGTGCACGTGCCGGCGAACTGACGCTTCGAAAAACGGACCGCGCATGTAGCGTGCGACGTCGTGACTCAACCGATAGCGATCCACGCAGAAGTAGCGCTCTTCAATGTGATGCTCGAATCGAGGGCCCTTGCCCTTCTGGTCGGTGAAAAGGTGGAAGCTGAACATCACATCCACCTCGACCCGCGTTCCGTACACCATCACCGAGACAGTGAAAGGATCCAGATGCGTCAGGTCGTAGATCTGTGTGCCGATCTGGAATTGCCGATACGACACTGCCGCTCTCCTTGCGCCGGCCTGCTGGCTGAGCGGTTGATGTTAGCGGCGATGGTCGAGCCATTAACGCGACGCATGCCACACGTCGAACAGCACGCTGACGGCAATACAGATCTGCCGCGCAGCAGGCACGTTGTCGCGTGCCTGCTGCGTCACGGTTCATTCGACCAGTGGCCAGGTGCTACCCGACAACCGGGCCAGCCTCCTTCCGATGCAACCAGCGGTACAACACCGGCAGCACCAGCAATGTCAGCAACGTGGACGACACAATGCCGCCTATCACCACCGTGGCCAGGGGGCGCTGCACCTCCGAGCCGGCGCCGACGTTGAAGGCCATCGGCACGAAGCCCAGCGACGCCACCAGTGCGGTCATCAGCACCGGACGCAGGCGGCCGAGCGCGCCGTCGCGCACTGCATCGGCCAAGGGCAAGCCGCCATCGCGCAGGCTGCGCACGAAGCTGATCATCACCAGGCCGTTGAGCACCGCCACGCCGGACAGCGCGATGAACCCCACGCCCGCGGAAATCGACAGCGGGATCCCGCGTGCGGCCAGGGCAAGCACGCCGCCGGTGAGCGCCAGCGGCACGCCGCTGAACACGATCGCGGCATCCTTGACCGAACCAAATGCCCAGAACAACAGCGCGAAGATGATCGCCAACGTCACCGGCACCACGATCGCCAGGCGCTGGCTGGCCGAGATCAGCTGTTCGAAACTGCCGCCGTACTCGATCCAGTAGCCGTTGGGGACCTGCACGTCGCGACCGATACGCTGCTGCAGCTCGGTGACGAAACCGCCCAGATCACGGTCGCGCACGTTGGCGGTGACGACGATGCGGCGCTTGCCGTTCTCGCGGTTGATCTGGTTGGGCCCCTCGGTGTTGCCCAGCGTGGCCAGCTCGCGCAGCGGCACGGTGCGTGCGCTGCCACTGCGCCAGCTGCCGGCGCGACTGGATTCGTCGGCATCGTCGGCCAGCGCGGTCTCCAGCGAGACCGGCAGGTCGGCCAGCGCGGCCGGGTCCTGGCGCAGCGCTTCGGGCAGGCGCACGACGATGTCGAAGCGGCGGTCGCCTTCGAACAGCTGGCCGGCCACCTGGCCGCCGACGGCGGTGGCCACGGTCGATTGCACCTGCCCCGGGTTGAGTCCGTAGCCGGCCAGCGCGGCGCGGTTGGGGGTGACGGTGAGCAGTGGCAGGCCGCTGGTTTCCTCCACCCGCACGTCGGCCGCACCGGGCACCTTGCCCGCCACTGCCGCAATCCGCTTGCCCACCGCCAGCAGCGTGTCCAGGTCATCGCCGAACAACATCACCGCCACGTCCGCCCGCACACCGGAGATCAGCTCGTTGGTGCGCATCTGGATCGGCTGGGTGAACTCGTAGTTGTTGCCCGGCAGCTGCTCCACGGCCTCTTCCAGTTCACCCAGCAGTGCCGCGCGCGACTTGCGCGGGTCCGGCCAGTCCTTGCGCGGCTTCATCATGATGAAGGTGTCGGCCACCGAGGGTGGCATCGGGTCGGAGGCCACCTCGGGCGTGCCGATCTTGGAGAACACCTTGTCCACTTCGGCGAACTGCACCAGCCGGTTTTCGATCTGCTTCTGCATCTGGATCGACTGGGTCAGGCTGGTGCCGGGGATGCGCATGGCGTGCATGGCGACGTCGCCCTCGTCCAGGTTGGGCACGAACTCGCTGCCCAGCCGCGTGGCCAGCAGGCCGCAACCGACCACCAGCACCAGCGCACCGGCCACCATCCAGCGGCCACGACGCAGCGAGAACGCCAGCAGCGGTTCATAGCGCCGGCGCACCCATGCCATCAGGCGGTTTTCCTTCTCCTGCACGTGGCCGCCGAGGAACAACGCGATCGCCGCCGGGACGAAGCTCAGCGCCAGCACCATCGCACCGGTCAGCGCCAGCACCACGGTGATCGCCATCGGGTGGAACATTTTCCCTTCCACGCCGGTGAGCGCGAAGATCGGCAGGTAGACCGCGGTGATGATGCCCAGGCCGAACAGGCTGGGGCGGATCACTTCGGCTGTCGCACGGGCGGTTTCGGCGAAGCGTTCGGCGCGGGTCATGTCACGGCCGAGGGCGTGCTGGCGTTCGCCGAAGCGGCGCAGGCAGTTCTCGATGATGATCACCGCGCCATCGACGATCAGGCCGAAGTCGAGCGCACCCAGGCTCATCAGGTTGGCCGACACGCCACCGCGGGCCATGCCGGTCAGCGTGAACAGCATCGCCAACGGAATCACCGCCGCGGTGATCAGCGCGGCGCGGAAGTTGCCGAGCAGCAGGAACAGCACCACGATCACCAGCAGCGCACCTTCGACCAGGTTCCTGGCCACGGTCGCGATGGTGCGGTCCACCAGCGCGGTGCGGTCGTAGCTGGCGGTGACGGTGACGCCCTCGGGCAGGCTCGCCTGCGCCTGCTGCAGCCGCGCAGCTGCGGCCTGGGCGACCTCGCGGCTGTTGGCGCCGATCAGCATCACCACGGTGCCCATCACCACCTCGTGGCCGTTCTGGGTGGCCGCGCCGCTGCGCAGTTCCGGCCCATCCTTGACCTCGGCCACGTCGTGCACGTGGATCGGCACGCCTTCGCGCCGGGCCAGCACGATGTTGCCGATCTCCTCCAGGTTGGCCACCTGGCCGGGGATGCGCACCAGGAACTGCTGGCCGTTGCGCTCGATGTAGCCGGCGCCGACGTTCTGGTTGTTGGCCTCCACCGCCTGCGCGACGTCTTCCAGGGTGAAACCGAGCGCACGCAGCCGCGCCGGGTCCGGGGTGATGTGCACCTGGCGCTGGAAACCGCCAATCGTGTTGACCTCGGTCACGCCCGGCACGTTGCGCAGCTGCGGCCGGATCACCCAGTCCTGCAGGGTGCGCAGGTCGGTGGCGGTGTACGGCGTGCCATCGGCCTTGCGTGCCTTGGGATCGGCGTCGATGGTGTACATGAAGATCTCGCCCAGGCCGGTGGAGATCGGGCCCAGCTGCGGGTCCAGGCCGTCGGGAATCTGCGACTTCACCTGCTGCAGGCGTTCGGCCACCTGCTGGCGGGCGAAGTAGATGTCGGTGCCGTCCTCGAACACGACCGTGACCTGCGACAGCCCGTAGCGCGACAGCGAGCGCGCCTGCTCCATGCGCGGCAGCCCGGCCATCACCGTTTCCACCGGGTAGGTGATGCGTTGTTCGGTCTCCAGCGGCGAGTAGCCGGGCGCGGCGGTGTTGATCTGCACCTGGACGTTGGTGATGTCCGGGGTGGCGTCGATGGGCAGCTGGGTGAAGCTCCAGACGCCGACCGCGACCAGCACGGCGGTGAGGGTCATCATCAACCAGCGATGGGCGATGGAGGCGCCAATGATGCGCTCAAGCATGCGGGCATCCTCCGCGCTGCGCCGCGCGCGGCACGCGATCAATGTTCATGCGATGCCCCCGCCTTGCCGATGTCGGCCTTGACCACGTAGCTCTGCTCGACCACGACGTCTTCGCCCGCCTTCAGCCCCTCGGTCACTTCGACCTGGCCGGCATCGCGCGCGCCAAGGGTGACGGCACGCGCGGTGTAGGTATCGTCGACGCGCACGAACACCACGTCCTTGCCGTCCATGCTCTGCACCGCAGCCAGCGGCACCACCAGCGCGGCCGGCTGGGTGGCCACCACGATGCGTGCCTTGACCGCCGCACCGGGCCGCCAGAGGCCATCGTCGTTGCGCAGCGTGGCGCGGGCCACGGTGCTCTGGCTGGCGGTGGCGGTGCCGGGCAGCACGCGTTCCAGCGTGGTGGTCTGGCTGACGCCGTCGGTCATGCGCGACACGGTGACCGGGACGCCGGCGGTGATGTGCTGGGTATCGTTGCCGAAGATGTGCAGGTCCACCCACAGCGTGGACAGGTCGCCGATCTCGAACAGCGGTGCACCCTCGCCCGCCACGCCGCCGACCTGGCCCTGGCGCGCCAGGACCACGCCGCCGATCGGTGCGCTGACGGTGTAGGTGGTGAGGCTGAGGTTGCTCTCGATGCTGGCCAGCACCTGGCCGGCGCGGACGCTGTCGCCGACGTTGGCACGCAGCGAGCGGATCGGGCCGGGGAAGCGCGCCATCACCTGGGCGACGCGGCCATCGACCGGGGTCAGCAGGCCCTGCACGTCGTGTTCGTCGGCGATGGTGCCGGCAACGACCGGGGCGACGCGGATGCCCGCCTGTTCGGCCATGGCCGCGGCGATGGTGGTGCGCTCCGGCGCGTCGTGGTCGTCGTCGCCGTCGGTGTGGCCGGCGTCGCCATGGCCCTGGTCGGTGTCGGCGGGGGCCGTGGCGGGGGCGTCCTTGCCGCAGCCGGTCAAGGCCAGTGCGGCGAGCAGCAGCGTGGCGGCCAGCGCGATGCGATGTGCGGAACGGTTCATCGGCGGTCCTCCGTGGACACGTGGGGCGTGGGGGTGTCGCTGGCGGCGACCATGCTTTGGCCGGTCAGGCGCTGGATTTCGATCAATGCGGTCTGTGCGGCGATGGCGGCATCGAGCTGGCGTTGGCGCGCGTCGATGCGCATGGCCTGCAGCTGCGCCCATTCCATGTAGCTGATGGCACCGGCACGCCAGGCCTTCTCGGCGGCGTTCTCGGCGCGCTTGAGCTGCGGCAGCACATCGCGCGCCATGCGCGTGACCTCCAGCTGCGCGGTCAGGTAGCGCCCGTGCGCCTCGGCCAGCGTGGCGTACAGCTGCAGCGCGCGCGCGTCGCGTTCGACGCTGTTGAGCGCCAGCTCGGCCTCGGCGGCACGGATCTCCGGCGCGGCGCGGGCGACGCTGCCAAGCGGCAGGCTGAAACCGGCCACGAAGGCGGTGTCGCGGCTGTCGCGGTTGTTGCGGACGCCGACCTGCCAACTGAGATCGGGTCGCGCGGCGGTGCGCGCCAGTTGCACCTGCGCCTCGCGGATACGGCGCTCACCGGCGAGCAGGGCCAGTTCCGGGGTGCGCTGCAGTTCCTCGGCCAACACCGCAAAGTCCTGCAGCGCGGGCAGTTGCAGGGGGTCACCGGTGACCACGTCGAAGCCCGGATCACGCTGCCGCCAGAGCGCGGACAACGCGGCGCGCGCGGACTGGTCGGCCTGGCGCGCGCGATCCCGGTCCAGTTCGGCCTGGGCCAGCATCGCCTGCGCGGTCAGCAGCACCGATTCGGGCGAGGCGCCGGCCTGCAGGCGCAGCCGCGCGGCGGCGACCGCGCGCCTGCGCTGCTCGATGTCGGTGCTGGCGATGCCCAGTCGCTGGCGCGCCTCGGTGATGGCGAGATAGCGGCGGGCGACCTCGGCCAGCAGATCCAGGCGGGCGGTTTCGCGCTGCGGGGCCAGGCTGTCGATGTTGGCCTGGGCCACGGCACGGCGCGCGTCCAGCTTGCCGCCGCGTTCCAGCACGCCGGCCAGGGTGACGGTCAGCTCGGCGCTGCGGAAGCCGCTGGCATCGCCGGTGCCGAGCGCGTTTTCAAGCTCCACGCCGACGGTGAGCGGCGGCGCCAGCGCTGCCGCATCGCGGCGGGCGTCCCAGATCGGGCGCTGCGCATCGGCCAGGCGCAGGCCGGGGTGGTACTGGGCGACGCGCGCGATGGCGTCGTCGAGGGTCAACGGGTCAGGCGTCTTCGTACCCTGCGCATGCACGCACGGCACGAACGCGACGACAGCCAAGGCTGCCAGGCGCATCCACATGGGGAATCTCCAGATAACGGTTCAGATGGACAACGGCGGCGCGCGGCCGCGTGGCATCAGGACGCTATCGGGGGGCGCAGCAGGCTCTCGGGCGGCTGGGTACGCAGTTGCGCGGCCAGGCTGGTCGGTACCGCATGCGCGGGGGCTGCCGGCAGCACCCAGGGCAACGACGCCATCGGCAGCACGCCGCCGTGGCCATGGCAATGGCCGCAATGCACCAGGGTGTGCAGCAGGTCGCCAGCATCGGGGTCGGCGTCGGGCGCTTCGCCGGCGACGTCATCGGCCCCATGCGCGGCATCGGCATGCAGGCTGATGTGGATGTCGGCCAGCGCCGACGCGGTGGCCGTGCCGAATACGCCCAGGCCGACCGCGACCAGCATCAGCAGGCGCAGCAGCAGGGACGGACGCGGGCGGGCATGGCGGAGCATGCCGGCAGGGTAGCCGGCGGCTCGCCCGTTACACAATCGCAGGCGCGGGCCGCGGTTCACGAAGGCGGGATCGGCCATGCGGCGACCGATCCCGCATGGATCAGCCCGCGGCCTTGCGCTGGGCGATGTAGGCCTGGATCTGCTGCTCCAGCACCGGCAGCGGCACCGAGCCCTGCTTGAGCACGGCGTCGTGGAAGCCCTTCACGTCGAAGCGGTCGCCCAGCGCCTTTTCCGCCTGCGCGCGCAGGCGCACGATCGCGATCTCACCCAGCTTGTAGCTCAACGCCTGGCCCGGCCAGGAGATGTAGCGGTCCACCTCGGTGGTCACTTCATGCTCGCTCAACGCGGTGTGGTCGCGCAGGTAGGCGATGGCCTGTTCGCGGGTCCAGCCCTTGTGGTGCACGCCGGTGTCGATGACCAGGCGCGCGGCGCGCCACATCTCGTAGGTGAGGCGGCCGAAATCCTCGTACGGGGTTTCGTAGATGCCCATCTCCACGCCGAGCTTCTCGCAGTACAGGCCCCAGCCCTCGCCGTAGGCGGAGATGTAGGCATTGCGGCGGAACTCCGGCAGCTGGCCCTGCTCGGCGGCCAGGGCACCCTGCAGCGCGTGGCCCGGGTCGGACTCGTGCAGGGTCAGCGCCGGCAGGTTGTACAGCGGGCGCGCCGGCAGGTTGTAGGTGTTGAGCCAGTAGGTGCCCATGCCGCCACGGCCGGCGGTCCAGAACGGGGCGATGTCCGGCGGCACCGGCACGATGGTGAAGCGCGCGCGCGGCAGGGTCATGTACTTGCCGATCACCCCGTCCACCCGCTTGGAGATCCACGCGGCGCGATGCAGCAGCTCGTCCGGGGTCTTGGCGTAGAACTGCGGGTCGGTGCGCAGGAAGGTGAGGAACTGCGCGAAGCTGCCCTTGAACTCGACCTGCTTGATGACCGCGTCCATTTCCTTCTGGATGCGCGCCACTTCCTTCAGGCCGATCTCGTGGATCTGCTGCGGGGTGAGGTCCAGCGTGGTGTATTGGTGGATCTGCTGCTTGTAGTACGCCTCGCCACCAGGCATCGCCTCGGCGGCCAGCGTGGTGCGCGCCTGCGGCACGTACTCGCTCACGAAGAAGGTGCGCAGTTTGGCGAAGGCCGGCACCACGCTGCCGCTGATGGCCTGCCGCGCCTGCGCCTGCAGCTGCGCCTGGTCGGCGGCGGGGATGCTGGACGGCAGCGTCTTGAACGGTGCGTATAGCGGAGAGGCGGTCGGGTCCTTCAGCTCGGACACGGTGGCGATGGAGACCTCGCGGCCGTCCAGCACCGCGCGCGGCACGCTGAAACCGCGCTTGAGCCCGGCACGCATGTTCCCGGTCTGCTGGTCGAAGTAGCGCGGCACATCGTTGAGGCGGGCGATGTAGTTGCGATAGTCCTGCGCGGTCTTCATCTCGCGGCGGGCCATGAAGGACAGGTTCGACCAGAACGAGGAGTCCGCGTTGAACGGCATTTCATAGCCGCCCAGGCGCACCTCGGCGGCCAGGTTGAACACCTGGTCGCGGTAGATGGCGTAGTTGACCTGGTTGTCCGGCGACAGCGCCGTGCGGTCGACCTTGTCGAGCTGGACCAGCACGTCGTCCCAGACCTTCAGCCGCGCCTGCTGGGCAGCCGGGCCCACGTCGGGCATGCGGGTGGCATTGGCCGGGCCGTCGTCGTCCTCGCTGGCCGCACCACCGCCGTCCTGGCGCCACGTCCACTCCTTCTCGTAGATCGCGCGGAACTGCGCATCGGCGGGGCTTTCGGCGGCCAGGCTGGCCGGGGCGGCAGCCGGCGCGGCGGCCAAGGCAGCGCCGGCAGGAAGGGCCAGGGCGAGCAGCAACGCAGCAACGAGCGGTGATTTCACGATCAGGGGTTCCCGTGGGACGGCAAACCCCGATCATGGCACCCGATGCAGGCCCTGTGCATGGATCAAAGGTCCTGCCCGCCACGCGGGCAGGATCGGCGACCGGCCAACGGCCGGGACCCAAGCGCCGCAGGCGCGCGTAGATCCACGCCATGCGTGGATGCCCCTGCCTAATGCGACGCCTTGTCCCGCTTCCACCCACGGTGCTGGATGTCCAGCTTCAGGCTGTACAGCGCGGTGAACGCCGGGAACAGGTTCTGCAGCACGCCGACCGAGTCCTGCTTGGCCGAGAACAGGAAGTAGCTCAGCGTCATCAGGCTGCCGACCACGCTCATGTACCAGAACAGGCGCGGGATCACCGGCTTGCCGGCGCGCTTGGAGGCGACGAACTGCACCAGCCAGCGGCCGCCGAACATCAGCGCGCCGGTATAGCCGATCAGCTTCCAGCCGGTCACGTGCAGGCCGGTCCAGTACAGCCAGGTCAACGGTTGGTCGAGCCAGTGCAGCTCCATCAGCGTTCTTCCACGGCGGTGCGCTTGCTGCGCGTGATCAGCCAGGCCACCCCGCGCAGGTCGCGGATGCCGACCAGGGCACGGCCCAGGTTGTTGTACTTGGATACCCCGGCGGTGCGGTGGCGGTGGTTGACCGGCACGCTGACCGTCTTCCAGCCGGCGCGCTGCATCAACGCCGGCAGGTAGCGGTGCATGTGGTCGAAGTACGGCAGGTCCAGGAAGGCCTCCCGCTCGAACAGCTTGATGCCGCAGCCGGTGTCGGGGGTGTCATCGCGCAGCATGCGCGCGCGGATGGCGTTGGCCCACTTGCTGGCCCAGCGCTTGCTGCCCGAGTCCTGGCGGTTGACCCGCCAGCCGGCGAACAGCTTGACCTCCGGTGCGGCGGCCGCGCGCGCGGCCAGCAGCTTGGGGATGTCGGCCGGATCGTTCTGCCCGTCCCCGTCGAGGGTGGCGATCCAGGGCGCGCGTGCGTGCCGGACCCCGGTACGCACGGCGGTGCTCTGCCCGCTCTGGCTGACGTGGTGCAGCACCCGCAGCTCCGGGTTGGCGGCCTTGAGCCCCTGCAGCACGGCCAGGGTGTCGTCGCGGGAGTGGTCGTCGATGTAGACGATCTCGAAGGCGAGCTGGCCACGCAGGGCCGCGGTGATCTCGTCGATCAGGGGTTTGACGTTGTCGCGTTCATTGAAGACCGGGACGACGACCGACAACAGGGGGTGGCTCATGGTCGGGCTCTGCGAATGGCCAGTATCGAAAACGAGCGCGCATTGTCCGCACCCGGGGTTATCCAAAGATGAATGCGGAGCCGTGTGTCAGGCGTGATCGCCGAAATAGTCCCGGCACCAGGCCACCACCGGCGGCAGGCCGCGCTCGATCGGCGTGGCCGGATCGTAGCCGAAGGCGTCATGGGCGCGCGTGGTATCGGCCATGGTGCGGACCATGTCGCCGGGCTGCATCGGCTTGTAGACCTTGCGTGCCGGGCGTCCGGCGGCGGCTTCGATGACCCCGATGAAATGCTCCAGCTCGATCGGGGTGTGGTTGCCGAGGTTGAACACACGGTGCGGCACGTCCTCGCCGGACGGATGCGCCAGCGCGCCGAGGATACCGGCCACGATGTCGGAAACATGTGTGAAGTCGCGCTGCATTTTGCCGTCGTTGAACACGTCGATCGGGCGGCCGGCCAGCACCGCGCGCGAAAACAGCAGCGGGGCCATGTCCGGGCGGCCCCAGGGACCGTACACGGTGAAAAAGCGCAGGCCGGTGGCATGCAGACCATACAACTGCGCGTAGGTATACGCCATCAGCTCGTTGGCGGCCTTGGTGGCGGCATACAGCGAGCGCGGCTTGTCGATGCGTTGGTCTTCGGAGAACGGCGGGGTGGCCGAGTCGCCATACACCGAGCTGCTGGAGGCATAGACCAGGTGGGCCACGCCGCGGTGCCGGCACAGTTCGAGCATGTTGACGAAGCCGACCAGGTTGCTGTCCACGTAGGCGTGCGGGTTTTCCAGCGAGTAGCGCACCCCGGCCTGCGCGGCCAGGTGGATCACCCGGGTCGGCTTTACCTCGTCGAACAGCGCGGCCAGGCCGTCGCGGTCGGTCAGGTCGAGCACGCGGATGTCCGCGTCCGGGCACAGCGCGGCGACGCGGTCGCGCTTGATCTGCGGGTCGTAATAGTCGTTGTAGTTGTCCAGCCCGACCACCGTTTCACCCGCGTCGAGCAGGGCACGGACGGTGTTGGCGCCGATGAAGCCGGCAGCGCCGGTGACGAGAAGGGGCATGGCAGAGGTCCTGGAAATTCCTGTGGACAGGATATCGCCGATGCGCCGGGCTCAGAACAGCCCGAAGCGCTTCCTGGCGGCGTTCACCCGGCCAGGTTCGATGATGTCGCTGATGCCCTTGGCGTCGAAGCGGTCCAGCAGGGCGTCGCTGCCCTTCTTCAGTTTCAGGGCCAATTCTTCCGGATACAGCGGCACGATGGACATGAACACGATGGTTTTTTCATCGTTGATGACCAGATGGCCGAACGCCTCGGGGGCGGTGACCGGCGGCAGCACGATCGCGCCGTCGAAGCCCACGCCCGGCGCATAGGGTTCGGCCGGGTGGCCGTTGGGCACGGTGTGGCCGAAGCCCAGCCAGGTATCGAACTTGTGCGGCAGGCGCGCCAGCACCTTGAGCAGGCGGATCGGCCAGTAGTGGCGCTCGTCCTCGAAGTCGGCCTGCTGCAACGGCCAGTCGGCCGGCAGCGTCACCATCAACTCCATGTACTGCGGCGAACCTTCCGCGCCAGCCGACAGGGTCATCGGCAGATCGCTCATGCCCGACGTCACCAGCCGCAGGTGCGGGAAATCCTCCGTGGCCGGCACCACATGCACGTCGATGTGCACGGTGTCGGACACGATTTCATGGAATACGTGGGCGATCGGGCCGAGATGCTGCTCGATATGCGCGCTGATCTGTTCGATGCATGCATCACCGGCAGCCGGCGCGAAGTCGCTGGGTCGGGTGTGCATCAGCATCGGACTACCGCCCGGGCTTACGTCATCGTAGGGAGTGCTCATGCACGGCTCCTTGTTGGTGGCCAGCGCCTGCCAGGGACGCATCACCGCAAGGTGAGCGGTGCATCCTTGGCCAGCGTGGCCTTGCGTTCCTTGCTGAAATCCCACCAGGGGCGCGGCGCTTCGCCCTGCATGAAGCGCAGGATCGACAGGAACACGTCGATCACGCACGGGTCGTGCATCACGCCAGTACGCAGGCACAGCTGCGCATACATGTCATAGGCATCGCGACCGCGCAGGTGCGCGGGGACGCGGATGCCGATCAGACGCAGATCTTTCTCACAGGCCGGCCCGACATTCGGCAGGTCGGTCAGACGCAACAGATGGTTGCGGTCGACCTTGGTGGGGTTCATTACGGTGGGGTAATCCTCTTGCGCAGGCGGGGGACTCAGCCCTTCTGTACGCGGAGTCGTTCGAGCACGCCATCCAGCGTGTCCAGGTCGGTGTAATGGATGATCAGCTTGCCCTTGCCGCCACGGCCGTGGTTGATCGCCACGCGTGCGCCCAGCGACTCGGACAGTTCGGTCTCCAGCGACGCGATATCGGCCTGCGGCGCGCTGGCGGTAGGCTTCTTGCGCAGTGCTCCCGGCACCTTGCCGGCGGCGAACTGCTGCGCGCGGTGCTCCACTTCGCGCACCGACCAGCCCTGGTCGGCCGCTTCCTGGGCGAGCTTGCTGGCCAGTTCCGGGGCCAGGGTGAGCAACGCACGCGCGTGGCCCATTTCCAGCCGGCGGGTTTCCAGCAGCAGGCGGATGGCGATCGGCAGCTCCAGCAGGCGCAGCAGGTTGGACACCGCCGCGCGCGAGCGGCCGACGGCCTGGGCGGCCTCGGCGTGGGTGAGCGCGAATTCGCTGATCAGGCGCTGCAGGGCCTCGGCTTCTTCAAGCGGGTTGAGGTCTTCGCGCTGGATGTTCTCGATCAGCGCCATCGCGATGACGGTGCGGTCTTCCAGTTCGCGCACCACCACCGGCACTTCGTCCAGGCCGGCCAGCTGGGAGGCGCGCCAGCGGCGTTCGCCGGCGACGATCTCGAAGCTGTCCGGGCCGAGCTGGCGGACCAGGATCGGCTGGATCACGCCCTGCGCCTTGATCGACTCGGCCAGCTCGGCGAGCTTGGTTTCGTCCATGTCGCGGCGTGGCTGGTACTTGCCCGGCTGCAGGTGGCCCACCGGCAGCTTGCGCAGCACTTCACCGGGCAGCGGCTCGACCACGGCGGCAGCCTGCACCTGAGTCACCGCGCCCTTGGGCCCCAGCAGCGCATCGAGGCCGCGGCCGAGGCCGCGTTTCTTGCCGAGGGCGGGCTTGGTGCTCATCAGGCGGTCTCCAGGGCCTTGTCGGCCTTATTGCGTTGTTGGTGGCGGCGGATGATTTCCCCGGCCAGGCCGAGGTAGGCGACGCCACCGCGCGAGGCGCGGTCGTAACCGACGATGCTCTGCCCGTGGCTGGGCGCTTCGGCCAGGCGCACGTTGCGCGGCACGATGGTGCGGAACACGCGGTCGCCGAAGTGGTCGGTGAGTTCGGCCGACACCGCGTTGGCCAGGTTGTTGCGCACGTCGAACATGGTGCGCAGCACGCCCTCGATCTCCAGGCTGGGATTGAGGTTGGCGCGCAGCGCTTCGATGGTTTCCACCAGCGCGCTCAGGCCTTCCAGCGCGTAGTACTCGCACTGCATCGGCACGATCACCGAATCGGCGGCGGCCAACGCGTTGAGGGTGAGCAGCGACAGCGCCGGCGGGCAATCGATCAGGATGAAGTCGTATTCGTCGCGGACCGGGGCCAGGGCGCGCTTGAGGCGCTGCTCGCGTTCGCCCTGGTCCATCAGCTGGATCTCGGCGGCGGTCAGGTCGATGTTGCCCGGTAGCAGGTCGAAGCCTTCCGGGGTGGTCACGCGCACTTCGACCGCGGTGGCTTCGCCGAGCAGCAGGTCGCAGGTGGAGGCGGCCACTTCACGCTTGTCCACGCCGCTGCCCATGGTCGCATTGCCCTGGGAATCGAGGTCGACAAGGAGCACGCGCTTGGGTGCAGCAGCCAGGGAGGCGGCCAGATTGACGGCGGTCGTGGTCTTGCCGACGCCACCTTTCTGGTTGGCGATGGCGATGATGCGGGCCATGCGGGTGAGCCTCATCGGCAGGGAGTGGGACTGGTCATTATGCGTATATGGGGCGTGTCATGCACTGTGAGATGCGCGCCGGGCCGCGCCCGCGACCGGCCGGGGACGCAAGGGATGCGCCCGGTGGACAGCGCAACGGCTGCTGTGACGGGCGCTGCCGCCGATATCCGCCCGCGTGCCGGCAAGGGCGCTGGCACGCAGGCGGTGGCCTCAAGGACCGGCCACGACCACCAGATGGCGCTCGCCGGTGAGCCCGGGCACGTGCAGCGGCAGTACCTGCTCGACCTGCCAGCCGCTGGGCAGCTGGGCGATTTCATCGTGCGGGTGCACGCCCTTCATCGCCAGCAGGCGGCCGCCGGGCCGCAGCAGGTGGCCGCCGACCTGGATGATCCCGGCCAGGGTATCCATGGCGCGCGCGGTCAGGTGGTCGTAGGCGCCGGGTTCGGCCAGGGCCTCGGCGCGTGATTCGGCGACGCGGGCATTGCCCAAACCCAGCTGGCGGACGGCCTCGCGCATGAAGCGGGCCTTCTTGCCATTGCTTTCCACCAGGGTGACCTGCAGCTGCGGGCGGGCGATCGCCAGCGGGATGCCGGGCAGCCCGGGGCCGGTGCCGAGGTCGGCCAAGGTGCCGCTCTCCAGGAACGGCTGCATCGCCAGCGAGTCGAGCAGGTGGCGGGTGACCATCTCCATCGGATCGCGGATGGCGGTGAGGTTGTAGGTGCGGTTCCAGCGGTCGAGCAGGGCCAGGTAGGTCAGCAACGGCGGCGCCAGGGCGGCATCCAGGTCCATCGCGGCCAGGCCACGCTCAAGCGCTGCGGCCACGCCGGCCGGGAGTGTGTGTTCGGTCATGGGGCGATTATCGCAGGTCGACAGCGGGGCAAGGGCAAGGGCGGCACACGGATTCCCCCACGGAGGGCGGGCGTCGATCCCGCCCACGGGTAGAGCCGAGCCATGCTCGGCTGGCCTTGGTAGAGCCAAGCCACGCTCGGCTGGCCTCGGTAGAGCCGAGCCATGCTCGGCTGGCCTTAGGTAGAGCCAGGCCACGCTCGGCTGGCCTTAGGTAGAGCCAAGCCACGCTCGGCTGGCCTTGGTAGAGCCAAGCCACGCTCGGCTGGCCTTAGGTAGAGCCAAGCCACGCTCGGCTGGCCTTGGTAGAGCCAAGCCACGCTCGGCTGGCCGCGCGCAGCGCGGCAATGATCGGCGCCTTCAGCAGGCCATCGCACGGCAGGCCTTTCGCTCAGACGGCGTGCCAGGCCAACGCGGCGCGGAAATCATCGGCCGCGGCCCATTCGTGCAGGTGCCAGCGCGCGGCGTCGCCCAGCTCGGGGTCGCACCAGGCCAGGTGCAGGGCGGCGTCGGGGGCTGGCGCCAACTGCAGGCGGTGCAGGCCGAAGGAAATGCCCTGCCCCTGTGCCTTGAGGATGGCCTCCTTGGCGCACCAGACCCGGAAGAACCAGCGCTGGCGGGCGTCTTCGTCCAGCCCAAGCAGCCAGTCGACCTCACCAGGGTGGAAGAAACGCTCGATGATCTCGCGCATGCGCGGCCGCGGCCGCAGCGGCTCCAGGTCCACGCCCAGGCGCACGCCCTCGCCCAGCGCGACCAGCAACCGGCCGTGGCTGTGGCTCCAGCCGGTGCCCAGGTGCGCAAACGCAGCGTGCAGCTCCGGGCGGCCACGCGGGTCGCGCTGCAGCGGCAGGGTGTCCGGGTCGGTGCCGAGCTGCCCCGCCAGCAGCACCCGCGCCTGCGGCTCGCCGCGGGTGCCGTTGACGTGCGGCAGGCACCAGACCGTGACCGGGCCGAACCGCCAGGGACCGCCGAGGCCGCTATCGGTGCTCATGCGTGCGCGCGGTGAGGACGGCTGCACGGTGATTTCACGGGCGCTGCCGTCAACTGGTGCCGTCGTTCACACCACCTGGGAGTCAAGACTATGGGCATCATCATCTGGTTGATCGTTGGTGGCATCGTGGGCTGGCTTGCCAGCATCATCATGCGACGCGACGCGCAGCAAGGCATCATCCTCAACATCGTGGTCGGCATCGTCGGTGCACTGATCGCCGGTTTCCTGTTCGGCGGTGGCATCAACGAAGCGATCACCATCCGCACGTTCCTGTTCTCGTTGATCGGCGCAGTGATCCTGCTGGCCATCGTGAACCTGTTTACGCGCAAGAGCATCCGCTGACCAACGCGCGATGGAGTCAAGGACAGGGCCCGGCATTGCCGGGCCTTGTCGTTTCTGTCACCCCAGCTGCACCCAGGCCGGCGCGTGGTCGCTGGGGCGGTCCCAGGTGCGTGGCTCACGGTCGATGCCCGAGGCGATGGCGCGGGCCTTGAGCGCATCCGAGACCAGGGTGAGGTCGATGCGCAGGCCCAGGTTGCGGCGGAAACCGGCGGCGCGGTAGTCCCACCAGCTGAAAATGCCTTCTTCCTCGCTGTGCAGGCGGAAGGCGTCGTGCAGGCCCAGCTGCAGCAGCTTGTTCAGCGCGCCACGCTCGGCGGTGGAGGTCAGGATGTGGTTCTCGTTCCAGACCAGCGGGTCATTCACATCGCGCGCGTCCGGGGCGATGTTGAAGTCGCCCATCACCACCAGCTCCGGGTACGTGGCCAGCTCGGCCTCGACCCAGGCGTGCACGGCCTCCAGCCAGCGCAGCTTGTAGGCGTACTTGTCGGTGCCCACGTCCTGGCCGTTGACCACGTAGAGGTTGATGATGCGCACGCCGTTGACGGTGCCGGCGATGACGCGTTTCTGCTCGTCCTCGAAGCCCGGGATGCCGATCTGCACGTCCTGCGCCGGCTCGCGCGAGAGCAGCGCCACGCCGTTGTAGGTCTTCTGCCCGGTAAACACGCTGCGGTAGCCCAGCCCGGCCAGCACCGCGTCGGGGAACTTGTGGTCCTCCATCTTGGTTTCCTGGATGCCGACCACGTCCGGCGCGAACGCGGTGAGCCACTGTTCCAGGTGCGGCAGGCGCACGTTGAGCGAATTGACGTTCCAGGAGGCGATTTTCATGGGCGCCATTCTACCGGGTCGTGCCAGCCGTTGGCCGGCAGCCGTGGGGCCTGGTTCCACGCTAGGCTGTGGGCCCTCATCGCACGCAGACCCCATGGACGCAGACACCTTCGTCGCCAACTGGTACGCCGAGAAAGAGCAGCTGCTGGCCGCCGCCTGGACCCCGGGCACGGCGTCCGCGGCAAGGATCGCGTCCATGGCGCTGTCACCCGGGCAGGCGCAAGCGTTGCGGGACATGCTCGACGTGTTCATCAGCGATGCCATGTACACGCTGCTGCTCGGACTGGATGGCAGCGCCGCACTGGGAGGCGACCAGCGCCACTACACGCTGTTGGACGAAGATGGCTCGGTGGTCGCGGAAGAAGGCGATCTGGAGGCTGCTGCCTATGCGTGGTTCCACGAAGGGCGGCGCTCGCGGCCTGGATCCTGATCGTTCCTGTCAGTCGGGCTGATTCGGGCCGGTCCGGACGTGGTTGCGCGGTCGCGTGAGCCGAAGAGGCGGGCCATTGGCGCATCCGACGCGGTTTGCGGGGTCATGGGCGGTGCCAGGCGCAGCCGAGCATGGCTCGGCTCTACCCTTAGGGTTGGCTGCCGCTAGCGCAGCAGTGCCTTCAACATCCCGGCGATCTTCGAATACGGCGGTTTGAGCAGGTCGCTGGCGGCCCAGCGCGACTGCCACAGGATCGGCAACTGCTTGCTCAGGCCATCGAAGCCGGCGCGGCCATGGTAGGCGCCCATGCCGCTCGGCCCCACCCCGCCGAAGGGCAGGTCGTTGACGGCGAAATGCAGGAGGGTGTCGTTGACGGTGACGCCACCGGCCACCACCTGGCCCAGCACGCGCTCGACGCTGTCGCGCTGCTGGCTGAAGACGTACAACGCCAGCGGCCGGTCGCGGCCCTGCACCTCGGCCAGTGCCGCATCCAGGTCCGGGTAGGCGCACACCGGCAGGATCGGGCCGAAGATCTCCTCGCGCATCAGGTCCAGGTCGGCCGGCGGATCGAGCACGATGGTCGGCACGATCAGGCGCTCGCGGCGCGCGCGCTCGGGATCCACGTTGGCCAGTTCGATCACCGGTACGCCACGCTCGCGGGCCTGGTCGAGGTAGCCACGCAGCCGCTGGTACTGGCCTTCATGGATGATCCGGGTGTAGTCCGACGCATCGCTGAAATCGCCGTAACGCGCGCGCACCTGGGTCTGCAGCTGCTGCACCAGTTCGCGCTGGCGGGCGCCGTCGATGAGCACGTAATCCGGCGCGATGCAGGTCTGGCCGGCGTTGAACCACTTGCCGGTGACCAGGCGTGCGGCGGCCTTGTCCAGC
Organism: Stenotrophomonas sp. Steno-Z1; assembly: GCF_056393175.1. Classification (NCBI taxonomy): domain Bacteria; kingdom Pseudomonadati; phylum Pseudomonadota; class Gammaproteobacteria; order Lysobacterales; family Lysobacteraceae; genus Stenotrophomonas; species Stenotrophomonas sp. Steno-Z1. Next base: position 55,890 of record NZ_JBWJPB010000005.1, on the reverse strand, counting down.
GGGTAGTCGCTGCAGACGATGGCCGGTGACTTGCCGCCCAGCTCCAGGGTCAACGGGGTGAGGTGCTCGGCCGCGGCGGCCATCACCTTGCGGCCCACCGCGGTGGAGCCGGTGAACACGAGGTGGTCCAACGGCGAGCCGGCCAGCGCGCTGGCCAGCGCGGCGTCGCCCTGCACGACCGCCACGCGATCGCGCGGAAACACCTCGGCCAGCAGCGCCTGCAGGAAGGCGCTGGTGCGCGGGGTGTGCTCGGACGGCTTGAGGATGACGTGGTTGCCGGCGGCGATCGCGGTGGCAAGCGGGATCAGCGCGAGGTTGACCGGGTAGTTCCAGGGCGAGATCACCGCGACCACGCCCAGCGGCACCGCGCGGGTCTGCGCGCGCGCCGGCCAGAACCGCCAGCCGACACCGACCCGGCGCGGCCGCATCCAGCCGCGCAGGTGGCTGCACAGGTGGTCGATATCGCCGAGCACGGTCATGCCGTCGGCGATCAGCGATTCATGGGTGGAACGGTGGCCGAAGTCGGCCGAGATGGCCTCGGCCATCTGCGGCAACCGTGCCTTCAGCGCGGCGCGCAGGCGCTGCAGGTCGCCGCGGCGCTGGTCCAGCGACGGGCGCTGGGCCTGCCACGCGCTGCGCAGGCTGTGCAGGATCGCGGGTAGCGCGGCGGGATCGGTGTGGGCTTCGCTCATGCGGCGACTATAGCGGCAGGGGGTGTGATGGGCGGTCGTGCCGGCCGCTGGGCGGGGACGTCCTGCGCTGCCGGATGGGGTTGCCTGGTTGCCGGCCAACGGCCGGCACTGCCGGAATGAAAAGGGCCGCGATCTGCATCGCGGCCCCTGTTTCATACCGTGTGGTGCACCGTTACTTGGTGATGTCCACCCCGCGCGTCTCGCGCAGGAACAGGCCACCGACCACGACCGTCATCAACGCGATGATGATCGGGTACCACAGGCCGTAGTAGAGGTTGCCGGTGCCGGCCACCAGCGCGAAGGAAATCGCCGGCAGGAAGCCACCGAACCAGCCGTTGCCGATGTGGTACGGCAGCGACATCGAGGTGTAGCGGATGCGGGTCGGGAACAGTTCGACCAGGTAGGCGGCGATCGGGCCGTAGACCATGGTCACGTACAGCACCAGCAGCCACAGCATGAAGATCGTGCCGGGGATGTTGATGCGCGCGTTGTCGGCCTTGGCCGGGTAACCGGCGGCGGTGAGCGCGGTCTTCAGTTCGGCGCCGAACGCATCGGCCTTGGCCTTGCCGTCTTCCTTGGTGAGCCCGGCCGCCTCGTAGGAGGTGACGCTGGCGCTGCCCACGTTGACGATGGCCAGGGTACCGGCGGCGGCCGGCTTGACCTCATACGGCACGCCGGCCTTGGTCAGGGCCGCGGTGGCCACGTCGCAGGAGCTGGTGAACTTGCGCATGCCGACCGGATCGAACTGGAACGAGCAGGTGTTCGGGTCGGCCACGACCAGCGCCGGCGAACTGGAGCGGGCTTCTTCGATGGCCGGGTTGGCGAAGTGGGTCAGGCCCTTGAAGATCGGGATGTAGGTGACGGCCGCGAGCAGGCAGCCGGCCAGGATGATCTTCTTGCGGCCGATGCGGTCGGACAGCCAGCCGAAGAAGATGAAGAACGGCACGCCCAGCGCAAGGGCGGCGGCGATCAGCAGGTAGGAGGTGGTGGCATCGACCTTCAGCATGCTGCTCAGGAAGAACAGCGCGTAGAACTGACCGCCGTACCAGACCACGGCCTGGCCAGCGGCGGCACCCAGCAGCACCAGCAGCATCAGCTTGAGGTTGCCGTCCTTGAGGCTGTCACGGAACGGGGTCTTGGAGCCCTTGCCTTCGGCCTTCATCTGCTGGAACAGCGGCGATTCGCTCAGCTGCAGGCGGATCCACACCGAGACGCCGAGCAGCACGATGGAGACCAGGAACGGAATGCGCCAGCCCCAGGCTTCGAACGCCTCGTTGCCGAGGAAATAGCGGCAGGCGAGGATGATCAGCAGCGACATGAACAGGCCCAGCGTCGCGGTGCACTGGATGAAGCTGGTGTACAGGCCACGCTTGTCGACCGGGGCATGCTCGGCCACGTAGGTGGCCGCGCCACCGTACTCGCCGCCCATCGCCAGGCCCTGGGCCAGGCGCAGGATGATCAGGATCACCGGGGCGGCAAAGCCGATCGAGGCGTAGTTGGGCAGCACGCCGACCAGGAAGGTCGAGATGCCCATGATCAGGATCGTGACCAGGAAGGTGTACTTGCGGCCGATGCGGTCGCCGAGGCTACCGAAGAACGCCGCGCCGAACGGGCGCACGAAGAAGCCGGCGGCGAAGGCCAGCAGGGCGAAGATCATGCCCGTGGTTTCGTTGACGCCACTGAAGAACTGCTTGGCGATGATCGCCGCGAGCGAGCCATACAGGAAGAAGTCGTACCACTCGAAGACGGTACCCAGGCTGGACGCGAAGATGACCTTCTTGTGTCCCTGGGTAAGTTGGGCTTTCGCCGGTGCAGGTGTTGTTGACATGGGACGCTTCCCCTCCGAAGCAATCGTTGTTGGCAGGTGCCGACCGTGGGTCGGCACTCATTTAGAAACTGTATTTCGTGGTGAACTGCAGGCGGTTGATGTCGCCCTTGCGCCCGTCCTCGATCTCGCGCACGCCGTACATGTACTCGGCGCCGATATCGACCTTGGGCATCGGGGTGTAGAAGATGTTGCCGCGGATGCTCTGCACGCTCTTGGTGACCAGTGGGCCCAGGCTGCCGTCGTTGTCGTAGTCGCTGCGCGCGTAGATCAGGTTGGTGCGCAGCTTCGGGGTGAAGGCGTGGCGCCAGCCGACGTAGCCGGCCAGCACGCCGGTCGGGTTGAGCTCGTCGCGGGCCACGTCATAGGCGGTATCGGCGGTGACGCCAAGGCCGACGTAACGGGCGATGCCTTCGCCGCCGCTGATCTGGTAGTGCAGGGTATCGGTGCTGCCCATCACCCACTTGCCGCCCAGGGTCAGGCCGCCGCCGATCTTGTCCGCGTCGGCGCCGGTGGCCTGGTTGTCCACCTTGAGCTGGCGCACCACCGCACCGACGCCGAAGGTGCCCCAATCGCCCTTCCAGCCGTAACGCAGGGTCAGGTCGGGCAGCGCGCCGCGGTCGGAGTTGCTGGCCACGTTGGTCCACGCCCCGGTGATCGGGTTGCGGGTGCCGGTGAGCAGGGTGGTTTCCGGGTTTTCCAGCGCGACGCTGAAGCCGCCCTGGGTATAGCGGATCTGCGCCTGGCGCACGAACAGCACGCCGTCGGTGGGACCGACGAAATCGGCCGCTTCCGGCAGCGAGGCCGCGTCCATGAAGTTGGACCAGGTCTGGCCGGCGAGCCAGTTGTTCCAGTACATGTAGGCATGCCGCAGGGTGACGCCGTAGGTGTTGGTGGCGGTCTGGTTGCCCAGCGAGTTGCCGAAGAAGTCCATCTCGAAGAACGCACCGGCCTTGTTGCCGGCATCGCTCACGTTGTCGATACCCAGGTTGAAGCGCGAGAACTTGGCGTGGGCGTTGTAGTCCACGTCCGAGCGCTTGCCGCTGCCGCCGGCCCCGGCGACCGGGGTCTGCCCGGGCAGGTACAGCGCGCGGCCGGTGGCATCGTCGGCCAACTGGCCATCGCTGGTCTGGGTGGCGAGGAAGTCGGCCTTGATGAAGCCACCGATCTTGACCGTGGTGCCCGGCGCGGCGCCCGGGGTGATGGTGGTGACCTGGATCGGCTGCTTGCCTGCCGGCACCTGCGCGGCCGCCGGCTGCTGGGCCTGCACGGTCTTGACCGCGGTGACATCCGTCTGGGCCTGGCTGATCTGGGTCTGTTGCTGCTGGCTGGTGTTGACCAGCATCTGCACCTGGCGCTCCAGCTCGGCGATGCGCGCTTCGAGCGCCTTTTCTTTGGCGGTGTCGGCGAACGCCATGCCTGGCGCGATCAATGCAACGAACAGGGCGGCCGCCAACGGCCGGCGTGTCGTCTTCAGTAAACGGTGGCTCATGTTGCCCTCTCTCCCGGGTGGCAATGCGAACGCCGCGCTGGGCACGGTCGAGCCGACAGTGCGGCTGTGCCACCGGCAGCGGCTATTGGCCATTAGTCGTACTCGCCCCACCGGGCGAGCACGACCCGGGCGCCGCGGGCGAACGGCAGGTGCCGCCGACACCCGGGCGGGTTCCGACCGTTGGCCGGTACGCTTTCACCCGCAGACGAGGCCACACCAACGCACCGCCGCCGCAAACGCGCCGCGTACCCGTCGACCGTCGGTCGTGGCCGCCCTGCCGCACGCCCGGCGTCGCGCCCTGCCCGGGGTCTCCCGCGTTCGACCAAGGTCTAACCACCCAGGCAACGCGAAGGAGGGTGGATGCGGCAAACTGAGGGGGAAGGGTCGCGGGTTATGCTGCGATCGCACAACCCAAGTCCTAGTGCAAGTGAGGGTGCCATGGCCGATCTTTACCCCGTCAAGGCGGATTTCTCCGCCAAGGCGCGCATTGACAAGAACACGTATGAAGCGCTCTACCGCGAGTCGGTGGAGCACCCGGATGCTTTCTGGGGCAAGGCCGCCGAGCGCCTGCAGTGGTTCAAGAAGCCGACCACGATCAAGAACGTCAGCTACGACCTCGACGATTTCCGCATCAAGTGGTTCGAAGACGGCGAACTCAACGCCAGCGTCAACTGCCTGGACCGGCAGCTCGACACGCGCGGCGACAAGGTCGCCCTGCTGTTCGAACCGGACAGCCCGGATGCGCCCGCGCAGGGCGTCACCTATCGCCAGCTGCATGAGCGCGTGTGCCGGCTCGGCAATGCGCTGCGCAGCCTGGGGGTCAAGAAGGGCGACCGGGTCACCATCTACCTGCCGATGATCGTCGACGCAGCCGTGGCCATGCTCGCCTGCGCGCGCATCGGTGCGGTGCACTCGGTGGTGTTCGGCGGCTTCGCGCCCAACTCGATCGCCGACCGGGTGATCGACTGCGGCAGCAAGCTGATCATCACCGCCGACGAAGGCCTGCGCGGTGGTCGCAAGGTGCCGCTCAAGGCCAACGTCGACGCCGCGCTGAAACTGCCCGGCACCACCACCGTGGAAACGGTACTGGTGGTGCGCCACACCGGCGGTGCGGTGGACATGCAGGCCCCGCGCGACCGCTGGTTCCACGACGTGGTGGACCCGCAGCCGGCGCAGTGCGAACCGGAGCGGATGAACGCCGAAGACCCGCTGTTCATCCTGTATACCTCCGGGTCCACCGGCAAGCCCAAGGGCGTGCTGCACACCACCGGCGGCTACCTGCTGTACGCCGCCTACACCCATGAGGCGGTGTTCGACCTGCGCGAGGACGACATCTACTGGTGCACCGCCGACGTGGGCTGGGTCACCGGCCACAGCTACATCGTGTACGGGCCGCTGGCCAACGGCGCGACCTCGCTGATGTTCGAAGGCGTGCCGAACTTCCCGACCACCTCGCGGTTCTGGGAGGTGATCGACAAGCACCAGGTGAGCATCTTCTACACCGCCCCGACCGCGATCCGCGCGTTGATGCGCGAAGGCGATGCCCCGGTCAAGCGCACCTCGCGCGCCTCGCTGCGCCTGCTGGGCAGCGTGGGCGAGCCGATCAATCCCGAAGCCTGGCGCTGGTATTACGACGTGGTGGGCGACAGCCGCTGCCCGATCGTGGACACCTGGTGGCAGACCGAAACCGGCGGCATCCTGATTTCCCCCCTGCCGGGCGCGGTCGACCTCAAGCCCGGGTCGGCCACCCGTCCCTTCTTTGGCGTGCAGCCGGCGCTGGTCAATGCCGAGGGCGAGATCCAGGACGGCCCCACCGAGGGCAACCTGATCATCCGTGATTCGTGGCCGGGCCAGATGCGCAGCGTCTACGGCGACCACCAGCGCTTCATCGACACCTACTTCCGCACCTACCCGGGCAGCTACTTCACCGGTGACGGCTGCCGTCGCGACGAGGACGGCTACTACTGGATCACCGGCCGCGTGGACGATGTGATCAACGTGTCCGGCCACCGCATCGGCACCGCCGAAGTGGAAAGCGCCCTGGTCTCGCACCCGAAGGTGGCCGAGGCCGCCGTGGTCGGCTTCCCGCACGACATCAAGGGCCAGGGCATCTATGCCTATGTCACCCTGATTGCCGACGAGACCCCCAGCGAGGACCTGCACAAGGAACTGATCGCCTGGGTGCGCAAGGAGATCGGCCCGATCGCCGCGCCCGACCACCTGCAGTGGGCGCCGGGCCTGCCCAAGACGCGGTCGGGCAAGATCATGCGCCGCATCCTGCGCAAGATCGCCGAGAACGCGCCGGACCAGCTGGGCGACACCTCGACCTTGGCCGATCCGTCGGTGGTGGCGTCGCTGGTGGAAGAGCGCAAGGTGAAATAGTCCTCCGGCACCCGGCGCAGAATGGGACCGCGTCAGCGCATGTGCGCTGCCGCGCCCACCTCCGCAACCGGATCGTGGGCCCGGTCTCACCCGCACCCGCATCCCGCCGCTTCGCGGCCGCCCCCTGACTCAGGGGACTGGCCTCTCGCTACACTTTTTCGTTGCGTCGCTGCACTCCTCCGCAACATGGCCCCCACCATGACAACCCTCCTGATTGCCGACGACCACCCGCTGTTCCGCGAAGCCCTTCGCGGGGCCGTGCAACGCGTCATCCCCGGCGTGCAGCTGTTCGAGGCCGACAGCGTGGAAGCGCTGTACCAGCTGGCCGACCAGCACACCGATGCCGACCTGGTCCTGATGGACCTCAACATGCCCGGTGCCCAGGGCTTCAACGCGCTGGTGCACATGCGCGCCCTGCACCCGCAGCTGCCGGTGGTGGTGGTGTCCGCGCGCGAGGAAGCCACGGTGATGCGCCGCGCGCTCGACCATGGCGCGTTCGGCTTCATCCCCAAATCCGCTGATTCGGACACCATCGGCCACGCCTTGGGCACCATCCTCGATGGCGAGACCTGGGCCCCGCCGGAGGCGCACAACGTGCCGCCGACCGGGCGCGAGGAGCGCGAGATCGGCCAGCGCCTGCGCGAGCTCACCCCGCAGCAGTTCCGTGTGCTGCAGATGCTCGGCGCCGGCCGGCTCAACAAGCAGATCGCGTACGACCTCAACGTGTCCGAGGCGACGATCAAGGCCCACGTCACCGCGATCCTGCGCAAACTCGGCGTCACCAACCGCACCCAGGCGGTGCTGATGGCCGGCAAGCTGGCGATCGACGACGAACAGATCGTGTTGCCGCCGGAAGAAGAGTAGATCCACGCCACGCGTGGATGGCGCGATGCCGGAACGGAGAGCATCCACGCATGGCGCGATGCCGGAACGGAGAGCATCCACGGATGGCGCGATGCCGGAACGAAAAGCATCCACGCATGGCGTGGATCTACGCGATTGGGCTTATAGCCGGGGCTATGAAATCCAGCGTTGCCTGCGCAATTGCCGGTGAACGCTCCAATCCGCAGGCCCGGTGCTAAGCTTCGCGTCCCCTTGGGGAGTAGCCTGATTCCTGCTGCAGGAATCGCCCGCATCAACATACTCGGCCAGTGCGCCGTGGTGCGGGTAGCCATGATGGTTGGCGAGACCAGCGGTCCGCGTGCGCAACGACAGGTTGGGCGCGAGCGCGGTCCGTTGCCTGCCATTGCCCAACCTGCCGTGTCCCCATGTCCCCCCTCTCGATTCTGTTGATCGGCTTTGCCATGTCCACCGATGCCTTCGCCGCGGCGATCGGCAAAGGCGCGGCCATGCGCAAGCCGCGGTTCCCCGATGCGTTGCGCGCCGGTCTCATCTTCGGCGTGATCGAAGCCATCACCCCGATCATTGGCTGGCTGCTGGGACGCGCCGCCCTGCAGTACGTCGAGGCATTCGACCACTGGATCGCCTTCGGCCTGCTCGGCGCGCTGGGCGTGCACATGATCATCAACGGCATCCGCCCCGATGACGGCGACGAGGACGAAGACGAGGACACCCGCAAGCATCACGGCTTCTGGCGCCTGGCCGTCACCGGCTTCGCCACCAGCATCGACGCCATGGCGGTCGGCATCGGCCTGGCCTTCCTGGATGTGCACATCGGAGTGATGGCGCTGGTCATCGGCCTGTGCACCTTCACCATGGTCACCGCCGGGGTCATGCTCGGCCGCGTGCTCGGCAACATGGTGGGCAAGCGCGCGGAGATCATCGGCGGCATCATCCTGATCATCATCGGCGCCACCATCCTGTACGAACACCTCAGCGGCGCCATGGCCTGACGGCGCGGCCCGGCGCCGCGTGGCTACAGGTCGCCGCGCGGCGCGTGGAAGGCGGCCAGGAAGGCACGCAGGGAGGCCGGTTTGATCGGCTTGGTCAGCAGGCGATAGCCCCGCTCACGCGCCATCCGCTTCAACTCGTCGCGACCGTCGGCGGTCAGCAACGCCCCGGGAATCGCCCGGCCGGCCTTGTCGCGCATCGCCACCAGCGTGTCCAGCCCGTCCAGGCGGTCGTGCAGGTGGTAGTCCACCAGCATGACATCCGGCTGCGCATCCACCTTTTCCAGCGCCTGGTCCACGGTGCTGGCGGTGATCACCTCCACCTGCCAGCGGCCGAGCAGCGCGCGCATGCCATCCAGGATCTCCTGGTCGTTGTCCACGCACAGCACCCGCATGCCGGCCAGCGAATCGGTGCGCGGCGGTGGCGCGGGCGCGGAGGCCGCGGCCTGGGGCAGGGCCGGCGCCTCCACCCGGGGCAGCATGATCGAGAACATGCTACCACTGCCCACCCGGCTCCGTGCATTGAGGCGGTGGTCGAGCAGGCGCGAGATGCGCTGGCATATCGACAGCCCCAGCCCCAGGCCCTGCTCGCCCCAGTCGAACGGCTGCTGGTAGCGGTGGAACTCGTCGAAGATCTGCTGCATGTGGTGCTCGGGAATGCCCGGCCCGGTGTCCCAGACCTGCAGTTCCACCTCGTCGCCCCGATGCCGGACCGCCAGCACGATCCGGCCCTGCCGCGTGTAGCGCAAGGCATTGGCCAGGAAGTTCTGCAGCACGCGCCGCAACAGGCGGCGATCGCTGCGGATCCAGGCCGGGCGCGCGAACAGGTCCAGGCGCAGCCCGCGGCCGGCCGCGACCGGTGAATACTGCGCGGCCAGCTCGCGCATCAACAGGCTGACGTCGAAATCGCCGATCACCGGGTGCAATCCGCCGGCATCCAGCCGCGACACGTCCAGCAGGCCGTCCAGCAGTTCTTCGGCGGCACGCAGCGAAGCGTCCACGCGCTCGGCCAGATGCCGCTGCTCTTCGTTGTGGTGGTGGCTCTCGCGCAATGCCGACGCGAACAGGCGTGCGGCGTTCAACGGCTGCAGCACGTCGTGGCTGATCGCGGCCAGGAAGCGGGTCTTGGACTGCTGGGCCACCTCGGCCTCGTGCGAGCGCTCGGCCACGCGCTGCTCCAACGTTTCGTTGGCCTCCAGCAGTGCCTTCTCCGCGTGCTTGTAATCGGTGATGTCGTTGTAGCTGGTGACATAACCACCGCCGGGCAACGCCTGCCCGCGCATCTCGATGACCTTGCCGTCGCTGCGCGTGCGCTCGAAGATGTGCGGCGAGCCGGCGCGCATGTAGCCGATGCGGCGGTTGATCTGCACCTCGATGTCGCCCTCGCCGAGCTCGCCGCGCTCGGCGTTGTAGCGGATCAGGTCGGCCACCGGGCGGCCCACGTAAAGCATGCCGTCGGGGTAGCCGAACATCTGCTGGTAGCGGCGGTTCCACGCGGTCAGGCGCATGTCCGGGTCGACCACGCTGACACCGGCGCTGATGTTTTCCAGGGTGGTGGACAGGATCTCGCGGTTGAAGCGCAGTTCCTGCCCGGCCTCGTCCAGCACCGCCACCACTTCGCCCAGGTCCATGCCCGAGCCGCGCAGCAGGCTGGTCAGCAGCAGGCGCGCCGAGGCCGCGCCGATCGAGGCGGCGAGCAGGCGCTCGGTGAACTGCACCCAGGCGCGGTCGGCCGGCGCCGAGGCCTGCAGTTCGCGGCCCATCGACTGGGCCTGCTCCAGGAACGAACGCCGCGCGTGCCGGTCGCCCACCACCCGCGAGGCCAGCGCCAGCAGGTCTTCCACGTGCACGTGGCCCGGCCACGCGCCGGCCACCGAGGGCCGCTGCGCGTACGGGTCCAGGAACGGCGCCGCGCGCAGGCGCTCGTCCACGCCCGGGCGCCAGCGCACCGAGACCAGCAGCATCGCCGCCACATTGACCAGCAGCGACCAGAACGTGCCATGGGTCAGCGGATCCCAGCCGCTCATGCCGAACAGGTGCTGCGGCTGCAGCCAGGCGATGCCGAACGGCCCCTGCACCAGCCACGTCGCGTCCATCCAGCCGGCGTGGGTCAGCGCCGGCAACAGCAGGGTGTACACCCAGGTGCCGAAGCCGAGCAGCATGCCCACTTCCACGCCCCGCCGGCTGGCGCCGCGCCAGTACAGGCCGCCGATCAGCCCGGGCGCGAACTGGGCCACCGCGGCGAACGCCATCAGCCCGTAGGAGGCCAGGGTGCTGTCGTTGCTGCTGCCGCGGTAGTAGCTGTAGGCGACCAGTGCCAGCAGCAGGATCGCGGTGCGGCGGATCCACAGCACGCGCGAGGCGACGTCGGCCGCTTCCTGGTGGTCGCCACTGCGGCGCAGCAGCACCGGCATCACCAGGTCGTTGCTGACCATGGTGGCCAGCGCGATGGAGGCCACGATGACCATGCCGGTGGCCGCCGAGAAGCCGCCCACGTAGGCCACCAGCGCCAGGAACTTGCGGCCCTCGGCCAGCGGCAGGGCCAGCACCATGCTGTCGTCGGCGACGCTGCCACCGGTGCCGAACAGGGTGACGCCGGCGGTGGCGATCGGGATCACCATCGCCGAGATGATCACCAGGTACGCACCGAACATCCAGCGCGCGCGGCGGATGTCGCGCACGTCGCCGCACTCCACCACGGCCACGTGGAACTGGCGCGGCAGGCAGATGATCGCCAGGAAGCTGAGCAGGGTCTGCGAGATGAAGCCCACCGGCGGCAACCCGCTGAACAGCGTGTGCGCGGACTGCAGCACCGCATCGGTATGGTCGTTGAGCCACAGGTAGGCGAACAGGCCGAGCGCGACCATCGCGATCAGCTTGATCATCGATTCCAGCGCGATGGCCAGCATCATGCCGTGGTGGTGCTCGGTGGCGTCCACCTGGCGGGTGCCGAACAGCGTGGCGAACAGCGCCATCAGCAGCGCCACGTACAGCGCCGGATCGGTGAAGAAACCGGTCGGCCCGACGTTGCCGGTGAGCACCTGCAGGCTCATCGCCACCGCTTTGTACTGCAACGCCAGGTACGGCACGATGCCGATCAGCGCGATCACCGCCACCAGCGCGGCCAGCCGCCGCGAGCGCCCGAAGCGGGAGGAGATGAAGTCGGCGATGGACACCACGTTCTGGCTGCGCGCGACCAGCGCCAGGCGTTCGATGATGCGCCAGCCGAACAGCCACAACAGCAACGGCCCCAGGTAGATCGGCAGGTAGCCGATGCCGTTGCGCACCGCGGTGCCGACCGCGCCGTAGAACGTCCACGACGAGCAGTACACCGCCAGCGCCAGGCTGTAGACCACCGGGCGCAGCCACGGCCGGTCCGGGTACATCGGGCGACGGTCGCCCCACCACGCCACGCCGAACAACAGCGCGGCGTAGGCCACCGATACCAACAGCAGGATCCAACTGGAGACCACGGGATGATTCCGTGCGAGCAGACCGCTAGTAGATCACGACGCTTGCTCGACAGGGGCAGCGCGCGCCGGCAGGCGGATGTCCACGCAGGTGCCGTGGCCAAGCCGGCTTTCCACCTCGATGCGGCCACCGGCGGCCGCCACCAGGCTGGCGCTGACGGCCAGCCCCAGCCCGGTGCCCTGCCCGACCGGCTTGGTGGTGAAGAAGGGTTCCAGGCAGCGCGCCCGGACCTCCTCGCTCATGCCCAGGCCGGTGTCGGCGGCCTGTATCGACAGCTCGCCGGCGTCGGGCAACCACCCCAGCCGCAGCGCGAAGCGCCCCCCCTCGGGCATCGCCTGGCCGGCGTTGACCGCCAGGCTGAGCAGGATCGATTCCAGCTGCGCCGGGTCGAAGTGGACGCGGCACTGCACCTGGCCGCTATCGACATGGCAGTGGACGCTCTCGCCGAAGACCTGGCGCAGCGTCGGCGCCATCGCGTCGATGGTCGCGGCGGCATCGAGCAGCTGCGGCCGGCTTGCCTCCAGCCGGCTGAAATCCAGCAGCCGCCGGCTGACCGCGCTGGCCCGGCGGGCGGCCGAGTCGATGCCCTGCAATGCCTCGGCCACGGTCGCCGGGTCGGGCGCGCGGCGCGCCTTGCCCACGTACCCGTGCACCAGCGCCAGCAGGTGGTTGAAGTCATGCGCGATGCCGCTGGCCAGCCGGCCCACGTTTTCCATTTTCATCGCGTGCACCAGTTGGTCGCGCGAGCGCTCCTTCTCCTGCATTTCCAGCTGCAGCTCATCGCGCTTGCGCGCCAGCTCGACGCCGTGCTGCCGCGCCACCTGCAGGCTCTCACGCAGGCCGGTGACGCTGTGGTGCAGCAGCCAGGCCACCAGTACGCAGCCGAACACGCACACGCCCAGATCGGTGACCACGTGCGCGACGCGGTCGGGGCGGAACAGGATGCCGGCCAGGTCGATCCAGGCGCCCAGCAGCATCGCCAGGCACGCCCAGAGCGTGGCCCAGCGCAACGGCGCCGCGCCCAGCAGCGCCGCCACCAGCAGCACCGGCACCACCTGCACGAGTTGGACCCGCGACAGCGACGCCAGGCCCCAATAGCCTTCGGTCACCGACAGCAGCAGCAACTGGCCGACCACGAACAGCGTCGCCGCACGCACCCCACGGCCGCGCCGCTGCTCGACCAGGCAGCCCACGCACACCGCCAGGTGCACCCCCGCCAGGGCCAGGACCAGGGTGTCCACTCCGTCGCCCAGGCGCAGCAGCAACCAGCTGGCGGTCAGCAGGTGGAAGGCCGCCACCAGCAGCCAGAGGCCGCGCAACATGGCGTCGGTGCGCTCGCCCAGGCCCGGTGTGGCCGCGCCAGGCGCATCGTCAAGGAGGGAGGAGAACGGGGTAATCGGCATGTACGGCGGGTCCGAACGGGCCAGAAGCGTCAAGTTTTGTCGACAACGCCGGTATATTAGCCTTCCACGATCCGGCACCCCCGATTGGCGGCAGCCTTCTCGCCGCCACGCCCGCCTCCGCCGGATCGCCGCCAGGATGTTGTGGACCATGAACTGCTTGTCGCGTGTCCGGCGCAGTCTGCCTGCGCTGCTGTGCGTTGCCCTTGCCGTTTCCACCTTGCCTGCGCAGGCACAGCGCCCGGGCGATGGCCGGCCGTTGATCGCCCAGGTGGAGCAGTGCAATGCCCTGCTGGCCAGCACCCCGGAGACATCGCTGCAGATCGCCACGGCATTGCTGGCGCGACCGACGCTGCCCACCTCGGTGGAGATCGGGGCGATCGGCTGCCTGGGCATGGCGCTGCGTTCGCAGGGCCGCCTGGCGCAGACCGAGGGCCTGCCCGAGCGCCTGCTGGCCGCCGCCGCACGCGCCGATGCCAGCGCCGAGGACACCCAGCGCGCACGTGCGCTGGCCGCGCACCTGCTGCTGTGGCGCGGCGACCAGGCCCAGGCCCTGGAGCTGACGCGCACCCTGCTCGACGACGCGGTACGCACCCGCGACGTGCACGGCCAGATCAGCGCGCTGATGCAGATCGCGATGATCCGCGGCGATGCGATGGGCGATGCCCAGGGCGCGCTGACCTACCTGCAGAAGGCCGCCGCGCTGAGCGAGCACCTGCGCCGGCCGCCCAACCCGGGCGACCTGTTGATCCACTACAACGTCGGTTATGCGCTGCTGTCGATGCAACGCTACGAAGAGGCGCAGACCGCCTTCGATCGTGCCGCCGCGATCGGCGCCCGCCTCAATGGCCAGGAGCTGCTGATGCACCGCATCGGCAGCCACCGCGCCGAGATCCAGCGCGTGCGCGGCGAACTGGACCGGGCCCAGAAGGGGCTGGACCAGGCGCTGGCCTGGCAGACCACGCAGGACGCGCAGGGCCGGATCATCACCCTGCAGCGCCTGGCCCGGGTGGCGCTCGACCGCGGCCAGGCCGCCCAGGGCCTGGCCCTGGCCGAACAGGCGCAGGCGCTGGCCGACAGCGGCCACTTCACCGATGAGATCCGCCATGGCCTGGATGTGCTCGGCGATGCCTACACGCTGCTCGGCCTGCGCCAGCAGGCGCTGCAGGTGGCCCGCCAGGCACGCGACCTGGACCAGGCGCGCAGCAAGGGCGACACCCTCAACCGCCTGGCCAGGCTGCAGGCCAGCGCCGAGCGCCACATCGCACCGGCCGAGGTCAACGCCGAACAGGACCTGGGACGGGTGCGGGTGGTCCGCAACAGCGCGGTGGCCGCGCTGCTGGCGGTACTGGCGATCGCGGCCGTCCTGATCCTGCGCCTGCGCCGCCAGCGCCACGAACTGGCGGCGCTGAGCCGGACCGATGCGGTCACCGGGCTGCCCAGCCGGCACGAGGCCGAACGCCTGCTGGGCGATGCCCGGCCATCGGGCCAGCGGCGCAGTGCGCTGCTGTTGCTGGAGATCGACGACTTCCAGGCACTCAACGACCGCCACGGCCAGGCGGGCGGCGATGCGGTACTGCGCGCGGTGGCGCGCTGCCTGCGCAGCGCCGTGGACCGCGGCGACTTGGTGGCCCGCTGGGGTGGCACCCGGTTCCTGGTCGCGCGTCACGACACCTCCGAGGCCGCCGCGCAGGCGCTGGCCAACCACCTGCGCACCCGCATCGAGCACCTGCTGGTGGACACCCGCCCCGGGCAGCCGATCACCCTCAGCGCCAGCCTGGGCCTGGCCCCGCTGCCGTTGTTCGCCGACCAACCCGCGCACCTGGACGACAGCCTGCGCGCGGCCGACCGCGCCCTGCAGAGCGCGCGCCGCAGCGGCCGCAACGCCTGGGCCAGCCTCTGGGGCGCAGCCACCGGCAGGGAGGTCGACCTGTACAGCGTGCTGCACGATCCGACCGAAGCGCAGGTGCTGGGCTGGGTGACGCTGGCCGGCAGCCGGCCGCTGCCGTGGACGCCGCCGCGGCCGGAGCCGGCGCGGCCCCACCCGGCTACCACCGAGGCGGCAACCGGGCCCCGCGACTGAGGGCCTGTCGCCTCAGCGCGTCACGTCGAAACGCACTTCCACCCGGCGATTGGGCAGCAGGCATTCCAGCAGCGCCGCGCGCGGACGCACGCCATCGCACTGCTGCACCTGCTGGGTATCGCCGCGGTACTCGTAGCGGATCAACGCCGGGTCGATGCCGCGGCCGACCAGCAGATCGCGCACGGTGCGGGCGCGCCGCTCGGACAGCGCCTGGTTGGCATCGAAGCCACGCCCCTGCATGCGGTCGGCGTGCCCGACCAGCGCGATGCCGCGCAGCTGCAGCGCTTCGCTGCGCACGCTGGCCAGTGCGCGGTCCACGCTCTCCAGCGAATAGGTGCGGATGTCGCGGTAACCGTCGCGGTCGAACTCGAACAGCACGTTGGCCACCAGCGGGGTCGGTGACGCCGCGGCCGGCGTGCCCACCGCGCACTGGCGTGCCGCCGCTTCGGCATCGTTGACCAGCTCCTCGGCGATCTGGATGTACGGCTTGGAATGGCGCCACTGCTGCTGGTTGAACTCGTTGCCGGCATGCACCAGTTCGACCTCGCCACAGGCCACCTGCTGCTGCGCGCAACTGAACCCCGGCGCGCCGTGCAGCACGCGCAGGCGCTGCCACAGGTCATCGCGCAGGTATTTGGCGCCATTGACCAGCGGCGTGTCGGTCGGCAGCGGCGAGGTGCCCTGCTCCATGCCCACGATCAGCGTTTCCGACTCGGTCAGCGCCTGCTGCGGGAAGTCGCTGCGGTCGTTGCGGCTGTACTCGTGGAAGGACACGTCGAGCCAGCACTGCGCCTTGGACAGGTGGTAGTCGCGGATCGGCCGGCCGCCGTCGTTGAGCGCCTGGATGCGGCCCTGGGTCGCTTCGTAGGCCTGGTGGTCGGCATGGATGGCCGCATCGGTGATGCGCTGCTGCTCCGGCCGCAGCCGGGTCTGCTGGGCAGCGGCGGTACCGGCCAGCGTGGTGGCGATGGCCACCACCAGCAGCGCGGGGACAACTCGGGAAATCGGGGAAAGCGTGGTCATCGGGGCATCCTCAGCGTGCCGGGTCGCGGTAGCGGACGGGGTCCGGCCGGAAAAGGTCTTCATCGAACTTGAAGCGCAGGCGCACGAACACGCCCTGCTGGGTGTACTCGTAGCCATTGAGATCGCGGTCGCCGGTGAAACCGCTCCAGTTGTAACCGGCCGACAGCCACAGGTTCTGGCGCAGCAGGCGCCCGACTTCCATGCCCCAGGCGTACTGGTTGGCGCCGGTCTGGCCGCGGAAGGTCGAGCCGAGCACGCCGATGTCCCAGTTTTCGGTGATGTCATACACCACCCGCCCGGACACCAGCACCGCATGGAAACGGCTGTTGACGCGCACCCCGTCGCCGTAGGCGAACTGGTCCTGCTGCCACTTGCCGGCAATGCGCCCGGTCAGCCACCACGGCCGCGACGGATGCCAGTCGGCATGGGTGGAGACGATGTGCGCGCGCGTGCGCACGTCCTGGCTGCTGCCATCCACGGCCACGCCGTCGGACAGGGTCAGCCCGCTCTCATCGCGTTCGAGCTTGTACTCGTAGCGGGCCAGCGCATTGATCCGGTTGCGGTCGGTATCGCGGTAGGCCACGCCGAGCTGGAAGCGGTCCTGCAGCACGTCGCCACGTGCGTCGTAGCGGGTGCTGAGCAGGTAGTTGCGGGCCAGCAGCGTCCAGTCGCGGCTGAGCTTGCGGGCCAGCATGGCCTGCAGCAGCGTGGTGTTGAAGGCCTCGTTGGTCGCGGTGTCCGGCACATCCTCGGAGATCCGGTGCTCGGCGCGGATCGCACCGCGCCACAGCGGGTTGGCGCTGTAGTCCAGCGCGAGCGCCAGGCCGGTGGTGTCGCCGGCGCTGCCGTCGATCACCTTGACGTGCTCGGCCGAGCTGCCCAGGCGCAGGCCCTCGGCGATATCCCAGGTGTTGCGGATGCCCGATGCGGCCTGGACGTCGCGGCCGCTGATCGAGTCGCGCAACCGGTACTCGCTGAAGGTCTGGGTATCGCGCAGGTAGCTGCTGTCGATGCCGAACACCAGCGCATCGGCCTCGCGGTCGGTGGTGGTGATGCCATACGCGCTGGTCAGGCCGGTCTGCTTCTCGTACCGGCCGTAGACGCGGCTGCGTTCGAACACCTGGTAATCCAGGCCGGCGGCCAGGCGCTTGCGATCTTCGCCGCTGACGCTCTGCTCCACCTCGGCACCGGCGCTGAGGCGATCGCTGACGCGATAACCCAGGCCGACGCGGGCACTGTCCGACGCCAGCTCGGTGCCTACCGGCAGGTCGCTGGTGATCGGACTGCCGCTGCTGCTGCCGTTGATCACCATCAACCCGGTGAGCGGATCGAGCGCCTGCTGGCCGTAGCCGAGCGCGCCGCCACCACTGCCGGTGGCAAAGCCACCGGTGAGCCCGCCCGCGTCACCGAAGGGAACGCCCGACGACCACGGCGAGGTCACGCCGATGGTCTCGCGGATGCTGCGCACGCCCACGTCCACGGTGAGCCGCTCGCTGGCGCCAATGCGCACGCCGGCACCGCCGGCGTCGCGCTTGCCACCGTCCGGGTTGCGGTCTTCGCTGCGCAGGCCTTCGGCGTACAGCTCCAGCTTCGGGCCGACCCGGTAGCCGAGCCGGGCGTTGTATTCGCCACGGCCGCCGTACAACGGCGCCGCCGGATTATTGAAGGCCGGATCGGTGCGGGCGGCGAACAGACGCGCGTCGAAGCGCGCGCCGTCATGCGCGAACTCGACCCGCCACGCATCGCCCTCGACCTCGCCGGTGACGTCCTTGAGCCCCTGCGAGGTGACCTGGTTGATGGTGTTGGTGTTGACCTCGCTGCGGGTACGCGCGAACTCGGCCACCAGCAGCGTGCTGTCGCCGAAGCGGTAGCTGGCGTTGGCGCTGCCCATGCTGAACTCGGCATACGGGTTGCGGTCGTCGACCACCGCCGCCCCCACTTCCATGCGCTCGCCCAGCTTGACCTGGGCATCGGCACCGACCACCCAGAACTTCTCGGTGTCCTGGTCCAGTTCGTAGGTGATGCGCAGCGAGACCGTGTTGAGGTCGCTGTCGAACGCCGGCAGGAACTGGTTGAGCAGGATGCGCCCGGAGAACGGCTCGAAACTGTAGTCGACCAGCCGCGCCAGCGCGCGCACCGAGACGATGCGGGTGGGCTGGTTGCGGTCGCGCACGATCACTTCCACCCGCTCGCTGCCTTCGAGTACGGCGTTGTTGCGCAGCGCGTACGGGCCGCTGCCCTGGCTGCGGAACTCCTCGATCACCTGGCGCAGCGAATCCTGCATCGCAAACACGTTGCTGCGCACGCGCTCGCTTTCGAAATGCCAGCCCAGGCCGGTGGCGGTGCGGTTGTAGGTGCCCAGGCTGCGCTGCGGCAGCGCGCCGCTGCCGCCGATGCCGGTGGCCGTGGCCAGCCCGTCGCCGGTCTGGAAGTCGCCATACAGCAGGTAGCTGCGGCGGTTGTCCACGCGCACGTACAGGCGTTCGGCCGAGCGCGCGTCGAAGCCGCGCAGCGATGCGTCGCCGTAGACCGGATAGAACTCCTCCGGCTGGATGTCGCGCAGCAGCCGGCCGCGGGTGTCCTTGTCCGAATCGTAGGCCGCGGTGAGCAGGTACTCGCCCTTGATCCGGCCCTTGACGAAGAACGCGGTGCGCGCGGCGGCATTGGCCTTGCCGTTGTTGAACTGGCGTTCCCAGCGGCGGATATCGCGGTCGAACGCGTCGTCGTGGTCCACCGGCGCGACCAGCCCGGCCGTGTTGCGACGACGGAAGTTGACCACGCCCTCGATCAGGCCGGTGGCCAGCATCTCGCGCATTTCCGGCAGGAAGGCGATGCTGCCCTGCGCAGTCTCCGCCCCCGCGGTGACCCGCAGCAGCACGTCCTGCGGATCATGCGGGGCCAGCAGGTCGAACTCGGCCAGGCCATCGACCACCTGCAGCTGCACGCCCGGGGTGATCGTGTCGGCATCCAGTGCACCCGGGCCCAGCTCATCGGTACGCGAGCCCGGCAGGCGGATGCGACCGGCGCTGTGTTCGATCGTGGCGTAGCGGCTGCCGCTCAGCGCGCGGCCCTGCGCATCCAGCAGCTGCACGCGCACGTGCACGGCGCTCTGGCCATCGGCCGGCACGCCGTCGCGATCCAGCTCGACCACGATGCGGTCCAGGGTGCCCGCCGCGGCACCGTCCAGCGCGCGCGGCGCGGCGTCGGTGCTGGTGGCACTGCGCGGATACAGGCTGGAGGCCTCGCCGAGCACCGGGGTGAAGCGGCCCGGGGTGCCCACGCTCTGCGCCATCGCCGGCGCGGCAGCCAGCGCACACGCCAGCAGGCTCAGCCGCGGCAGGCGGGTCAGCGGATGGCGGCGGCTCATGGCTGCACCTCCACGGCGGCGCCTGCGGCAGGCGGGAGGGTCCTGGGATGCACGATCGGTCTCTGGTTGGCCGAGTCGGTCGCCTGCTGCGGCGCCCGCGCGGGTTTGCTGTCAAAGCGCAACGGCGGCTGCCCGGTTTCGGTTTCCGGTGCGCGCACCTCGCCCTGGGTGCGGCGCGCCTTGACCTGCTCGAGCACCGGGTTGGCGCAGCTGCCCTCGATGAAGTCGGCGCGGTGCAGCTCGCCGTTCTTGAGGTCCAGGAACAGGCTGTCGGCATCGCCCAGGTTGCGGTTGCTGCTGGTGGTCAGGCGCGCCCCCAGCGGCAGGGTGGCGGCATCCACCTTCAGGGTGTGGCTCTGCGGTGGCAGGCCGCAGTAGCTGTACTTGCCCTCCGAATCGCTGATCACCCAGGTGCCGTCGGAGAAGTACAGGCGCACTCCGGGGATGCCCAGTTCCTCGCGGTCCTGCACGTGGTTGTTGTTGCAGTCCACGAACACCTTGCCGAGCACGCAGGCCTGGTCGGTGAACACGCCGCCGGTGACCCGCACGCGGTACTCGGCGCGGTTGGAGGGCAGCGCGCCGGGCAGCGGGGTGAGGCTGTCGGTGCTGATGCAGCCGCCGTCGAAGGCGCAACCGAACGCCTGCGCGCGGTTGATGCCATCGCCCTGCTGCGCACCCACGCCGACCCGCACGCGGTAGGTCAGCACGATCTGGCCCCCCACGCTGATCGAGCCAAGGCGGAAGCCCAGCAGCGGACCCGGCTTGCCGTCCGGGTCGACCACGGCGCGGCCATCGGCACGGGCAGTGCCGTCGATGTAGGTGAAGCCACGCGGCAGGCGGTCGACCACGTTGACGGTGCGCAGCGCGCTGCCGGCGGTCTGGCGCACGGTGATGGTGTACTGCACGGTGTCGCCGATCTCGGCGGTCTGGCGGTCACCGTTCTTGCTGATCGCCAGCCCGGTGGCCACCGCGGTGTCCAGCGGCAGGTGGTTGTGCACGATCGCGGCGGTGTCCGAACCGCCGAACAGGCCCAGGTAGTACTGGGTGGCCGTGCCGACCGCGCCGGTGGGCGCTGCGGTGTTGGGCTGGACCACGTGGTTGGCGCCGCCGCCGCCCAGCGGCGACAAGGTACCGTCCTGCGGCGGGATCAGGGTGGACACGAACGCATAGCCGCCCGGCGGGGTCACGCTGAGCTGGAACTCGCAGCGGGCCGGCGCGGCGGGGCCGAAGGCGAACTGGTAGAAGCCCTCGCTGCCCACGGTCATCGAGATCGTGTTGCCCTCGATGCGGTAACCGCCCTGGCCTGCATTGAGCACGGCGGTGCGCGGGTCGTAACCGCTGCACATGCCCACCGGCGACAGGGTCACGATCGCACCCGGGACCGGGTCGCGCGACACCGCGTCGTAGACCACGCCGGACGGATCCACCGGCAGGCTCTGCTGCGGCAGGTACTGGCCCGGTGCCAGCACCACCTCGAGCACGCTGCTGGCGTTGTCGTTGACCTGGCAGGCGCTGGTACCGGCGCGCGCGATGGCGCCGGCGGCGTCGCAGATGGCCTGCACGCCGGCCACGCTCTCGCGGGTGACCGGGTGCGGCCAGACGATGTTCGAGCGCGGGTCGCGGAAGCGGATGTTCCACTTCACTCCCGGCAGCACGTCGTTGAACCGGTAGCTGCCATCGGCCGCGGTGACCTGGCTGGCCACCACCTCGCCCGTGGCCGGGTCGACCAGTTCGACGATCCAGGCCGGCAGGCGCTGGTCGCCGCCATCGAGCAGCTGGTCATCGCCCCCCACGTCGTACCACACCGTGCCCCCCACCGAGGCGCTGAGCTGCACCTTGCTGGGCACGCGGCACACGTTCAGGGTGATCGCCGGATCGCACTCGGGCAGCGCGGTGACATCGCCCTCGAACGCCGCGCGTTCGGCCGGGCTCGGGCCGTGCGGCGCATCTTCGCCACCGCCCTGGACCAGCACCGCGTTGTGCACGGTGCTGCCATTGGCCGCGTCGGCGCCCACCTTCACCTTGACCGTGATCGCATCGGGCAGGGTCGCACCGGCAGCGATCAGCGTGCTGCTGCGGCACACGAAGCGCTGCGCACCGGCCGCACCCTCGCACAGCCAGCCGTTGCCGGTCGGCGTGTCGAGCAGGGTCAGGCCGACCGGCAGGCGGTCATGCACGTCGTAGCCGGCCAAGGTCTGGCGTGGGCCGATGTTGCGCACCTGGATCTGGTACTCGGCTGCATGGTTGACGGTGAACACGGCCGTGGTGGCGCGCTTGCTGACCACCAGGTCCGGGGTGTCGGCCACTTCGCCGAAGTTGTTCTGCACCGACTGCATGCCCGCGCCCAGCACCACCTGGCTGATCGCCGACGGTACCGTCGTGCGGTCGGTGGCCACGCCCACCACGCTGCCCTGCACGGTGCCGGCGCTGGTGATGCCGTTGGTGGTGTAGGCCGGCTGGTCCGGTTCGGTCAGCACGTAGCTGCCCGGCCGCAGGTTGGGGAAGCTGTAGTTGCCCTGCGCATCGGTGCGGGTGGTGAGGTTGACCGGCTGCCCGGCGTCATCGGTGCCGGTGAGCACGATCTGCACGTCGGCGATGCCGGTTTCGTCGGCGTCGATGCTGCCGTTGTCGTTGTTGTCGTAGTACACGCGGCCGGCGATCGAGGCGATCGGGATCTCGCCGAAGTTGTAGGCCGCGGCCGCTTCGTTGCTGCCCAGCACGATCGTGCTGATCGCCGATGGCACGGTCTCCGGCGAGGTCGCGGCGCCGCCCTTGTCGCCGGGCACGGTGGTGCCGTTGAGGGTGTTGCCCGGCTGGGTCGGTTCGGTCACCACGTAGGTGCCCGGCAGCAGGCCGACGAAGGCGTAGCTGCCGTCGGCGGCGGTGGTGGTGGTCAACTGCACCGGCTGGCCGTTGCGGTCGGTGCCGGTGAGCACGATCTCCACGCCGCCCAGGCCGGTTTCGGTCGGGTCGATGACGCCGTCGTTGTCCAGGTCCAGCCAGACCCGCCCGGCGATCGAGCTGCCGTTGGGGTTCTCGCCGAAATTGAAGTTCTCCCCATCGGCACCGGTGCCCAGGTCGATACCGGTGATGCGGTCGGTGCTGGCCGCGTCCGGCCCGCCCGGGCTGGCCACGCCGGTGCCCACCACGCACGTGCCGACGGCGCAGGCCGCGGCACCGATGGTGCCCGCGTTCACGGCGCTCGGCCGGTTGGTATAGGGGCCATTGGGCAAGGGCTCGCGCACGGCGTACAGCAGGTGCGGGTCCAGGTCGTCGAAACGGTAGTGGCCGTTGGCGTCGGTCTGCACGGTGGCCAGCACCGCGCCGGTGTTGGCATCCAGCAGCTCCACGCTGGCACCGACGATGGCGTTGTCGGTGCCCACGGTGCGCTGGTTGTTGAAGTCCAGGTCCACGTAGACGTAGCCGGACAGGCTGGGGCGCCGCACTTCGGGGAAGTTGTAGTTCACCGCCACCGCGCCGACGCTGCCGATCGTGCCACCGGGCACAGCCACGTCGGTGCCCAGCAGCACCACGTAGCGGCTGTCCGGGCTGCCGGCCTGGTAGCTGTCCGGGTTGAAGGTCGCGGCCTGCGCGCCACTGGTGGGCGGATCGATGCGGCCATTGGCATAGCCGGCCGGCTGCACTTCCAGCACGGTGTAGCCGGCCGCGTCGGACGGGGCCAGGTTGTCGAAGCGGTACTGGCCGCTGGCATCGGTGGTGACGGTCAGGTTGACCGCCTGGCCGTAGGCATCGGTGCCGCTCAGGCGGATCGACACACCGGCGATGCCGGCTTCACCGGCTTGCACGGTGCCGCCGTTGCCGGCGGCCTGGTCGCTGTCCACGAACACCTTGCCGGCGAGCGACAGGTTGACCACGTCCAGCGGCACATCGACGCTGTCGTTGGCCGGGTTCTCGTCGACCTGCTCGGTGCTGATCTGCGCATGGTTGCTGGCACTGCCACGCGGTGCGGTGCTGCCGGCCGGCAGCTGCGGCCACATCGCCGGCACCAGGATGCGGACCTGACCGGGGTTGCCGGTGGCGAAGGTGGTGTCGCCCACTTCGCAGGTCACCACCCGGTCGAGCACGCTGCAGGTGCCGCTGCCATCGGGGGTCGCCCCGGCGTAGGCCGGGCCCTGCTTCTGCCAGGTGACCGGGCCGGTGACCTGGACGCCGGCCGGCAGCGTATCCACCACCACGGTGCCGGTACCACGCAGCTGCGCGGTGGCGCTGCGGTCGCGCGACAGGCTCTGGCCGGGGCCATTGTTGACGCCGGTGATGACGTACCAGAACGGCTGGCGCACGGTGACGCCGGCCACGCTGGCCGGCAGTGCCACGCTCGGGGCGGCCCCCGGCGACACGGTCACCATGGTCTTGCGCACGGTCATGTCCGAGCGCATGAACACGCTGGTGGTTTCGGTGGTGCTGTTGTCGGCGCGGTTGGCATCGCCGGCGGTCAGGTCGGCGCCCTGGCGGGTTTCGGCCGAGTGCGCCAGCGCGGTGTTGCTCAAGGTATCGCCACCGCCGCCCGGCGCGCTGTCGTAGCGGTAGCGCAGGAACAGTTCGCTCTCCGCGCCGGCGGCCACGGTGCCGTCCTCGTTGCTGCCGGCAAAGCCGGCGCCCGGCATCAGGCAGTCCAGCACCATCGCGCTGCTGCCGTTGCCGGTAAACGGGTTGCTGCCTTCCACCACGCTGCAGCCGGCCACGTTGAAGCTGCCGCCGGCCGTCGTCGATGCGCCGATGAAGGTCACGGTGCGGCCATCCGGCGGCACCAGGCTGTCGCGGATGCGGGTATCGCTGGCCAGCGACGGGCCCTGGTTGCCCACCGTCACCCGATAGGTGAGGTAGTTGTTGGCCGGCACCTGCGGGTCGAAGCCCAGCGGGTCGATGCCACCGGCAAAGCCCTGGTCGTTCTTCTGCACCAGCAGGTCGACCCGGCCTTCGCCGAAGGTCAGCCGCGCCTGCCGGGTGTCATCGGCCGCGGTGCTGACCAGGTTGTAGTTCCAACTGCCGTTGGCATCGCTGCCGGTGGCGCCATCGGGGAAGCTGAAACCGGCCACGTTGTCGAACACACGGCCGGTGTTGCTGGCGTTGACGTTCGGGCGGATGCCCAGGTTGACGGTGTCCACCGCGCCATTGGCCAACGCCACCGCCGGGCAGGTCAGGGTCAGCGTGCGCGGGTTCGCGGTATCGGTATTGCGGTAGGAAATGCCACCGGCGGTGTTGCTGGCGGTGATCCCCGTCTCCATCGCGGTGATGGTGCAGGCCTGGTTGTTGGAGGCCAGACGCGCGTTGACCAGCACGAAGCCGCTGTCGCCGGCCGGCAGGGTGAAGGTATCGGTGAAGGCGACCCGCGGGATCGCCGACGGGCCCTGGTTGCGGTACTGGATGCGGTAGTCGGCGACCACGCCGGCACGACCGCTGTTGTCGCCGCTGGTGATCACCTTCTCGACGGTCTGCATGTTGGCCACGCGTTCCACGCGCAGCCAGTCGGTGGCGTAGTTGTCGCTCCAGTCCGACTCGCCCACCGAGCCGGTGATGCGACCGTCCACGCCAACGCCGGCGCGGTTGCAATGGAAGTGGCCCGACGCCGGTACCGTGCCGGCCGCCACGCAGGCCGCGTTGGCGCCGCTGGCGGCGGTCTTGCCGACGCTGTCGAACAGGATGCCCGGGGTGTTGCCGGCCGTGCGCAGGCGCAGGCGGATCACCGCGGTGGCGTTGCGGGCCAGCACCACGTTGCCCGATTCGCAGATCAGGCTGCCGCTGTTGATGCGGCAGTTGGCGGCCGGCCAACCGGCCGGCGCGGTGATGTCCACCACGGTGCGGTTGTTGTCCAGGAAGCCCGGCAGCGGGTCGTTGACCACCACGCCGGCGGTATCGGCACCGCTGTTGCGCACGGTCAGCAGGTACTCGGCCCAGGTTTCGGTGACGCCCACCACCTTGTCGCCGCCGGCTTCGGTGCTGGCGACCTTGGTGATCGACAGGTTGGCCGCATCGTCGGTGGCGCGGATGCCGCTGCCGGCGCAGTCGTTGCCGGTGATCTTGTCCTGGTTGACGCCGCTGTCGGTGGTCGGCTCCAGCGAGGCCGGGCCACCGCTGGGGGCCGAACCGCCGGTGCAGGCGTTGTTGGTCAGTACCCCGGCCGCGCGCGCGCGGGTGGTCATCACCAGCGTGGCGAACGCGTTGCCATTGCCGGTGCCGGTGGCGACGGCCACCGGGTAGGTGCCGGTGAAATCGCAGGTCACCACCTGGCGCGTGCCCGGGGTGTACGCGGCCGGCACTGCCGAGCAGCTGAACGGTCCGGTGGTGGCGATGAATTCCTCGCCATCGGCCAGCACGTCCACGATCTGCGCACCGGCGGTGATGCGGGCCGGGCCGTTGTTCCACAGGCGCAGGGTGGAGGTCATGTTGCTGGCCGAGGTGGTCCCGACCGGCACCACTTCGCCGTTTTCGTTGCTGCCCAGCTTGCTCTTGGCCAGGCGCAGGTCGGCGCCATCGGCGAGCACGGTCAGCGCGGTGGTGGCGATGTTGTTGTTGGTGCCATGGGTGGCATCGTTCGGGTCGGGGGTGAGCGCCGACTGGATCTGCACGGTGGCCGTGACATTGCCGGGCGTGGCCGGGGCCGTCGCCTGGATCTGCAGGATGTCCTTGCTGCCGGCCGGCATCGCACCGCTGCGCGAACAGGAGAACGTGGTCGGGGTCGGGCTGGTGCAGGTCCAGTTGGCCGGCAGCGAGCCGGTGCCGGTGAAGCTGAAGCCCGCCGGCAGCTGGCCGGTCACGCTCACGCCGCTGGAGGCCTCCGGGCCAAGATTGTCGGCGGTGACGGTGAACACCACCGGCCCGTCGGTGGCGGCGGGGGCCGGCGAAGCGACCATCGCCACGGTCACGTCGGCACCGGTGGTCACCACGGTGTTGGCGGTGGCCACGTCGTTGTCCGGACGGGGGTCCGGAGTGCCGTTGGCGGCCACGCGCGCGGAGTTGGTGACCGCGCCGCTGGACACGTTGGCCTTGGCACGGAAGGTGAACGTGCTGGTCAGCCCATTGGCCAGGCTGCCGGCGTGGGTGGCCGTGGTGGAGCCGTAATTGAAGGTCCAGCCGGTGCCGCTGAAGCTGCCCGGGACCACCGCGAAGCCGGCCGGCAGCGTGTCGATCACCTGGAAGTTGGTGGACGGGCTGGGGCCGGCGTTGCGCACGGTGAGGGTGTAGGTCACCTCGCCGCCGGCGATCACCGAGGCGGGGTTGCCACTCTTGGTCAGGCCCAGGTCGGCGCCGGCGGTCAGCGTGGTGTTCTGTTCGAGGCGGTTGTTGGCCGGGTTGCTGTCACCGGCGAAGAACGGATCGGCGTTGGTCAGGCTGGCGACCGGCGTGGTCGACGGCGGCAGGGCCGATTCGTTGCCGATCGCCGCCACCACCTTGGTGGTGCCCGGCTGCGCGTTCTGGGTATCGACCTTGAGCTGGAAGCTGATGCCACCGGCCGCCTGGCCGGGGAAGCTGGCGTAGCGGCAGACGATGCGCGTATCGGTCTGCGCGGTGCAGGCGGCAGGCAGCTGGTAGGCGCGGGTATTGGCCGGCAGGTCGAAGATCGCCGCGACGCCGCTGGCTGCGGCGGTATCGCTGTTGGACAGGGTGACGTCGTACACCACGATCGCCCCGACCGGCGCCGGATCGCTGCTCGCCGTGCCCGAGGCGGTGCCATCCCCACGCAGCCAGCCGCTGGTCGAGTCGGACAGCTGCGACACGCTGAGGTTGGCGGCCATGGCGGCGGGTGCCAGCAGGCAGCCCAGCAGGCTGCCGCACAGCAGCCGCCAGCCGCGTACGCGCCACGACGAACCCCACGACGATGCGATGCCTGCGACGGCATCCGTCCGAACCTGCTGCTTGTGCACGACTGTTCCCCTGCTGGCGACAAAGCCAGGGCCGCAGCCGCGATTGCAGACCCGCCTCCCTGGCATTCATGGCGCGCCGTCGACGACGGACGCGCGGCCTCGGCCGGTTGGCCGGAGGCGGCAGGGATTCTGGTGAGGGCGGCGTGCAAAGGCAGTACCAGCACCTCACGGTTGCTCTCACTTGCTCACACGCACCCCATGGGTCGGGCTCAGGACGCCTCGTCGGTCCACAGGTAGCCGGCCCCGCGCAGCGCGCGCACCGGCAGGGTCAGGCCGATCCCCCCGCGCACCCGCGTGCGCAGCCGATGCACCAGCACTTCCAGCCGATGCGGATCGAAGTCCCAGGGTTCATCGGTGACCGCGGCGATCAGCGCGTCGCGCTCGACCGGGCGGCCGGGCGCGGCCAGCAGCGCCCGCAGGAAACCACGTTCGGCGCGGGTGATCGCCAACACCGCGCCGTTGGGGGCGCAGAGGTCCCACCCGTCCGCCTGCAATCGCCAGGTACCGGTTGCAGGTGCGGCATGCGCGATCGGTGCCGCCGCGGGCAGGCGGCGGCGCAGGCTGGTGAGCGCGGCGGCCAGCAGGTCGCCGTCCAGCGGTTTCACCAGGTAAACATCGGCACCCAGCGACAGCCCGTGGGCCATCTCATGGGAACTGCCACGCCCGGTCAGCATCACGATGCCGATATCGGCGATCCGGCGCAGGTGCCGGGCCACGGCATAGCCGTCTTCGCCCGGCAGGCCGACGTCCAGGACCACGATGTCGCAACGGCCCACCGCCAGGGCCCGGTACAGCGCCTCGGCGCTGTCCAGCCCCATCGCCTCGGCGCCACGCCAGCGCAGGTCGTCCACGCTGAGCGCGAGCAGCTCCGGATCATCCTCGACCACCCAGACCCGAAGCCCGTGCAGATCCCGCCGTGCCGTCGTCGGCGTCGTGCCGTCGTCCTCGTCCTGCATTGCCACCACGTGTGTCCGCTCCCCAGCGCCAGCACGCAGTGTAGGCCACGACCGGCGGTCGTGGCCTACCCGCGGGTCATTCGGCCGGGACGCCCATTTCCTTCAGCAGCTCGGGCGCCGGGTAGACCTTGGCCAGCAGCCAGCGCAGGTAGCGCATGTCCACGTGCACCGCGCGCTTGTAGCGCGGGTCGAACCACCAGCTGGCACTGACCGACTCCCAGTTGCTGTCGAAGTTCAGCCCGATCAACTCACCCTTGGCATTGAGCACCGGCGAACCGGAGTTGCCGCCGGTGGTGTCCAGGTTGGTCAGGAAGTTGACCGTCTGGGTCTTCAGCACCGGATCGGCGGTGGAGCCGAAGTCGCCCTTGGCGATCGCGGCCAGCAGCGGCTTGGGCGCATCGAACGGGTAGGCGTTGGTGTTCTTCTCGACGATCCCGGCCACGGTGGTCACCGGGTCGAAATGCACCGCATCGCGCGGCGACAGCGCCTCCACCTTGCCGTAGCTGATGCGCAGGGTGCGGTTGGCATCGGGGTACACCGCACGGCCCTGGCTGGCGCGCCAGGCGAACAGGGCCTGCATGTAGGCCGGGCGCAGGCGCAGCTGCTCGCCGGCGCGCTCCTTGGCCTGGTCGTCCAGGCGCAACTGCGCGGCCACCAGCGGGCCGGCCAGGTCGATCAGCGGATCACGGGCCAGTGGCTTGCCTTCCTTGGCCGCGTTGAAGCGCGACAGGCGCTGGGCCTCGTCACCCAGCGTGGTGGCGGCATACAGGCCATCCAGCGCCTTGGCCAACGCCGCCGGGGTGCGGCCGAAGGCCGCATCGAACTCGGGCACGCGCTGCGCGTCGGGCAGCTGCTGGTAACGGGTGAGCAGGCTGGTCAGCAGGGCTTTTTCCACCGCCGGCGCATAGCGGCGCTGGACCTGCTTGAGCACGCCTTCGATCAGCGCCAGGTCGCGCTGCTGGTAGCCGCTCTCGCGCTCGGCATCGGGCTTGGCCGACTCGATGCGCAGCCGTTCCAGGGTGAGTGCCGAACGCAGCAGCTGGCTCTGCGTCGAGAGCAGGTCCAGCAGCAGGTCGCGCTCGCCCACCGAGGCGCCCTGCGACAGCGAGCCCAGCAGGGCCTGGATGTCGCCCTGGTAACGCGCGTCGGTGGCCTTGAGCATGGCCGTTTCATCGGCGGCACGCTGGGCCTTGGCATCGCTGCGCAGCAGGCCTTCCAGCTCGCCGGCGGCGCGCTTGCGGTTGTTCTTCAGCGATTGCAGCTGCGAGGCATAGCGGGTGCGCGCCTGCGCATCCTTGGCGGTGGCCGCCTCGATGGTGTCGATCATCTGCTGGAACACCGCCACACGGCGCGGCAGCACCGCATCGATCTGCCCGGCGAACTCGGCGGCGGTGCGGTGGCGGTAGGTGATGCCCGGGTAGCCGGCCAGCATCGCGTAGTCGCCGGTTTTGGGCCCATCGATGGCCATCTTCAGGTGGGCCGGCGGCTGGTAGGGCACGTTGTCCGGGCTGTACGGGGCCGGCTTGCCATCCTTGCCCACGTAGGCGCGCAGCAGGGTGAAATCGCCCGTGTGGCGCGGCCACATGAAGTTGTCGATCTCATCGCCGTAGTTGCCGATCGCACGCGGCGGTGCGTACACCAGGCGCACATCGCTCAGCTCCAGCTGGCGGATCCGGTAGAAATCGGTGCCGTAGTACATGTCGGCCACGCTGCAGCGCACGTTGCCGTCCTTCTCGCAGTCGGCCACCAGCTGCTTGCTGGCACGGTCCACGGCATCGAAATAGGCCCGGCCGGTCTTGCCGCGCGCCGCGCCCAGCACCTGCTCGGTGACCTTGTCGAAGCCGGTGGTGACCAGCACCCGGAAGTCCGGATTGGCGGCGCGTTCGTCGCTGCGGCCCTGGGCGATGAAGCCGTCGTCGATCAGGTTGTGCTCGGGCGAGCTGTTGTACTGGATCACGCCCATCGCCACGTGGTGGTTGGTGAGCAGCAAGCCGTCGCCGGACACGAACGAACCGGTACCGCCACCGGCCCGCACCACCGCGCTCAGCGGCGCGGCGGTCACGTTGGCCAGGTCGGCCGGGTCGCCCTTGAAGCCGGCCGCCTTCAGCGGCTTGGCCAGTTCCGGCAGCTGGGTCGGCATCCACATGCCTTCATCGGCGTGGGCGCCGGCGGCGAGGGTGAGGCCGAGGGCCAGGGCGGCGGTCAGGGGGTTGCGTGGCGACATGGGCACATCCGGTACGTCAGAACGAGCCGGAACCATAGCCATTGGGGCGGCGTCGGGCAACGCCCGATGGTCAGGGGTGCGCTGCGCTCCTACAATCGCGTTTTTCTGCACACAACGGACGGACGCAGATGATCGTCGGTATCGACCTGGGCACCACCCATTCGCTGATCGGCATCCACGGCACGGATGGCCCACGCTTGTTCCCCAACGCGCACGGCGAGCTGCTGACCCCCTCGGTGGTCAGCCTGGTCGATGACGCCGTGCTGGTCGGCCAGCCGGCCCGCGACCGCCTGGTCAGCCACCCGCAGCACAGCGTGGCCAACTTCAAGCGCTGGATGGGCAGCGACCGCGAGGTCCGCCTCGGCGGCCGCCGGTTCCGGCCGGAGGAGCTGTCCGCGCTGGTGCTGCGCTCGCTGCTGGCCGATGCCGAAGCCGCGCTCGGGCAGCCGGTGGAGGAAGCGGTGATCAGCGTGCCGGCCTACTTCTCCGATGCGCAGCGCAAGGCCACGCGCGCGGCCGGCGAGCTGGCCGGCATCCGCGTGGAACGGCTGATCAACGAACCGACCGCCGCGGCGCTCGCCTACGGCCTGCAGCAGCGCGACGAGGAGGGCCGCGTGCTGGTGCTGGACCTCGGCGGTGGCACCTTCGACGTCTCGATCCTGGAGCTGTTCGACGGCGTGATCGAAGTGCATGCCAGCGCCGGCGACAACTTCCTCGGCGGCGAAGACTTCCTGCACGTGCTGGCCCAGGCCTTCCACGCCGAGAACGACCTGGACCCGGCCAGCCTGTCCAGCGCCGAGCAGGCCCAGCTGCTGCGCCGGCTGGAGCTGTTCAAGCGCGAGCTGAGCCAGCAGGGCGACGGTCGCCTGGAGATCGCGCTGGGCAGCCGCGAGCTGTCCTGGCAGCTCGACGAAACCCGCTACGCCCAGCTGTGCGAGCCGCTGCTGCAGCGCATGCGGGCGCCCATCGAACGCGCCATCCGCGACGCCCGGCTCAAGCCGGAGGCGCTGGATGACATCGTCCTGGTCGGCGGCGCGGTGCGCATGCCGATGATCAGCCGCCTGGTCACCCGCATGTTCGGCCGGCTGCCGCTGCGCCACATCCACCCCGACCAGGCGATCGCGCTGGGCGCGGCCGTGGCGGCGGGCCTGAAGGACCGCGACCAGAGCCTGCGCGAGATCGTGCTCACCGACGTCTGCCCCTACACCCTGGGCACCCAGGTATCGCGGCGCGGGCCGGACGGCAGCGAGCGCAGCGGGTACTTCCACCCGATCATCCAGCGAAACAGCGTGGTCCCGGTCAGCCGCGAGGACCGCTTCTTCCCCATGCGCGACGACCAGCGCGAGGTGGTTATCGACATCTACCAGGGCGAAAGCCCGACGGTGGACAAGAACATCAAGCTGGGCGAACTGCGCGTGCCGTTGTCGCGCCAGGGCACGGCCGCCGACAAGGCCGTCACCACCCGCTTCACCTACGACGTCAATGGCCTGCTGCAGGTGGAAGTCACCGAAGACGCCAGCGGCACCCGCCACGAACTGATCCTGGAACAGAATCCCGGGCTGCTCTCCGCGCAGGACATCCGTGAGCGACTGCTGGCCCTGCAGGACCTGAAGATCCACCCGCGCGACCAGCAGCAGAACCTGGCCACCGTGGCCCGTGCCGAGCGCCTGTACGAGGAGTACCTGGACCAGCGCGACCTGCTGCAATCGTGGCTGGAGCAGTTCCGGCACGCGCTGGACAGCCAGGACATCAAGCGCATCGACCAGCACCGCGGTGAGCTGTCCGCGGCGATGGACGCGCTGGAACGCGACGCATGAGCTGGGGCCACGCGGCCCTCGACCTGGCGGAGGATGCCGACGAGCGCGCGGTCAAGCGCGCCTACGCCGCGCGCCTGCGCACCACCCGGCCCGACGATGACCCGGCCGCGTTCCAGCAGCTGCACCAGGCCTACCAGGCCGCGCTGGACTGGGCGCGCCATCGCGCGCACTGGCAGGACGAAGACGAGGACGAGGACAACCGCGGGCACGACCTGTCCGCCGCGCAGGCCAGCGGCATCGCAGAAGCGCTGCCGCTGGACCAGGCGCTGGCGCGCTCGTTCGCCCACGACGCCACCGCGGCGCCGGCCGAGGTGGTCTGGACGGCCGTGGTCGATGACGCGGACGCACACGACCCGGTGCGCATCCTGGACCGGGGTGACACCACCTTCCCGCCCGCTGCCCCGGCCGCACCCGCGCGTGCGACCGAGCCGCTGCCGCAACCGGCAGCGGCGCAGCTCGATCCGGGCACCTTCGCGCAGCGGGTCATCGCCGAAGCCCAGCAGTCCGAACCGGCCGCGTTCGAGCGCTGGCTGCAGCTGCGCCCGGAACTGTGGTCGCTGCGCGACAAGCCGCTGATCGGCGACCACGTGCTGCACCACCTGCTGACCCACGATGCGCCGATCTGCGCCGACAACTTCGACCTGCTCGCCCAGTGCTTCGGCTGGGACGACGTGGGCAGCGGCCTGGACCCTTACGAAGCGAATGCGTGCCGGCTGCGACTGCATCGGCTGTGGGTGCTGCAGCCGCGCAACCAGCACGGGCTGGCGCGCTACCTGCACCGCCCGCAGGCACCGGTCAATGCGGACGAGGCGCGCACCCGCCTGCAGCGCCTGACCCGTCCGTGGCAACCCTGGCGTGCGCTCTGGGACGCATGGCCGGCACATCGCGTGGCCGCCATGCGCGACACCCTCGACCTGCTCGGCGTGCACGATGCCGACGATGCGGTCCCGCCGCTGCGGCCGGCACAGGTCGCGTTCTGGCGCGCACTCGCCGATGGCCAGCGGCTGAGCTGGCCACGCATGCAGCTGGCGCTGCTGCGCAGTGCGTTGTGCGCGCTGGTGGTGCTTGCGGTGATGACGCTGCTCGGCGTGCTGGGGCGCGCTCCCGCCGTCGCGATGCAGGGTGTGTACGCGGCGCTGCTGGTGATGGGGGTGGGCGCCTTGCTGTTGCCCCTGCGCAGCCTCGGCCAATGGCAACTCGCCGAGGAACACCCGCCGGTGCGCTGGCCGCTGCTGCGGCTGTGGCTGATCCCGCTCCTGGCGATCGGCGCGCTGCTGATCATCCACCTCGGCGATGCGCGCATCGCCGGCAGCGCGCTGGCCTGGGCCACGCTCGGCCTGTCGATCCGGCGCTGGTGGCATCGCGCCGGCTACGTCTTCCAGTTCAACGGCTGGCTGCTGCTCGGGATCTGGCCGTTCCTGAAACTGGGCGGGCTGGCGCTGATGTTCGGCGAGATCGCCGTGGTCGGCGCGCTGCTGGCCTGGACGGTGGATGCGATGACCAAGGTCGTGCATCGGTGAGGCGCCACGCAGCGCGCTCCCGGCCGGCGCGTCCGGGCACCGCGGGCGCGCTGCCCCTTGAACAGCGCGCATGAGCTGGGGCCTGACCTGGCTGGGCCTGGATGACGGCACACCGGTCGACGTGCGCGCGGTCAAGCGCGCGTACGCGCAACGGCTGCGGGTTACCCGGCCGGACGACGATCCGGAGGCGTTCCAGCACCTGCACGCGGCCTACCAGGATGCGCTGGCCTGGGTGCAGGCGCAGGACGATGGCCCTCCCCCTCCCGGCCGGGGCGTCCCTGCCCGTGCCGACGCGCCTGCAGCCGCCCCGGCCCGGCCATGGGCATCGGCGGTGGATGTCGGCGCGGTAGGCAGCCGCATCGCCGCCTTCGCCAGGGAGCACGACGCCGCCACGCTCGAGGCCTGGCTGCAGCAGCAACCGGAACTGTGGTCGCTCGGCGACAAGCCGGCCATCGGCGAGGCCGTGTTGCAGGCCCTCCAGGCCGGCGACCCACCGCTGCCGCCGCCGGTGGTCGCCTGCCTCACCGCATGCTTCGCCTGGGACGACCTGCGCGGAGACATCGATCGCTGGGACCTGGAGGCCGCCGCGCGCCGTTGGCACCAGGCCTGGCTGCTGTCGCCGCAGGGCGCCGCCAGCCTAGCCCAGCGCTACCTGGACGTCACCGACAGCCTGCTGCTGCCCGACAGCAGCGTGTTGCGCAGCCTGCGCCAGGACCGCCCGCTGTGGCGCAACCTGCTGACCACGCTGGTGCCCCCGCGCGTCAACGAAGCCATCGGCGTGCTGCGCGCCCTGGACTTCTGGACCACCCGGGAGACACCGCCTGGCCTGGCCCCCGCCCAGGTCGCGTTCTGGGCGCGCTTCGGCAACGAAGGCGATCGCATCCACCTGCTCAGCGGCGCGCTGCGCGCCGGCACGCTGGCCGCCTTCTGCGGGCTGGTCTGCCTGTGGGGCGTGCTGGGCAGCTGGCCGTTGCCGCCGACCGGCGATGGCCAGTTCAGCGGCACCCAGCGCGCCATCCTCATCATGCTGATCGGAACGCTGTTCGTGCCGACGCTGTGGTTGTCCGGCGTGGCCCTGCGCGCGCTGGTGCGTTGGCAGCGCGCGCCGGAACAGATGCCCACCGCCCTGCCCGGATTGCGCATCCTGACCATTCCGCTGCTGGTCGCCAGCGCCATGGGCAGCCTGTGGCTGGCCCTGCGCCTGACCCCCGGCATCCCGGTGGCTGCGCTGGCGGGCCTGCTGGTGGCCAACGCGATCATCCTGCACGTCGCGTGGCAGCGGCTGCTGGCCCGCTGCGGTCCCTTCACTCCCAACGCCGATGAATTCCGGGGACTCTGGCGGGTGCTGGCGCTGCTGACCATCGTGCCCGCCTGGGGGATGGCGCTGGTGTGGTGGGCGCAGGACCTGCACCAGCACCGCGACCGGCTGCGCTGGTCCAATCGCACGGCTCACAACCCCCGGTCGTGAGCCGCCGATGACGCGCCGACGCAGGTGCGCCGTCGCCCCTTACTTCTCGCGCCGCCAGTTCAACGACCCGCGGTTTTCCACCGTGCTCGACTCCACTTCGATATCGAAGCCGCGGCGCAGCAGGTACTTCAACGTCAGCACCGAGCCGCTGCCGACCAGCGAAACGCCGTAACCGACGTACAGCTTGGGCGAGATGTACTTGCCCACGCCGATCACCGATCCGCCCAGCGCGCGCGACTGGCTCACCCCGGCATCGTCCAGGCCCAGCTTGGCGCCCAGCTGCGACGCCAGCAGGCCGCTGCCGGCCGACAGCGCCGCCGAGGCCGCGTTGACCTGCTGGGCCTGGTCGCTGCTGGCGCCGGTCAGGCTGCGGCCCAGCACCAGGTAGGCCAGCGCTTCGGACTGCGACATCGCCGGGGTGGACCACACGTCCACGCGCGGCGACTGCGCGCGACCGGTCACATCGATACCGGCCACGACATCACCGATGGTGCGTTCGGCGCGGATGTTGATGCGCGGGTCGGAGACCGCGATGTAGTTCCAGTTGAGGTTGCCGCGGGTGATGGTCAGGTCCTGGCCGTAGGCCTTGTAGCGCCCGCTCACTTCCAGCCCGCCGTTGGCGGTCATCTCACGGCCCGGCCGCGACCACACCTGCATCTTGCCGCCCAGTGCGCCCTTCAGGCCGAACCCGCTCATCTTGACCTTGTCGCCCAGGCTCACGGTCAGGTCCATGTCCAGCGGCGAGGTCGGGGTCTCTTCCGGGTCCACCGGGTCCAGCACCACCACGTCTTCGGACACCGAGGTGCCGCGATCCAGCCGCTCCAGGTCGAGGTCGGCCTCGGGCACGTGCACGCTGCCGCGCAACTGCATCGCGGTGCCGGCCAGGGTGAAGTCGAGGTTGGGGTTGGCGATCACGCGCAGCTCGCTGGTATTGGCCAGCAGCACGTTCTCGCCATGGATGTGCAGCTGCAGCGGCTGGGCATCGCCGAACCACGACAGCCCGCCATCCACGAACAGCGTGCCCTTCCCGGAATTGGCCTGCGCGGTGATCTTGGCCGAGCCATCCGGCTGCGCGGTGAAGCTGCCCTTGCCCTCATCGAAGGTCAGGCCCAGCGCCGGGAACTCGCCCTTGAACTTGCTCAGCGTGGCCTCGCCACCCAGCGACGGCGTACCGCGCGTGCCGCGCAGGCTGACGTGGCCTTCGATCAGCCCGGTCGGGCGCACGATGTCCGGTGAGAACAGCTCCAGCCAGTACAGCCGCGCGATGTTCATGTACAGCTCGCCGGTCAGCGGCGCGTTGGCGTCCCAGCCGGTCTGCACCTTGGCATCCACGAAGCCGTCGCCCTGGAAGCCGACGCCGAGCTTGCCGTTGATCTGCGACTGGGTCATCTCCACGTCCACCGAGAAGTGGTCGTAGCGCACCAGTTCACCGCGCGCGTTGTCGCCCAGCCGGATCCCGCCTTCGGCCGAGGCGATCTTGGCGCTGCCTTCCCACGCGTTGCCGCGCGGGCGGATGCGCCCATCCAGGGTCAGCTCGCCGCGCAGGTACATGCGGCGGCCGGATTGCGGTGGCAGCCACGGCTGCACCAGCGCCAGCGGCAGCGCATCGCCGCGTACCAGCAGGCCCTCGCGCGGCCAGTTGGCACTGGCGCACAGCGCACCGCCGGTGGCCGCGCCCAGGCAGGCGTCGCTGAGGGTGACGTTGCTGCCCTGCATGCTGAAGGTCGCCGGCGCGCGCAGGCTCCACGCATCGCCCTTGACCGGTGCGATGCGCAGCGCGCCCAGCTCGCCACGCCACGCCTGGCCCTGCTGGCGCACGCTGCCACTCAACGCCACCGCGCCCAGCTCGTTCTTCGTCTGCGCATCCAGCCGCAGGTTGGACACACTGCCGCGGGCGTCCACGTTCACGCTGTCCAGCAGCATGCCCACCTGTACCTTGCTGCCCTGCACCGCCAGCGTGCCGCTGTCGCCCTGCCACGGCAGGCGGCCCTTGATGCTGATCGCCTCGGCGCTCCAGTCGTCCCAGCGCAGGCCATTGCCGACCAGGTCGGCGGTGATGTCCGGCGCGGTCCGCGGGCCCTTCACCAGCACGTGGCCGCGCAGGCTGCCGCTGCTGCCGGGCAGCAGGTCGTCCAGCTGCACCGGGTCGAGCTGTGCATCGATATCGAGCCGGTCACCGACCGAGCCCTTCGCGGTCAGGCGGCTGTTGCCCACCGCCAGCTTCACGTTGCCCTCGCCCTGTTCGCCGCGCAACGCGAACCGGCCCTGTGCATCCACCGCGCGCTTGCGCAGCGTGCCCTTGATCCCGGGTACGTCGACGGTCGCCTCGTAGCTGCCGGCGGTGCCCGCCGGGCTGCCCGCCGGTGCCGGCAACTGCCGGCCCTTGGAGGCCAGCGCGCCGGACAGCTTGCCGTCCCAGCCCGGGACGAAATAGCCCGGGTCGAACGCGGCCAGCTTGACCGCCACATCCCAATCCAGCTGCGGTGCCCAGGCCACCTGGCCGGTCACATCCAGCGACCCGCCCGGGGTGCTGGCCAGCAACTGCTTGATCGCGGCGGCCTGGTCATTGCCGCGCACGTCGAACTGCAGGTCGGCGCTCTGCTTCTCGCGCTCGACCGAGGCCTTGCCCACGGCCGCCCAGTTCTTCAGCGTGCCCGCCAACCCCAGCCGGGCCTCCTTCAGCGTCACCGGCACCGGTGCGGCAGCGCCGGCGGTGGTGGTGTCGGGCGCCGGCACGAAGGTGAGGTCGTTGGCCACCACCGAGAAGCGCAGGCTTGCGTTCTCCTTGTCGGTGAAATCGGCCTTGCCCTGCAACCGCGCCTGCCCACCGAACGCCTTGATCTGCAGCGGTGCCACGGTCAGTACCTGGTCGGCCAGGCCGACCTTGGACGGGGCCAGTTCCACCGCGATGTCGCCCTGCTTGAAGCTGCCTTGCAGGTTGGCCTGGCCGCCCTTGCCGTCGGCCTGCACATCCAGCGCCATCGGCGTACGGGTGGTCGCGTCCATGCCCGGCACCAGCAGTGCCAGATCCAGTTCCCTGCTGCGTGCGCCGGCCTTCCACACCGGGTCGGTGCGGCCGTCGAACACCAGGCTGGCCTGCAGCGGTGCCGGTGCATTGCCGGCAATCGCCACTTCCATATGGCCCAGGTCGCCGCGTGCGACCAGGCCCAGGCGCGCCGGGGTGCGCCCGCGCGGGGCCGGCAGCAGCGCGCCGATGGTGATGTCGGTGTCGTAATCGCTGCGCGGCAGGTAGCGCCCGTCCACGCGGAAATCGCCCATGTCGCTGTCGACCTTGAGCTGGCTCGCGCGGAACTCGCCGTTGGCGATCTCCACCCCGCCGCGCACCTTGGCGATGTCGATCAGCGGCTGCTGGGCCTGGGTGATGCGGAAGCCATCGATGATGATGGTGTCGGCCTGGATCGCCAGCGGCATTTCGATCTGCGGCAGCGACTCCGGCCACGACGGCAGCTCGAACGGCTCATCGCTCTTGGCCAGGTTCAAGGTGGCGTTCTTGAGCTGCAGCGCATCCAGTTGCAGCTTGCGCCCGAGCAGCGGCCGGATGTCCGGATCCAGGTAAGCGCGCTCGGCGGTGAAGTGGATGTCGTCGTAACGGAAGTCCAGGTCGTGCAGCACCAGCGGCCCGGCCACCGGGCCGTCGACCTTGCTCCAGGTCAGCGTCGCACCGACCGGCAACCGCGCCACCACCTGGGCCAGCAGCACGTCGCGGCCGGCCACCGTCTGCAGCAGCCAGTACAGCAGCAGCAGCGCCAGCAGCACCAGGCCCAGCACGGTGAACCCGGACCACGCCCAGAAGCGGCGCTTGCGGTAGAAACGCACGCGATGCGGCGGTGTCGGGGTGGCGGGAGGCGTCGGCGTGCTCACAGGTCCGCTCCGATGTTCAGGTACAGCTGGAACTGCGAATCGGGGTCATTCAAGCCATGCGCGATGTCCACGCGCACCGGACCCACCGGCGATTTCCAGCGCACGCCGAAGCCCACGCCGGTGTGCAGGTCGATGGTGTTGTCGAACGCGCTGCCGGTATCGACGAACACCGCCGCACCCCACGGCCCGCCCTTGAAATAATGCTCGTACTCGGCCGAGCCGATCACCAGGTTTTTCGCGCCCAGCGCGTATTTATCCGGTGCGGGTGTGCGTGGGCCGACTTCGCGGTAGGCATAGCCGCGGATGCTGCGATCGCCGCCAGCGAAGAAGCGCAGGCTCGGCGGCATCGCCACCAGGTCGCTGGTCCACGTCGTGCCGCCTTCGCCACGCAGGATCAGGCGGTCGCTGTCGCCGATCGGCACGTACCAGCGCAGCACCATGTTGGCCTGCACGAAGCTGGTGTCCGAGCCCGCCCCTTCCACGCCGCCGCGCAGCGTGGCGCTGCCGCTCACGCCTCTACGCGGGAACAGGTCGTCGTCCACGTTGACGTAGTCGGCCACCAGCTGCGGGTACACCAGCGTGGAGGTGTTGTAGACCGCGTCGGTGAACTCGGTGCCCGAGGCATAGCGCCAGCGCTCGCGCAGTGCGTTGATCGACGCGATCGCGGTCCAGTGTTCGTTGATTTCGCCGCTGCGGCTGGCCGACAGCTTGAAGTTGCGCAGGTCGATGTAATCGGTCTGCTCGTCATACGCACTGGCGGTGAACGCATACCAGCCGTCCAGCCAGGCGAACGCGGGAATGCGGTAGCTGGTGACCAGGCTCTTGCGCTTCTGCGCATAGTCCAGCTGGGTGTTCATCTTGTGGCCGCGGCTGTTGAGGAACCGCCGCTCCAGGCCGCCGCGCACACCGGCGCCGCTCTCGCTGCCGTAGCTCAGGCCCGCGGTGTAGATGGTGCGCTTGGCGCGGGTCAGGTTGACGTCCACCGGCACGTCGCCATTGTCGTCGGCCTGGTCCGGGCGCGGCTGGATGTCGATCACGCTGAAGTAGTCCAGCTTGGTCAGCGACTCGCGCAGCCGGTCCAGCTTGCCTTCGTGGAAGTAGCTGCCCTTGTCCCAGTACACCAGCGGATCGAACAACGTATCGACGAAATAGTCCTGGTGGAAGCGGATATCGCCCATGTTGTAGCGGCGGCCGCTGTCCCAGGTCAGGTCGATGTCCGCGGCGTTCTCGGCGCGGGTGATCTGCACCTGGCGCTGGGTGTAGTCGGCGTCGAAATAGCCGCGCTCGGCCAGGCGCCGGGTCACCGTGATCTTGCTGGCTTCGTACTGGGTATGCTCGAAGCGCTGGCCCTTGCGCGGCTTGAACTTCTCCAGGTCTTCCTGCAGGTATTGATCGTTCTGCGCCGGGCCGGTGATGTCGATGTTCTCGCGCCGCACCAGGGTCGGCGGCCCCTTTTCCACGTGGATCACCACGCGCAGGTTCTCGCCCTCGCGCGGGCTCTCGACCTTGATCACCGGGTTGTAATAGCCGAATGGCTCCAGCGCCTCGCGGGTCTGGCGCTCGGCCTGGGACAACAGGTATTCCAACCGCGATTCGCCCTGCGGCTTGCCGATGGTGTCGTACAGCGACAGCGAGACCTCGATGTTCTCGATCATCTCGGCGTCGTCGCCCTTGTCCAGTCCGTTGATGTCCACCTTGTCGATCGTTCCGCGGGCGTGTGCCACCGAAGCGGTGGCCAGCGACAGGAACATCAGGGGAAGGGCGTAATTCTTTGGCTGCATGGACACAGCATAACGGGCCATCGCAAGCATGCGAAATCGGCGTGGCTGTTTCAGAACGGCAGTGAAGGACCCGTTAAAATCGGCCAGAAGACGGCGTGTGACGTTAACTGCCTGATCGATGCCGGCAGGTGGTCGGACAGAACCGTCCGCAACGGTTCGCCCGCCCCTCGCCACGCGGCCCCACGATGCGAGGGACGCCGGAAAAACAGAAGGCGCGAACGGCGTTGGCCATTCGCGCCTTCGGAGGTTCCGCGGGGCAATGGATGCCCCGGCCACCTCAGCTGGACAGATGCTCGATCGCCGCCACGCTGCCCAGGCGGTCGCCCAGGCGCTTGAGCAGGGCCAGGCGATTGCCGCGCAGCGCGGGATCCTCGGCGTTGACCATCACCGCATCGAAGAACGCATCCACCTGCGGGCGCAGGCGCGCCAGCCGGTTCAACACGCTCACATAGTCCTTCTGGTGCAGGCTGGCGTTGCTGTCGTCGATGGCCGCTTCCACCGCTTCGGCCAGCTCGCTCTCGGCCGGCTCGGCCAACAGCGCCGGATCGACCATGCCCGGGATGTCGCCCTCGACCTTGCGCAGGATGTTGCGGATGCGCTTGTTGGCGGCGGCCAGCGCCCCGGCCTCCGGCAACGCCGCGAAGATGCCGATGGCATCGATGCGGCGGTCGACGTCGTACAGCGAGGCCGGCTTCAGTTCGGCCACCGCGTTGAAATGCGTGGCCGGCACGCCCTTGTCGGCGTAGTAGCCGCGCAGGCGGTCGAGGATGAAGTCGTACAGCTCCTGCGGCAGCGCCTCGGTCTTGCGCTCGGCACTGGGCTGCACGCCCGCCGGCAGTCCGGCGATGGCGGTACCGATCAGCGCGCGCAGGTCCAGGTCGAACCCGCTCTCGATGATCGTCCGCGCCAGGCCCAGCGCATTGCGGCGCAGCGCGAACGGGTCCTTGTTGCCGGTCGGCTTCAGGCCCGCGGCAAAGCCGCCGGCCAGCGTGTCCAGGCGCTCGGCGATGGCCAGCACCTTGCCCAGCACCGACAGCGCGATGTCGTCGCCGCCGAAACGCGGCTGGTAGGCCTCGTCGATGGCCAGCGCCACCTCGGGCGATTCACCACCGGTCAGCGCGTAGTGGCGGCCGGCGATGCCCTGCAGCTCCGGGAACTCGTTGACCATGCGCGACTGCAGGTCGTTCTTGGCCAGCACCGCGGCGCGCCGCGCCAGCACCGGATCGGCGCCCACCTGCGGCGCGATCGCCTCGGCCAGCGCCACCACGCGGGCCACCTTGTCGGCCACGCTGCCGAGCTTGGCCTGGTAGGTGACGGTCTTCAGGCCGTCGCCCATCGCGTCCAGGCCCTGCTTGAGGTCTTCGTCGAAGAAGAACTTGGCATCGGAGAAACGCGGACGGATCACCCGCTCGTAGCCCTTGGCCACCTCGGCCACGTCCTTGGATTCGATGTTGGCAATACCGATGAACTTCTCGGTCAGCTTGCCGCCGGCATCCAGCACCGGGAAGAACTTCTGGTTGATCTCCATCGTCTCGATCAGCGCTTCCTGCGGCACCGCCAGGAACTCGCGTTCGAAACTGCACAGCACCGGCGCCGGCCATTCCACCAGGTTGACCACCTGTTCCAGGTTGTCATCGGTAATCCGCGCCTGGCCACCGGCCCGGGCGGCTTCGGCATTGACCTGCTCGACGATGCGCGCGCGGCGCACGTCGGCATCGACCAGCACGAAGGCAGCCTGCAGCGAGCTCACGTAGTCTTCCGGCGAGGACAGCCACACGGTCTTGTCGTGCATGAAGCGATGGCCGCGGCTCATGCGGTCGGCCGTCAGGCCCAGCAGCTCGGCCTCCACGATGTCCTTGCCGTGCAGCAGCACCAGCCAGTGCACCGGCCGGGCGAAGCCGTAGGCATGGCTGCCCCAGCGCATCGGCTTGGGGATCGGCATCGCCGCGATCGCCTCGCGCAGGATCTCCGGCAGCAGCGTCGCGGTGCGCGCGCCCGGGGTGGTGGAGCGGTGCACGAAGCGCTCGCCCTTGGCATCGGAGGTGCGCTCCAGCGCCGTCCACTCGATCCCGGCCTTGGCCGCGAAGCCCTGCAGCGCCTTGGTCGGCTGACCCTCGGCATCCAGCGCGATGTTCAGGTACGGGCCCAGCACTTCGCTGTGCTGTTCCGGTTGTTCGACGGCCACGCCGGGCAACAGCACGGCCAGGCGGCGCGGGGTCGACAGCGGCTTGGCATCGCCCCGTTCGATGGCCACGCCACGCTTGCCCAGGCCGTCCACGACGCCATCGAAGAAGGCCTGGGCCAGGCCCGGCAGCGCCTTCACCGGCAATTCTTCGGTGCCCAGTTCGATCAGCAGCGGCAGCATCGTGCTCATGCCTGCACCTCCTTGGCGGCGACGGCTTCGAGGCGCTTGGCCTCGTACAGCTTGGCCACCGCCTGGGCCAGCGCGCGCACGCGCAGGATGTAGCGCTGGCGCTCGGTCACGCTGATCGCGCGGCGCGCGTCCAGCAGGTTGAAGGCATGGCTGGCCTTGCACACCTGCTCGTAGGCCGGCAGCGGCAGGCCGACGTCGACCAGCGTCTGTGCTTCCTTTTCGCACGCATCGAAACGGTGGAACATTTCCTCCACGTCGGCGTACTCGAAGTTGTAGGTGCTCTGCTCGATCTCGTTCTGCAGGTACACATCACCGTAGGTGACCGGCGTGCCATCCGGACCGTAGGTCCAGACCAGGTCGTAGACGTTGTCG
Organism: Stenotrophomonas sp. Steno-Z1; assembly: GCF_056393175.1. Lineage (NCBI taxonomy): Bacteria > Pseudomonadati > Pseudomonadota > Gammaproteobacteria > Lysobacterales > Lysobacteraceae > Stenotrophomonas > Stenotrophomonas sp. Steno-Z1. The sequence goes on along the minus strand of NZ_JBWJPB010000005.1, from coordinate 12,028 downwards.
CAGTTCTGCAGGTACATGCACAGGCGCTCGAGGCCGTAGGTGATCTCGCCGAGCACCGGCTTGCACTCCAGGCCGCCGGCCTGCTGGAAGTAGGTGAACTGGGTGACTTCCATGCCATTGAGCCAGACTTCCCAGCCCAGGCCCCAGGCGCCCAGCGTCGGCGATTCCCAGTTGTCCTCGACGAAGCGCAGGTCGTGCACCAGCGGGTCGATGCCCAGCGCCTTGAGCGACTCCAGGTACAGCTGCTGGATGTTGTCCGGGCTCGGCTTCATCGCCACCTGGTACTGGTAGTAACGCTGCAGGCGGTTCGGGTTTTCGCCGTAGCGGCCGTCGGTGGGACGACGCGAGGGCTGCACGTACGCCGCGTTCCAGCTTTCCGGACCGATCGAGCGCAGGAACGTGGCCGGGTGGAAGGTGCCCGCACCGACCTCCAGGTCCAGCGGCTGGATCAGCACGCAGCCCTGCTGCGCCCAATACTGGTTGAGGGTCTGGATCAGGCCTTGGAAAGTGATCGGAACGCTCTTCGTGACGGACATGCGGCGGATTCTTGCCTGCAGGAGGGGTGCGCTAGTATAGCCAGCGACTGCGTTGCCGCCTCCCGGACGGCCCCACCCCATTACTGCGCGCCCGGCGCGCTACGAGGACTTTGGCGGATGGACCAGCGCCCCCCGGACCTTTCCGGCCCTGCCCCCGACCCTGCGGTGGCCGCCCCGGTGCCACTGCCGACCGGCCGCCTCGGCTTCGACCAGGTCGCCACCGCGCTGGTCGCCGACGGCCTGGTCGCCGATGCCGACCTGGAACGGATCCGTTTTTCCGCCCAGGGCGCGCGCAACGCCAGCGAAGTGCATCCGCTGGTCCTGCTGGCCAACCTCAAGCTGACCGCCAGCGGCGGCGGCGAGCTGGGCCTGGAACGGCTGACCGAATGGCTGGCCGAACGTACCGGCAGCCGCTACCTGCGGATCGACCCGACCCGGGTCGACGTCGCCTCGGTCACCGCGCTGGTCTCCCATGCCTACGCCCGCCGCCATCGCTTCCTGCCGCTGGCGGTGGATGGCGAACGCCTGCTGGTGGCCACCAGCGAACCGCTCGCCCAGGAATGGCTGCGCGACCTGCAGCACCTGACCCGGCGCCGGATCGAGCTGGCCATGGTCAACCCGCTCGACCTGCACCGCTACACCATGGAGTTCTTCGGGGTCACCCGCTCGGTGCGCGGTGCCCGCGGCGACGTGCGCGGCGAAACCAACGGCACCCTGCCCAGCTTCGAGCAGCTGGTCGAACTGGGCCGCGCCGGCGACGTCAACGCCGACGACCAGCACATCGTGCACATCGTCGACTGGCTGCTGCAGTACGCCTACGAACAGCGCGCCTCGGACATCCACCTGGAGCCGCGCCGCGACATGGGCCGCATGCGCTTCCGCATCGACGGGGTGCTGCACAAGGTGTTCGAGGTACCACCGGCGGTGATGACCGCCGTGGTCAGCCGGATCAAGGTGCTCGGGCGCATGGACCTGGCCGAACGGCGGCGCCCGCAGGACGGCCGCATCAAGACCCGCTCGCCGGGGGGCCGCGAAGTGGAAATGCGCCTGTCCACCATGCCCACCGCGTTCGGCGAGAAGTGCGTGATGCGCATCTTCGACCCGGATGCGGCGTTCAAGAGCATCGACCAGCTCGGCTTCAGCCCGCAGGAAGCGGCCGGCTGGACCGCCCTGGTCGAGCGCCCGCACGGCATCGTGCTGGTCACCGGCCCGACCGGCTCGGGCAAGACCACCACCCTGTATTCCACGCTCAAGCGCCTGGCCACCCCGGACGTCAACGTCTGCACGGTGGAAGACCCGATCGAGATGATCGCCCCGGAATTCAACCAGATGCAGGTGCAGACCAACATCGACCTGGACTTCGCCAGCGGCGTGCGCACCCTGCTGCGGCAGGACCCGGACATCATCATGATCGGCGAAATCCGCGACCTCGAAACCGCGCAGATGGCGGTGCAGGCCTCGCTCACCGGCCACCTGGTGCTGTCCACCCTGCACACCAACGACGCCCCCTCGGCGATCACCCGCCTGCTCGACCTGGGCGTGCCCCACTACCTGCTGGCCTCCACCCTCAACGGCGTCCTGGCCCAGCGCTTGGTGCGCACCCTGTGCCCCCACTGCAAGGTGCCGCGCCCGCTCAGCGCCGCCCAATGGGCGGTACTTTCTGATGCCGAAGAAGCATTACCTCAGGCACCCACGCCATATGCACCGGCCGGCTGCATCGACTGCCGACGCACCGGTTACCTGGGTCGGGTCGGGCTGTATGAGTTGCTGCCATTGGGCTCGCGCCTGCGCAGCCTGATCCGCGCGGACATGGATCTGGCCGCATTCAACCGGGCTGCGCGTGCTGAAGGGGTGCGAACCCTGCGCCGCGCGGGACTTGAAAAGGTGGCCGCAGGGCTGACTACAATCGAGGAAGTCCTGTCAGTGCTGCCGCCCCCGGATGAATTCCGCCCCGTTCCTGATTCTTGAAACCGGCCAACCCGTCGCCTCGCTGCGCCGCTACGGGCGGTTCCCGCATTGGATCCGCGTGGCCGCCGGGCTGGACGCGGACGAAACGGTGGTGGTGGACGTCGAACATGGGGGTGCCCTGCCCGACCACCGCCACTTCGCCGGCGTGATCGTCACCGGCTCGGCGGCCTACGTCACCGACCGGGCCGAGTGGAGCGAACGCAGCGCGCAGTGGCTGCGCAGCGCCGTCCACGACGAGCGCCCGGTGTTCGGCATCTGCTACGGCCACCAGCTGCTGGCGCATGCCCTCGGCGGCGAGGTGGCCTACAACCCGGCCGGCCGCGAGTCCGGCACCATCGAGCTGGCCCTGGACCCCTCGGCCAGCAGCGACCCGCTGTTCGCCGGCCTGCCCGAGCGTTTCCCGGCCCACGCCACCCACCTGCAGACGGTGCTGCGCGCACCGGACGGGGCGGCGATCCTGGCGCGCTCGGCCCAGGACAACTGCCATGCCTTCCGCTTCGGCCGCCAGGCCTGGGGCGTGCAGTTCCATCCGGAGTTCGCCACCCACCACATGCGCGGCTATGTACGCGCCCGCGCCGAGTGCATCCGCAGCCACGGCGGCTGCGCGCGCAGCGTCGCCCGCGGGGTCAGCGCCGCGCCGTTGGCGCGGCAGTTGCTGCGCCGTTTCGTGCGTCAGGCGCGCAACGCCTGAGCCGCGCGCCGGGTGTGCCGATGGCGTGTCCCGGCCAACCCACCCGGCCTTCAGGTGCCGCGCACGGAAAACAGGGATAATCCAAAGGATTCGGGGCCAACAGGCCCCTTCCCCTGTTCCGGAATGGTATGAGCGAGATTCGCAAGCTGCCCGCCTCTGCGGGCGCCCAATGGCTGCTGGACGCGTTTTCCGTGTATGGCCGAGCCCCCATGCAGTTGGCGGTGCTTGGCGTGATCGGCATGCTGGTCAGCTCGTTGATCCTGGTGCTGGCGCAGATGCTGCCCGGCTGGCTCGGCGTGCTGGTGCAGCTGCTGTCGCTCGCGGTCGGGCCGCTGGTGTTCGGCGGCATGTTGTGGGCGGTGGGCGAAATCGACCGTGGCAACCGCGCCGTGCCCAACCACCTGCTGCAGCCGATCCGCGATCGCCGCGTCACCCACCTGCTGGTGCCGCTGGCCATCCAGCTGATCGCGGTGATCGCGCTGGGCACCCTGCTGTTGGCCCTGGTCGGTACCCAAGGCCTGGCCGCCTCCAGCGAGATGCTGCAGAAGCTGCAGGAACTGCAGCAATCCACGGCCCAGCCCAGCAACGATCAGATCATGGCCGTGATGGCCGATGTGCCGGTCAAGCGCATCCTGCTGTGGATGGTGATCGCGTTCGCCGCGTTCGTGGCGCTGAGCATGGCCATGTTCACCCAGCCGGCGCTGGTCGTGTTCGACCGCCAGAGCGGCATGCATGCGCTGCGCATGAGCCTGCAGGGCTGCCTGGAGAACTTCGGCGCGATGGCGGTGTTCATGGTGCTCGGCCTGATCGCCACGCTGTGCATCTACTTCCTGGTGTTCGTGCTGATGCAGGTGGCGCTGCTGGTCGGCGGCATGGGTGCGGCGACGTTCGTGATGCAGCTGGCGGTGGCCACGGTGATCATGCCGCTGTATGTCGGTGCCGTGTACGCTGCCTGGAAGCAGATGTTCGCGCACCGCGGCCGCACCCCGCCGCCCCCGGCACCGGGTGGCCCAGGCAACGTGTTCGCGGCCTGATGCGCCAACAAAAAAACCCCGGCCAAGGCCGGGGTTTTTTGTTGTTGACGCGGCCCGTCACCCGGCCGGCTTCACCACCGAGGAGGGCACCAGCCACCTGGCCGCGTGGATCCCCAGCTCGTAAAGCACGCACATCGGGATTGCCAGCAACAGCTGCGACACCACATCCGGCGGCGTCAGCACCGCCGCCACGATGAAGATACCCACCACCGCATAGCCGCGGCTGTCCTTGAACTGCTGCGGCGTCACCCAGCCCAGCAGCACCAGGATCACCATCGCCACCGGCAGCTCGAAGCTGCTGCCGAACGCGAAGAAGATCGCCAGCACGAAGTCCAGGTAGGCGTTGGCATCGGGGGTGATCGCGATCACCTCCGGGCGGAAGGTGGTCAGGAAGTGGAACACCGCCGGCAACACCAGGAAGTAGGCGAACGCGCAGCCCAGGTAGAACAGCAGCACCGACGACACCAGCAGCGGCACCGCCAGGCGTTTTTCACGCGCGTACAGCCCCGGCGCCACGAACGACCACAGCTGGTACAGCAGCCATGGCACCGCCACGAACACAGCCACGAAGAAGGTCAGCTTGAGCGGTGCGAAGAAGGCACCGGCCGGATTGGTCGCAATCATCGTCTGCCCGTTGGGCAGCTGCGAAATCAGCGGTTCGGCCAGCCACGTATAGATCGTGCGCGAAAACGGCAGCAACAGCAGCAGCACCACCAGCAGGCCGATGATCGCGCGCACCAGGCGCGCACGCAGCTCGATCAGATGCTCCACCAGCGAGCTTTCCGGATACTCGTGGTCGCTCATCGCGGCGCCTCGTTGCCCGGCGACGGCGGTTCGGCCGCTGCGTCGTCGGTGTGCGGCAGTCGCACGGGGTCCGGCGCGACCGGTGCCGGGGTCGCGCGCGGCGAGGTGCCATCGATACCCGGCGGCGCCATCGCGTCACGCGGCGGCGTCTGGGCGTCGGCCGCATCCGGCGCCACCACGTGCTGGGCAACACTGGCCGGCGAACCCGGCGCCGGGCCGGTCATCACCGGTTCGTCGCTGGCCGCAGCCGCCACCGCATCGCCGTGGCGTGCCACGTCCTGGCGCATCATCTCGGCCTCGCGGCGCACCGCTTCGCCACTGGCGCGCAGCTGTGCCTCGGTGTCCTGCACGGACGACTGCACGTCGCGGAACTGGCGCTTGATCTCATCGGCGTGCAGTTCGCGCTCCAGCTCCTGCTTCACCGAATCCCACTGGTTGCGCGCACGGCGCACCCACAACCCGGCAAAGCGCGCCGCCTTGGGCAGGCGCTCGGGGCCGAGCACGACCAGGGCCACCACCGCGATGACCAGCAGTTCACTGAAACCGATATCGAACACGCCGATCCGTCCCGATCAACGCGGGTCGCGGTCGTGCTCGGTCTGCGACGTCGTCGTCGAGTCCTGCGGACGCGAGCTGTCGCCGAGCTGCGCGTTCGGCTTGTCCTCGTCGCGCATGCCCTTCTTGAATTCCTTGACGGCGCTGCCAAGGTCCTTGGCGCCGCTGGTCAGTTTCTTGGTGCCGAACACCAGCAGAACGATGACCAGCACGACCAACCAATGCCAGATGCTGAAACTGCCCATGAGCGGCTCGCGTTACGTAGTGATCAGACGGTTGAGCATAGCGCACCGGCCATGGGCCGGCGCGCGTGACGAAAGTCAGTTGCCGTCCAGCGATTCAGTGCGGACCTCGCCCTCACCCACCGACTGGAAACCCTGCTGCGGCGCCGGCTGGGCCGGGGTCGGCTGCAGCGGTGCGGTGGTCGCCCCACCCACCGGGGCCTGTTCAGTCACGGGCGCGGCAACCGGGGCGGCCTGGCGTGCCGCCGGGGGCGGCGCCGTGCCGGCGGTACCGCGCTTCTCGCGAGCCGTATAGGTGGCTTCTTCCAGGCGATCACGGAAGGCCACCACGTCGATCGACGGCGGTTCGCCCATGCGACCTTCGAACACCATGCGGGGCGTGGTGTTGGTGCCGTAGGCATCCAGGTTGGCCGCATCATCGATCTGCAGCACCGCGCCATCCAGCGCCACGCCGGCAAACAGGCCGCGCGCCCGCGACCACGACCAGATCTCGGCCTTCAGCTGGCCATCGGTGGCGGCCGCGGCATTGCGGCCGACCGGGCCAGCGGCCACGCCGGCATCGGCGCCGAGGGTGAACTTGCCGTTGACCAGATTGTCCAGGCTGCGGTCATTGCGGAACACCAGCACCACGTCCGAGGACTGCACGCCGGCCTGGAAGCCGATGCTGCCCCCGGTGAGCTTCACGAAGACCGGGTTGGACCAGCTCCCGTCGGGGTTCTTGACCGACATCAGGCCATGGCCACGGCGCCCGCCAATCACCAGGCCTGCCTTGATCGTGTCGGGAATGACCACGATCGCGCGGCCTTCATCCAGCAACTTGTCCGGAATGCCCTGCTCGGGGATCTCCTGGATTTCATTGAGCACCCGCACCGCGTTGCGGGCGCGCTGGTCTTCCTGCGGCCCGGCCATCGCCTGGGAGGACAGCATCAGGCTGGCGGAGATCAACAGTGCAAGGCTAAGGCGGCGCATGGTGGGCTCCAGAAGTCGATTCATACAAAGATAAAGCAAGTCGGCGCGGGCAACGTCGCGCAAGGGCGATCAATATGCTTTCCCGACGTTAGAAGCACGCCGATGAATCGGCAATGAGTGATACCGCCTATGGATATGCGAAACACATGACATCCATTGGTTGATTCCATCCCGTCAATCGCGCAGACCTGCGAGAATGGCCCCATGCTCGACGCACCCGACACCGCCGTGCTGGCGGTCAATCTAGGCACGCCCGAGACGCCAACCGCCCCGGCGGTGCGTCGCTACCTGGCTGAATTCCTCAGCGATCGCCGCGTGGTCGCGATCCCGCCGATCCTGTGGAAACCCCTGCTGTACGGGCTGATCCTGCCGCTGCGCAGCGGCCGCTCGGCGGCCAAGTACGCCCAGGTCTGGCTGCCCGATGGGTCGCCGCTGATGGTGTACACGCGTCGGCTGGCCGAGGCCATGCAGGCCCTGATGCCCAACCTGCGGGTGCGCCATGCGATGCGCTACGGCACCCCTGCCCTGACCGCCGAGCTGGACCGGCTGGCGGCCGAGGGCATCCATCGGATCGTGGTGCTGCCGCTGTATCCGCAGTACTCCACCACCACCACCGCCTCGATCGAAGACCAGGTCCGCGATTGGCAGCCGCGCCATCCGGGCGTCACGGTCACTCTGGTGCGCGATTACGCGGTCGATCCGGACTGGGTGGAGGCGGTAGCCGAGAGCATCCGCCAGTGGTGGGCCGAACACGGTCGCGGCGAGCAGCTGGTGTTCTCCTTCCATGGCATCCCGCAGCGGCTGGCTGACGCCGGCGATCCCTATCCGCAGCGTTGCCAGGCCAGTGCGCAGGCGATCGCGCAGGCGCTCGGGCTGCCCGACGACGCCTGGCGCCTTACCTACCAGTCGCGCTTCGGCCGCGAAAAGTGGCTGCAGCCCTATGCCGAGCCCACCCTCTGGGCGATGGCCGAAAGCGGCGTGCGCCGGATCGACGTGGTGTGCCCCGGGTTTGCCACCGACTGCCTGGAAACCCTGGAGGAAGTCGCGCTGGGGTTCACCGAGACCGTGGCCGAACGTGGCGCGCAGATGCGCTACATCCCCTGCCTCAATGATGCCCCCGGACACGCGCTGGCCTTGTCGCGGCTGAGCATCGCGGCGTTGGCATGACCCTGCAGCCGTTCTCCATGACGGTGGGCGGCTTCGTTGCCGCCGGGCTGCGCGCCGCCAACCCGGGCGGGCGGCGCGTCCTGGCCCTGCACGGCTGGCTCGACAACGCGGCCAGCTTCGTGCCGCTGGCCGCGCAGTTGCCGGGCCTGGACCTGGTCGCGCTCGACCTGCCTGGCCATGGCCACAGCGCGCACCTGCCCGCCGGCACCCAATACAACACCCCCGGTGCAATCTGCCACGTACTCGACGTGGCCGATGCGCTGGGCTGGGATCGCTTCACCCTGCTCGGCCACTCGATGGGGGCCGGCATCGCCAGCCTCACCGCCGCTGCCGCGCCGGAGCGGGTGGAGCGGCTGGTGGCCATCGAAGCGCTGGGTGGCCTGCGCGGCCCGGAGGATGAAACCGCCACGCGCCTGCGCGAGCACGTACGTGCCGCCCGCGCGTTGCCGGGAAAGAACCTGCGCGTGTTTGCCGACCTGGCCGCGCCGATCCGCGCCCGCATGATGACCAATCAGCTCAGCGAGGCGTGCGCGCGCCTGCTGGTCGAGCGTGGGGTCAAGCCGGTGGAAGGCGGGTACAGCTGGTGCAGCGACCCGCGCCTGATGCTGCCCACGGCGATGCGCCTGAGCGAAGCGCAGATCGACGATCTGCTCGCCGCCATCGAGTGCCCCACCCAGGTGATCTATGCCACGCCAGCGCAGTCCTACTATCCCGAGCCGCTGCGCAGCCAGCGCATCGGCCTGCTGCGCGATGGCCGGCTGGCGGTGTTTCCCGGCACGCATCACCTGCACATGGAACATCCGCAGCGCGTCGGCGACGTGATCAACGCGTTCCTCGCCGACTGAGCCCATCGGTCGCGAGGTACTGCGACAACCTGACGCACTCAATTTCCACGCGATTGGACCGATACCGATAAGGCAGGACGATGTCTTCGTCCTGTGCCGTCGCATGCTCCGCCGCCGCGAAGCCGCGCACCACCCCAAGGCTTCAGGGAACGTCGTCGCAATGCCGTGTTGGCCGTGCCACCGCCCACAGGACCGGGCCATGCCGGCGGTGCTCCGTACCGTCGCCGCGGCCACGTGCGCCGCGCGCCGCCCCCCCATCTTCCGCATCCTCGCAGCGCCCACCGTATCGGTGACCGGCGCTCCCCCGGCCTGTCCGCATCGCTGCGCGATGGGCTTTTCCGCCTGTTTCTGACCCCGGAGTCGTCATGTCTGCCCATCCGCTCGCCCCGTCACGCCCGCCCGATCCCGTCCGCGCCATGCAGCCATCGGTCGTCCGCCACACGGCGCATACCCTGCTCTGCATCGCCGCCGCGCTGCTGCTGGCCATCACCGGCGGTGCCGCCGTCTGGCAGTCACAGCCGTGGTTGTTGCTGCCGCTGGCACTGGCCGCGGTGGTGCTGAGCATCCTGGGCGCACGCCTGCGCCGGGACGCCCAGAAGGTGCAGCGCGAGCTACGCCGCGCCGAAAGCGACGCGCGTGCCCGCGCCGACGTGCATGCAGGGGCCGCCGCGGGGCACGCCGAGAACGCGCAGATCCGCCAGGCGCTGGACGTGTCGCGCACCGCGATGATGATCGCCGACAACGACCACGTCATCCGCTACGTCAACCAGTCCGTGGTGACCTTGCTGCGCAACCAGCAGGTCAGCCTGCGCGAGGCCTTCCCGGACTTCGACGCCGAGCGCCTGGTCGGCAGCAGCATCCATCGCTTCCACGTGGACCCCGACCGCATCCGCGCCATCCTCAACACGCTGCAGCAGGTGCATCACGGTCGCGTGCGGATCGGTCCGGTGCATTTCGCCCAGGTGGTGACGCCGGTGTTCGACGCGGCCGGCGCGCGCCTGGGCTTCGCGGTGGAATGGCATGACCGTACCCAGGAGCTGCAGCTGGAGACGGCGGTGGCCGACATCGTGGCCGCTGCCACCCGGGGCGACCTGGACCAGCGCCTGCCGACCGCCAACGCGGGCACCAGCTTCCTCGACGGCCTGACCGGCGGCATCAACCACTTGCTGGAGAGCGTCGGCGGCACCGTCGGCGAGATCCGTCGCGTCCTGTCCGCCCTGGCCCAGGGCGACCTGGACCAGCGCATGCAGGGCCAGTTCGACGGCGCGTTCGCCGCCATGCAGCGCGACGCCAATGCGACCGCGGCGCAGCTCACCGCCATGGTCGAGCGCATCAAGCAGTGCACCGGTGCCATCTCACTGGCGGCTGGCGAGATCGCCACCGGCAACAGCGACCTCTCCGAGCGCACCGAACGCCAGGCCGCGCACCTGGAGGAAACCGCCGCCTCGATGGAGGAACTCACCTCCACCGTGCGCCAGAATGCCGAGCACGCACGCCAGGCCACTGCGCTGGCGCAGGGCGCGCAGGACGTGGCCAGTCGCGGCAGCGACGTGGTCGGGCGCGTGGTCACCACCATGGAGGCCATCCAGGCCGCGTCGCGGCGGATCGGCGACATCACCGGCGTGATCGACGGTATCGCCTTCCAGACGAATATTCTCGCCCTCAATGCCGCCGTCGAAGCCGCGCGTGCCGGCGAGCAGGGCCGGGGCTTTGCGGTGGTGGCCAGCGAGGTACGTACCCTGGCGCAACGCTCGGCCGACGCCGCCAAGGAGATCAAGGCCTTGATCGACGCCTCGGTGCTGCAGGTCGCCGATGGGGCGCGCCTGGCGCACGATGCGGGCAGCACCATGACCGAGATCGTCGGCAGCGTGTCCGCGGTCAGCGGGATCATGGCCGAGATCTCCTCGGCCTCGCAGGAGCAGGCCAGCGGCATCGACCAGGTCAACCAGACCGTGGCACAGATGGATGACGCTACCCAGCAGAATGCGGCACTGGTGGAGGAAGCCAGCGCGGCCGCGCGCCTGCTGGAGGAACAGGCCGCCGAACTGACCGAGGCGGTGGCCGTGTTCCGGCACGCGCAGCAGGCGCCACCGGGCGCGCGGCTGCGCCAGGCGCAGGCCGTGCCGGCCTGACACTGCGGCATCGGAAGTGCGGCAGGTCATTGCTGCACGGCTGACAGACGAACGGCGCCCGCAAGGGCGCCGTTTTTCTGCGTGCGTGCAGCAAAGGCCTTCTCGGGATGAGGATGCGGGTCCGGGCCGAACTGCATGCCTTGGCAGCGTCGCATCCTGATCGATCGCCGGAGAGGCCCATGCGTCGACGCGGTCGCAGGCAGGATCGGGGGCGGAGTGTGAAACGACCGTGCCGGGTAGTCCCGAGCCATGCTCGGCAGCCCAGGTGGGTTCATTCCTCGCGATCGGGTAGTGCCGAGCCATGCTCGGCAGCTCAGGTGAGTTCATTCCTCGCGATCGGGTAGTGCCGAGCCATGCTCGGCAACCCAGGTGAGTTCATTTCCCGCGATCGGGTAGTGCCGAGCCATGCTCGGCAGCCCAGGTGAGTTCATTTCCCGCGATCGGGGTAGTGCCGAGCCATGCTCGGCACCGCAGCGGTGGGGATCATGCAGAGGTGTCGGGACAGCAGCCGAGCATGGCTCGGCTCTACCGAGGCGGGAATACGCGGAACCGACGCCAGGAGCGCGGCGAACCTCAGGTGAGCCGATTCCCCGCAGTGCGGTAGTGCCGAGCCATGCTCGGCACCGCAGCGGTGGGGATCATGCACAGGTGTGGGGAAAGCAGCCGAGCATGGCTCGGCTCTACCGAGGCGGGAACACGCGGAACCGACGCCGGGAGCGTGGCGAAACTCAGGTGAGCCGATTCCCCGCAGTCAGGTAGCGCCGAGCCATGCTCGGCACCGCAGCGTTGGGGATCATGCACAGGTGTCGGGAAAGCAGCCGAGCATGGCTCGGCTCTACCGAGGCAGGGATACGCGGAACCGACACCGGGAGCGGAGCGCGCCATGCGTCGCACCTCAGGTGAACGCATTCCCTTCGGCCCGGTAGTGCCGAGCCATGCTCGGCACCGTAGCGGTGGGGATCGTGCACCGGTGTCGTGAAAGCAGCCGAGCATGGCTCGGCTCTACCGAGGCAGGGACACGCTGAAGCGACGCCGGGACTGTGCCGAGACAGGAACACGATCGACGCCGGGAAGACGCACAAAGA